>CAZDET010000001.1:0-55349 GCA_964504335.1 uncultured Saprospiraceae bacterium
CCAACATTTCGTCCTTGAAGTCCTTCATCTCCTCTTTAAACTCCAACATTTCGTCCTTGAAGTCCTTCATCTCCTCCTTAAACTCCAACATTTCGTCCTTGAAGTCGCTCATCTCATTTTTGAACTCCTTCATTTCAGAAGCCAACGATTGGATAGCCGAATTCGTCTGGATCGTGAAATCGATTACCGCTTGCTCCACCTTGGAAAGACGTTCTTCCACTTTCTTCATCGTGATATGCCAGTTTTTGCCACCAGGACTTCCGGTTTCGCCAAAAATAAACAAAAACCAGCAAATTCAAGTAAAAACAAACTAAATCAACAAATATGCTTATTGTTTCAACTAAAACCTAAAGACCGGAAAATTAGTTGCCATCACTGCAACAACAACACTCCGCTTGCTTCGAAGGTGTATTCTTCCTTCGGATCGGTAATAGCGGCAATTTCTGCTTCCGATTTTCCGGCATCCTCGGCGTAGTGGCGTTGTTCTTCCACACTCATTGTGGATAGGTAGGCTATTCCTTCCATCACCACTTCCCGACCACTGATATCCTTGGGTACGAAGAATCCATAGTCCTTAAACCGGACCATCATCGGCTCGACAGATTCTGATTGGCTTGCCACGGTCATCCAACATCCTTTCATTTGGCATACCTCCTGAACGGTTCCCTTTACTTTCACTACCAAAGAATCGGGGCTGTCGTTCTGGGCCAATTGAGCGCGAAGCTGATCGAATGTCAGAATCTCGTCGGGTGCAGGGGCTTCTCCAAAACTGTCGGCTACTTGCGATGCTTCGATGGTCATCGTTTCGGAAAGATCGCCGGAGGGTGTGCTTGATGAGCAGGCACTAATCAACAGGGCAGCTGCAAAAAGGAAAAGTGTGTACTTCATGGTATAATGCTGTTTTTGAAAGAATTAATCCCGAAAATAAATCTTAATATCCACCCGGCGCTTGCGCTCTTCGTCTCGATTGCCCATTTCGGTACCGAGACCTTTGATTTTGAGCTTGTGTACCGGTACATTTTTCTGAATTAAATAGTAAGCTACGCTTTTTGCACGAGCTTCCGAAAGGGCCAGATTGTATTCTTCGCTCCCTACCGAATCGGCCCACCCGACGATTTCCCAGCGGTGCACCGGCCGTTCGGAAAGCGTACGCATAAGTCCATCGAGGCGATCCATTTCGTGTTCCTGTAGGTTGTCTTTCTTGTATTCGAAATAGACTTTATGAATCATTTCCCGCTCCGGCCGTCGAACCTCTCCCTTAATTGTCGGGGTCTCTCGCTCTAAGTCGGCCAGGAAACCGAATTCCGATTCGAGCAGCACTTCCAGTTTAAAGGGGTCGTGATTCGACCACGCCGGAATTCGGAATTCGCGATCGTAGGGTCGGTAATCGTCTATCTTTGCCTCCAACTGAATATCGGTGGCGGCTGGTACACACAAAAAGAACCGCCCCTGCTCATCAGTGGGAACAGAAATCTCGCCATTAAGTGATAGTAGCCCTTCAACGGGAGTGCGCAAGTCCTTGTCCAACAAAGCCCCGTCGACAAATGTGATAGGCTCTCCGTGCAACTGTTCGGAAAGCTGAAACGTGTAGATATCCATCCCGCCCTCTCCACCAGGGCGGTCGCTGGCAAAATATCCGGTCTTCCCGTCCGAGGAAAGGAAAAACCCCAGTTCGCGGTGCGGACTATTTACCGGCGGTGCCAGATTGATCGGGGCGCTCCATCTTTCTAAACGCTCATCCCACCAGCTCATGAAAATATCCTGATCGCCAATGACCGAATGGCCGGTACTGGAGAAATAGAGGGTTTTCCCATCGTTCGAGATAAACGGAGCCTCTTCGTCCTGAGGCGTATTGAGGGGCACTCCTAAATTGCGAGGTCGGCTCCATTGCCCATTGGCTAGTCGTTCGGATACCCAGATATCACTTCCTCCTACTCCTCCGGGGCGATTGCTGGCGAAATACAACTTGCGCCCATCGCAACTGACTGCCGATTGCGATTCCCATCCGTCGCTATTGATTGCGCCCTCTACTATCTGTACATCGGTCACACCGTTGTCTTCTACCCGGGCTTGCCACAAATCGCAAGGCCCACCATTAAGCGTATCGCGGCCGCAGGCAGTGAAATAAATGGTCCGGCCATTTCTTACTAAAGTGCTCATTCCTTCCGGTTGTTTCGTATTGAACCGGTGCACTCGCTCGGGCATTCGCCAGTATTCCCCGACCCGGGTGCTGTAGAAGAGGTCTTCGTCACCGCTCTTTTCGTGGCGGGTGAAGAAAATTTTATCCTGCTGGTTGTTCAGAAAGGGGAAGTAGTCATCGAGGGGGCTGTTGACCTTATTTCCCAAATTCTTGATCTCAGTGATGTTGATGAACTGGGCCGAGTCGAGCATCATTTCACAGGCCCGCCGGCGATTCTCCAAACGATCGAGGAAGACCAATTCGTCTACCTGCTCCAGTTCGCCCCGCAATCCAAAACTGCTAAACGGCAAATCCTGCAATTCCCTAAAGCGGTCGTAATAGCTCAATGCAAGCTCCGGACGGCCGATCTTGTAATAGACTTCGCCGAGCTGGTAGTACAATGATCGACTGTACATAGGGTCGATCTTGATCACTTGTAGGTAGCGCTCGATCGCTTCGGTGTAGTTGCCCTGCATTTCAAGAGCCACAGCCAGCAGTCGGATCGGGGCCGCCCACTTCGGCCGGATATCTATGGCTCGCTCAAAGTATCGCTGTGCCAGCTTGTAATCTTTAGCCAGCAGGGCCGCTTCTCCTTCTTTAAACACCTCACGGGATTGTCGAATCAGCGGGCCAGGTTGTGCGAAAAGGCCATGAACCAATAACAGCAGCAAGAAAATGTAGAATAGTCGCATCAAGGGCAATTTTGGCAAACTAAGATAGCATACCTCGGAGGGAATCCATCTTCCCTCCCGGCATTAGAAGGAACGATAATTAACCGGGCTTCCGTACGGTATATATGTTGGTGAGCCGGACTCGTTTTCCAAACATTGTTTCAATAAACAGCTCGACACAAATTTGTACCGTTCTGATTTATAAGTAATTGCGTGTAAAAATACCACAACTATCCGTCAATCTACGGCTAGACCGGCCTCTTTTTATCCCCTACTTTTGTGACTGTTCATTTGAATGATTAACTAAAATCAAGTACCCAATGAACAGATTAATTGAAATGAAGTCGTTTTTGACGATAGTATTGATGGTAACTAGTTGTAGCTGGGTGTTGGCAAACGATACGGAGCTCCCCACACTGCGCTTTGCACCGGCCGGACATCAACAGAAATTCGCACTCGAGGTGACCGACCTGAGGTCCGATGCGGAGGCTCGAATCGAGGATGCCCAAGGTTTCACGCTCATGCGAGAAAGCATGGTCGGAAACGAAACCCACCGGAAGCTATTCAACCTGGAAGACCTTCCCCGAGGGGCTTATCAATTCGTTCTCCGAGTGGGGTATCGCGAAATGGTGCAACCATTTCAGATCACCGAGCACGGCATTAAGATGCGGGAGCAACAACAGTTTAATCGATTTTTGCCGGTCGTGCAGGTACGGCCCAATCAAACGCTGGCCTTTTCCCTGCTTAATCGTCGGATATCAGGCGCAAAAATCAGCCTCCGCGACAGCGATAACCAGACCTGGTACGAAGAAGAGCTGGCTCCGAAACTCTCCCTCCAGCGCATGCTGGACGTGTCGAGACTTCCAAAAGGAAGGTACACGTTCGTCGTTCGTACCGATGAGGACGTATACTACGAGCAGGTGACTCTTTAATTGTTCGCAACATAGGCTACTAAGTCAAAGCCACTTTTTACAAAGGAGCTCTCCGACGATCGGAGAGCTCCTTTTTTATTGCGCATGGATAAAGCTTGGGACCTATCCAGAAACTGGCAGGTCCCAAGTCAAAGAGTGCATTAGTAAACTATCATCCCAAAAATAGTAGATTTAAACTTTTTATCCTCAAAAGTGCGCATATTGTTATTAGCCGACAGATCATAAATCGCATTCACCGGATATTCCATTGTTTAAACAACCATTTTGGGTAGTTCAGTTGTTATGGCAACGTAACAACGAGCTCTCAAAAATGCGTCACTACTTTTTTTTCGCCCTGGCCTTGGGGCTGGGCTGTGTTTTAAGTAATTGCCATACCGCTAGGGAAGCCACCCCTGCCACCACTACTCCGCATCCGTCAAGTGTTTTTGCTAGCCAAACCTCTGGATTAGACGACTACTGGTACCAGGGGTTGGCAGAGATTACGACCTACACCCTTGAGCAAAACCGCTACGACGGCATTCATCCGGGAGAGGCAATTCTGATTTTCGTCTCCGAAGATTTTCTTCCCGAAGCTCAGGTCAAAAACGACCGCGGACCGCGCGAGGAGGCGACCCCGGTTCTTAAAACGAATCAAATTCGCCGTTTTACTACGGGTATTTACGATTACTCGATCATGACCTCGGTCTTCACGCCGACTCAAACCCGCGAGTATCCCTTTACGCTGAAAGTCAGCATGTCTTCTCAGGATTGGTGCGGGCAAACCTACAACCAGCTCAACTTCAGAGACGGCCAATACATCAGCGAGCTGCACTCTTATTTCGAATCCGAGGCCGATGCTACCGAGGAGGTTGCTCCAGTTTTGTTGGAAGACGAGTTATTCAACCGGCTTCGGATGGGCCCCGAGGCCATTCCTTCCGGTACTCACCTTATGCTACCTTCTCTTTCCTTCCTCCGACTTCGACACTTCCCGTCGAAGCCGACGAAGGCCAACATTAGTACGGAAACTTACGTCGAATCGAATCCGGCAACCTTTTCCGGAGAAAATCTGCAGGTACTGCGTGTAGAAATGCCGGAGTACGAACGGACCTTATCGGTTGTTTATCAAAATAAACCGCCCTACCGCATCGAAGGCTGGACCGATACCTATCCCTCCGCCTTCGATCGGGTAGCTCGCACGACCATTGCCCGACGCAAGCAGACCAAACTGGATCCGTACTGGACCCACAACGGTACTAAAGACGCTGCGTTACGTTCGGAGATAGGCCTTTAGCCAATGAAGTTGTTAAAATAAATCGAGTTGCTGCTTTCGGTCGATTTCTTCCAGATAAAACCCCTGGCTGGGAGGCCCGACCGGCAGCAGCCGCTTGATGATTCGCAGGCGGTAGTTGTAGGTTTTAGAAGTTGTATCAAAGACGCCGAAGTGGTCGACCAGATCAATGCGCACTTTTTCGGCTACGTGCAGCAGCTGCTGATTCGGCAGTAGCAGTCCGACGTGCGTGATTCGGCCCGATCGGTTTTCGAAGAACGCGAGGTCACCAGCTTGGGCCAATTCCGCAAAATCGACGGCTTCGCCTATGGCTACTTGTTGTTCGGGAAAGCGCGGTAACTGAATGCCCGCCATGCGATACACCAACTGAATCAGGCCGGGGCTGTCAATTCCGAAGGGTGTGCGCCCTCCCCACAGGAAAGGCGCGTTGAGAAATTTACGCCCGATGGAAGCCACCAAATCTGCCGAGGGTCGTAATTCTGTGGGGTGTATGGCCTGGCCACTGTAGGTAAAGAGCTGGCGGTTCAATTTGAAGCGCAACCCGTCGAAGCGGGGCAAGCGCGCGCCCGTCGAGATCGGAAAAAAGGAGTTCGGCCCGTGAATAGGCTGAAATAAGTCGAACGCAAACGCAAAGTGCGTTTGCCAATCGGCCGCCTCTTCCGGTTTAATCGGGAGTAGCTGATGGAGTAGAGCGTATGCCTCCAATCCATCATCCACGCAGCGGACCAGACACCATTCTTTGCCTCGGCGTTCCAAAAGCTCGACGATTTCTCCGAACAGCAACTGGGAGCGCAATTCTGCCCGGTGTGAAGGTCCCCGCCTCAGCGCTACACTCGCCAAGGGGTTAATCGCAAAATGCGGTGAAGTGAGTCTGTCCATTGTGGGGCTAAGGTAGCGTTTCCGAAAATATTTAATGGATCCTGACCGTTCATTCGGTGGTTCGCTTATGCTAAATTTGCCCTGTTGTCAGGTCTCACCCAAATCTCGCGGTATGCTGCGTATTTACACCGTTTTGCTCCTTCTTTCCCTTTGTTTGATTGTCCGTGCTCAGGATCAGCATTTTACGCAATTTTTCGCCTCTCCCCTTACCTTTAGCCCGGCCCTGACCGGCAGCATGGAAGGTAAGTACCGCGTTTCATTCATTTACCGCGACCAGTGGCGGCAAGTGCTCGACCAGCCCTATACGACCTTTTCTGCGGCCGCCGATTTCCGGTATCCGGTCGGGCAATTTAAACGCAAATACCGCGATGCCTTTGGGGTAGGTCTGGTGTTTTATAGCGACAGAGTGCCCGTTACTGATTTCAGCACCAACCAGATCATGTTGTCGGGGGCTTTCCACAAAGCGTTAGATGCCAATAGTGTCCAGTTTTTGAGCCTGGGAGTGCAGTTTGGTATTGTACAGCGCAATATCAACTACGACGCATTGACCTTTGAAGATGAATTCAATGGCGACTCCGGATTTAATTCCGGCACCTCCGGAGAGGTACTTCCCGAAAATAACTTCGGATTTGGCGATATGCAGATCGGATTGGCTTACTCATATGCACCGGCTCGAAAAGTCGGACTGTACGCGGGCGTGGCCGTTCACCACGTGCTCCGCCCTCGCATCAGCTTTTTCACCGACGAGGAAAACAGCCTGAGCGGCACCATTCTGAGCAGCGATCTTTCCCGACGCTACAGCGCCTACCTCAATTTGCGCATTCCAGTTGGCGAGGTGGTTACGTTTTCCCCAAGGGGACTTATCATGAAACAGGGGCCCCATTATATGGCCGTAGGCGGTGGTAATTTTCGCTTCCTCATGGACGATTCCCGAGACCTGGCCCTGCATTTGGGAGGTTACATCCGTCCAGTACAAGACGAGGATGAATTTGCCCTGGATTCGGCAATTGCTCTATTGGGAATCGAGTTGAATCGCTTCCTGTTGGGCTTCAGCTTCGATCTCGGCATCGATCAGCTTCGCTTCAATTCTCGCAACCAAAATGCCTTTGAAGTATCCGTTGCCTATTTAGGAGCGTTTGAGGACGATGCAGTGCTATGTCCGAAGTTTTAGCGCTTTTTTTAGGAAGCGACCTTCTCGGTAACTGATGGAACCCCAGCTTCCTGGCGCACCAAATTGGCCACTGCCTCGATCCAACGAGGGTCGTCGTTGAGGCTCGGCACGAGATCCACTTTTTCGCCTCCCCATTCTTCGAATTCCTCCTGGTATTCATCACCAATCTCGATGATAGTTTCCAGACAATCCGCTACAAAAGCCGGGCTGAACACCAGTACGCGTTTCTTGCCGGTTTCTGCTAAATGTTCCAGGGTTTTGGCGGTGTAGGGCTTCGCCCAGGCCTCCGGCCCAAGGCGACTCTGAAAGCAGGTAGTGTACTGCCCGGTTTCCAGCCCTAGTTTATCCACAATGGCACGGGTAGTGGCGTGGCACTGGGCGGAGTAGCAAAACTGATTGACCTGCCCGATGGAAGCACAACAATTGGGCGTTTTCAGGCAATGATTTCCTGGATCGGCCTTGCGGAGTTGCCGCTGGGGCAAACCGTGGTAAGAAAAGAGAACGTGGTCGTAGCTATTCAAATCGAATTGCCGGGCGTGATCGACAAATACATCGATCATGGGTTCGTAATCGTAGTATGAATTGACCAGACGCACATTCGGGATGTTTTCTTCGCGGGCCAAAACGCGCATCACCTCCTCATGGACGGATCCGGTGGTTGCACTCGCATACTGCGGAAATAACGGAAAGACAATAATCTCGGCCACCCCAGCGCGCCTCAGGCGGCGGATTGCGGAAGGGATAGACGGATTTTGGTAGCGCATACCGAGTTCTACCACGTATTCCGAACCCAGCTGTTCTTGTACTTTGGCTGCCAATACTTCGCCGTAATACTTGAGCGGACTGCCGTTTTCCGTCCACAAATCACGGTAGGCCTTGGCGGATTTCCCCGACCGAAAAGGTGCGATAATCCCGCGAACGAGCAGATTCCGTGCTACCCAGTTGTAATCGACCACTCGCCGATCCAGCAAGAATTGTTTCAAGTACCGGTAAACCGCTGAGCGAGTCGGCTCGTCGGGCGTACCTAAATTGACGAGCAACACCCCTTTCTTTCCGTGTAACGACATGATGAGGATTTCTTATAAAACAGCCATTTAACAGCCTCCTTACCGTTAAGTTGAGCGGCACCGTCAGTTACGGGTAAGATCCAACTAGTAGACAAATACACCAACTACTATTTCGTATGGATGGTCGGCGGCATGCGGTAGCCGGCCGACTGAGGAGTCGGTTTTGGGTCCGGGCCGGTCGCACACCATATATGTGGGTGGGAAATGCCCACCCTCCTTTCCTGCCTACCTCTTGGGGCATGCAAGTAGCCCAAGCGTACACCAAGCACGCGACTACCCACGATGTAAACGGCCGCAATAAAATACATTGGGGATTTCACCTGTCCGTCGGACCGGTTATTGTGAGAATGGCAATTGCAATATCGGCCTTTTAATGATACCTGTCAAGGCTGTGCTATCGCTTTTTTGTACTACTGAATCACCCCACCCCCCCCTCTGGCAAAATAGAGGATGCGATAAAATGTAGTACATTCGTCCTCGTTTACATTGCATCTACTAACCCCCAAAACGATTCGTATGGCCCGCCCTTTGATCCTCGTAACGAACGATGATGGTATTACTGCACCGGGTATTCAGCACCTGGTAGAGGCTGCCAGTAAATATGGCGAAGTAGTAGTCGTAGCCCCTAATGCTCCGCAATCGGCCATGGGGCACGCCATCACGATCCAGACGCCCCTGCGCGTCTATCGGAGTCGGGCCTTCGAGGAGGTGGATGTGGAGGCCTACGAGTGCAGCGGCACGCCCGTAGATTGCGTTAAATTGTCGAAATCCGTTATTTTGAAAGGGCGCACACCGGATTTGTGTCTTTCTGGCATCAACCACGGAAGCAATGCCTCGATAAATATCATATACAGCGGTACGCTTTCCGCAGCGATGGAGGCTTCCCTGGAAGCCATTCCGAGCATTGGGTTTTCCTTGTTGGACTATTCCCACGATGCCGACTTCAAATCCGGATTGCCCTACGTCCAGCGCATTATCGAATTCGTTTTGGAGCACGGCATGGATGAAGGAAGCCTGTTCAATGTGAATATTCCCAAGTTATCCACGGAGGAAATTAAGGGGATCAAAGTATGCCGGCAGGCGGATGCACGCTGGGTGGAGGAATTCGCAGAGGCTTACGACCCACAAGGGCAACCTTACTATTGGCTGACGGGCCGCTTCGTCAACGATGACCAGGGTACGGATACGGATGTATGGGCCCTCGAGAATGGATACATCTCGCTGGTCCCTTCTCATCACGATTTGACCAATTACCGGGCCTTGCCCGCCTTGAAAACGATGGAATCCCTTCACTCAACAAGCGAACAATTCAAGTAATACCCAATCATGTCGCGCAATAATTCCATTTGGTTAGGTCTACTCATCGGACTGGCGCTGCCCGCTCTGGGATACCCCGTCCTGCTGTTTTTGTACGAACAACTGGAAGAGGCAGGCATCGTCAGCAGCAGTGGTTTTTCCGGCGACTTTCGCCAGCGTACAGTGGCTATTCTGGCCTTGTGTCTCAACCTCCTGCCTCTACGTCGATTCCAGGGCCAGCGGGCTACCCGCAGTATTCGTGGTTTGGTATTAGCCACCCTGTTGTTAGGGGTGCTATGGTTCATTTACTTCAACGATAGCTTCCTGTAGCTATGAAGTACTACCTGATCGCAGGAGAGGCCTCCGGCGACTTACACGGTTCGCGCCTCATGCAAGCTATTCGCCAACGAGATCCAGCAGCCGAATTTCGCATCTGGGGAGGCGACCTCATGGAAGCGGCTGGAGGGCAGCTAGTGAAACACTATCGCGACCTGGCCTTCATGGGGTTTGTAGAAGTGGTTGCAAACCTGCGTACGATTCTTCGCAATTTGCACTTTTGCAAAGAAGACATCACTCAATGGCAACCCGACAAACTCATTCTAATCGACTACCCCGGATTTAATTTGCGCATCGCCAAATGGGCGGTCCAGATTCCTGCCGAGGTTATCTACTACATCTCTCCCCAAATTTGGGCCTGGCATACCAGCAGGGTCCATCAGATTAAACGCACCGTCGACCGCATGCTCGTTATCCTTCCCTTCGAGCAGGAATTTTACGCCAAGCACGGAATGGCGGTGGATTTTGTGGGGCATCCCCTGCTCGATGTTGTCGAACACTTCGAACCAACTTCCGATTTTCGGCAGCGCTATGCCCTAGACGACCGACCGATCGTCGCGCTACTCCCCGGCAGCCGCCGCCAGGAAATTGAACGGGTGTTGCCCATTATGCTGGAAACAGCCAGCCGCTTCCCCGATTTACAATTTGCCATTGCAGGGGCTCCTTCCCGGCCGCCGGATCAATACGAGTTACTGATGGAGCAGTCGCCAAAAGTAGCTACCATTCGCCTGATTTCAAACGAAACCTACGCCCTGCTCCACCACGCCCACGCGGCACTGGTAACCAGCGGCACCGCTACTCTGGAAACGGCCATGTTCAATGTGCCCCTGTGCGTCTGCTACCGCGGTGGTGGTCTGAGCTATTGGATTGCCCGCCGCCTGGTGGAGGTCAAGTACATTAGTCTTGTTAATTTAATCGTGGATCGGCCACTGGTGCAGGAGTTGATCCAGCAAGAGCTCACAGCCGACAACCTCGCCGAGGAACTTTCCAAACTTCTGGACCCGATATACCGCGAACGCCTGCAAGCGGGGTTCGCCGAACTGCGGCAATTGCTTGGCCAGTCCGGTGCCGCCAGTAAGGCCGCTGAGTTGATCACCCAATCTGCCATTTAGCGTAGAGGAGTTGCCCCATCCAACGGTGCGTAGCAATAGTGCCGACCGGGAGGTCGTTTTTATTCATACAGCCATACGCGCAAAGCGCTGAACTCTTTTATCGATCAACAGTTTTGACTGGAAATTCGTATCTTAAGAAACCAGATCCAAAGCCCCTAATCACTCTTCACATGGAACAGTTCCGTCGGAAGCTCGAGTACTCTGCCTTTGGGGTTTGCACCTACATCGGCCAACGCATGGGTATCACCACCTCACGGGTGCGGCTCTATTTCATTTATATTTCCTGCCTTACCCTGGGTTCACCCGTCATTTTCTACCTGTTCACCGCCTTTTGGCTGAATGTGCGTCGCTATATTCGCAATGGCAGGAATCTAGTCTATAGATAGCTTGTTAGTACTTTAGTCGGTTAGTACTCTAGTCTTTTTGTTATAAACTTATGACGGACTAAAATACTAGTAAACCTACTGCGCGAACGCAAACTGGATGATGTTTGCTCCCATTCGTAGGGCCTGCTGTCGGATGGCTTCGGGATCATTATGTACATCGGGGTCTTCCCAGCCATCCCCCAAATCGCATTCGAAAGTGTAGAAACAGACCAGGCGATTTTCCCAAAATATGCCATAGCCCTGTGCGGGATCACCGTCGTGTTCGTGCACTTTCGGCAGCCCGCGCGGGAATTCGAACCGCTGATGGTAAATCGGATGGTCGAAGGGGAGCTCCACAAATTCGAGTTCGGGGAATACGCGCTTCATGGCCGTCCGTACGTAGGGGTCCATCCCGTAATTATCGTCGATGTGCAAAAAACCGCCGCCGATGAGGTAATTGCGCAAGTTATCGGCTTCTGCATCCGAGAAAACCACATTTCCGTGGCCCGTCATGTGAATCCAGGGATAGTTGAATAGTTCGGCACTGCCCACTTCGACGGTGGCGTAATCCATTGAAAAATTCGTGCCCAGATTCTGATTGCAAAAGCGCGCCAAGTTGGGCAGGGCCGTCGGATTAGAGTACCAGTCGCCTCCACCATTGTATTTGAGTAATCCGAGCTGCATTGGCCGAACCGATGGTGTTTCGGTTGCGGCCGCAAACAGGACTACGATAAAGGTGCAGATAAAGAACCGAATGAGATAGTTCATGCTAAACGTGCTTGTGTCGGTTGTGCAAGTGATGTAATAATCGAACGGATTGTACAGCGACCAGCGCCGCCGTTTCGGTGCGTAGCCGGTTGGGGCCGAGGCTGATCGGCCGAAACCCTGCGGCCCGAGCCTGCTCCGCCTCCTCCGGAGAGAACCCGCCCTCCGGACCAATCATAATCAAAACGTCGCTTGGGTGTGGATAAGTGTCGGCGAGTGTAGCATTGACCGATTCGTCGATCCAGGCAATACAGCGCTGCGGACAGTCGGCGGTTCGTTCCAGGAAGGTGCCCCAATCTGTAAGCGCTTCCAGGCGCGGCAGCCAGGCCTGCCGGCTTTGCTTCATAGCGGCAACCAGCACTTTCTCATAGCGATCCGTTCGGATTTGGCGGCGTTCGCTACGCCGCGTCAGTAGTGGAATGATTTGATCGACCCCGATTTCAGTGGCTTTTTCCAAAAACCACTCAAACCGTTCGTTGCGCTTCGTCGGGGCAACGGCCAGTCGCAGGGTGTATCCCGACCGCACCGTCTCCCGTTTCATTAACGTGACCTCCAACTGACACTGTCGCTTACCGACCTGCACGATCGCACCTCGGTACCAACCTCCTTTCCCGTCTACTAGTAGCAGTTCATCCCCAACCCGATGGCGCAATACCTGTATGGCGTGCCGGCGTTCTTCCTCCGGGAGTTCGAAGGTGCCTTCCGTTATCGTCGGTGTATAGTATAATTCCATAAAACCAAAAGCCGTTGGCCGGTGTAATTAACGCAAAGGACGGTTGCCGATTCATCGACGAGAGGTGGCTAAAGGTCGAAAAATCCACTACCTTTACCAATTCATCAACAACAACCTTCGCCGGGAGGCTGTTTTGGAACGACACGTATTCATGGGATTGCGACCGGTCCCGTACAAGAGTCATATAGCTTATGGATTTTCTGATTATGGCTGGCCAGCTAATGCTCAGCCTTTCCATTCTGATAGTTTTGCACGAATTGGGGCACTTTCTTCCGGCCCGCTTTTTCGGCACGAGGGTGGAGAAGTTTTATCTTTTCTTTAATCCCGGTTTCTCCCTGATTAGTAAAAAAATCGGGGAAACCGAGTATGGGATTGGCTGGCTTCCACTGGGAGGATATGTGAAGATTTCGGGAATGATCGATGAAAGCTTCGATACCGAGCAGATGACTTCCGAGCCGCAGCCCTACGAATTCCGCTCCAAGCCCGCCTGGCAAAGACTTATCATTATGCTCGGCGGTGTAACGGTCAATTTCTTGCTGGGCTTCTTCCTCTACGGTATCGTACTGTGGGTTTGGGGAGAAGAATTTCTTCCCACCCGGAACGTCGAACACGGCATTTTTGCCGATTCGCTAGGTCAGGACCTGGGGCTGAGGACTGGCGACTATGTACTTGCCGTAGGCGATCAACCATTTGAGGTATTCAATGACCGCTTCATCTTGCGCGGTATTGTGATTGATGATGCGAAGTCTATCACGGTCCAGCGCGACGGGGAAGAGACCGTTCTGCCCGTGGAGGAACGCTTTGTAGACATTCTCTCTCGTCATGAAAATAAAGATAAACGCCTGTTTTACGCCCGCCGCCCCTTCGTGGTGGGGCAAGTAAGGAAGGGCTCCCCCGCCGAGCAGGCAGGGATCCAAGCGGATGATAAGATCGTAGCCTTTAACGAAACAACCACTACCTTCTTCGACGAGTTTCTCGAGTTAGCTCGTCAAAATAAAGGCCAAGCCGCTGTCATCACTGTCGAACGCGATGGTCAACGTAAAGAATTTCCACTCACTCTCACCGAAGAAGGCAACATCGGGGTGTACGCCTACGGGGCCCCCTACTTCTTTGATACCGAACGCCGGGAATACACTTTCTCCGAGGCCATGCCAGCAGGGGTAGAAAAAGGCGTTGGCTTCCTCTCCGACCAAATCAAAGCTTTCGGGCAAATTTTCCGCGGAAAAATCAAGGCCAGCGAGAGCTTGGGGGGCTTTGCCTCCATCGGACGCATGTTTGGCGATCAGTGGGTATGGGAACGCTTCTGGCAAATGACTGCGGTGTTATCCCTCATTCTGGCCTTCATGAACCTGTTGCCCATTCCCGCCCTCGACGGCGGGCACGTCATGTTTCTGCTGTACGAAGTGGTAACAGGCCGCAAGCCGAGCGATAAGTTCATGGAATACGCCACTATGGTCGGTTTTGTGATCGTTATTGCGCTGGTACTTTACGCCAATGGCCTGGATATTCTACGCTGGGCGAGAGGATTCTTCGGCTAACAAGCACTCCATTCGTGGTGAATTATTTCGAATTCTTCGACTTACCCGTCGCTCCCACAGTCGATCAGGCGCGCCTCAAGCGTGCTTACTACCAAAAAAGTCGGGAGCATCATCCCGACTTTCACACGCTTTCCGATAGCGATCGGCAGTCGGAATCGCTGGAGCAATCCACAATCACCAATCAGGCTTACCAAACCCTGAACGATCCTGATCGCCGGATGCGCTATTTCCTGGAACTCAAGGGCGTCTTGGAAGAAGAAGGAAAAAATGAGGTCCCCCAGGAATTCCTGATGGAAATGATGGAGGTCAATGAATCGCTCATGGAGTTGGAATTCGACAACAATCCCGACACCCGCCGGACGGTCGAAACGCAAATCGATGCCCTCGATCGCCAACTGACCGCCAGCGTACAACCCATCCTGGATAAGTACGCCCCTTCCAATGCCTCGAAAGAGGAACTTTCTGCTCTGAAAGACTATTATCTCAAGCGCCGCTATCTATTGCGGATTCGGAATAATTTAGCTACTTTTGCCGGGCATTAAATCGATGTGCCCATTTGGCAATGTGCTAATGTGTCGATGATGCCATTATCGCATTTTCAAGCATCTATTCTACAGTCATTGTCATATTGATACATCGAGACATTGCCACATTGAACAGCCGGAGTGGCGGAATTGGTAGACGCGCTGGATTCAAAATCCAGTGGTAGCAATACCGTGCGGGTTCGATTCCCGCCTCCGGTACTTTTACCTGCCGAAGTGGTGAAATTGGTAGACACGCACGTTTCAGGGGCGTGTGGCTTCACGGCCGTGCGGGTTCGAGTCCCGCCTTCGGCACACTTCCGAAAGCCTGATGACCGAATGGTTGTCAGGCTTTTTTCATGCCGGGATGTGTGCAAAAAAAAGTTCCACCCCGACCGAGCTAAGGGGGTGGAACTAAAAACATGACTACTTTGGACCTATCACTAGTTCTTTATCAGTTGCCGCCGATTGATCGGCGCATACTGGTACTCTTGGCTCCGGATTCCCCCTCGGTAATCATGACCGGCAGGTCGCCGTCAGAAACAATCACCTTGGTATTCGGAGAAGTGGCTAGCTGGAGGAAAGCTTCAATCGATTTGAACTGAAGAACTTCTTGGGTGAGTCCTTCTGCGATAATCAATTGAGCATCGCGTACTCCCTCTGCTTCAATTCGCTTACGCTCGGCCTCCCGGCGCGCTTCTTCCAGGACGAATTCCATGCGCAGGGCCTGCTGCTCTGCTTGCAGCTTTTCTTCGATGGCCCGGGCGAGATTGTTGGGTAATGTGATCGACTTGATCAGCACGGATTCAATTTGAATACCTCGCCCCTCCAGATTATTGGCCATCAGTTCTTTAATGGCCTTTTCGATGGTAGCGCGTTCGCCGGTATGCATGTCTTTGGCAAAAAATCGAGCCGACACATCCGCTACCGCCGAGCGGAATACCGGAAGGATGACGCTGCGTTCGAAATTCGGTCCGATTTGCCGAAGCAGGTCGGGCGCATCTTTGCCCTCCAAGTGATAAAGGATCGATATCTCTGCCCGGATATTGAGTCCTTCCTTTGAGGGCAAATTGAGTTCCACCTCCATGTTTTCCGTTTGAGTGCTGACTTTCACCACCGTCGATGTAAACGGATTGAAGAAGGTCACTCCTTGGTCATAGGGCTTGTCTTTGTATTTACCTAGGGTACGCTTCACCCCTACTTCCCCTTCGCGTACAATCGCGCATCCGGGCAGGATCAGTAGGGAGGCGAGTGCCAGAAAGGCAAATGAAAGAAACGTTCGCATGTTTTTTGGTTTTATGAGGTTAGCACTGAGGCTCTTAAAAGTTGCAGACATGCTGGTAGACCTCGGCTGCCGGAAGGAATCCCAGCTGCACGCTCTGGTACAGATCGTCACAACCATTGTTGTAATTATCCAGTAGTACGTAGGCCAGGCCCCGGTTGTAGAATAATTCCGGCCAGGTCTCCTCTGCCTGCTGGAAAGCCCGATTATAGCGCGCTATCGCTTCGAGGTATTCGTGTCGGATGAGCTGTAAATTGCCCGTCAACATCTGTAGCACGGCCTCATTGCTTTCGGCATTCAGGTTAGGGATTTCAACCAGTTCCTCGAAGGATTGATAATCACCCGTCAGCTTGTACCGCAGTAGCTGAGTGATAGAGCAACTATCGGGCGCCGATGCAATCCGCTTAGCCTGGAACTGGAAGTAATCGAAGTTCTCGATATCTGCCCCAACGGCTCGCAATCGATCAAGCGAGGCGCGGGGTTCGAAGCCGTGGCGGGCAAACCACTGCTCGGGATAGAGTGCCAGAAAGCGCAGCGGGTCTTTGCGTCCGCGCACCATAAGTAGCTCGGTGGCTTTGGGGTTGAGCTTCAAGGCGGCGCTCCAGTCGCGCTGGGCTTCCAGCCGGCGGCCCATTCGATCGAGCACATCAGCGCGCCCAACCAGGGCCGGAATCCAGTAGGGCTGTTGGCTCAGCGCGACATCAAAGCTGAGTACAGCATGTTCCCATTGTCCGTTCCGTATCAGCTGACGCGCCTGGGTGATCTGATAAACCCGCTCATCCGAAAAGGTGCGATTGGGGAAAGAGGAGGGAAGGGCATCACCAAAAGATAGGTTGGTTTGTGCGTGTAGTGGGGCCCCTTCCCATCCTGACAAAAGCGGTAAACACAGTAGAAGGACAAGTAGGTTTCTCATTTTTATAGCTTTACTATTATTTAGAATAGTTTAGCATCAAACCATGCGATATATACTTTGGTTTATGCTTGTTGAACTAAATTTTTCACAATTCTTTTAATGAATATCATTAGCTTATTTTATGGAGCAACCATTTAGCCCTGGGGCCGATCCTTATCCACACAACCTTCCAACCAATGCGTTACTTCCTTTTCTTTGCATTTACCGGAATTAGCATTTCCCTGTTTGGGCAATCCACCCAAGCAGCGCTCCAGGCCATCCTCGACGAGTATGAATTGACCGGCCTGCAGGTTAGTTATCAAGAGGGAGCGCAGCAAGAACTGTATACGCTGGGAAACGCCCGGCTCACGCCACAAATACCTGTTTCCGATACCACCTTGTTTGAGGCGGCTTCCCTGACCAAGGTAGTCGTTGCATACACGGCGCTACGGCTGCTGGACAAGGGGTTGCTCCAGCTCGACGCTCCACTTATTTACTACGTCGAAACAAATCGCCTATCCGAAATCGCCGCGCCCGAACGCATCACTCCGCGGATGGTACTTACCCACACCAGCGGCTTTCCCAATTGGACTATGAACGCAAGTGATCCGGATTGGCCTCTCTCCAAGCTGTACGTCCGATTTCCGCCTGGTTCCAGTTGGTCTTACTCCGGAGAGGGCTTCTGCTTGCTACAACAAGCCCTGGAAGCCATTTCCGGTAAATCGCTCGAACAACTGGTCGCCGAAGAAGTATTTCAGCCGCTGGGAATGAGGAATAGCGGGCTGGTCTGGCAGGAAAAATGGCAAGACCGAATGGCCATCGGCCACAATCGGGAAGGAAAAGAAAGTGAACTGCGCACCGTCGAACGTGCCAATGCCGCCTACAGCATGGTTACCACCGCCGCCGACTATCAGCGCTTCCTGCAGGCGCTCCTACGTGGTGACGGGTTGCAATCCGGCACCTCAACCGCCATGCAAACGGCCCAGGTACCAGCCATTCCGCGGGGCCGCGCAGACGATCCGGCTATGGAATATATTTTCTGGGGGCTCGGCGTAGGCGTCCAAAAGGATGCTGAAGGCACTGCCCTCTGGCACTGGGGAGATAATGGCGTTTTTAAAGGCTTCTTTATCGCTTTCCCCGAAGAGGGTAAGAGCCTGGTTTTCTTCTCCAACCACCATGCCGGATTGCGCGCCGGAAAAGACCTTTTCAACCTTTTCTTTCCCGACAAGGCCCCCCGGGCACTGGACTGGGTATTCGCCTGGTAACTAAAGCACTGAAACCATCGAATGTTATCTCGCTTTCACCCTGTTACTTAAAATATAATTTTAAGCAATTAGTTGTTTACGCAATTATTATATTGGGTTACCCCGGTGCAGCAAGTCACTGTATGGCTAAGTTGTGCTACCGGAATTTGGCTACAGTAACCCATGAATTATGCGCGTATTGCTACTGGCGCACGGTCTTCTGCTTAGCGGAGGGCTGTACTCTCAATTTGCGGATTCGCTCGTTCAACAAATTGTGGATCGGTATGAATTGACGGGCGTCCAAATCAGCTATCAAACTCCTGATTCCAGTTGGAATTATGCGATCGGCTATGCCCAAACCGAGCCTCCGGAGACCGTCGGTACCACAACGCGCTTTGAGGGCGCCTCTCTCACTAAGGCTGTAGTTGCCTACACCGCCCTGCGGTTACACGATCGCCATTTGCTGCATCTGGACACTCCGCTGGTCCGGTACTTCCATTCGGAACGCTTGCGCGCCGTCGAGCACGTGGAGCAAATAACCGCCCGCACCCTTCTGACACACACCAGCGGACTCCCCAACTGGACCATGCATCCCGATGCTCCGGATTGGCCGCTTTCCATCCTGACTACCCAATTCACTCCAGGTACCGAGTGGAAGTACTCCGGAGAAGGTTTTGTACTGCTCCAGGAAGCCATGGAATCGATTACCGGAATCCCCCTTGACAAATTGGTGGCCGAGGAAGTCTTTCAGCCGTTCGACATGCAACTGAGCGGAATGGCCTGGACGGAGGACTGGCGCTACGACATGGCGCTCGGGCACGACAGCGAGGGGAAGCAGCAGCCGCTGCGGATGCACTACTGTGCCAACGGTGCTTACAGCCTAATTACTACCGCGAGCGATTTTCAGAAATTTGCCCGCGGTTTGCTCCGCGGCGAAGGACTCCGGCCGGCGACCTGGCAGCTTATGATTTCTCCAATCGTACCGGCTCTATCGAGGCGAATGATCCGAACGCGGGCCAATAAACATATTTTCTGGGGGCTGGGGCTGGGTATCCAAGCCGACCGGCAAGGAAATGCCTTCTGGCACTGGGGAAACAACGGCACCTTTAAATCTTTCTTCATCGCGTTTCCGGAGCAGCAGGCGAGCCTGGTCTTTTTGTGCAACCATCGAGACGGACTGCGTGCCGTAAAGGATCTTCTGCCAATCTTTTTACCCGATGCTCGCCATTGGGTGGTAGAATGGGGAGATTGTTGGTAAACGTTACTCCACCATTTCCCGCGCCTTGGCCAGTGCCGCCTCCAATCCGGACGGGTCCTTACCGCCAGCGGTGGCAAAAAATGCCTGCCCGCCGCCTCCGCCCTTGATTTCCTTGGCGAGTTCGCGGATGAGTTTGCCCGCATTAAGGTCGCGCTCGGCGGCCAACTCCTTGTTGATAATCAGGGTAAGCAAGGCCTTTCCTTCGTTTTCGGTAGCCAGCAACGCGAATAGATTCGGTACTTCCTGATCGAGTTGGAAAGCCAGGTTCTTGACGGCAGCGGCATCGGTGAGGGGTATCTTCGCCGCTAAGAATTGCAGGCTACCCACCGATTCCACTTGTCCTTTTAGATCTGTTTTTAGATTGGCGGCCTGCTTGGCGAGCAATCCTTCCACTTCCTTTTGCAGGCGGCGGTTTTCGTCTTGCAATGCCTGAACACTCTTGACGGCGTCCTGGGTGTTTTTGAGCAAGCTGCGCACCTGCTGCAGCTCTTCCAGCTCCTTGTCGATGAACGCTTCCGCCGCACCCGCCGTCACGGCTTCGATTCGCCGGACACCGGCGGCCACGGCGCTTTCAGCCAGAATTTTGAATTGGCCGATTTCTCCGGTAGCCGGCACATGCGTGCCGCCACAGAGTTCGCGCGAGAAATCCGGATCGAAAGTTATTACCCGTACGTTGTCACCGTATTTTTCGCCAAACAGCATAAGCGCCCCCATCTCCCGGGCTTCCTCAATGGGTACGTCGCGCTGCTCCTCCAACGGAATGTTTTCCCGAATTTTGGCATTCACCATTCGCTCTACATCCACAATTTCAGATGGCTCCATTCGCTGGAAATGCGAAAAATCGAAGCGCAGCCGATTGGCATCTACATCCTGCCCTTTTTGGGTGGCGTGGTCGCCGAGGATGCGGTGCAGCGCGGCGTGCATGAGGTGTACGGCGGTGTGGTTTTTGGAGGTATTGCCCCGCCAGTTCGGATCGACTTTCGCCCGCACGGACGCCTCCGGTTGGGCCGGCAATTTATCGACGATGTGGATACTCAGGTCGTTTTCCTTCTTGGTATCCAGTACCTGGATGACCTCGGTGCCAACTTCCAATTGTCCCTTATCGCCCACCTGGCCACCGCTCTCTGCGTAAAACGGGGTGCGATCCAGCACAATTTGAAATTGATTTGACTTCTTGACCTTTACCGTGCGATATTTTGTGATCCGGGCATCCTCAACCGTCAATTGATCATATCCCAAGAAGAGGCTGTCTGCTTCCGGTACCAGTTCGGTCCAGTCGCCCACTTCTTTGGACGCATCCGCCCGCGACCGGCTTTTCTGGGCAGCGAGCGCTTTCTCAAATCCCTTTTCATCTACCTTGTAGCCCTGCTCCTCGGCGAGCAGTCGGGTCAGGTCGATGGGAAAGCCATAGGTATCATATAATTCAAAAGCATCCTCTCCGGCAATGGTCTTCTTCTTGATTTGGAGATCGGCAAATCGCTCCAGGCCCTTTTCGAGGGTTTGGAGAAACGAACGCTCTTCCCCTTCAATGATTTTGGCAATTTGGGCCTCCTGGGCGCGCAATTCCGGGAAGGTATCTCCCATTTCTTTATTCAGTACGGGCAGCAATTTGTGCAGCAGCGGTTCTTTCACCTCCAGAAAGGTGTAATAGTACCGGATAGCCCGCCGAATAATACGCCGCACGACGTAGCCCGCCCCGGTGTTGCTCGGTAGTTGCCCGTCGGCAATGGTAAACGCCGCCGCCCGAACATGGTCGACCAGCACGCGAAAGGCAATATCGACTTTGGCCGATCGCTCGAAACTACCCCCGTATTTTTTCCCGGTTTCCCGCTCGATAAATGCGATAAGCGGAGTGAAGACATCCGTATCGTACGTTACCTGCTTGCCCTGTAGCACCATGCACAACCGCTCGAAGCCCATGCCGGTATCGACGTGCTTAGCCGGAAGCTCTTCCAGCGTCCCGTCTGCTTTGCGGTTGAACTGAATGAAGACGTTATTCCAGATTTCGATGACTTGCGGATGGTCCTTATTCACGAGTTCGTAGCCGGGCGTTTTCTGGCGCTCGGCATCCGGCCGCAAATCGACGTGTATTTCCGTACAAGGTCCACAGGGCCCGGTTTCCCCCATTTCCCAGAAATTATCCTTCTTGTTGCCGTCGATAATACGCTCATCCGGCAAGAAGCGTGTCCACAACTTGCGGGCATCCTCGTCTGCGGGGAGCTTGTCTGCTTTATCCCCTTCGAAGACGGTAGCGTAGAGCCGCTCCGGATCGATACCCAGCCGATCGGTGAGTAATTCCCACGACCACGCAATGGCCTCGTCTTTGAAGTAATCGCCAAACGACCAGTTGCCCAACATCTCAAACATCGTATGGTGGGTGCCGTCGTATCCGACGTCTTCCAGGTCGTTGTGCTTACCCGCCACCCGCATACATTTCTGAGTATCCGCTACCCGCCGCTCCTCGGGCTGGGTATTCCCCAGAAAGTAATCCTTGAATTGATTCATGCCCGCATTGGTGAAAAGCAGTGTCGGATCGTTTTTATTGACAATCGGGGCACTAGGCACTATCTTGTGCTGCTTTTCGCGGAAAAATTCAAGGAATTGCTTGCGGATATCGTTTGCGGTCATCATTTGTCGGAATATAAACCTGGTCGATTTTGAAGCTGCAATTTTACGGGAATTTGGGGGTTCAGACAACTAACAACCGCGGCTGCCCACCGGCCGGATCAGGAGAATTATTTTTTGATTTTCCCCCACAAATAGTGAAACATTAACAATTGCGCACGTATAACCACGAAATATCGAATACAAAGAACTCGTTTTCAGTTCATTATTCTAATCCTTCGCCATGCATGTAACCCATTTTGCATGCATTCCCCAGTGATTCGGCCCCAAAATTCAGCATTATATCAATTACAATCATTTGATATAACACTTATCTGTTTATATTACGCGCAGATAGTTCTGTTAAAATTTTGCAAAAAGAATAGGGCGTTCTATTTTTGGACCAGCCACCATAAACGTACGACTGAGAAAACAAACCGAATTCTAGAGAACACTATAGGCATTCAATCGATTAGATTGGGCATCAACACAATTTGGGATTCGGATATTCCTGGCTAACGAACCTACTTATGAGGAGAGAGAAGTTCATCTTCAATACGCAAACACTGCGTTACGAAAGAGTAGTTGAACCCCTAAGCTATACGTTACTTCGCATCTTCGGCTTCGTTTGTGCTGCGGTATTTACCGCTTTCGTTCTGACTCTACTTACACACCGATATTTTCCATCTCCCACGGAAAACCTCCTATTAACCGAGAACGAGCAACTTGCCCACGAACTGGCAGATGCTGAGTCGAAGTTTCAGGAGCTTTCAACGGTTTTAGAAAACCTGCAGAAGCGCGACGCGTATGCTCACCGAATGATTTTCGGTATGGAGCCAATTGACGAAAACGTTTGGATAGGTGGCCAGGGCGGCCACGATGCCAACGAGGATCTTCGTCAGTTCAAATACACCGGCGAGAAAATGGCTCAGTTGCGCGAGCAGATCGACCGCCTCCGCCATCAGATGGTACTTCAGTCGCGCAGCCTCGACACCATCACAATGATGTCGAAGAAGAAAGAAGATATGCTCGCAGCCATTCCGAGCATCAAGCCTGTTCGCTCCGACAAACTGAAGCGCAATCTGAATTATCTATCCGGTTTTGGATACCGTATTCATCCCATCCACAAGGTCCGCAAGATGCACTATGGCATCGACTTCACCGCTCCGAGCGGAACGCCCATTCAGGCTACCGGTGCCGGAAAGGTGGTGAAAGCAGGATATCACGGTGGATTCGGACAAATGGTATTAATCGAGCACAACTACGGTTATCAATCTCTCTACGCTCACATGAGTAAAGTGAGTGTCAAGGTGGGTGATGAAGTGGTTCGCGGCCAGCAGATCGGATTAATCGGTAGTACCGGTCAATCTACGGGTTCTCATTGCCACTACGAGGTCATTAAAAATGGCGTAAAGGTCGATCCTATCCAGTACTGTACGGATGGCTTGACCCCGGAGGAGTACCAGGAGCTGGTGAAAGCAGCCCGGGTTTCCAATCAATCGTTCGATTAATCAAGGACACCTCTTCGTTTTTGCTTCTACTTTCGTTGTATGCTACTTAGCATCCGAAGGGCTTCCTCTTGCGAAAGCAAGGTACCCAGTCCGTTTTGGACCGTAATTTCCAATTTATCGACCAGGAAAATGCGCCGAAAGCCGTAGACCTGTTGGTCATCGATGTTTAATTCATACAGGAAGCGATCTTCCTCCACTTCGAGGAATTGCTGAAAGTAGGGGTTCTCCCGAATGATTTGTTGCTGGCTGTTCCGTACTTCCTCTACCGACTGGGTCAAGGCCGGGCTGGTGAAGATTTGAAGCTGATAGTTTGCCCGGTCAGTAACGATAATATCACGCACAACACTGGACATTTCCGAAGTTTCTACCTCCACACTATCCGGGGCAATAATCTGTATGGGTACATTGTAATCTGACAGATCGAATTGGATCCAATCGTTCGTCGCCGGGTCGGTTGTGCACGATATTCCGAGCAGCATCAGGCCGGTCAGTAGGAGTTGTGGTTTCACGATAAAGGATTTTTGGCTAATTTGAACAACCATTTCCGCTCCGATCCGGATACCATTCATGCTGACTTTAACAGCAAAACGCGTAATTTTGCCCAATAGCTGGAAATGAGCGTATGATCAAGAGTTTGCAGATACGGAATTATGCCATCATCGATTCATTGGAGATTGAATTTGCCGAAGGCCTGACCATCATCACCGGAGAAACGGGAGCCGGTAAATCCATTCTGCTTGGCGCACTTGGTCTGATCATGGGGGAAAGGGCGGATACCCGCTCGCTCTACAACGAATCGGAAAAATGCGTCATCGAAGCCCGCTTTGACATTTCTGCCTACGATTTGCACGCCTTTTTTCAGGAGCATCAGTTCGATTTCGATCCAGAGCTCATCATCCGTCGGGAAATTGTCCCATCCGGCAAGTCGCGGGGATTTATCAACGATTCCCCTGCTACCATCAATATTCTCCAGGACCTCAGCAAAGTACTCGTCGACCTGCACCAGCAGTTTGACGCGCTCGACATTCACAACCAGCGGTTTCAACTCCGCCTGCTGGATGCCATGGCCGGCAACCTGCCCGATTTAAAGTCCTACCAGCGGGAATTCCAGGAGTATGCTGCCAAAAAGCGCCGGCTATCCGAGCTAAAGGCAAGTAGTGAAAACGCGGCCAAGGATCTAGAGTACCTCCAGTTTCAACTCGAAGAATTTTCGACAGCGGAGTTAGCCGAAGGCGAACAGGAAAGCCTGGAAGAGGAACTTTCGCGGCTGAACAATGCCGAAGAAATCAAGCGCGTTACGGCCGGTGCTTTTCAGCTACTGAGTGAAAACGAGCAATCCGTTCTTAATCAACTTCAGGAAGTGGGGGTGAATCTGCACCAAATGGGTAGAGTAGATCCCCAGGTCGGGCAGCTATCCGACCGCCTACAGGGAATTTTGGCGGAATTACAGGATCTCAGTGCGGAGTTGGAAAACGTAGCCGAGGCAACGGAATACGACGAAGAGCGCATTCAGATCGTGCAGGAACGGCTGGATCTCATCTACCGCCTTCAGAAGAAACACGGGGTACCGACCGTCGCTGAATTACTCCGCATTCAGGCGGAGCTGCAGGAGCGCATTGGGGATTTCGAAGACCTCAGCGGCAACATCGAGCGATTGGAAGCCGAATTGGCTACTTTCGAAGGGCAGCTGCGCGAACAGGCGGCTACGCTCCGCCAACGACGCCACGGGGTGGCTCCCGAATTTTCCAGCCGGGTGGTGGAATCGCTTTCAACGCTGGCCATGCCCGCTTCCCGTCTGGAGGTTGATTTTCGGGAAACCGATTCGCTAACCGAAGTGGGGCTCGACGAAGTCGAATTCCTTTTCACCGCCAATAAAGGCAGCCGGCCCCAACCCATCCGGGATGTGGCCTCCGGTGGCGAACTTTCGCGCCTCACGTTAGTAACCAAATCATTAGTCGCACGCTCCATGGCACTCCCCACCCTGGTGTTCGACGAAATTGATGCCGGCGTTTCCGGCGATGTGGCACTGAAAATGGGGAATATCCTGGATCGCCTCAGCGAGCATCATCAGGTGGTGGTGATCACCCATTCGCCACAGGTGGCTTCCCGAGCCGACGTTCACTACTACGTTTATAAATCGGATGAAGATGAGCGCACCACCACAAAAATTCGCAAACTCGCCCAGGATGAGCGCATCCGTGCTATTGCCATCATGCTAAGCCAGAGCCCCCCCAGCGATTCGGCACTGGAAAACGCAAGGGAACTCATGCAGATCGCTCAGTAAGCTGTCAGCTTACGCTTTTTGATCCTATCGACGGAAAATCAACTTTTTTGACTTTTTTTGGACATCAACTACGAATTAAGAGTAGTTTCTATATGCGTCTGACGGCAAGGAGTCTACTTTCCATCCATTGAATCTAACTCATCAGTAGATGCCCGCTTCCAAAAATTGGAGGCAATTCCGATGGAGAGAAAAAAGTTAATGAATTGTTAGATTTGCATTGCTATGGACACACGTGAATAGAATTCCCCCGCCGCTCCCGTAGCGGTCATTCATCTAATCGCATATCAATGTCCTACGCAACAACTGGAACCTTGAGGTCCCACCCCACTCTTAATGCCCAGGCGCTCTTCTCTGCCGCCGAAGACTTTCTCACACAGTACTACCACGCGATTCACCGGCCCGACGAACTGCCGAAGCGCCTCGAGCGCGTGCGCCAGATTATTGAGGAAACCGGTACGTACACCCACACCGAAGAGGAATTGACGTACGGTGCCAGGGTTGCCTGGCGCAACAGCAACCGCTGCATTGGCCGCATTTACTGGGCCAGTTTGAAGGTGCGCGATTGCCGTCACATTTATCGGCCCGAGGATGCCTTTGCCTCCTTGGAAGAGCATCTTGACTTTGCTTTCAACGGCGGAAAGATTCGCAATACGATCAGCATTTTTGCGCCCCTGTCGCCTACCAACGATCCTCCGCTGCTCATTCTCAACGATCAGCTCATTCGCTATGCCGGCTACACACAGGCTGATGGCACGATTGTCGGCGATCCTTCCCAGGTCGAATTCACCAATCTATGCCAACGCCTGGGCTGGGAAGGAACTGGGACCCATTTCGACGTACTTCCCGTTGTCTTTCAACTACCCGACGGCTCCCACCAGTTTTTTGAGTGGCCTTCGGTGGAAGAGGTCGTGATTCGCCATCCGGAATACGATTGGTTCGAATCCTTGAACCTAAAGTGGCACTCCCTACCGGTTATTTCCAGCATGACCCTAGAAATTGGTGGAATCCTCTACCCAATGTCGCCATTCAACGGCTGGTATATGGTTACGGAGGTGGGCAGCCGCAACTTCGGCGACGCCGACCGGTACAACCTCCTGCCAACAGTTGCCGAACACATGGGCCTCGACATCAACCGCACCGACAATCTTTGGAAAGACCGGGCACTGACTGAATTGAATACCGCGGTGCTGTACTCCTATAAAGCTGACGGGGTTTCCATGCTGGATCATCATACCGCAGCCGAATTATTTCTCCAATTCGAACGCTCCGAGGAGCGCCGTGGCCGGCCCGTAGAAGCAGACTGGACGTGGATCGTTCCGCCTACCGCCGGCTCTACTATGGATGTTTATCACCGCGAGTATTCCAACGTGGTGAAGAGCCCCAACTATTTCTACCGCACCCATCCGTCGGCGGAAGCTCCGTCGAAAAAGGAATCGCGCTGCCCCTTCCACATGGCACACCGCGAACGGGAAATCGAACAATCCGTTTCCAACGACTAGCGCTTTAGTACGACATCCCCGTATACCACTTCCCGACTGCCGTCTTCCAGTACCACTTCGAGTTGGTATACGAAGACGGCAGGATTGAGGGAGGTACCATTCAGTGTACCATCCCAACCCGAGGTGGGATCGTTGGGCAGGAAGTTTTCATTTTGGAATACGAGATTTCCCCAGCGGTCGAATATCCGCAGAAAGATTACTTCTACCACCTCCGGTCCGGCGAAGGGAAAGAATCGGTCATTTCGGCCATCGCTGCCGGGACTGAATATATTGGGAACGAACAGGCGGGACTCCTTCACCACAAAGACCCTTACGATATCGGTGGCCCGGCAACCATTGGTGCTTACAACCGTCAGCTGATAAGCGTAATTCGTTTCGGGCCGGATGACCTGATTGAGGGCAGCAGCATCGGATAGCGGGCCACTGGTTTCCCAGAAAAAGGTGTCTATAATGCCTCCCTGAATTTGCGGCAGCCATTCCACCGAATCCCCTAACCGGATTTCCACATCCGGTCCTAACTCTACTTCAATGCTATCGGGGGGAGGAATTTCAAACGCAGTCATCGCTTCGCAGCCATCCTGATCTACGACTTGTAGATTGTAGGTTCCCACGGGAAGGTCTTCATATAGGAGCCGGTCGCTCTGAGGCCCGTTGTCGATGCGGTAGCGATAAGGCGGATTGCCTCCTTCTATCCCAAATAACAGGAGTCCGCCGCGGGGGCTATCGCCACAGGAAGTGGGCAACACCTCAAAATCGACCCGGGTAATGGGATTGGCATCGGCCGTGAGGAAAACGCTATCCGTCTGGCTGCAACCGGTGCGGGTATCCAGCACCTCGAGCACGTACCAACCGGGTTCGCTAGCCAGTGCCAGGATAGAATCTGCGGGGCCTTCCAGGCGACCGTCCCGGCTCGTCCAGGTATAGGTCATGTCCCCATTCCGCGTGGAACGGCTGCCGTCGAGCAGGCGGGGATTCCCATCGCATCCAAGTGGGCTGGGTGGATCGATCACTACTTCGGGAAGGACGCGATTGGCAACTACCATTCGCTCCAAGCTGTTGCTGCATCCCGTTGTGCTATCGGTTACGTCAAGTTGGTAGCGGCCCGGTTCCGAAACACTGACATCCGGGGTGGTTGCAATTACCTGGTTGTCGGGGCCCCTCCACTGAAACTGCACCTGCCCACTCGCACCGGGTACGGCGGCGCTAAGCAGCACTGTTTGCCGGTCGCAGGTCAGCGTATTTGGTTGGTTGGCCTGTACGGGGGGAAGGCTGCGTTCCGCTCCGAGATTAAAGGTGAGGGTGTCGCGGCAAAAATTGCCAAGATCTTGCACAATGAGCCGGTAGGTGCCCGTGGAGCGAGCGATATTGATTGGGGTACCGTTGCTTTCCAACTGCCCTCCTCCGGCCAGCGCCTGCCAGGTGTAGGACAGGGGCAATCCAGTAGCAGCAACCGATCCGGAGGCATCGAGTACTACGCTATCGGCCAGGCAGGTGAAGCGCAGTTCATCGAGGTCATTGATTTGTATATCCGGTCGTCGCTTGTCTTCTTCTACCCGGATTGCGTTTAGTACGGCGCATTGATTTACCGGATCGGTGGTCGTCAAAAGGTAAATGCCTCCACTTTCTACTAATGGGGAGGCCGTCTCCCCTCCGTTTAGCAGCATACCCGACTGAGTATTCCACCGGAAGCGCGCCTGGCCGCTTACTGTCTGTACCTGGGCGGAAAGGCGGGTGCGGTCGTTTCCACAGTTCAGCGGAGCCGCCTGGTTAATCACCACCTGTGGGGCTTCCCGGTCGCGAAATACCTCGACGCTGTCCGTAGCGGAGCATCCATTGCGTGTATCCGTTACTTCCAAGTGGTAGCGCCCCGGAGCGAACACGTAGGGCTGAGGCGTGTCCGCCTCCCCGACCGGCAGTCCGGAGGCATTCGTCCACAGGTAGGTTAAGCCTATTGAATCGCCTGCTGCATTGCGTCCGAATCCGGATAAAAGCAGGCTATCTACTCCACAGAACAGGGTATCCCCAACGCCCGCTTCAGCAGTTGGATCCACCCGGCCATCGGTGACATTTACAAAAAAACTATTCGGACACTGGGTCTGGTTATCAATCAGTTGAAAGCGATAGCGGCCCGGAGTATCAACCGTCAGCGTATTGCCCTCTACACACGTTCCGGGTAAGATGGTATTGCCGTTAGCGGCACACCATTCCGCCCGGTAATCTCCCTGCACAGGGAGCGCAGCCTGTAGATCGACTGCAGCAGCCCGGCAAGTAATGCTGGTATCCGGTAACGGAACGATAGGCGGCAGGGCATCGCGGGCGATGAGGCGCACTGTATCCGTTGCTGTACACCCATTCCGGCTTTCCTTCACGGTCAGCGTATACCTTCCTGCACACCCGACCACCGGATTTAGGGTGTTGCCGCCTTCGATACAAAAAGCAACGGGCCCCGACCAGGAGTAGCGAATGGATTGACCGGTGCTCGATCCCGCACCGTTAAACGATGCGAAATTGTTATCGCAATCGATGGTTGCTGCGGGCCCGGCTTCCGCGATGGGCGTAATGGTATCATAAGCCACTACCAGGGTACTATCAGCAGTGCAACCCGTCTTCGGATCCCGTACGGTGAGTCGGTAGGTGCCCTCTGCCTGTACTTGAAGCAATCGGTTGGTGCCTAGTTCATTTCCTGTATTATCCCTCCACTGGTATTCCAGCGCCAGCAGCTCAGGAGGAGCGTCAAATAGCCCCAGCGTTACTGCGGTGCTATCGCAGGTGAGAAAGCGATCGGGACCAATTGGCACTCTGGGCGGTTCGGTGGTGGCCACTACCTGTGCTCCACGCGTCGTGGTAAAGCCTTGCGTATCGGTGGCTTGCAGCAGATACTGCCCCGGTTGGTCTGCCAGGTAGGTCAGCTGAGTTGCGCCGGGAATGGGGGTTCCCTCGAAAAACCACTGCAGCGTACATCCGTCACAATCATCGCAGAAGGAGCCGGCCAGACTGACGCTGGTTACCTGGCAGGTAAGTGTATCCGGCCGGTCGATTTCCAGGCAGGGATCACACTGCTGCTCGATCACGTCGACGCTATCCACGACGACGCAGCCGCGCTCGGTGTCCGTCACGGTGAGGTAGTAACGGCCCGTACGCTCTACCGTAATGATAGACGCTACGCTAGTACCAATGATGCCCGGCCCCGACCATTGGTAGGTATATTCGGTAGCCGACGGATTCACAAAGCTTTCGATAATCACGTTCGGCTGCTCGCAGGGAAGGATGGGCGTGCTGAAGCCAACGGTTGGCGGGCTATTATCCTGCCGAACTACCACCTCATCGGTCGCCCGGCAACCATTACTGCTATTTCGCACCTCCAGGAAGTAAACATCACCCGTCTGAATCACTACCGACGGTACCTGACTAATGGTATCGCCACTGATATTAATCCAAAGGTATTCGAAATTCCCCGCTCCCGGATCAGCGGCGGAAAGGATAGCCTGCGGTTCGTTACAGGTTAGCCGACGATCCAGGCCGGCATCGGCCAGGGGAGGAATGATATCCTCTTCGATCTCCACGAAAGTGGTATCGCTGATATCGAGTGCCGTATTGCGGATCACCAGCCCGTATGTACCCGGGCACAACACGCGGGCGCGCAGGTCGTCAGGATCGTCATCGAACAAACAGTTGGGCTGACTGGATAGCCATTCGACCTCCAATGGGCCTCCCGAAAAGGAAAACCGGCCATCAAGTACTACTTCGGTTTGATCACAAGTCAGCGGATCGGGAGGGAGCAGCGTCGCAAGCACCTGACAATCAGGCACTACCTCGGTATAGGCCGTATCGGAGCAGGTAGCGCCGAGATTGGTAATAATCATAGTATAGTTACCAATCCCCATTACCTCCGGATTGGTGGCGGGTAGATTAATGGGGCCCCCCTCGTACAACCACTCGACCAGCCCACCGGAACTCCCCTCGGTGGAAAGAACCACTGACCCGGAGGCACAGGGCAAGGCTACAGTATCGGGCAGTTGAGCTACAATTTCATTCGGAATAGTCTCCACTTCCACCGAATCGCGGCCGATGCAGCCGTTATCCAGGTTTTCGACCGCCAGCCCATACATTCCGGTGCACTCCGCCTGAGTAACTAGTTCGTCAGCCGGACCAACCAGGCAAGGCCCCGTCCAAGTGATGGCAAAATTATCGGGCAATTGAGTCGTGCTTCCATTCAGTTCGGTTATGGGACTGGCACAACCAATGCCCGGCTCTCCGCTAATCCGTACCAACGGCGCATTTTGCTCGGCCCGAACAACTGCTCCGGAAGTGGTAGAGCAACCGTTGCGCCTATCCTCTACGGTCAGTTCGAAGATACCTTGCTCGGCTACGGATAACTGCAACTCCTCTCCCAGGATCTCGGAGCTCCCCACCTTGCGCCAGGTGTACTGGAAAAAATTCCCCGCACTTGTGGAAGGACCACCAAGCAGGACACTCGGCTGGCGGCAGTCGAGGGTTCGGTCCGGACCCGCATCGGCAATCGGAGCGACTGTATCCGCTGCGACCGATACTGCCAGCGAATCGCTGCAGCCATTATCCGAACGACTTACCTGTAGTTGGTACGTACCCGCCTGGTCGGCTGTTTGATTGGGGGCGCTGCCAAGTAAGCCGTCAGGCCCCGACCACTGATAGGTCAGGCTTCCGCCGGATGACGTCGCGGTTCCCTCCAGAAGAACTTCCGCTCGATTGCAGTTCAACACTTCAAATGGTGCAATAGCAAGGTTGATACCGGCACTATCGGCCACTACCGCCACGCTATCCATTGCCGTGCAGCCGCTACCGGTGTTGAGCACCTCTAAGAAGTAAGTCCCCGCACAGCTCACGAGTGCCTCTAAACCATCCGGACTGGGTTGAATGCAGGGGCCAATCCATTGGTAGGTAAAATTGGTACCCTGGCTGGAAGTGCCAATGGAAAGGGTGGTTGTCGGTTGCGCACAGCTAATGACTACTGCCCCTTCAATGGCAGCAGCGGGCAGTTGAGCATCACTTGCTACCGCCACGCTCGCTTGCGAGGTACACTCGGTGATGGTATCCCGAAGCAGCAATTGATACGTGCCAATGCGCGTTGCGGTAGCGGTAGCTTCGTCGGTAGGTCCGGATAAGTTGCCGTCGGTAGTTATCCATTCGAAGCGCACATCCGGCCCTGCTACCGAATTGCTCCCATCGAGCAACACGGAAGTGCGTATACAATCCAGATTGACCGGCGGCACAATTTGAGCCATAGGGGCGGTAAAGGTATCCCGAACCTCTACCCGACCAATCGATTGGCAGCCGTTTTCCGACCGGCGGACCAGCACTTGATACCTACCGGGCTGTTCGGCAGTAATACTTTGGCTACTGGGGTTGCCTGCAATCTGACCATCCGTTGTAGACCATTGGATGAAGGGAGTGGCTCCACCCTCGGAAACCTGTACTTCTATCGGCCGGGAAGCATTAGCACAATTGATCAATCCGGGCTCGGGCAGGAATAGAGCAGGGCGAAGCGTGTCGACCGCAATTTCGACTGAAGCACTATCCACACAGGCGGTAGCAACGTTGCGGACAGTGAGTTGATACCTGCCTCCCCGCGCTACCGTCAAGGAGCGGGTCTGGTCGGGAAGGACCTGATTATCCAGCGACCATTCGTATGCGATTGAAGGCCCCTGAGCAGTAGCTCTTCCCCCGAGCGTCGCTTCCGGCTGCGCACAGGTGAGCGTTGCCGGAGGTCCGATATCGACTACCGGAAGCTGCCGCACATCCGAAACGGTAACCTGGGCGCTATCCCGGCAACCGGTAACCTGGTTTTCAACCAGCAGTTGGTAGGTGCCGGGCAGATCGATAACGGCCGTCAGTGAATCGGTTGCACCGACCAGGCGGCCATCGGTCGTCGTCCAATTATAGACAAAATCCGCCCCTGCGGAGGTATTGCTTCCCCCGAGGACAAGAGTGGTATCCGCACAACCAAATACCTGATTTGGACCGGCATCCGCCTCAATATTGACCCGTTCATCCAGGATGGTTATGGTTGATTCATCCGTGCATGCCACTCCGTTCAGACGGTCGGTTACTTCCAGGCGGTACGTTCCGGCCTGACCAACCATTTGTTGAGCCGACGTACCGATGAGATTATCGAAGGGATCAAACCATCGGTATTCGATGGCTCCTACGCTGCTCGAAGCGGACGCATCGAGCGTTACGCTGGGGCTGAAGCAGGTTATTGGCCCAAGGCCCTGTACGTCCACCTGCGGTGCCAAAACAGTTAAATCCAAACGAACGACACTATCACAGCCCACCGCTGACACCAACGTATCTACGAATACTCCCGTCGAAGTATAGTCGATGCCATTAATCGATACGGACTCACCGGGACAAATGACCGCTTCCAAATCTGTCTGAATGGGATCAAGCACGGTCAGATCGAGCGTTACAATGCTGTCGCAACCATTAGCCGATGAAAGGGTATCGACAAATACACCCGTGGTCGAATAAGTTTGGGTCCCAACTTGCACCTGCTCCCCGGCGCAAATGGTAGTGTCCAGGCCGACACGATTTTCGGCCAACACCAGTAGATCGAGCTGCACGATACTATCGCAACTGGTTGCAGTAAGTAAATCGACCAGATACGTCCCCGTGGTATTGAAGGACATGGTGCCGACGGTTACACTTTCACCCGGGCAAATAACCGAATCGATTACGGTAGTATCCGGCACGGGATAAATGGTAACGAGTTGGCAGTTTGGGGTGATCTCTCCACACAAACTTGGCGTATCACTTTCCAGATCAGCCCGGAGATCCGCAATGGTGAGTACACCATCCGGGGCGGGTAGATTGGTAAATTCTTCCCGCAGATACGACAGCCCGCAAAGGGTGTAGGTTCCGGCACTATAACCACGCAAATCCAACACCGAATCCGTTGCCGTGTAAATACCGTCGCGGGCAATGAGATAGGTATACCCGTACTCCAGGCTATCGGCCCGGGGTAATGCAAAAAACGGCTCCGTTTGGAGCTCCAGGGTATCGGCGCCTTGGCAAGCTTCCAGGTCGGGTGCATTGAGATCGCCGGCGAAAGCGAAGCAACAATCCACTCCGGTTTCGTCACAAAATTGAATGCGGAAATAGGTAATTGCCCCAGCTTGAAAGGGGCGGGTACCCGTCACTTGTATCGTCCAATCCCCATTGACCGCCCCATTATTGAAGTCTTCGAGATCGCCGGTAGCCGGGTAGTACGACCCGGTGTAGGTGCCTCCGGCTCGCCAATTGAAGTCCTGGTTGTTGTTCCAACGGTCGAGTAGGCCGCTATCCGGCTCTACCAGTTCGGAGGCCGGCAAAAATTCGATGAACCACCGGGTGCTTTGCGTGGAGTTGCCGTTTTCAATCGTCGATATGGGCCCTACCAGCTCTACCGTTTGCCCCGATGGAGCAGTCAGTTCAATGGATAATTTATCGACGTATTGGTGAAGAAAGTGAAGCTCAATGCCGCAGACTCCTTGCATCGGATCGGCAAGGTCATCGTTTTGATAGTCAGCTACGGTGAGCGTATAAGCGGCGGTAGCGGCACCGGGATTGATCGGACGGGGAATGGACAGGGTGTCGAGGATCCCACAACTCTGCGCCTGCAACCAGATCGGACTGCCAATGACCAACGAGCAAAGCAGTAACCATTTTCCCATGCAAATGTATACTCTATGTTCTTGGGATGGTACCGACCGACGCCCCAGCTAGCGACTCCGATCGGACCCATACCACGGCGGCCGTGGTACGGACTTAGCGATATTCAAAGATAGGAAAAATTGCCTTCCGGCTTTGACTGCTAAAGCGCAAACGCCTCGATTGCGGTTTATAAGGTACCCGACTCATCGCCAAGATCACCTGCTCGTATTGTATAATCCATTGTGTGCGCCTTATCTTGTGTCACCAAATCAGAATACGTCAACTATGCACGAGGACATGCTGGCCCCCGAGTTTCAGGACCTCCGGGCCGTAGCTGCCCAAAAATCGGCAGAATACACTCAAAATCAGCCGTTTCCGAACATCTATATCGATAACTTCTTCCAGCCGGAGTTTTTGAAGAAAGTACTCGCAGAGTTTCCCGATCTCTCGCAGGAGAAAGACACCATTTTCTACAAAAACCCCAACGAAAACAAGCACGCCAGCAAAGGTGAGCAACAGTTCGGCCCCTGCACGCGCAAGTTGGTCCACTTCCTAAATTCCGAGGTCTTTCTGCGCTTTCTTCAAGAGCTGACCGGCATTGAAGAAGTCCTTATCCCCGATCCCTACTTTGAAGGCGGTGGCTTCCACGAAATCAAGCCGGGGGGCTTCCTGAAAATCCACGTGGATTTTCACAAGCACCGGACAATGGGGCTGGATCGACGGTTGAATTTGTTGGTTTACCTCAACGAAGACTGGGAGGAATCGTACGGCGGCCACTTCGAACTCTGGGAACGCGACATGAGTACCGGAGTAGTTAAAATACTGCCGGTTTTTAACCGCATTGCCATGTTCTCTACCACAGGAGACAGTTGGCACGGGCATCCCGATCCGCTGACCTGCCCGCCCGACCGCAGCCGCCGATCCTTAGCCTTGTATTATTATACCAACGGGCGGCCCACCAGCGAGCTGAGTAAAAAAGACAGCAACCGGATTACAACGACCTTCGCTGACCGCAAAGGCATCGACAGCGCTGAAATGCGCCGGTACAACAACCTGGTAAATCTTGCCAATCGGGTATTACCAGCCGGTGTCGTACGCGTGATCAAACAATTTCGCAATAAATAAACCAGAGAAGCTAAACCGGCATTGATTTCAGATAGACCGTAAAGCGGGCACCCTTTCCGAGGCTACTATCCACTTCGATGTAGCCTCCGTTGCGCCGCACGACTTTATTGATGATGCTCAAGCCGATGCCGGTTCCTTCGCGCTCCGCGGTAAGCCGTTTGAAAGGCTGGAAAAGGTGTTGACCGAAGCGCTCCATATCGATGCCAATACCATTGTCCTTTATACTTAAGACCACGTAGTCCGTTTCCCGGCGGGCGCTGACGATGACGCGCAGTGATCGCTCGTAGGATCGGTACTTGATGGCATTCGCTAACAAGTTATAGCAAACACTCTTCAGATAGGGCTGGATATAACCGAATTCTAATCGGGGAGGCATGTCGACACAAATCGTACCTTTTGCTTCTTCCAGCATGGGAAACAGCCCATCGATCGTTTCCAACACGATAGCCGACAGATCGACTCGCACGGAACCGGAGCCCGTCTCGCGGGCAAAATCGATTAAATCGATCATCCCGTTTAGGGTGCGTTCCATGTTGTAAGTAGCCTGCTCCAATTCTTTAAGGATGGAATGGATTTGCTCCGGATCTTCAAGATCTCGGGCCAGCATCAAGAATCCCTTTATTTGCGTAATCGGTGCCCGCAGGTCGTGGGCGGCGCCATTGACGAAGCTGTCGAGGTAGGAGTTTGCCTCCTGGAGGGCTTCTTTTTGCGCCTCCAATTCCTCTGACCGGGCCTCCACCTGTTGCTCCAAACTTTCGCTTAGCTCCTTCAGCGCCTGCTCGCTGCGCTTGAGCTCGCTGATATCCCGCGTTTTAATGACTACCTCAACCACTTGATCCTCCACCCTCACCGGAAACAGAAGACTTTGCAGCAAAACCTGGTTCCCATCTACGTCCACCAATTCCGTGAAGTAATCGACAAACGGTTGCTCGCCGGACATGACCGCCTCGAAAGCATCCGTGGTGTTCTTGATCACTTCCGGTGGCGCAATCTGATACACCGACTTTCCGATTAACTCCTCCTTTGCCAATCCCAGTAAACTACAGTTGATATCGATCACCGTGCCATCAGTGTCGATCCGCGTCATGGTTTCTTTGCCGTACTGGTAGAGGTTTTGATAAATTACCGCCTGCTTACGCAATTGAAGCTGAGCGGAAGCAAGGGCCGTCCGATCGCGGGCAATCAAGAGAAAGCCACTCGTATCGTCTTGCCCTTGCTGTAGGGGGACTATTTTAAGGACAAAGTGCCGGGTGGTTCCGGAGGGTTGAGGAATCTCATCGACTACTTCTACAATTTGCCGGGTACGTCGGGCCTTCTCAAAATGGGCCGTGTAAACCTCGCGGCGATGCCGGGCAACCAGGCGCAGGCAGCTTCTTCCCTCAATAGCTTCTACCGAAGCTCCATCCGGTAAATGGTTAATGCGCCGGACAGTCAAATCACCATCGATGAGCATTACATGAGCAGCCGCATTGGAAAACAGGATGGAGAATTGATCCTCATACTCCTCTGCTTTCCAGGAAGTAGCGCGCAACCGGGCATTGGCCCTGCGAAGTTCGAGCACCTCCGAGCACAACTCCTCGTTGGCATCCCGCAGCTTTTTCCGAACGGCCTGCCCCACCCTATTCGCTTCCTCCAATCGCCTGGCCAGAAGTTCTTTTTCCAAGCGCTCCTGGTATAACCGATTGCGTAGGGTTCTCAGCTCATCGGCTGTATCGATCTGCTTAAATAATGGCATAGTATCAATAGGACCTTTCACGATTCAAAACAACAAAATAATCCGCCCCTGACAAGTCGGAAAACGGATGGATTGTGACAGGCTATTCCTTTCTAAATGATGCGACGGGCCGTGGTAGAAGTCCCAAATTGAAAAGAAGCCGGCTCCTGCCCTTCCAAATGCTCGAGCAACACCAGCCCGGGGGATTTCCCTACTTCCAGACTGCCCAGCCGGTCTGCATACCCCAAAGCCGCCGCACCATTCAGGGTTGCCCACCGCAACAAGGTCGCAAAGGGCACATAGCTCTGATACCGGGCGATCGTTTTGAGTTCTTCCAGGATGGATAGTTGCCAGTTGGAGGTGAGGCTATCGGTTCCAATCGTGACATTTGCGTTTGTGTTAAGGAAACGCTGGTAATGCGGCAGGCGATTTTCGATATACAGATTTGCGTTGGGGCAAGTGGCCCAGTAAACCCCATTCTGCCCCCACGCCTGCGCAGCCAGGATATCGGCCTCGGTCGTCATCGTATTATGCACAAATAGGGTCCGGCAGGTAGGGTCCATCTGGTCCATTGCGTAATAGATGGAAGGTTTCCCGATGGGCTCGAAGTGGTCGGGCGCGACGTTGAAATGCCTGAAGAAATCCGGAAAGCTCCCACCGCCGGTTTGGAAGAGCACATTCTCCTCAGCCGTTTCCTGATTGTGGATGCTCACCGTTCCCGACGGATCATTGAGTGCATTGATTTTTTGAAACAGGGACGGAGACACGGTGTAGGGAGCATGAGGAACCGCCTGTTTGCGGTTGTTGCCCAAATCGGATTGCCCTTCGTATACCACGCGATAATCTGCAAACGTCTTTTCGGCCCAGGCATCGTGCATGAAATCGAACATCTCTACGAAGGTGTAGTAGTCGATTGGGCTGCCGCCCTTTATGGCCGCGGTATCCAGCTTATTGCTGATATCTCCCACCGCCTGAATACCCGCGACGTACATCGCGCGATCCGCTTCCTCGATGGCTGCATCAATCTCCTCCTGCGGTACCTCCCGCAACGAAACGACCGCTTTTAGAAAGGGCAATAAGGTAGTACCCGTATCGACCCGCCCCCGCAGATGCGACAGCTCCAGATGGCAGTGCGTATTAATAAATCCCGGGATCAAAACGCCCTGGTAGAATTCCACGGAAGCGGAATCGTGCTCTTTGAGGGGTTCGATTGCTGCAATGCGGTGCTCCGAATCCATAATGAGCACCTGCTCCTGCATCGGGTCCTGATGAATGGGAAATAGATAATCGGCCGTAATTTTGCGCATAGTCTGACAATTGTGGGGACGGAATTTACGTAAATATCCATATGTCAACTATTCTCGTAACCGGCGCCGGCGGTCAGGTCGGCCAGGAGTGCCGCGCACTCCAATCAAACTTTCCGGAGTTTCAATTTCACTACGCCTCCAGAGCGGAACTCGACATCGCCGATCGGCAAGCCATCACTGCTATGCTGGAGGATATCCGACCGGATTACGTCGTTAATTGCGCGGCGTATACGGCGGTAGACCGAGCGGAGAGCGAACCGCAGGAAGCATTTCGCATCAATGAAACTGCCGCGGGACATCTCGCCTACGCCTGCCGCGGAGCCGGTTGTCACCTCATTCATTTCAGCACTGATTACGTCTATCGCAACGATCTGAATCGCCCGCTGCGCGAAACGGATGCGCTCGATCCCATTGGTGCCTACGCCGCTTCCAAGTTGGCGGGTGAGCTCGCCATCCGTCAGCAGCTGCCACAATCGACGATTATTCGGACATCCTGGATCTACTCCAATTTTGGACACAACTTTTACAAAACGATGCAACGCCTCGGCCGCGAACGCTCCGAGCTGCGCGTGGTGTACGACCAAGTAGGAACCCCCACCTACGCCCGGGATCTCGTCCGAACCGTCCTCCACATGATTCAGGCCGTCGAATCGGATAGCGTCGACCGGGCGCATCTTCGCGGAATTTTCAATTTCAGCAACGAGGGCGTCACCAGCTGGTACGATTTCACCTTAGCCATCCTCGAATTATTGGATATCAACTGCCGGGTACACGCCATCGAGAGCAAAGATTTCCCAAGCGCCGCCGAACGCCCCCACTTCAGCGTATTGAACAAAGAGAAAATCAAATCCACCTTCGGGCTGCACATCGATCACTGGCGCGCCGCCCTGGAACGCTGCCTCAAAGATGGTGAGGTGGTAAGGTGGTGAGGTGGACCAAAAGACCAAAGTACCAAACTATCTTCCCTACAAGGTATTTCCATTGGTGTAAAAGCGAAAAACATGTTTACTGGAATTATAGAGACCTTCGGGCACATCGAACGGTTGGAAACTGAAGGGAGTAACGTGCACGTGACGATCCGCAGCGACATTAGCAAGGAGCTAAAAGTGGATCAGAGTTTGGCCCACGACGGCATCTGCCTGACGGTCGTGGAGGTAGTAGGCGAAACCCATACCGTAACGGCCGTACGCGAGACGCTCGAGCGCACCCGCCTGGGGGACTGGAAGAAAGGGCAACTCGTCAATCTGGAGCGCGCCATGCGTTCGGACGGCCGCCTGGACGGGCACATCGTACAGGGGCACGTCGATACTACCGGCACCTGCGAATCGATCGAAGAAGCAGGCGGAAGCTGGTATTTCCGTTTTCGGTACGCGCCAAAGCCCGATTACTTGCTTGTAGACAAGGGAAGCATTTGCATCAACGGCGTCAGCCTGACGGTAGTTGAACCTACAACAGATACTTTTTCGGTGGCTATCATTCCCTACACCTACGAGCATACCAACTTCAGGCAAATGCACGTAGGCGATCGCGTCAATTTGGAATTCGATGTTATTGGTAAGTACATTGCCCGTCACCTTGCTGCCTACACTCAGCAATTGGCCGGTCAATTGGGAGGCCATTGAACATCCTCATTGCGACCGATTCCTTCAAAGGCAGTTTGCCGGCCGTAGCCGTCTGTGCCGCGTTGGCCCGCGGGCTGGAAGCGGCGGGCCACCACTGCGAACAGCTTCCACTTGCCGATGGCGGCGAGGGGAGCCTGCGGGCACTGACCACTGCGCTGGGAGGCCACTTCGAGGAGGCAACCGTCCGCGACCCGCTCGGACGGCCACACACTGCCCGGTTTGGCATTTCGGCCGACGGGCAGGCAGCCGTGGTGGAAATGGCTGAGGCGTCCGGCCTGGAACAGCTCGCCGCAGCAGAACGCAACCCACTCCAAACCACCACCTACGGAACCGGCGAACTCATCCTGGCGGCACTCCGCCGGGGGGTACAGCGCATTTACCTCTGTCTTGGAGGTAGCGCTACCCACGACCTGGGGATGGGCATGGCTTCCGCCCTCGGCTACCGGTTTTACGACGTAGCCGGACAAACCCTGGCGGGGATCGGTTACAACCTGGGCCAGGTCGCTCAGATCGATGACTTTCGCTTATTTGTCGATTCCAAAGAATTCGAATTAATTGCGCTAACCGACGTGACCAATCCGCTGATCGGCTCCGCCCGCGTGTATGCTCCACAAAAAGGAGCGGATGAGGCAACGGTAGCACGTTTAGAAGCAGGTACCAAACACCTGGCCGGTTTATTGGAGCAGCACTTTCACTTATCGCTAACCGATTTGGAAGGCGGCGGTGCCGCCGGCGGGATGGGAGCAGGGGCAGTGGCCTTCCTGGGCGGGCGGCTACTTCCCGGTGCCGCTACGCTGCTCGACCTGATTGGCTTCAAAACCGCCGCACGGGAAGTCGATCTGGTGCTGACCGGAGAAGGCGCCCTCGACCAACAAACCCTGCATGGCAAATTAATCCAGTCCGTTTGCAACCAGGCCCATGCCGTTCAGACTCCCGTCGTCGCTTGCTGCGGAAAATTAGACCTCTCCAAAGAGGCACTCGAAGCACTCGGTTTAACCGCTGCCTTCTCGATCAGCCACGGCCCCGAACTATTGACCACCGCTCTAAAAAATACCGAACAATATTTGGAAAGTTTCGGATTCAATTTGGGAAAATTTCTATCTGTTTGCTGAATCCTTTTCGATTTCCTGGTAGTATACCAGCCCCGTAAGGGCTAATTGGATTTTTGCACGATTATTGGTACTCCATTTCTAACCTCCCCACCTCCCCCACTTTCCTCGCCACACTTATCCAATTGCAAATCAGATAATTTCACTGACGATTCACCCAAATTGCAAGACCTTTGGTTTTGCGGTGTGTAGAGCAATCTACCATATTCCGCTATATTAGGGCCATTCAGATTAATGGCTCAATCTTGGATTATGGCATTCCTTACCACATGTGATCGTTGGTGGCATTACTCGCGCAAGCGGGTTCACTTTAGTTTACTACTAATGGTCATTTTCGGAACAATCGGGCTGAATGCCTGTAGAAAAGCCCCACAAACGGATGTTCAATACGTCGAGAACAAGCAGTTCCTGCCACCGGACCAACGCTTCGGAGAGCTTTTCGAACAAGTACAGTTGCAGCAGGTATTCGAAGACGGTAAAACCTTCGTGGATGTCATCCCCAAATATCCGACCGATCAGATAATGGCCAACTTCCAGATAGCCAAGGAGCGGGCCGACTTCGACCTGCGTACCTTCGTGCTGGACCACTTCAAAATGCCACCCACCTACGCCACTGATTTCGAGAGCAATACCGACCGCACCATCCAGGAGCACATCGAGGCGCTTTGGCCCGTCCTCACCCGGCCACCCGATTCCATTACCAAGGGCAGTCTGATTCCTCTGCCCAACTCCTATGTGGTACCCGGGGGGCGCTTTCGCGAAATCTACTATTGGGATAGTTACTTCACGATGCTGGGGCTCCGGGCATCTGGCGAAATCGATCTGATGGAATCGATGGTACGCAACTTTGCCCACCTCATCGATACCCTCGGATTTATTCCGAACGGTAACCGCACCTACTACCTCACTCGCTCCCAGCCGCCCTTCTTTGCCCGCATGGTGCACTTGCTGGCCGATACCAAGAACGACTCTTCCATCCTGGTAGATTATCTGCCTCAACTGCGCGCCGAGTACGATTGGTGGATGGATGGCAGTGCCACGGATTCGGCCGACCTACACGTGGTGCGGATGCCCGACGGCAGTCTGCTCAACCGCTACTACGACCGCGGCGATTACCCCAGAGCCGAAAGCTACCGCGAAGACTTGGAAACCGCCGAAGCGTCTGACCGGCCGGCCCCCGAAGTATACCGGCACCTGCGCTCCGGTGCCGAAAGCGGCTGGGATTACAGTAGCCGCTGGCTGGCCGACGGCCAAAACCTATCCACGATCGAAACCACGGATATTCTACCCGTCGACCTCAATGCGTTGTTGTACGACATAGAGCGCATCCTGGCTACTGCCTATGCCCTCCAGGGAAATGCCGAAGAAGCCGATGCCTTTACTGAAGCTGCAACCCGTCGGCGGACAGCAATCAACACCTACGGCTGGGACGCCGAGAAAGGATTGTTCCAGGATTATCACTGGAAAAATGCTGCGTTTACCAACCGACTTTCGCTGGCTGCTGTATTTCCACTTTTCTTCGAATTAGCTACACCCGAGCAGGCACGCGCCACCGCTATTGCCATCGAGCGCGATTTTCTTAAAGCGGGCGGCGTCGTTAGCACTCTCGAAGAAACCGGCCAGCAATGGGACGCCCCCAACGGCTGGCCCCCGCTACAATGGATAACTATCCAGGGGCTGCGCAATTACGGCTTCGACGACCTGGCGGACCGAATCGCCTACCGCTGGACAACCCTCAACACGAAGGTGTACAACAACGTGGGCAAGATGGTCGAAAAATACAACGTCATCGATACCACCCTCCTCGCCGGCGGCGGCGAGTATCCCGTACAGGACGGCTTCGGCTGGTCGAACGGGGTACTGATGGGAGTTTTGAAGGCTGAAGCTCCGGCAGTGGTGAAGTGAGATTAACGTATTACCGATTGCCTACGGCAATCGATTAACACATTAAAGCATTCCTCCCCCATGTTCTCCTCCCAAAAATCCACTTTCGGTCCCTACACGCGCTACGATGTTGCCGACCAATCCGGGGAGTTCCAACTGAGCTTCCTCCTCGAACGCGGCGCCATGTTGCTGCAGGTGCGCCTGAACGGGATGAATACCCTCGATGGCTATACCACCCCCGAAGAGGTCGATTTTAACCGATGGGCCAAAAGCGGCCTGCTGTTTCCCTTTCCCAACCGACTGGAAGACGGCGCCTACACGTGGCAGGGCGTTCGCTATCAATTCGACTGCAACGATGCCGAACGCCATAACGCCCTGCACGGCTTTGCCATGGAATACGCCTTCGAGCTTACGACCGAATCCTTCACGGAGGAGGAGGCGCTCGTCGAATGCCGCTGGCAATATGCAGGAGACCACCCCGCCTACCCGTTCCCCTGCGACTTAAGCGTTCAGTACCGAATGCATCGGGAGCACGGGTTCAGCATCGCAATATCGGTCACAAACCGCTTCACACATCCCATCCCCGTCGGGATCGGCTACCATCCCTACTTCGTCGTAAGCGACTCGATCGACACGGCCACCCTGGAAGTGCCCCCCGTGCAACTGATCGGCGTCAATGAGCGCATGATCCCCACCGGGAAACGCTACGACTACGACCTATTCCAGGTCCCCCGCCCCATCCGCTCGGAAGTGCTCGACAACTGCTTTTTGCTGGCTTCCCCTTCCGAAAGAACCACCATCCACCTATCCGGTGAACGATATTCCCTCCACTTCTGGCAAGAAACCGCCCGCTTTCCCTACGCCCAACTGTTCACCCATCCTGATCGCCACGCGCTAGCTATCGAGCCCATGAGTTGCAACGTAAATGCCTTCAATAATGGCGATGGGCTCCTCCAGCTAGCCCCGGAAGCCTCCTGGAGCGGACGATTTGGCTGGACGGCCGCATAAATCCCCAAGCTCTCTAGCGCCATATTGTCACCAAAAAAGGTGTGGCAAACCAAGACAACTGCCAATATGGCGCAAAACATGCGCTGGCACAGATTCTGCATACCTAAAAGTGAATAACCCAATATTTCACTTCAAAAACAGATCGCATGTCACTCGTACGCAGAAATCCCGATTTCCCGGCCTTTGGCAATCTGATCGATCAGTTTTTCAACAACGACTTTTTCGATTGGAGCAACCGGGCATTTTCCAAGACCAATACCACCATTCCGGCGGTTAATGTCAAGGAAGACGACGATAAATTTACCGTAGAAGTCGCCGCGCCGGGCATGGCAAAGGATGACTTCAACATTGAGCTGAACAACAACGTACTGCGCATTGCCTCCGAAAAGCGGCACGAACACACCGAAGAAGACAAAGATGAGCGCTACACGCGCCGGGAATTTAGCTACCAGAGCTTCACCCGTTCCTTCACCCTCCCCGAAACCGCGGATGCCGATCAGATCGCGGCTCGTTATGAAGACGGCGTGCTCTTCCTCGACATTCCCAAGCGCGAAGAAGCCAAGCCGAAGCCCAAGCGGGTCATTGAAATTGGCTAACGAACAGACACAATGAGTTTGGAATTGGGCGGATCGCTGATCCGCCCTTTTTTGAAGCGGTGAATACATCACTGTCGAGAAGCTAATCAACCCAACTCTACCCCCTCCCAAAATTCCGGAAACGTTCGAATGAGCTCCGCATCCTCGGGCCTAAACAAAAAGGGAGCCACATCCGCCTCCAGCAAATTAAAATCGTAAGTAGCCGTGGCAGCCTGAATCCACCGGCGCGCACCCTACTTTGGACTTCCCCTAAATATTTGCATCTTCCACAAAAAAAGATGGACCAAAACCGCCCCACCTGGCTCGCCGAAGCCGAAGATGTCCTTATCCGCTACTGCGGCGAATTTGCCCCGGCGCTGATCGAGCGCGCGTGCGGCAGCTATATCTACACCACCGAGGGCCGCCCCATCCTGGATTTCACATCCGGGCAAATGTGCTCCGTCTTCGGCCACAACCATCCAAAGATTCTGGAAGCGATGCAAGCAGCCGGCGACCGGGCTGTCCATTTGCTCAGCATGATGCTGTCGCCGGAGGTTATCGAACTGGCCCGCCGGCTGGCGGAAGTGCTGCCGGAGGGTCTCGACCGCTGTATTTTTTTGAATACCGGCTCCGAATCCAATGAGGTGGCGCTGCGCATGGCCAAGCTGACCACCGGCGGCTTTGAAGTGATTGGCTTTGCCGGTTCGTGGCACGGCATGACGGCCGGGGCGCAATCCTATACCTACTCCAAAACCCGCCGGGGCTACGGCCCGGCCATGGCCGGCAGCCTGATGATTCCGGCCCCCAATACCTACCGCTGCCCCATCGAACATTGCCAGGGCACCTGCGACCATACCTGCCTGAACGTGGGCATGCAACTAGCCGACCAGCAATCGGTCGGCGCTTACGCCGCGCTCATTGCCGAGCCGGTACTCAGTGCGGCCGGTATCATCGAGCTCCAACCCGATTACGTACAGCGCCTGCGTGAGCTGTGCGCGGAGCGCGGGCTGCTGGTCATTTACGATGAGGCCCAAACGGCCTTCGGCCGGCTCGGCCTGAACTTCGCCTTCGAAGAATACGAGGAAGCCCCCGACTTCCTGACGCTCTCCAAAACGATGGGCGGCGGCCTGCCGCTCGCCGCAACGATTACCAGCAAGGAATTAGAAGAAACCTGCTACGAACACGGCTTCATTTACGTCACCTCTCACGTCTCCGACCCGCTCTGCGCCACCGTCGGATTGGCCACCCTCGACTTGCTCCTTCAGGAACAAATGGCCGAACGGGCCCGCGAGATGGGCCATTACCTCAAAAGCCAGCTCCTCGAACTCCAGCAGCGCCACGAGTGCATCGGTGATGTGCGCGGCAAAGGCCTGTTGCTGGGCATCGAAATCGTGTCCGATCGAGTACGTAAAACCCCCGATCAGGATCTCGGCAACCGCATCTCCGATCGCTGCCTGGAACTCGGTCTGAATATGAATATCGTGCGTGTAAAGGGCTACGGTGGCGTCTTCCGCATCGCCCCACCGCTAACGGTAACCAAGGAAGAGCTGGATTCCGGCGTGGCCATTCTGGATCAGTCGATTGGGGATTGCACCGGTCATTGATTTTCTGTTTTTCTGATCCTACGATTCTGCGATCACCTCCTTTTCAGACCGGAAAAGCACATCACAGGATCACAGCATCAGAACATCAGATTACATCATATACGCCCAGGCCGTCTGATACGCCCCCAGCGCTTCACAATATTCCAGGAAAGCTTTGTAGAAGGGATCCTGGCCTACGGTGGCACTGTCGCCGACAACTACCAGTTTTTTGCGAGCTCGCGTCAGGGCTACGTTCATGCGGCGGTAATCTTTGAGGAAGCCGATTTCGCCTTTGCTGTTGGAGCGCACCAGGCTGATGTATACGACATCGCGCTCCTGGCCCTGGAAGCCATCGATGGTATTGATGGTCAGGGGGACCTCGGCGAAGCGGCCTTCTTCGGCGATGCGTCGTTGCATTTGTTCGACCTGTTCGCGGTAGGGCGAAATGAGCGCGATACCGGGTAGCGTTTCTTCCGGTGGGATGTGCCCGATGAGCAGCAACAGATGCTCCAGGATAATATTGAATTCTTCGGGGTTGTAGCGGCTCTGGTAAGCGGGGTGGAGTTTTTCGTCGAAGCCGCAGCCGGCCGTATCGATGAATAAGACCGGGGGCTCTTCATCGAGTGGTAAGCGATGCCGGGCTACCGAGGGGGCCGCCTGTAGTTGATTGCCATAGAATTGCTGATTGGAGAAGCCCATGATGTCTTCGTGCATGCGGTATTGGGTGCGCAAGAGGCGATTGGGGTGACCGCGCTGGATGCACTTTTCGATCAGGGTAACCTCCAGGCCGCCGCGGCGGCCTTCGTCCGATTTTACGGTGGGCGGCAACTGGAAAGGGTCTCCGACCAGGATGACCCGACTAGCCCGCGAGATGGGGATCCAGGCGGCCGGCTCCAGCGCTTGCGCCGCTTCATCGATAATGACGGTGCGGAATTTTATATGCTGTAGGACCTTGTTGGAAGAGCCGACCAGTGTGGCGGTAATGACCTGGGCAGCGCTCAGAATTTGGTCCAGCAAGCGATCTTCCAGTTGATTGGCCCAGGAAGACAGCTCGGCGGCCTCCCGAAAGAGGGCACGGCGTTCGTGGCGCTCCTCAGCTCCGTAGCGCCGTCGGTAACGCTGCGCCTTTTTGCGGGCATCCGCGGCCTGCTGCCGCACGCGCTTAATGGTTTTGGCTTCCGGATGCTGCGACAGCTGCACCTCCAGGGTATGCCGCAGGATTTCTTCATCCACCCGTGAGATGTTGCCGATGCGCACCACCCCTACTCCTGCCTCGGCGATGCGTTCGGTTAGTAGATCGACGGCGGTATTACTTGGCGCAGTGACCAGCAGGGTAGCTTCTCGTTGCACCAGCTCGCGGACTGCGGCCACCACGGTAGTCGTCTTTCCGGTACCCGGCGGGCCGTGTACGATCGCCAGCGACTGGGAGGCGACCATGTCCTGTACGGCTTCGACCTGCGATTCATTTAACTCCGGCAAGGTCAGGGTGGGCGTCGAAGAAAAGTAGGCAGGAAAATGCCCGTAAATCGTATCGCGCAACTCCGCGAGGCGATCGCCGTGTGCCCCTTCCACCTTATCGAGGGCTTTTTCCATTTCCTGGTACGTCCGGTCGTCGAACTGCAGATCCACCCCGATCGATCCCATTCCCAGCCAGTCGGGAAAATCACTGTGATTGAGCACAATCTTCATCCGCCCCCGGCTGACGAACTGAATAATTCCCGATCGCTCCCCTTGCTTCACGGCTGGATTGCGGGTATAGAGGCTCACCGTTTTGCCCGCCCGGAATTGATCGGGTCGCTCGGCGGTGGTCCGTTCCACAATGACAAACGCCCGATCGCCGAGGGTATAGCCTTTTTTGCCCACCTCCACCGGATACCAGGAAAACCCCTCCTCCACCCGTTGCTGGGGCGCGAGGCGCTTCATCTGCCGCTGATGTTGCTCAAAATCGGCCTCCCGCTCCGCACGGATGAGGGTGCGGACGTGTTGTATTTCTTTGCGCGATTGCTCCATGCTTCCCATTAGTACTTTAGTCATTTAGTACTTTAGTCTTCACTCTTATCACATTGACTACAGAAGGCCGGAGGCAGACGTTTTCACCTCATCAAACTGGCCCTTTGACTCATCGGCACATTAGATAATTCTCAACCTAAGCCTCAAGCAGCGTTGTTACTACAAGTCATCTAACCACACAATAACCATCCGGTTTTCTATGGCCAAAAACAAGGCAACGGATAAAGACCCCAAACAAAGTTGGCGCGACCAAATTGACGCCCTCGGCAATTTGCCGCGCTTCTTTCGGCTCATCTGGAATACCAGCCGGCAACTGACCATTGGCAACGTCATCCTGCGATTGCTAAAGGCAGCCATGCCGGCCCTTATCCTGTACGTGGGCAAGGAAATAATTGACGGAATCATCGGCGTGATCGACAATCCGGATAGTGATACGACCTATCTGTGGTGGATGGTGGGGCTGGAGTTGGGATTGGTACTGTTGAGCGATTTGCTGAACCGCGGCATTAATCTGCTCGACAGCCTCCTGGGGGATCTCGTAGCCAACCGAACCAGCGTCGATTTGATCCGGCACGCCTCTCAGCTAGATCTATACCAATTTGAGGATGCCACATTTTACGATAAGCTCGAACGCGCCCGCCGACAGACGACCGGCCGTACCATCCTGATTAGCCAGGTGCTTTCCCAGGCGCAGGATTTGATCATGATTCTGTTTCTCGCCGTGGGGATTGTCGCATTTAATCCGTGGCTCATTTTGCTGCTATTCATTGCCGTACTGCCCTCCTTTCTGGGGGAAAGCTATTTCAATGAACGGTCCTATTCACTGAGCCGCAGTTGGACTCCCGAACGACGCGAACTCGATTATTTGCGGTATCTGGGTGCCAGCGATACCACCGCCAAAGAGGTGAAAATTTTCGATTTATCGAGTTTCATCTCGGATCGGTTCGAAGAATTATCCATGCAATACTACCGCGCCAACCGCGCATTGAGTATCAAGCGGGCAGGCTGGGGCGCTATTTTCTCTACGCTGGCCACCTTGGCCTACTATGCCGCAGTAGTGCTCATCATCTTTCAGGCAATCAGCGGAGCGATCACGGTGGGTACTTTTACTTTTTTGTCGGGTTCGTTTAAACGGATGCAAAGTGCGCTGCAATCTATCATGAATCGTTTCAGCCGCATTGCGGAGAGTGCGTTGTATTTACAGGATCTCTTCGACTTCTTTGCCATCGAGCCCTCCATTCGGTCGAAGGAAGGTGCAGTTCCCTTTCCGGAAGTTGTTCGGGAGGGATTTCGGTTTGACAATGTCAGTTTTCGCTATCCAAACCGGGAGGAATACGCGATTCAAAACCTCTCCTTCACCCTCCATCCGGAAGAACGCCTGGCCTTAGTGGGGGAAAACGGAGCCGGGAAAACCACGCTGGTCAAGCTGCTTGCCCGATTGTACGAGCCTACCGAAGGCCGCATTTTGCTCGACGGCCGTGATCTGCGCGAATACGATCTGAGCAGCCTGCGCGACAACGTGGGGATTATTTTTCAGGATTACTTCCGTTTCCAGCTCAAAGCCCGTGAAAACATCGCCATCGGCCGCATCGCCGACCGCGACAACCTGGAGCGCATCGAGGATGCTTCCGGGAAGAGCCTGGCCAGTGAAGTAGTAGAAACGCTGCCCGAGAAGTACGAGCAACTCCTCGGTCGCCGCTTCGAAGGGGGAGTCGATCTCAGTGGAGGGCAGTGGCAAAAAATCGCGCTGGCCCGCGCCTACATGCGCAATGCCCAACTCCTCATTCTCGACGAACCCACCAGCGCCCTCGATGCTCGTGCGGAGCACGAAGTCTTCCTCCGCTTTTCGGAATTAATTCAGGGGAAAATGGCCGTTCTGATTTCGCACCGCTTCTCCACCGTCCGCATGGCCGACCGCATCCTCTTCCTCGAACACGGCCGCCTCCTCGAATTGGGGACGCACGAAGAACTACTGGCGCAGGAAGGCAAATACGCGGAGTTGTTTCATTTGCAGGCGCAGGGGTATGTCTGATGTGCTAATGTGTAATTGGCAAATTGATCTATTGGCACATCAATAATTCCTCAACATATGCGTTCGGTGTGCCAGGTAGGGATCCTGGGGGAGTAACGCACGGGCTTCTTCCAGGATGAGGCGGGCGCGGTGGTAATCCTGCCAGCGATAGTAGTAGTTGGAGACGGCGAGATAGGCTGTGAGCGTCCAGGAAGCGGAGCGGGGAGTGTTACCGTAGCGTTTCAGGAGTTGTTTGAATTCTTCGAAGTAGTAGTGGCCTTCTTTGAGCTGGTCGTTATTGAAGGAGAGGCGAATGCGTTCGGCGCGGTAGAAGAGGTCGAGGTCCTGGAAGTAGGGATGCTCGCGCAGGAAGGGATACTGCCGAAACACCCGGTTGAGACGGGGTAAGCCCGTAATAAAGTTACGATCCTGGCGGATTGTCCAGGCTACCATGCTGGCGAGGGTTTCCTGCACCTGCCTATCTTGGGGTCGATACGTATACAAGCTATCGACGTAAGGACGCACTTCCGAGGGGCCGGTTCGATTCGACCGTTGGCGCGCCTTGTAATCGTAGTAAATCGTGCTGAGTCGACGCTCGAAATCGACGTCCAGTTTGGTTTTGTAGCGCAGATAATCGTACAGTTGATCGAATTCCCGCACATCCGCATGCCCGGCGAAGGTGCGCTCCGCTACATCGCGAAACCGGCGCAGCACTTCCCGGTCGAACATTTCGTGAGCCCGCACCTTGCGCAATTCCAACAAGTATTCCAATGCGTTGCGACTACCGATATCGGCCGAGGTAGCCAGTTGAAACAGCGTCGCCTGCCGCAGCACATCCATGACGGGCCGGGGGGCTACTCGTTGGGCATCGTCCAGCCGATCGAGAGCTTCCTGGTAATTGGATTCCTGGTAGGCCGCCATCGCCTGTTGGTAATGCAGAAAACCGGCGAGTTCCGAAAGGGATAGGGATCGGGCTTCGCCCAAATAATACTGCTGAAAGGTTTGCCGTTCGCTTTGCGCTTTAGCCTCCTCATCGAGCAGGTCCATTGCGTCGAGCAAGCGGACGTAATCGCGCATGAAGGCCCGCTCCAGCGGGGTAACCTGCACCTGTTGGATTGGAGGATGCATGGAAACGGCATGCTTGTTGGGATCGGCGATCAGATGGAGGTTCCAGAGATTAGCCTCGATGCGGTAGGGGATCTGAAAATATTCCAGCAGCAGTGCGTAGAGGGCGGTCGTCGTGGTAGCGTTAAAAGCTCCGCGCTTAAACAAATCGCGAAAATTTGCGTACTCTTGGGGTACTCTCAACCAGGAAGCTTCTACTTGCTGTCGAATATGCTGGACTGCCTTTTTGGTGGAACGTCTATCGACCCGATGCTCGCGAATCAGTTCGTCGATAAGGTATTGAAGCTCGGCGCTGATAAAACCGCGTGCGGCCTGTTCGTCGGTCGTATTGCCAGGAACAAAGAGTTGGAGCTGTTCTTCTAATACCGTATTGGTGCGGCCCTGTGCGGCTCCGAAAACAAAGAGCAGACCAATAAACAGCAGGAAAAATTTCGAACTGGGGTGCTGCATTTACATAGCATTTCGCTCGTGGGCTAAATTACTCTTTTTCGATCAAGAACGTTTGCCGAGGTATGAGAATTATGCTAAATATTAAATGAACCAGGCACCTGTCGGTTTTATTTACGGAATGGTCGATCTGCTAGTCGATGATGCAATCCAATTTTGACTCCCACTTTCTCCCCGAGCAGCCCGGCATGCGGCTTTTTTCCGTACTTGCCATTCTGGTGATGCTCGCAGGGGCTGGCATGCTGCTCGGCAGCCTGGCCACCTTTATGATTGCCAATGGGGCCGGATTTGAACTCGTGCCTTCCGATCCGGAAGCGCCCCGTGCGTTCGACCAGTCACAGCGAATTGCTCTGCGATTCGCCCTGATGCTCAATAACCTGTGCACGTTTCTCCTGCCCGGGCTGGCCACTACCTGGCTATTGTTTCGCACCGACGGGGCTAATTATCTGCGCCTGCGCCAACAACCGGCTTCGCAGTCGGTTACGCTGGCCTTTTTATGGCTAATCGTTTCGGTTCCGCTCATTCAGTACAGCTATTACCTCAACCAACTTCTGCCGCTTCCCGATTGGATGACGCAGATGGAAAACCAAAATACGGGCCTGATTGAGGCCATGTTGGGAGGAGACAACATTCTGGAGTTATTACTCACGGTACTTGCGCTAGCCGTGGTGCCGGCCCTCGGCGAGGAAGTGGTATTCCGCGGCATTTTGCAGCAGGAACTGGAAAAACGCAGCCGAAATCTGCATCTGGGGGTTTGGGTAAGCGCGTTTATATTTAGTTCGATTCACTTCCAATTCGCCGGTTTTCTGCCGCGATTTATGCTGGGTGCCTTACTCGGCTATACGTTCGCCTGGACGCGCAATCTGTGGGTACCGATTGTGCTGCATTTCTTTTTCAATGGCTTTCAGGTGGTTGGCAGCTATTTCGTCGACCCCTCCGATTTTTCCGAACAGGCAGAGTCGGCGGCCGAAGTGAGCCCCAGCCCATTGCTTGCAATCGGGTCGGCTCTACTCATTTGGTTCGTCGGCCGGCAGTTCTACCGGCAATCCTCATAAATCGAGCCCGGCGTAGTACTCCAAATCGACATCTAGCAATGCTTTGGTAATGTAACTGACCTGCCCGGTGTGATAGGAGAAGTGCTCGATGACGTGTATCAAAATTCCAATTCCCGTTTCCTGGAATACCTGCACGTCGTAGGTCCGTACCAGTTGTTCAGGCTGCAGCTCGTTCAGTACCCGATCGATGAGAGCAGCCGTATCGTCGAGTACCACCGATAGTTTTTCTTTTGGCAGCGGGCCCCGTTCATCGAATTCAGCGGCTCGTTGGCGAACGTCTTCCATTTGCATGAGGCCGGCTCCCAACCATTGGCGGGTGTTGCCGGCCAGATGCAACACCAAATTCCCCACCGCATTGGAATGCTCATTGGGCCGGTACCAGACGGCCTGCTCTCCTAGCTGGGCCAGGCACTTGCGCAATCGGGGAATGCTTTCGTCTAATAGCCTCTTTCGGGCTTCGGCAATTAGTAAAGGAAATAACTCCATCGTGATTAAGGGTAAAGAGTGAAGAGGGAAGGTAAATGCTTTAATGCGTTAGATCAGGCCTTGCGGCATTTCTTAATCTTAAATTAAATAGTTAAACAAGTGTCGCAAGACACGCCTTCACACTTCCAACTTCACACTGCACACTATTCCACATCAATCCGCATCTCCGGACGCTGAGCTGCCTGCGTCTTGGGGCAAGTAATGACTAGAATACCGGCTTCGTGACGCGCCTTGATGCGTTCCCGATCGATTTTGTCGGTCATTTCGAAGCTGCGCTCAAACGACTTGATCGGATATTCCTGCAAGACGAAGTTTGGAGACGGATCGTCCACTGGCGTTCGCTGGCCACTGATGTAGAGCGTATCCTCAACAATGGAAATGTTGATTTGATCCTTCGCAAACGTGACGGCATGCACCCGTACTTCGAACTCCGTATCCCGCTCAATGATATTGACCGGCACGTTGTACTTCGGGCGGCGCCATCCCCGACGCCCCATTTGTTCTTCGCCGGCGGCTCTGCGACCGGCTCGATTCCATTTTCTATACATGATATTATTGATTGATTGTTGACTAATTGGCACATTGGCAAATCGCTCACATTTCCAATAAATCGACGAGCCGTTCCCGCAGCTGCCGAACGGCGTAGCCCTTTCGGGAAATAATCGTCTTCAGCGGTTCGCCCTGGCGCTCCGCGATTTCCCGCAGGGTGATCCCTTCCAGTTCATTGAGTAGAAAGACCAGGCGTTGCTTCTCGGGCAGGCTGTCGACGGCTTCGTAAAAAGCCTCCCAAAATTCCTCCTGGTAGAGTAGGGATTCGGGATCTTCGGCATCTATCCATACACCGTCCGCATCTTCGTCGAGGTATTCTTCCAGCCAATCGGTGGAGCGCCGCCGGTACTGATCGATGATGCGATTGCGGGCAGCCCGGTACAACCAGGCAGCGGGTTGGCCAATATCTGATTGCCGCAGGGTTCGGCTAAACCCCAACCAGACGTCCTGAAGGATATCCTCTGCATCTTCCGAACGCGCTACCCGGGAGCGAATGAACCCACTCAGCTCCGATTCGTACGACTCAATGATCGCAGCCGCTTCGGAATCCATTATATCATCGGTCCATTGCTCCATACATCTAAGTAGACGCAGCAGGGAAACGATTACTTTATCCGAGCGCTATTTTTTTCGAGAGAGGCTAAACTGGTACTTTGGCCTTTTGG
>CAZDET010000001.1:55449-66837 GCA_964504335.1 uncultured Saprospiraceae bacterium
TGGTACTTTGGCCTTTTGGGCCTTGGTAGCTGAACGCCTTAATCTGTACTCAATCGCACAACCCAACCATCAAACCCGGCGGATTGGAGCTTACCGACGGCCCGTTCCGCAGCTTTTTTACTTGGGTACGGCCCCGCATAGATGCGAATCAACTCGCGATCGCGCACGCGAAATGCATCGAATCCGGCCTGCCGCAGCCGGTGTTCCTGCCGGTCGGCGTTGGTGCCCTTGCTGAACGCGGCCGTCTGGACGGCAAATCCGGTCTTTGCAGTCGGCGTTTCCGTAGCTGTGGGTTTTGCCGCAGGTTTGGAAGCAGTTGGTGGCTCGGCGGAGGGGGAAGGGGGTGGCGGTTGGTTCTTGTTGGAGGACGACTTGCTGCGGTTGCAGGTAGGGCCACCGGTGCCCATTTTTACTACCGTCAACTCCACCCGGGCGACCCCGTCGCGCAATAAGTCCAATTCCTTGGCCGCTGCCTTCGACAAATCGATAATGCGCCCTTTCCGAAAGGGACCACAATCGTTTACTCGTACTTCGACAGACTTCCCATTGTCCAGGCGCCGGACGCGCAGGATCGTCCCTACCGGAAACTCTTTGTTGGCCGCTGTCAACTTCCGCTTGTCATATCGCTCGCCGGTGGAGGTCGGCCGACCGTGAAATTTATCGGCGTAATAGGACGCCTCCCCAACTACGCGGGGCTCGTTTCCGGAATTCCCGGAAGCAAGATTGGAAGGGGTGCTAAAAGAACAGGAAAGCAGGAAAATCAGAAAACCCAAGGGGATATAGCGGCGCATAGGGAGGGCGTGAATTGGTCTGTTGGATAAACTTCCGGCAGCCGGGTAATATTTCTTACCTATTTGTTAACACTCACTTGGGCACCTCCCAGCCGTACCGGACCCAGTCTTCCAAATAGTCGACATCGGATAGTGGAACCAACTGATGGACCCGCAAACCGAGCTTAGCGGCACGACCGAGCGTTTCGGCGGCTACCCGATCGGTGCTCCAGACCATATCGTGAAATAGCGCTGGCTGAAGCTTTCGGAGCCCCAGTAAATAGTAACCACCATCGAGGGCAGGGCCAAGCACCATATCCGCGGCATCGAGGGCGTTGAATGCCTCCTCCAGCAAAGCAGCGGAAATACCCGGGCAATCACTCCCTATGATCAGCACCCGGTTGCTCTGCTCAAAAGCCCGGACAAAGGCCTTTTCCATCCGGGCCCCTAAGTCCGTTCCTTCCTGAACGTATTTTTCGAAATGCGTATCCGACCATCCGTCATTCGATAAGATGGTCTCGGAATAATACAGCATGCGCCGGGCACGGACTGCTTCGGCAACGCCGCGGGTATAGGTGAGCAATTGATCGTACATGCGCAGGGCCCGATCGTTGCCCACCTCCGCCGCGAGTCGGGTCTTGGTTTTGCCTGGAATCGGATTTTTTATAAAGATCAGCAGGGTCCGATCCATGTGCTAGTTTCTCGAGAACACTTCCTCCTTTGGCACCACCCGGACCTCCGCGCCCGCTTTCAATTCGCGCGAAACCTGATCATAAGGTCCGACTACGATTTCGTCGCCAATTTCTAGCCCTTGAGTGATAACGATGTGATCGTTATCCTGGATGCCCGTTTCCACCTCGGCCATGCGGACGGTGTCGGCATCTACCACAAAGACCACTTCCATCAATTTGTCCAGGCCGCTCAGGGTTTCTTCTGTATTGCTCACGGTTTGGGCGGTTTCCGATTCTTCGGATGCTTCTTCCTCTTCGCGTTCCCGGGTGGTCACGGCTTCAATGGGTACACTAGGCGCTCCCTCCAGCTTCTGGGTAAGGATTTCCACTGTGGCCGACATGCCCGGACGGAACGGATAAGGCTTGGTGGCACTCACCAGATCGGCATACGAACTCGGATCGATATTGATGGTAACCTCAAAATTGGTCACCTGGTCGGAATTGAGCACGGCCGTAGCCGTAGCAGCAGTCGTGGAGGAATTGGCAATTTGGGTTATCGTACCGGCAAAATCCCGGTTGAGATAGGCATCTACTTCGATGATAACCTTATCGCCCATAGAAACGCGCGGAATATCGTTTTCGCTCACCTCCACCCGCACTTCCATTGCTCCGAGGTTGGCAATGCGCATCATTTCCGTACCGGCCATCTGAATGGTTCCTACGACGCGTTCGCCTTCCTCGACGCTCAATAGGGAGACGATCCCACTGACTGGTGCGTAGACCGACGTTCGCCTCAGGCTCGTGCGCAATTCGCTGAGGGTCGCCTGAGCACTTTGTACGCCAAACCGAGCGGATTCGACCGACTGCTCGGCGCCGCGGATGTTAGCTTCGGCTGCCCGGAAGTTGGCCTCCAAGGCCCGCAGGTTAGATAACGACGTCTCAATATCAGCATCGGAAATGACGCCCTCTTTCTTTAAGCCCTCGTTGCGCTCGTGGATTTCACGGGCGTTTTGCAACTGAGCTCCAATCTGCTCGCGCTGAGCTTTGAATTGCTCTACCTGCGACCGGGCATTCGCCAATTGGGCCTTGCTGCTGTTTACCTGTGCCTGCCCTCGCTCTACCTGCGACTGGATTACATCCGGATCAATTTTGGCGAGCAGCTGTCCGGCCTGCACGCTATCTCCCTCCTCTATGTAGAGTTCGACAATTTCGCCCGATACATCCGAGCTGATTTTAACTTCCGTTTGGGGAAATATTTTCCCGCTCGCGTCTACCACTTCCTGAATGGTGCGGGCCTTTACCTCTTCGGTGTAGACTTTAGTTCCCGCTTCGCCCTGGCTGCCGAACAGCAGATACAGGACAACGGTAACGCCTACAATCCCGAGCAGAATGATGATAAGTCTTCTAGACATGTTTCGTTGGTTTTCTTTCGATTAGTCTAATTCGAGTGGCCGGCCGAGATAGAACTCGACGACTTTCAAATTGAAGATCAGTTGATATTTATTTCGAGTGACATCAGTACGCGCGATGTCGAGGCGATTGGCCGAGGTCACGTAGTTGAGGGTGTTGATGGCTCCCAGATCGTATTGCCGCTGCGCGGCGTTGAAGGCGGCTTCGGCAGCTTCCAACGAGCGAACGGCCGCCCGGTAGGCTTCGCGCGCTGCGCGGAAGCTTTGAACCGCCGCCTGGACGTCGTTTGCCAATAGCTGAATGGTTTGCTCCCGCTGAATATCGGCGTTCTTCGTAACCAGTTCGGCGCGTTGCACGCCGAGGGTAATCTGCCCGCGATTGTAGATGGGAATGTTGATGCTCACCCCAATACTCTGACCAAAGTTGTTTCGAATCTGTTCTTCGAACCCTGGTTGCTCGAGACCTGGAGGGAGTAATTCTTCATCCAACAACCGCGAAAAACTCGTATTCAACCCGCCAAACAACGAGACCGTCGGAAAGTGGCTCGACTTGGCGATCTGCTCGCCGATCCGGGCGCTTTCCACCTGAAGCCTGCTGGCCTCTACTTCTGGTTGGCTGGCTAATGCCTGATTGTATACGGCTACCGGATCAAAATCCGTTTCGAGGACAGATTCTTCCAATTCGATCTCCGGTCGATCGACCTCGAAGGAGTCAGCAACCGGCAACTGAAGTAGCTGCTTGAGAGTCAGTGTATTGGTATTTACAGAGTTTTCCAATTCGACAATCGTTTGCTGGTCGGTAGCGATTTGTGCTACCAGATCGTAGCGATCGACCTCCGGTAAGGACCCGGCACGGATTAATTTATCCGTTTGGGCGAGCTGTTCCTCCGACAGTTCGAGGCGGGCCTCCGCATTGACCAATTGTTCTCGGGCCAGTAAAATGCCCAGGTAGGCAGTAGCAACCTGTAAGGAAATGTCATTTCGGGACACTTCAATGTTCTTGATCGCCAGACGCTCATCAAGCTTGCTCTGCTTGATGGTATTATTGATGAACCCGCCGGAAAAGACAGTGATGCCAGCGTTTAGATTGTAGCTGCTGTTCACGAATCGTTGGTCGACTGCGACGTTCGTTACCGGATCGACGTTCAAACCAAAAGATATACCGCCGTTGGCAGAACCGGATAATGAAGGCAGGCGCTGTTGCCTGGCCTGAATCAAAATGTTAGTTTGTTGAAAAGCTTGATTCTCAGATTGCTGGACGGTCAGGTTATTCTCTAAGGCATAATCGACCGCTTCCCGGAGGGTCCAGACCTTCTGTCCAATGACGGATATTCCCAGGGAGAGTAGTAAGGCAAGTAGACAATATTTTTTGTGCATATGGTCGCGGTTTTTCTTTTGCTTGACGAAGAGGCACCCTTTGGCCGTGGCTAAAGGTAACGCGGGCGTCACCAAGGAGTCAAAAAAACCGATTAATGGCTGTCGTTTTTGGACAAACTGGCGGATCAGCGTTGGCTATTTATTTGTTGCAACCCGACCAACTGATCGAAACGCCCACCGAATGGCCGGTAGTAGATGAGGATGGTGTAGTCATTTTCTGTCTCATTAAAATCACCTTCCGTTTGCCCCTGGACGACCTGCGGCTGCGCCTCAGATGAGCGGAGGGGCATGGGGCCAAGCACATAATAGTAATTGTAAAAGCCCTGCTTGAGCAGAAAATGCCCTACGTAGATACGATTCTCCTCGTCGTAGCTCATTTTGTATTCCGGAAGTAATTTCCAGTTGGAAAAGGCCCCGAAGATATACACGTCCTGATCGAAGAAGGGCTGAGGAGCCGCGAGTTCGAATCGGGTGTTGATGTACTCTCCTGTGAAATCGAGCTGTAGGCGATCGAAATTTTCTAGAAAAAAGGGATCTGTCAGGTTTACTACCGGGCGGTCGTAAGAAATATTGACAAATTCCCCATTTACATCCACGTAGTAGAAGTAGGGATCGTCATCGCGTTGGGTGTCTGTTTCCAGTCCGATTTCAATGTTGGTTTCGCTCCGATCAATGTAGGTTACGGCCGTTGCCGGTGCCATGACGCTGCGCAGGTCGAGGTTGCGAAATTCATTACCTCCGGCGAATACGATCTTGCCCTGGTAGTTGTACAGCACTTCGTTGGTTCGCTGCAGGGCGGGTGCGATGCCGATTACGGCATTGTCCCAGCGGCCATTCTGCAACACCACGGCCCGCAATTCCTGGAGGGGACTGCGGATAGAGAACCGTTCCAAATTGACTGAAAAATCCACTTCCTGGTGGGTCTTAATTTTACTGGCCGTAGCGGCTCGATTGACCGTTGCCGCAATATCCACCTTTCGGTCAACGACCATAAATCGGCGAACGATCACGGGGTTTTCCTCATCGTCCTCTTCGTAAATCAGCAGCGCATAGTTTCCGGAAAGCTTCCAGCCCACATCGGCGTTTGGCAACACTAAATCATAGTGTACGTAGGTTTGGAGCGCCCGGAAACTGAAATCGTATTCGTTGAAAACCCCTACCTCAAATCCGGTATTGTACTCGAGGGGGGAAAGCCCACTGGGCTCCCAATTCATAGAACAGTGGACGAGTCGGTAGCGGTAGCGCTGGATATCGTTACTCAGGTCGTCGAAGGAAAGGCGCAGGCGGTTCCCGCTGTTCAGCTCAACGATCGGTTGCGAGACGGGAAAGCCATCGAGATGCAGCCGAACGGTCCGTAGGTTTGGTGCGTAGGTGAAGTTGGTGTAGACGGGTTGAGCGAAGCAGAAGGAGGCAGAAGTAGCAAGGAGAAAAAAAACGAAGAGAGCGTGCAGTCGTGATTGCTTGTTCATGTTTATGCGCTTGGTGGTTTGCGTGCTGGTTTACTGACGAATCGGCTCGTTGCCAAAAAAAATCGCCAGGGCTTGGCTGCCCAAATTGGCCCGGCATAGTCGATGCCGATGCGGGGGGTAGCGATAACATCGTCGGAGCGTACATCTCGGTTGCCCGCCATCAGCCACACGGCTTCCGGATCGGTGAGCCACTGGCCGTTGTGCAGGCGGCTGATTCCCATTGCCTTGGTAAGAACGCCCGGCCCGGCGCATAATTGTGGCCCGACCTCCGTGTGCCCCCGCCTGGCCAGCATGTGCTCGACTCCCTCCACCGGCTCGAGGGCACGGATCAATACCGCATGCGCCTGCCCGGGTGGGCCCGTCACGACATTAAACAACTCGTGTAGGCCGTATATCAGATACACGTAGGCGCAGCCGCCTTGCCGATACATCACTTCCGTGCGCTTGGTTCGACGGTTTCCGAAGGCGTGGCTGGCGCGATCTTCGGGGGCCCAGTAGGCTTCGGTTTCCGTAATTCTTCCGACTGTCCGAACGCCTTTGAGCTCGGTGACCAGGTGGGTACCCAGGAGGGCCCGGGCGAGCATCACCGGATCTTCGGGCAGAAAAAAATCGCCGGGAAGTGGCCGTGCCGGGTGTTCTGCACCCACTACCGACGGCTGTAATTGGGGGCCTCCTTCGTGATCGTGATGTTGTGGGGATGGCTTTCCAGCACCCCATTGTTGGTGATGCGCATAAATTTGGCGTATTGCAAATCCTCGATCGTGGCGGCCCCGCAGTAGCCCATACCGGCGCGCAATCCGCCGAGGTACTGCGTCATCACTTCCCGCACGTTTCCTTTATACGGAACGCGCCCTTCGATCCCTTCGGGTACCAGTTTTCGGATATCGTCTTCGACGTCCTGGAAGTAGCGATCTTTCGATCCCTGCTCCATCGCTCCGATCGACCCCATGCCGCGGTAGACTTTGAATTTTCGCCCTTCGTAGATGATGGTTTCGCCCGGTGCTTCTTCCACGCCTGCAAATAGCCCGCCGGCCATCACCGTGCCGGCTCCGGCCGCCAGGGCTTTGACGATGTCGCCCGAGTAACGGATACCCCCATCGCCAATGACCGGAATGCCCGTGCCGCGTAGGGCACTGGCCGCATTGTAGATGGCGCTTAGTTGGGGCACCCCTACCCCGGCTACGATGCGGGTGGTGCAAATTGACCCAGGGCCCACACCTACTTTTACCCCATCGGCTCCGGCATCCGCCAATGCCTGGGCGCCGGCGCCCGTGGCGACGTTGCCACCGATGACCTGCAAGTCGGGATAGCGCGCCTTGATGCGCTTCACTGCTTCCAGCACCCCCCGCGAATGCCCGTGTGCGGTATCGACGGTGATGGCATCTACATTGACCTGTACGAGCGCATCGACCCGGTCCATCATATTGTAGGTGACGCCAACGGCGGCCCCTACCACGAGCCGTCCGAGACTGTCTTTGCAGGCGTCGGGGTAGTTCTGGACTTTAAGGATGTCCTTGTAGGTGATAAGCCCGACGAGGTGGTTGCCATTTTCCACCACGGGGAGTTTTTCGATTTTGTGCCGCTGTAAAATTTCGCGTGCCTGGTCGAGGGTCGTACCCGTGGGGGCGGTCACCAGATTTTCGCTGGTCATCAGATCGCTGACGGGGCGTTCCAGTTCATCCTCGAAACGCAAATCGCGGTTTGTCAGGATGCCGATCAGCTTTTGATCGCCGTCGACTATGGGGATACCTCCAATCTTAAACCGGCGCATCAGTTGCAGGGCATCTGCCACGGTGGCCGTTACTTCCAGCGTAACCGGATCGACGATCATGCCGCTTTCCGATCGCTTTACGGAACGGACTTGCTCTGCCTGATCTTCTATCGTCATGTTTTTGTGAATGATACCGATACCCCCTTGCCGGGCGATGGCGATGGCGAGCTTGTTTTCGGTAACCGTATCCATTGCCGCCGAAACGATGGGGGCGTTGAGGCGCAGCCCCCTGGTCAGTTGCGAATCGAGGCGTACTTCCCTGGGTAATACTTCACTGTAGTCGGGAACGAGCAGGACGTCGTCGAAGGTGAGGCCCTCTCCTAAAAACTTTTGATCGACAGGTTCTCTTCTTTCCATGCGCAAAGGTAAAGAACTGAGCTAAAGCAAAAAAAAAGAGAGCCTAAAATCAATAGAAAGCGCCACCCGGAATCCGGATGGCGCTTTCTATTTAAGGAAAAACAATCAGAGGCTACTAGTATTCCCACAAATCGTGCTCCATGTTGAAGATTTCCCGCTTGATGCGATCGGATTCCATCAGCAGATCGATACCCGTAAGGTAATCCTGCAAACGCCGATCAAATACGTTGCTTTCCTTGTAGATATAGCTGGAAAAGAAGCGGCTCTCAAAAATATCCTCCCAGGTGCGGTTAGCGGCATCGTTGCCGTAGGCATAGGCACGTTCCTTCGCCAGGACCTTGCGCGCATCGGGGTAGTATACCCAAAACATAGGAAGTTCGTACAGGAAGTTGCCGTTCTCGTCGTATTCGTCCTTTAGGGGTGCAATACCCAGGATGCGGACGCGCAGGGAGGAAGACTCGGTATCAAAAAACCAAATCTCCTTAACGCGGTAGCGCTTGATGTCTTCGGGGTTCAGCTCGTTGGTAACGATCTGCTGACGCTCTTCGTAGGTTTCAGGATCGAAGGTCGTGACCGTATCGACGCTTGCCCCCATACTGGCGACTTCTTCGACAGAAAGCGGGGTAGTAAACTTATCATCCTCGGTACCGTAGACGGTAATTTCTCCGGATTCAGCCGCATCCTGAAGGACGGTAAAGAACGGTCGTTCGGGATAGGCAAACGGGAGGTTCATCTTTTCGCGGATGTCGATCACTCGCCAAATACGACGCTGGAACAAGAGATCCGATTCGCGGATGTGGTCGTATGGGAGGATACGCTTCTCCGTGACAGTGCGGCGTTCGACGATGTCGTCGATGGGAGGTTCTTGGTTTTCGTTGCCGGCAGACATCTGGTCATTCTGGGCTCCCATCACGTCGGTTGGATTGGGAACTTGGGCCGACAATGGCTGCCATCCGCACAGGAGCAACGCCAAGGTCAACGATTTCAGAGCAAACTTCATTGGTCCTGGTAAAATTTGTGAATAAACAATCGATTGTTGGGTTGTGAACAGGCAGAATGTGTGTACCCGAGTAAAAAAGTGCCTGTTTCACAACGACCATCGGCAGGAACTCCGCTACCGGAAGCCCTGCCGACGGATAAAGTTGCAGTTTCTAAACGGCTCGTGCAAGCCGATTAGTGTATTTTACTTAGCGAATCTCGAAGACCATATCGTTAATCTTCCGCGAGGCGTTATCGCCGGGGCACTTGGCCCGTACATTACGGAAGTAGTAGGTATCTCCCGGCTTCGCCTGATTGACGACGCGGCGAGCGCGGTCGGTATAGCGAGAACCCGGGTTTTGTACCGGAACGGGGTCTTGCCGCTTTGGTACGTAGACCAGGTCGTATCCGATCACATCGCACTTGGCGTCGAAGTCGAAGTTTTCCAGCTCGGCAATCAGACCACCCTGGGCCTTGAATTCGCCGGTTCCGATAGCACCACCGGTATTGCGGGAAAGGCTGGCGACCGGGTCGGGAATTCGCTTAACGCGGAACTCGAAGTTGGTCGGGCGCAGGCCACCACCGCTAACGCTGATACTGGTCTTACCCGGCTGAGAAACACGCGCTACATAACTGCTACCGCGGCCGTTCAGGCGGATACCACCACCGCTACCGCTCACGCGGAGGTCGTTGGTAGATACACCGGCAGCTGATACAGAAACCGGGTTATCTACGCCGATGTAGAAGACGTTCATCTTATCGGCTGCAACCGTAACGGAACGCCGGCCCACTTCGTACTGGAATTCCTTCTCGTAGGTTTCTTTCTCCCCGGTAGTGGGGTTGGTCAAATCGATAGAGACCTTGTAGGTTTTCACACCCGGAGAAGTCTGGGTGCTGGTAAACTTAGCCACTCCATCTTCCACCCCGATCGGGCTACCATTCACCCGTACCGTCATGTTGTCTTGTACGGACTTAGAGCTGGCACCAATTGTGATTTCGGCCTCGTAGGGCTCGCCGGCGATGACGTACGACTGGCGAGCAGAAGAGATCGGAATGAAGTTATCGACCTTAAAAGTCTTTACACCCACCTGGTTGACCAGGTAGTTGAGTACGGCAGCTTCCGAGCTGCGCATGTCGTTTTGCATCTTGGAAAATATCGGAAAAGTAGCAGCCAACGGCATCTGATTGAAGGTGAAGTGCGACCAGCTAACGGGGCGCTTCTTCTTTTCCCATTCGTCCGATACGTTGAGCGTAATACTCTTCTCCAATTCCTCGATGGTTTCGTCGGTGATCTGGGTACCCGGGGTATTCTTCAGTTGTCCGATGATATCCAGAATGCGCTGACGGGTGCCAAGAATTCGCTCTTTGAGTTCTTCCCCAGTCCCTTTGTTGACGAGAAGACGAGTAGTAACATCTTTATTTTTGTAGCCACGTGGCTGACCGGCGTGCTTTTCGTCATCCTCCGGATAGTAACCACCGGTTTCGGCGACCAATGTATCGCGCAGTGATTCTACATAAGCGGTGAAGTCGCGGGAAAGGCTACGTACTTCCTTGGCTGCATCGAGCAGCGGCTGGTAGCGCTCCTTATCCTGGGCCGCATTGAGTTCTAGAGCCGTTGACGCCAGATCGTTGGATTCCTTCAGTACCTTATTGGACCCCTGAATACCACGGTCGATTATAAAGAAGGCATTGATGATCTCGGCCGACACGTTCAGTGCGAGCATGGCCGTCAGCACCAAATACATGATGTTGATCATCAATTGCCGTGGCTCCTTAGGTATAGACATATCTTAAAATATTTTTCGATTCTTTAATGGAAGTCTGCTGCCTAGCGTACCTGAGCCATCGCGCTGATCATGTTGCCGTATACATTATTGAGCTTGGCATAGCTGTTGTTCAGCTCAGAAATGTTTTGGTTCAACATGACGAGTTGCGACTTGTACTGCTTCGTGTCGTCCACCGTGTCGGCGAGGTCGGCCATGGCCTCGTTGAGCTTGGTGTAGAAGTTAGACATGGCGCGGATCTGCTCTTGAGCGCCGCTGAAGTCGGCGTCTTGCAGGGCCTTCAGGCTAGAGAGGCTGCGCGACATGGTCTGTAGCTCGGAAAGCATACCGCCCAGTTGCTGCTCTACTACTTCGCCGTTGAGCTGAGGAGCGGCCGTTACGCCATTCGTTGCACCGGCGGTCAGCGGCTGGATTTGCGAGCTGTAGTTGTCCAGTCCGGGGTACAGCTTGTCCCAGTAGTAATCCGGCTCCGGGCCGATTACGCCCAGAAACGCAAAGATAAATGCCTCGGTAAGCATACCGATGGTCAGGAAAATTTCAGCGCCTTCCCAGCTTTGGATTTTTGCGAGCGCACCAAATAGTACCAGAGCGGCACCAATCCCGATAATGAAGTTTTTGAGGTACTTGAAGCCTTTTGACTTGAGAAAACTCATGTTGCCTAGAGAATTTAATGAGTTTGGAAAAATGGTCTTTCCTCGTAGGAAACCACACATTCATAATGCGGGCCATTCGGAAAGTAACACCCGGCCTACTAATTTTTTTTAGGTGGCGAGGTGGCGAGATTGTGAGGTGGTGAGTTTGT
>CAZDET010000001.1:66937-192398 GCA_964504335.1 uncultured Saprospiraceae bacterium
AGGTGGTGAGTTTGTCAGGTGGTGAGGTGGTGAGTCGAACACGAAATAGCACCACCTCACCAGCTGTTAGAAGAAAAGGGACAACCCTCAGCGAATCGTCCCTTATCATAGTATGTTTAAAGCAAAGCGATTTGCTTAGAAGTCATTGATGGAGCGGCCCATGAAAGTGAGCGCGCAGCGGAAGCCGATGTACGACTTGGTTGTATCCTGGTATTCGAAGTGGCGTGTTCCGGTTTGGAGGAAGTAGCTGATATCTTTCCAGGAGCCCCCGCGTACCACCTTCCGCTTCCAGGCTTCGGGATCGTCGTCCTTGGCATCGTAGCGGATGTCGGGGTTCATATCGTGAATGAAGGAATTGGCATTTTCGTAAAATGCGGAGTTGGTCCATTCGGCCACGTTACCGCTCATGTTGTACAAGCCGTAATCGTTGGGATAGTAAGCATCGGCCTTTACGGTATACTGACCGCCGTCTTCGGGGTAGTTTCCGCGGCCGGGCTTGAAGTTGGCCAACAGGCATCCCTTGGCATTGCGGATGTACGGGCCACCCCAGGGATAGGGAGCCAGATCGCGGCCACCGCGCGCAGCGTATTCGAATTCGTATTCGGTAGGCAGGCGGAAATCTTCCGTATTCACCCCGTCACCGCGGTTGGCCTGGTAGCGGTTCCAGAGCTGCGTGCGCCAGTAGCAGAAGGCGTTAGCCATGTGCCAGTCGACCCCAACGACGGGATAATCGTCGTAGGCGGGGTGCCAGAAGTAGTTCCGGGCGAGCGGTTCGTTGTAGGAGTAGGCGAAATCGCGCACCCATACGAGCGTATCCGGATAGATATTGACTTTTTTGCGCTTGATAAAGGCGTTGCGCGGGCTACGACCGTGGTCGTTGGCGGCTGCCTTCAAGTCATACCATTCGTACTCGTAGACAAATTTACTGACGTCGAGTTCCTTGCGGCCACCGAAGCGGTCGTCGCCTTGGTAGTAGAGGTCTTCGAGTAATTCGTCTTCCCAGTCGATTTCGTACTCCCAATCGATGTACTGCTCTCCGTCGTCCGAATCGACATAATGGTCGAGGTAGGCGTGTGCGAGCGAGTCGCGCACCCAGTAGACGAACTGGCGATACTCGTTGTTAGTGATTTCGGTTTCATCCATATAGAAACCGGTAATGGAGATGGCTTTTTGCCGCTGGATGTAGGTGTTGGCAACATCCTGGTCGCTTGCTCCGACGTGCACGGTGCCGGAGGGCACATAAACCATGCCGTAGGGGTTGATCCCCTTCCAAGCTGGGCGATCCAGCACTCCGACAAGCTGCCCGTTTTCCTGGCGCCCGCAGGAGGCGAATACTAGTGCCAACGCGGCCACTAGCCAAACAGTGGATAAGTTCTTCATGTTAATACCCGAGTTTTCCTTCAGTTCAGATTGATCCTGATCTTCCAAAGCGAACGTAAATATATAGGCTTTACCCTAATTATGCTAAACCGGTGGAGTAGTCTGATCGGAGATTTAACATTCTCCGCGCCCGATCAGCGCGAGCGTGGGTGGTAGATAATTGGTGGAGGAACACCTGCCCCGATGCGGGTTCTCAAATTATACGATACGCTAATTTCGTGAGAACCGTTGTGTACACTCCGCAACTGGGAAAGTGGCACGTCGTACGCGTAGGCAAGCCGCAATTTTGGGCTCAAATTGAAGCCCGCGATCAGCGCTACGGCATCCGCCGTGTTTTGGCTATATCCTCTGAACGAAGCCCCTCCGAAAATATTGTCGTTATACTGAAGCAAGATAGAGAAATCTGTTTGGGTTTCGATGGCATCGGTTCGGGCCCACACACTCGGTTGCACCAGCAGATTGCTGCCAATCGGAAGATTCAGCCGCGCCCCCCCGTAAATAGCGCGCAACAACTGCCAGCTAATCAGGTCGAATTCGGCGGTCGGCTCCTGTAAATTATCGACGCTCAGGCCGATTTCCACTGTTTCACTACGGAAATACATACCCACCCCAAAACTGGTGACACTAGCCTGTATGGGTGCATCAGGTAGCAGGGCGTCGTTGTGGATGATGATATTTTCCGGATAATCGCCTTCCGGAGTGCGCAATTCATTGCCGTTCAGGGTGAGTTGAGCGAGGGATGCATTCCCTCCGATGGCGAGGATGCCTCCTCCCAGGGGCAGGCGGAAGTTGTAATCGAACCGAAACGATTGCAGTTGGCGCGCGCCCAGCTCGTCGTTTTCCGCTTGGATGCCGAAGCCGCTCCGCAGAAACTCCAGGGGCAGGTGCGCCGTGATACGCTGGCTGGTCGGTGCTCCTTCCAGCCCCGACCACTGCCGTCGGAAGGTACCCGTGATGTGCAGCGATTCTTCCATACCGGCGTAGGCCGGATTCCACCGCACCGGATCAATCATGTACATGCTATACTGCCCAGGCTGCTGGGCCCAGGCAACGGAGCAGGTAATTGTAAATAAGAAGATGGAGGCAAGTACCTTCGTGAATTCCTTCATAAAATCCGATCATATCAATTTCAGCGCGTCGTCCAGCCGATCCACCGGTTGGGCGCACACGTAATCCCGACAAACGAAGTACCGAGTATCCGTATCCTGGTACCGCCCGGCTAACAGCGGATAGTTGGGCTCCTCGCGTTCGGCTGCCATCACAATGGTGTTCGGAAGATAGTGTGCATGAAGCAGCGCTGCCGCTGCAAAAGCTGCTGGGCCGCAAACCGCTACCTCGGTAGACGGGAAGCTGCGTCGCAGCAGGGCTCCTGCCCAGTTTGCAAACGAAGAGGGGTATTTTTCCAACGTTCTCACCACCGGTTTTAGTAGGCGATCGGCCAGATTGGCGAAATCAGTTTGCCCGGTTAAGATACCCAACCGCTGTAAGTTGTGCACCATTACGCTATTACCTGCCGGAAGCGCCGAATCGTAAATGGTTTGAGTACGCAGAGGAACGCCTTCTCTTCCCTTCTCGGTAAAATAAAACAAATTCCCGCCGGAATCAAGAAAGTGCTCTATGGCGTAATTCACAATTGTCCGGGCGCTTTCAATTCTTTCCAATGAATAAGAAAGCGGATAGGCATCCAGCAGGGCCTGCGCGAGGTAGGCATAATCATCGAGGTAGGCGGGATGCTGCAGGCGACCGGCCGTCAGGGTGTGAAAATAGCCGCCACGTTCGTCGCGCTGGAAGGCTTTGAGGAGGAAATCGAGGGTTTGGATGGCCCGTTCCCGATACCGCTCTTCGCCGAAGGCGTGGTAGGCGGCAGCCAGGCCACTCACCAACAAGGCATTCCAGCTGAGCAGCACTTTTTCGTCGCGCCCCGGCCGCACGCGGCCGGCCCGGTGATCGAGCAATTGCTGCCGGTCGGCACGTAGTTGATCGGCGAGGGCGGCAGGAGCTAGCCCAAATCGGTCGGCAGTTGCCTCCAGCGACTGCGCTCGCCACAGAATATTTTTGCCTTCCCAATTGCCCCCTTTCGACACGCCGTAATAGTAGTTGAATACGGCAGCGCGGTCGGGACCGAGCACGGATTCGATTTCATCCAATTGCCAGACGTAGAATTTACCTTCTTCACCTTCGGAATCGGCATCCAGGGCGGAATAATACCCGCCTTCGGGTTGCTGCATTTCCCGATCGAGCCAATCGAGCAGCCCGGCTGCTGCTTCGCGGTAGGTTGGATCGGGCTGCTGCTGATAGGCAAAGGCCAGCGATTGCAGCAGCTGGGCATTGTCGTACAGCATTTTCTCGAAGTGAGGTACCAGCCACTCCCGGTCGACAGTGTAGCGGGCAAAGCCGCCTCCCAGTTGGTCGTGGATACCACCTTCGATTATCTTGCGCAGGCTGAAGTGAGCGTGTTCGGTGGCTTCAGGTACAGCGGCGATGGTCCCGTAGGCCAGCAGCCAGTTCAGCGGTGCCGGGTTGGGAAACTTCGGGGCCCCGCCGAAACCGCCGTGCTCGCGATCGACGCGCTGCTGTAATTGGAAATGGACGTTCTGGCAGGTGACCGGGTTAAACAGTAAGGTAGTTTCTGTCTCTTCCAATTCTGGCTGGATGAAGGTCTGACCCGATGACTGTATGGAATCCGAAAGCTGTCTGGCCTGCTGTTCCACCGTTTCGCGTTCCTGCGTGAATGCCCGGTGCATTCGATGCAACACCTGGCCCCAACTCGGCCGGTTGTGAGCGGGCCGGGGCGGATAATAGGTACCGGCAAAGAACGGCCGCCCGTCGGGTAGCAGAAAAGCATTGAGGGGCCACCCACCCGAGCCGTTGATCGCCTGGCAGGCCTCCATGTAAATATGATCAAGGTCGGGACGCTCCTCCCGATCTACCTTGATGTTGATGAAGTGCTCATTCATAAATGCAGCCACAGTCGCATCCTCAAAGGATTCGCGCTCCATGACGTGGCACCAGTGGCAGGTGCTGTATCCAATGCTTACCAGAATCGGCTTTTCTTCAGATTTAGCCCGTTCGAGGGCCTCTTCTCCCCAGGAATACCAATCGACGGGATTGGCGGCGTGCTGCAGCAGATAGGGGCTGGTTTCGTGCTGCAGACGATTCAGTTGTGCCATATACGAACAAGGCTTAAGGGAGGCAATTGTTCGATGCAGCTAGGATCGATATCGCCAATACAAAAACACCATCGGAGCCAGCGCCAACGGCACAAACGCCGGGTGAATGTACTGCCAGCCGATGATGCCCACTATCACCCAGATCACCAGGCTGCCGAGGAGCGCGGCCGCTTTCCATCGCCGGGAACTTGCCTCTTGGGAGCCGAAGAGCAACGTCAGGTAAAGCGGATTGGCCCAAAGCACATTCAGGTTCCACTTCGTGGCTCCGTGATCAGTCCCAAACCACATGAGCAACAGAAAAACGCCTACGCATCCAAATAGTAGAAACAACACCTGCCCGATCTTCCGACAAACACTTGGAAAGGCGATCCCCAAACCGGTAGGAACCAGACTAATCAAACAAAAAATCCAGAAGGTGCTCTGAAGCATTGGATACTCCAGCGGACGAACATCCTTGCCTCGACTCAGGTATTGGGGTTGGGCAGCCATCAGATCGCCCCTTTCCAGATCGGCCTCCAGTAAGTGCTGTTCGAGGAAAAAGGGGAGGTACATTTGCGCGCGGTAATCGGCCGGTCGATCGGCCGGCATTCCGAGCAGAATATCCAATCCCATCCCAATCATCGGATAGCGCCCCGTGTAGGCATGTAGAAGGTCGCGGTAGGAAGGCAACTCCTTCTTTACTTCATTTAAAGGTAGCTGTTGCGCAATACTGCCCTCTACAATATCGCGAATGCGGGTAGCACAATTGTCGAAGAAAAAGTCGTATTTGTAATACCGGTTCTCCGGGCGGTAATTGATTTCCAGCAGCTCGATCAGGCGATCCCGCTCCGCTGCGCTGAGCTGTAAGGGCCGCTCCCGCACTTCAATACCGTTGCGCTGATAAAAAGCAATGAATCGCTGCAATGGCCGTCTCCCCACCTGATACAACAACTTCCCACGGGCGAACTTGAGATAGAAATTAGGTGTCTGAAAGTCGAAAATACCGTAGTCGTATACCGTGGCCGTACCCGCAACCGGATCGCGCACGCACAGCCCCGTATGGCCGAACATATTATACAGGTAATCGCCTGGGGCGCAGGTAATCAAACTGACACCAGGCTCGGGCTGCGCCTGCCCGGAGGGACCCGAAAATAGCAGCAATGGAAGGAGGAAGAGCGCCAGGTAGCGAGCGGGCATGTTGGTACTATAGTCTGTTAGGAATTCGCCATTCACCATTCGCCATTCTAACTAATCGCATGGTCAGTCAATCGGCACTTTACCTTTAGGATTTGGCGAATTTCTTCGAGGGGTACTTCGTAGGGTTTGTACACATCGCCATTATCAGAGATCAATCGCAGCCCCATCGGTTGGTCGCCCTCTCGAATTTGTTGAATGCGTTTGGCGACGACGATATCCGTTACGACGACGTAGACGTGATTGTCGTAGAGGCGGCCGCCTCGTTCGACCGGCTCGCAAATGACCAGATCGCCATTAGTAACGGTGGGCAACATGCTGTCGCCTCCAATTTCGAAGGCGAGCAGGTCGCCATCCAGGTGAGGGATCGAGAATTTCTGAAGCTGATCCAGATAATCCGTATCCTGGTATTCAGTAGCGTAGCCAGCCATTGCCCGTTCGGGAACGAGGGTGATGTTGAGTCGGCCCTCCTGCCGGCGGGCATCCATCCCGAGTACCGGCACCTCCCCTTCCACCTCCTGATGATAGATAAGATCACTCTGACCAAACAAAAAGTTGGCATCTACTCCGTAATAATCAAACAATCGGTGTAATTGATCGACGGTGATATTTCGCTGCCCCTTCAGGATACTATTAATAACGTGATTGTAGGTACCCAGTTGCTTGGCAATATCCGATTTCCCCTTGATGCGGTTGGTTTTCTCCAGGTGGCGATACACCTGGCGAAATCGCTGATTGACAATGTTATCCGAAAAGTTGGCCATCAAATAATCAATAAATTGTTTGAATTGACTTGCATTTAAACAACTTTTTGTTTTATATTTGTGGCATACCACCCCAGCTAAAACAGGAACATGCAAGAAATTGGGTTGGAAGATACAAATAGTTGCGGTAAATGTTGAGCGATATGAAATCATCATCCAAAAACGGGCAATACTGGTGGCGTCCCTCGGACACGAAACTGGCGCGGGGAAATACGTACGGGCAGGCACCGGGGCGGATTGTCGACTGGGAGCTGCTTTGGGTACGCGTGGGGCAAGGGCTTCGCCGGATTTGGGTGGCGCTATCCTACAAAGCGAGTCAACGTGGATTTGTACTACCCGATGTGAATTTTCCTATTCGTAAGTATTGGTTTCGGTTGGCTTTGGTCGGAGTTGTCGTCTTTATACTTGCCCAAAAGGAAATGCAGTTTTCTGTGCGCATGCTCGACCGGCAACCCGAAGGCCTGCAGGCGCAGTTGAGTCAGGAGTCGGTTGCCGACCAGATGAATTTCGCCCAGGCCATCAGTTGGGCCAATCCCCGCAGTGTCGATGTGGCGAATGAGCTCGACCCGGTCGATGTGGATCGTTTTATTTTGCGCTTCGAGCGCGTAGCCCGCACCGAACAGGAGAAATTTGGCATTCCCGCATCCGTCAAAATGGCCATGGGAATACTAGCTAGCCGGGCTGGCACCGATGAAGCAACCATAGTAGAACACAATTATTTTGGCCCCGTCATGGAGCAATCGACCTTTGGCAATGCCTGGGAAAACTGGCGGGCACATAGTCTGCTCATCCAACGGCACTATCCGGAGTTGGCACAGTACGTCAACCAACCGGAGCAATGGCTAAGTAGTCTTCAGGAAAGGGGGTACAGCCGGGATAGGGATTACGTAGATCAAGTGCTCACCATCGTCGATCGTTACGGCCTTAACCGGCTCGATCAAGAAATATAACAGACAATCTTCTCTAAGTGGTTTTCTCCGGTCGCCGATCCAATGGGTTTGGCGACTATTTTTATTGAGCCGATTCAATGGGAAATTGCAAGAGTTTGCTCGCCAAAGTAGTAGACAACCAACCCATTTGGAATACGAGGTTCAAACCAGGTGGACTTTGGAGGTAGCACTCCGCTGGAGCGGGTGATTGAGAAAAAGGCCGCGGGCTCGATGGGATACAAGGCAATTCCGATTGCGGGAAGCCTTCGATCCGTTGCCTGCTCTAACCCGCTTAACCCTTTTGGACCTTCGATGTAGCTGATTACCTCAGCCGTTCTGACATCTTTAATACCCAGAGCCTGTCGGATGAGATAGTCATTCACCAATTGGGCATCCAGGCCTTTTACCGGGTTGATTCCTATCCGCTCCAGTAGTCGAGGTTTCCAGTGAAGGCGGTGCCAACTGCTATTTAGATAAATCGTCAATTCATGCGGGCGCTGCGGAGGAATCGGACCGGCCAGGTGTTCCCAATCTACCAACTCTTTTAGTTGCCTCTGAAGATCGTCCGAAGAAACCGCAAATGGTAACTGCACGACCCGGTTGAAGTTATGAATCTCTAGTGCGCTAACTGGAAAAAAGGCACTTAATACCCGCGAGGGAAGATGCCCTCCTTCCAGGGAAAGCTGATACGAAGCGGATATGCGATGGTGGCCGTCGGCAATGAAAAGTTGATTCACTTCCCGGTTGAAGGCTAGCTGAATTTCCTGTTGCACTTCTTCTTCTTGAATGGCGTACAACCGATGCACCTCTTCGCGGTGATCGAAGGGGATATTCAGCAATGGTTGCTCCGAAGGCAGACGATTGATCAACTGTTCAAGGGTAGCCGTTTGGTCGAATGTGAGTAGTACCGGTTTCACGGCCGCTTGTCGTTCGAGGAGCAGATTGAGTTGTTTGCGCTCTTTGATTAGGAGGGTCTGTTCGTGCGGACATACGAGCCCCGACTCGTAGTGCTGAATATCCAATAACCCAATAAGCCCGCGAAAGCAGCGGTCCTGCCGTTCAATGTCGTAGTAGAAAATGGCTGGTTGTTCGGTCGAACGGAAGTATCCCTCAGTCAGGAAGGATTGAAAGTGGGTCTTTACATTCCTGAAAAAGCGGTCTGATTCTGTTGAGTCTGCACTCGTTTTAGGAAGCCAGGCCTTGAATGGGTGAATCTCCATGGATCAAATAGAAGGCATTATCCCTAAAAAAAGAAAAGCATGATCAAAAGATCACACTTTTCGTAAAAAACTAAACCCCAGTTATAATCTTTATACAGACTCGGCCAAAATCTGGTGAATTTCGGCCTTTATGTATTTCGTTGTTTGCGATACAATATTAGAGAAAATTGTACTAGTTCCCAACCATTGGAACCGTTAAAATACCTTCGGTTGGTCAATTTACACCGGATACGGTACCTAAAGCCGCTAGAAATGTGCCGATGGATTACGAAACGGTGAGCGGCAAAACCCTTGTTTTTCCGATCATCATCGGAAAGTATCCCTAAATCGGCTCTACGGATTTTAGAATGTGCTCCAACAAGGCAGGAGTGCGCAATTTCTCCTCCCTTTGCAAGTCTTCATCCAGGATCGCATTTTCGGAATCGATCTGCAGTTTGGGATTGACGGTTTGGAAATCCAGTTCGTCGTATTCGTAAATGGACCAATTCCCGAAATTGTATTCCAGGGCCGTGAGGTTTTCGATCCAGTCGCCCGAATTCAGGTAGGTAATCTCCCGATCCCCTACTTGAACTGTCCGAATGGTGGGTCGGTGGATGTGCCCGCAGATAACGTAATCGTATTCCTGATCGGCTGCCGTTTTGATGGCCGTATCTTCGAAGTCACTAATGAATTTTACGGCCTCCTTGACAGAATGCTTCACCCGTCCGGCAAACGACATGCGGGGCTTTCCGAGTAGTTTTCGAACTTTGTTGATGACTCGGTTCAGATAGATCAGCCAATCGTATCCCTTGCCGCCGATCTTGGCCAGCATCGGGGAATACTGAATAACCGCATCAAACACATCGCCGTGAAAAACCCAGTATTTCTTCCCGTTCAGGTGAAGGACCAACTTATCTCGCAGGTGAATGTTACCCGTACTGAAATCCGAGTAGCGGCGTAGTAAATCGTCGTGATTGCCGGTGATGTAGTAGACTTTGGTGCCGGTGGCTGCCATCCGCAAAATACGCTGAATAACCAGCAAATGCTCGCGAGGGAAGTAACGACGACGAAAGGCCCATATGTCTATGAAGTCGCCGTTCAGGATCAGGGTTTTTACGGAAAGCCCTTTCAGATAATTGTACAACTCCCGGGCGTGGCAGCCATAAGTACCCAAATGCACATCGGAGAGAATCACCAGATCAACTTCACGCTTCATTGCAACGATTGCTAGTTGGTAATTTTACAAAGCTATTTGTTCATTGTAAAGCACACATAAAGAGGGTCTTATTCTTGTATTAATCTTATGAAAATTGCGTTTTCTCCCATCTATCGGTACGATCTGCCGAGCAACCATCGCTTCCCGATGGTCAAGTACGAGCTGCTTCCGGAACAGTTGCTCTACGAAGGGACGGTGCTGGAATCGGATTTTTTTAGGCCTTCCCCGCTCGACGATTCCATCATTTTACAAACCCACACGGATTGTTACTGGAACCGCCTAAAAACTCAAACCCTCTCGGCCAAGGAAATACGCGCTATTGGGTTTCCGATGCGCCCCGAGCTGGTAGAACGAGGACGCCACATCGCCGGCGGTACCCTTCAGTGCGCCCGCTTCGCCCGCCGGGATGGAGTGGCTCTGAACATCGCCGGCGGCACCCATCACGCCTTTTCCGATCGGGGAGAAGGGTTTTGTTTACTCAACGATATTGCCATTGCGGCTACCCATTTGTTAGCTACAGGCGAAGCGCATCGCATCTTAATCATTGACCTGGACGTCCACCAGGGAAACGGAACTGCCCGGATCTTTCGGCAAGAGGATCGCGTTTTTACCTTTAGTATGCACGGAGCTAAGAACTATCCGCTGCGGAAAGAAACCTCGGACCTCGATGTCCCATTACCCGACGGCACCACGGATAGCATCTACCTGCAAACAATGGACCGCCTCCTCCCCGATTTACTCGACTCCTGGGAACCGGATTTGGTCTTCTATCTCAGCGGTGTCGATGTGCTGGCAAGCGATCGGCTCGGGCGACTTGCTCTCAGCCTGCACGCCTGCCGCGAGCGGGATCGGCGCGTCTTCCAGTGGTGTAGGGAGCGAGCAATTCCGGTAGCCGTAAGTATGGGAGGCGGCTATTCCACTCGGGTTGCCCAAGTGGTAGATGCCCACGCAAATACCTTTCGCATGGCAAGAGCCGTTTTTTATTAGCAAAAAAAAAGCCGCGCAATTGCGCGGCTTTAATTATAATCCCATGAACATATCCAAAAAAACTTTAATCAACTAAAACACTTCGCCGAACTTGGACGGCCGAAATGTTTGGATTACCTTCGCAACGTGACAAAGAAATAACCACATAACTATTGTCATTCACTTACAAGTTGTAATCTCGGAACGATTTACATCCCACGAACATCCTTGCAGCGGCGAATTTTCCTCAAAATTCGCCGTTTTTTGTTGCCAGGTAATATCTTTCAGGCTTACTGGCCTGTGTTTTCATTTCAAGTATGTCTTACCATCGCATCCGATGGTGTTGTGATCCCTCATTCAATCCTACCGTTTCCTTCCGATCACAGTACAAATATGCAAGTGTCTTTCTCTGGAAACAAAAACAAAAATGACTGATTGTGAAAGACAATCAGTCATTTTTATCCCTAACCAGCTATAAAAGAGCGCCTTAATTAATTTTTTGTGAACAAAGAATAAAAAAAGCTTATTCTTCTTCTTGCAATTTTGATTCGCCGGCCGGTGCAGCGGGGGCTTCCGTTGGCGCCGGCGGGCTTGCTAATTGGGTTACTTCGGCGCTAATGCGATCGCTCATCACGCCTACTACGGCGCGAATGGTGTCGACAACATCCACCATACTTTCCGATAACAGGGTCGTAACGGTCTCTACGGTCTGTTCGACCGTTGGCTGCTCGGTCTTCTCCTTGGAGGGCTGCTGTTTGGACGGTTTCTCGGCAATTTCCTGTGCGGCTTTGGCCAGCTTTTCGGCTTCTTCTTCGGAGAGCTGCTCGGCAGTAGACTGAATTTGCTCGGCAATCTTGCGCTTAGCGGCCGCTTCCGCTTCCCGGATGCGCTGCTTTTCCGCTTGTTGCTCCTCCCGCTTCCGCTGCTTTTCCATGCGGTTTTCCAGTTGCGACTTCGTCTTCATCATCTCGGTCAGCTTTTCCTGCTTGCTTTCGATGCGTTTGACGATCATCTGGATTTTCGCTTGCCGGATTTGGGCCTCCAACTGGCCATCCGTAGACGCGATACGGCGGTTTTCGAAGTTGAGGTCATTTTCATCGCGGTGGATGCTGCGCTCCATTTTTTCGATAGCCTTCAACAGGCCGTCGTAGCGCCGCTTGGTGCGTTCAAGTGGAGAGCCATCTCCTTGCTTGGCCGTCCCGAACCGCTTAAGCTTTACTTCCTTAAATGCCTTATCCAGGCGGTCCCACACCTTGTTCCGATGTTCTTTGGTGAATTTGGTAGCGCGAAACTTTTGCTGGATTTCCCGCAGGTCATTGAAAACCTGATTGAGGTGTAATCCTTCTTCAATGCGCTTTTCAACATTGGCGAGCATTTCCTGGAATTGCTCCATGTGCTCCCGGCTGCGGTGCCGGAATTCTTCATCGAGCTTATTGCGCAGTTGCTTGAGCTTGGCAAACTGAGCATTTGTGCGGGTGCGCAGTTCATCACCGTGTTCGCGCAGCAGCGTCCGGTCGCGAAGTTGTGATTGAATGCGATCCCAGAAGGATTTCAGATTTTCCCACAGATCGCTTTCGAAGCGCTCCGCTTTATCGATTCGATCTTCGATTTCCTCTAGTTCACTGTGGTAGGTTTGGCTGAGCCGGGAAGAAAGCACGATGTAGTGCCATTCGGTTTGCGCCCGCTGGATGAGGTCGTCTCGTTCTACCTTGAGGTGCTCCGGAAGGAGGGGATCGGTCATCGTCAAGTCGCGGCTTTCTTCCGACAGGGCTTCCGGTAGCTCCATCGGCTGGTTGTTGCGCCACTTATCCATCATGGCCTGATATACCTCATCGGTAATGGCAGATTCGGAGTAGGTGTGAATGAGGACCACATTTTCCTTCACCTGAAGCTCCATTGTCACTAGCTCGCGTTCGTCCTGGGCGTTGGTCGCCCATAATACCAATTTATTTCTCATGAATGCGCTACCGTGTTTATCAAATCATCCTGCGTGCCGGTTGGAAAAATCCAATAGCACGTCTATGTAATCGAGTGTCGGGTCTATTTGAATAGACAGCTTGGATCGTACTGACCAAAAGTAAACATAAGGAGGCGAACTTACAACCTTCGGCCTACTAACGCGCTACTGCCTCCTTGGAGTGGACGAATCCCTTTTCGATAAGGTATTCTGCAATTTGTACCGCATTGGTGGCGGCTCCCTTTCGCAAATTGTCGGCAACCACCCAGAGATTCAATCCATTTTCGATGGATTCGTCGCGTCGGATCCGACCGACGAATACCTCATTGCGATCTTTGGCCCGCAGCGGCATGGGATAGGCCTGCGTGCCCGGATCATCCTGGACAACGAGTCCAGGCGACTCGGAAAGCAACTGACGCACGGCCTCCAGCGTAAAGGAACGTTCAAATTCTACATTAATCGCTTCGGAGTGGCCCCCGTGCACGGGTACGCGTACGGCGGTTGCCGTAATGCGCAGCTGATCGGCTCCAAGTATTTTTCGCGTCTCGTGGACGAGCTTCATCTCCTCCTTGGTATAATCGTTGTCGAGAAAGATGTCGCAATGCGGAATGCAGTTTTCGAAAATCGGATAGTGGTAGGCCATTTCCTCAGGTTGAGTCTCAAACCCCTTGCGTTCGAGCTCGTATTGCTTGACAGCCTTCATGCCGGTACCCGTAAAGCTCTGATACGTGGAAATTACTAATCGCCTGATGCCAAAGGCAAGATGCAGGGGTGCCAGCGCTACCACCATCTGTATGGTCGAGCAGTTTGGATTGGCGATAATGCGGTCATCAGGCCCTAATAAACCGGCGTTTACCTCCGGCACGATGAGTCGCTTGTCCGGGTCCATGCGCCAGGCAGAAGAATTATCGATCACAGTAGTACCAACCGCGGCGAATTGCGGTGCGTAAGCGAGGGAGGTACTTCCTCCAGCGCTGAAGATGGCAATGTCTGGGCGAGCAGCGATCGCCGACTCCATAGAAACTACCTCGTGCTCGGTATCGCGAAAGCGGATGGTTTTTCCAACCGACCGTTCGGAGGCAACCGGTATGAGCGTATCCACCGGAAACTGCCGCTCTTCCAGCACGCGAAACACGACGGTACCCACCAATCCTGTCGCTCCAACTATTGCTAATTTCATGTCTTATCCGTTTCGATTGCGCAAAATTACGACAACAAGCTTGTATTTTAGCCGCTATGAGATCCCTAGTCCTATCCCTCCTGATTAGTCTGTGCGGCTTATCCGTATCCGCTCAGTTAATCGATCGTTTCGACGATGGTGACTTCACCACCAACCCCAGCTGGCAAGGCAATGCCGATCAATTTGCCGTCGTGGACCAGCAATTACAGCTACAAGACAATGCCCCAGAAAGCAATAACGAGCGTTACCTCAGTCTCGTTGCCCCCACGAGCCGGGCGGCAAATACGACCTGGGAGGTGACCGTCCGATTGGATTTCGCCCCTTCCTCCAGCAACTTCGCCCGCATATATCTGGCGGCGTCCCAGCCGGATCTCACGCAAGCGCTCAATGGATATTATTTACAAGTGGGAGGGATCACCGGTTCGGATGATGCCGTAGAATTATTCCGCCAAGACGGCACCAACCGCACCCGCTTACTATCCGGTCAGGTTGGAGCAGTGGGCAGCGATCCCGCTCAGGCCCGGCTCCGCGTCACGCGGACGACCGACGGCACCTGGACGCTGTTCGCCGATTATTCCGGCCAACCCGACGGCCCTTTTACCGACGAAGGACAGGCAATGGACGCCACCTACGATCAGCTCGACTTCTTCGGCGTCTACGCCCGCTACACCAGCACGCGCGGTTCCGCGTTTACTTTCGACGATGTGTTTATCGAGCCCATCGTACAAGACGATCAGGCTCCCGAATTACAGGACATTCAGGCCGTTGCGGCGGATTTGATCGCACTGCGTTTCGACGAAACGGTAGAACCGGAAACCGGCACCTTCACCATTGATGGCACGATTCAACCCAGTGAAATAATAGGAGTGGATGCTCGTAATTTGAGTCTGCGGCTGGCCGCTCCCCTCGTCGGTTTCCAAACCTATGAACTGCGTATCGATGGGCTGGAGGATGCCTTTGGCAATGCGCTGGATACTGTTGCTTTCTTCGAATATATCCCGAGCCGGGCTCCCGAGGCCGGCGATGTGATTGTCACCGAATTCATGGCCGACCCCAATCCGGTGGTGGGCTTACCGGATGCTGAATTCGCCGAATTGTACAACACTACCCAGGAGGCCATCCAACTGGGGGGGCTTCAGTTTTCATCGGGTGGAAGCCCACAGATATTACCGGATTTTCTACTCCTTCCGGGCGCATACGCCATCGTAACGGATATGGACGATGCAGCGTCTTTCGAACCCTTCGGAGCCGTCATTGGATTGGAGAGCTTTCCGTCGCTCTCCAATAGCGGCGACGTGATTACCCTTGGCAACGCAAATGGTCAGCTGCTCTTCGAAATTACATACACGGATGATTGGTACGCGAATCCCGACCGCGACGATGGTGGCTTCAGCATTGAGTTCACCGACCTCGGACCGCCCTTTCAATGCCCCGGAAGGTGGGGAGCCAGCACGTCCTCCGATGGAGGTACTCCAGGTACCACCAACTTGTTGCTAGGGGTAATACTCGACGAAACACCTCCCCAGCTGCTATCGGCCGTTTTTTCGGAATCCGAGCTGCTGCTCACCTTCGACGATCCCCTGGATACCTTCGATTTGTCTGTCGATCGCTTCGAACTCACCCCCGATTTGGTCATCCAAAACCTGGCAATTGAGCAGGCCGGGCGCGAGTTGCGGTTCAATCTTAGCGCTTCGCCTCAGGAAGGCGTGCTATACACCTTACGCACCACTGGTACCCTGATGGATTGCGCGGGTAATTCCACTACCGAACCGCTGGAACTCCAACTCGGGCTACCGGAGGAGCCGCAAGCCGGGGAAGTGGTGATCAACGAGCTGCTGTTTAATCCCCTGAGCGGCGGCGTCGATTATGTCGAATTATTCAATCGCTCGGAAAAAATCTTCGATCTCGCCGGTTGGAATCTTCGAAATACCCTGCAGGCCGGAGGAAACAACCAGCAACGTATCGAAAGTAGCCGCCTTCTGTTACCGGGTGGCTATCTGGTATTGACCCCCGATCCCATGCTGATTCAACAGCAATTTCCGGATGCCGTGGCGGCGCTACTCGTAGAGCAAGACCTACCCACCCTCGCCGATCGGGAAGGCAACGTGAGTGTTTTTTCCGCAGCTGGCGTCCTGCTGGATAGCGTAACCTACACAAGCGACTGGCACATTGATTTACTGCGCACCCAGGATGGGGTCAGCCTGGAGCGCATATCTCCCGAAGCGCCGAGCCAGTCGGCCGGTAGCTGGACCTCCGCCGCATCTACCGTTGGCTTTGGAACCCCTACTCTGCCCAATTCCCAGCTGCGCACGGAGGTCGGTCAAACCCCGCCCGACCAGCTCTTCCGATTGGTTCAGAAGACCTTCTCCCCCGACGGCGATGGCTTCGAAGATGTGCTGCTGATCGAATACCAGACGCCCGCGCCGGAGTACGTGGTGCGCGTCCGCATATTCGACGCGCAGGGCAGGCCGGTTCGGGAGTTTCCCCAACTGGAATTACTGGAGGGGCAAGGACAATTTACATGGGACGGAGCTACCGATTCCGGGGAGCTGGCGCGCATGGGCCTCTACGTCATTCAATTGGAAGCATTTACCCCGAGTGGCACTACCCAGGAAGAACAGCTCGTAGCCGTATTGGCCGCTCGATTGAACTAGCGCAATGATATGTGGCAATTTATTACCGCCAGAGTCCGATCTTTTAAATATGCCTTCCAGGGCATCGCAGACCTCTTTCGCTCGCAGCCGAATGCCTGGATTCACGTAACAGCGGTGGTGGTGGTGACTATCGCGGGCATTGCCGTGGGATTAAAAACCTGGGAATGGGCTGTTATCGTGTTGTGTTTCTCGATGGTACTGAGCGCCGAGGCCTGCAATACAGCCCTTGAACACCTCACCAACCTCGTATCACCGGCCTATCATCCCCTGGCGGGAAAAACCAAAGATGCGGCCGCCGCGGCTGTTCTAATTCTGGCTCTGGGCAGCGTCATTATTGCTATATTAATTTTCTTGCCATATTTGGATTTTCGTCATTAATTTGTAGCTTTGCAATGCTCATCTAGGTCTAAATAGGCCAATTTCCACTCATCTTTGCTGGATTTATTAGTTACTGCAGTGCTGCTTGCGCGTCGCTGTCGTTATTTCAAGCACTCCATCCCGTTGGCAAGGACCCGCCCATGAAGGTCTTTTTCATCCATCTAACGGGTAAAGCTATATGCGATTTTTCCACAACTACCTTGTTGGGCTGCTGCTTTTCACAACTGCCGTTTTGCCGGCCCAGGAACAGATTGGTATTCAAAGCATGCGACGTGCTGGGATCAATGGTGCAGCGATACAGCCGGCATCCACCATCAACCATCCCGATTTATGGGACGCGAATCTGTTTGAGTTTAGTCAGCATCTGACTACCAACTACGGCTTCCTTTCCAATACTGGATTGCTACAACTGGCCCGCATCGGCTCCGACGGCCGATTTTACCGCATCGGTGAAGAGGACGCCGAAAAATCTGCTGCCCAAAATAGCGGTACAAGTGTTTTATACGATTACTATCCCGGCCGCGAGAAACGCTATGCTTACAATGCTACTTCGGTCATGGGGCCTTCCTTTTCCATCAGCCTGGGCGAAATGACCAGAATTGGATTTACCACCCGTTTCCGGGTGGTGGCCTCGGCATTCGATCTCGACGAAGATTTCAGCTTCTATCCTTACTACAATCGGGAATACTTAAATGGCTTTAGCGTATCCCCTTTCGATCTGTCCGGAGCCGCCTGGAGTGAAGTCGGCATCAATTTCGCCCGCGCTATCGAAACGACAGATGGCCAGTGGAATCTAGGCATTACCGCTCGCTACCTGGTCGGTCACCGTGCCGGCTACTTTCGCAACCTCGAAAACTTCGAATTTGAGAAAGTTAACCTGGAACAAGTATCTGGCGCCAATGTCGAGTTGGAGGCGGGATTAACCGACAATCTATCCGATCTCGACAACCTGGTACCCGAACGAACGGGCGCCGGGGTAGGAATCGATGTGGGCATTCAATACATGACCGGACAAGGCCCCGACGGTGGCTACCGGTGGGTCTTCGGCGCTTCCCTGCTCGATTTTGGCGGGATCAACTTCAATCAGGGAGCCCAACAGCACCGTTTTAGCGGAGATTCCCTGACGGTAATCAATGCCACCGATTACACCGATCTCTACAAGAGCTTTGTCGAAACAAAGGACATCGACATTCTCGACGTGGTAGAACGTGCCAGCGAAGATATCCTCAACGATCCGGATGCCTCGCGCGTAGCAAATCAGTTTTTTATGCGCCTGCCTACTGCCGTGAGCCTTCAGGCAGATTATGCCGTGACGGAGACCGTGGCGGTAAATGCCACGGTAATCGGGGGACTTCCCAGCAACAACAGCGTCGGCATCGAGCGGGGCACGATGGTAGCCGTCACGCCGCGCTACGAAACCAAGTGGTATGCCGCTTCCCTTCCGGTAGTATTCCAAAACGGCCGCGAATTGCGCATGGGAGCCGCCTTCCGCGTTGGCTTTCTGACGTTTGGCTCGGAAGACCTGGGGTCTATTTTCGGGCAGCAGGAAGTAAACGGCACCGATTTTTACGCCGGTATCAGGCTCTTCCCCTTCAATCGGGGCGGAGGACGCAGCGGCTGGTCGCCTATTCGGGTACGCAACCGCAGGTCGAGCCAGAAGGTGGACTGCTACAAATTCTAAAATCGGTTACCTTGCAGCAGCGCCAATAGAAGCCATGTGCCATGCTGCAATTTGAATGCGTCGCCTTCGAAGACCTGTCGTTGAGGCAGTTGTACGATTTGCTGGCCCTTCGGCAGGCGGTATTTGTAGTGGAACAGTACTGTGCCTACCAAGATGCGGATGGAAAAGACGCCCAGGCGCTCCACGTGCTCGGCACTACGGCCGAGGGTCGCCTGGGCGCCTACGCCCGCTTACTTCCCGTTGGGGTTTCCTATCCCGATCATGCATCCATCGGCCGAATCATTACCGCGGATTTCGTACGAGGTAGCGGCCAGGGGCGCCGACTCGTACGGGCGGGCATCGATTACCTTTACCAATTCTACGGGCCGGTGCCTGTTAAAATCAGTGCCCAGGCCCATCTGTGCCGGTTTTACGAATCGTTCGGATTCGAGACCGTAGGACGCATCTACCTGGAGGATGGTATCCCGCATCTAGCAATGGAGTTAAGCTAAAGCTACGCCTCCGCCTTCACCTCAATCCCCATCGCCTCCCGGGCAGCATCCAGCAAGCGCCGCACCGCTGCGGCATCTTCGGATTGGGCATATACCCGCAGCACCGGCTCCGTACCGGAGGGCCGTACCAGCACCCATTCGTCGTCGGAAATGTAAAACTTGGTGCCGTCTACGTTTTCGATTCGCTCGATTTGGTAAGAGCCAAAAGAAGAGTAGGGGTTTTCTTTAGCTGTTTTGATTACCTCTTGTTTCTTTTCGTTGCTGACGTGCAGGTCGTCGCGGTCGAAAGAGAAGGGGCCGACCAGCGCGTAAACTTCCTGAATCAACTCTTTGAGTGATTTGCCCGTCTTGGCCATGAATTCCAGGATCATCAGGCCGATCCAGATACCGTCGCGCTCGGGGATGTGGCCCTTTACGGCGAGGCCCCCGCTTTCTTCACCCCCGACGATGACGTCTTCATTGGCCATGATTTCGGCGATGTACTTGAAGCCGATTTTGGTTACTTCGATCTCGAGGCCGTATTGTTCGGCGAGCTTTTTCATCTTGTCCGTCACGGAGAAGGTAATGACGACCTTGCCGTCTTTGATGCCGCGGTATTGGTATTGATAAAGCAGTAGTAGCAAAAGAATGTGGTGCGAATCCACGAAGTTGCCATCGCCGTCGTAGAGGCCGATCCGGTCGGCGTCGCCGTCGTTGGCAATACCGAGATGGATGGAATCATCCTTACTAATCAGCTCACTCAATTCGGCGAGGTTGCGGTGGATGGGCTCCGGGGCCTGGCCATGGAAGCTCGGATTAAATTCGGCGTGTAGGTGAACCGCATCCGGGAACAACTTGCGCATGGCCGACTGCCCCGCGCCGTACATCGCATCGTAGGCGATGCCTACTCCGGAGCTCTTGATCGTTTCGAGGTCGAAGTTCTGCTCCACGTGCTCCAGGTACATTGCTTCCAGATCGGTATGTACGACCAGCCCCTGATTTTGCAGGGATGCCAGATTGGGCAAATCGGTATCTGCCGTCTCCGGAATGAGCGCCTCCACGGCGGCAATGTCGGAGGGAATCATCGGCCCACCCAGATTGGATTTGAGCTTATAGCCATTGTACGATGGGGGATTGTGGCTGGCAGTAATAACCACTCCGACGTCGGAGTGCGTCTTGACGACCCCAAGACTGACCATTGGCGTAGAGGCAAATTCCGGGGCAAGGTGCACCTTGATCCCATGCTTACCGAGTACGCGGGCTGTAGTTTCCGCAAAAAACTTCCCCCCGAAGCGGCAGTCGTAGCCAATCACCGCCTGCTTCCCATCGCGCTGCTTCAGCCAGGAGGCCGTGGCAGTAGCTACTCGAATGACATTTTCGATGGTGTAATCATCGGCGATAATGGCTCGCCATCCATCCGTACCGAATTTTATCTGGGTATTCATGATGAAGTGTGAGTTTGAGTTTGTGTGTGGGTGTGCGCAATCCAATCTACGACCTTGTGCACGGATTACAAAGCGCCGTCGACGTAGTCTTGCAAATAGGCAAATCGATCCGTCAGTTTCCCATTTTCGGCAATGGTGGCGCGCTCCAATACGGCGCTATCCGGTTTATCGAATTCCGGAAGCACATGCTCGATAAATTGCTGCCCGAAGGCCCGGGAAGCATCCCGTGGCAGCTCGCTGGGCAAATTATCGATGGCCATCACATCCACTACGTCCGGCTGGTACGGTTCGACCACCTGCTTCTCGTATACGTGATAACCGTACACAGGTTCGGCGATTGTGGAAGGTTGTAGGGTAGAGGGGATCGAAGCCTCCGGAGCAATATCGCAGGTGACGTCGGCAATGGTGCGAATGCGGAAGTCGGGCCGGGCCATTTCCTGGGGCGTGAAAAAGGCAGGAGCGCGGTTGTCCCAGTAAATGCCGTTGATCATTACATCGGCCGATTGTGCGTAGGGTAAGAAATTGCTGGCGTACGCCTCCGGATGGCTGTAAAAATGCTGTTTTTCGAAGGCCGCTCCGTCCTTGCGGCGGGCGTACTCCTGCCCGTCGAGTTGGGTGTATACCGCCTCCGGAAACGCCTCGTTCAGAAATTCAGCGGGTTCTACCCGGCGGATTCCCATATCGTCCAGCACCTTTGCCGCGCCAGCCCCTACCCGACCGGTGCCCGTTAGTACAATTCGACAAGCAGGTAGCTCCAGTTGCTGATAATAGGGCAAGGCCGCTGCGTAGTCGTGGAGCTCGTGCAGCCGGGGCAACTCGAAGTGCCCCGTGCGCTGTCCGTAGGTGAATAGTGCATTGTGCGCCCCAACCATTCCGGCGTAAAACCCAAACGCAATCAATCGCTGACCGGCCTCATTGGTGATCACCTCGTAATCGATGAGTCGGATGCCCCGATCGAGGATAGCTCGAAGCAACGGGCGGTTGTAGGGCTGCTTTTTGATGACGTGGGCAAACATGCAGTAGGTTTTCCCGGGAATGAGCTTAGCTATGGGAACTTCTTTCACTCCCATCAGCAGATCGGCTGCGGTCAGGTCTTCGCGCAGCTCGACACCCGCTTCCTCGTACTCGGCATTGCGGAAGGCGCGCAGGGGGGATGGCTGTACAAATACGTGGTGATTTCCAAGCTGATTAATCTGGGCGCACTGCTCCGGAATGAGCGCTACGCGGGCATCGGGGGGCGCTTTTCCCTCCCGGATAATTCCTATTTGCATGGGCGGCTTTAGTTGCAGGTATTAAAACCGCGGCAAGCTACGGAAAAGGTACCAGATACTATATTTGCTCCATGCGACGATATCTGCTGTCACTGTCTACCCTCCTATCCGGTCCGCTCATCTTTGTGTTGATGCTCCTGCTTCCACGTCCGGAGGGGCTCTCCGAAGAGGCCTGGCGCGTGCTGGCCCTTGCTGCATTTATGGTTGTTTGGTGGATTACCGAGGGAGTACCCATTCCCGTGACCGCTCTGCTACCGATTGTGATGCTGCCCCTACTGGGCGTTAGCTCCGCGCGGGAAGCCAGCGCCCCCTATGCCAGCCCCATTGTCTTTTTATTCATGGGGGGCTTTGTGCTGGCCCTTGCGCTGGAGCGGTGGCAACTGCACCGCCGCATTGCGCTTTCCATCGTTCGCATTACAGGGAGCAATGCCAACGGGATCATTTTCGGCTTCATGCTGGCCACCTTTACCCTGAGCATGTGGATTAGCAATACGGCCACGGCGGTGATGATGCTCCCGATTGCCCAGTCGGTCGTGCAACTGCTCAGCCGCGAACGCGGGCCAGCGGAGCGGGGCATGTTTACCTTCAAAATTGCCCTCATGCTTGGCATTGCCTATAGTGCCAATATTGGGGGTACCGCCACGATCATCGGAACGCCGCCAAACGTAGTGCTGGTTGGATTCATGCAGGAGACTTACAATTACGAGCTAACCTTCGCCGCCTGGTTGCCCTTGGGGCTCACGTTTTCCATCATTCTGCTTGGGATCACCTACTTTTTGTTGGTGCGCATACTCTATCCGAGTGGCCTGGGCAGTTTCTCTGGGGCGCGGGCGCTCATCGACCGCGAGCTCGCCGAATTGGGCTCCATTGGCCGGGCAGAGAAACGGGTGCTCACCATTTTTGCCGCCACTGCCCTGGCCTGGATTTTTCGCACTCAACTAAATACCCTGACCGGCCTGAGCATTAGCGATCCCGAAATTGCCATGCTCTCGGCGATTTTGTTGTTTGCCACGCCACTCAACCTCCGCAAACGGGAATTCTTGCTCCGCTGGGAAGACACGACCAGGCTGCCCTGGGGTATTCTGTTATTATTTGGCGGAGGGCTTAGCCTCGCCGCCGCTCTGCAGAGCGTTGGGATCATCGATCTGATCGGTGCTCAATTTGCGGATCGCTCGATTGCTCCCGTTTTGCTCATCCTCGGCCTGACGAGCGTGAGTTTGTTCCTGACGGAAATCATGTCGAATGTAGCCCTGGTTAATGTATTTCTTCCGGTGGTCGCCGGGATTGCGCTGGCCTCCAACATTCCGGTGTTGCAAATTTGCGCGCCGGTTACCCTGGCCGCGAGTTGTGCGTTCATGCTACCCATGTCGACTCCGCCCAACGCCATTGTATTTGCCAGCGGCTATTTGCGCATCGCAGACATGGTTCGGGCAGGGGTTATTCTGAATGTGATTACCATTTTATTGGTCCTCCTGATGGCCCGGACATTACTTCCCCTGTTGTTTTGAAACTATTTCTTCGATTTGGAATAGCCAGACTTGCCTGCAAGGCTGCAAAGGCTTATCTTTAAGGAGAGTCCATTCTTACATCATGCTGCCTTATTAGCAGTATGAAACATCCAATGCAAAATTTTTTGAACGGCCGTAGACATCGCTGGTAGTCGCGTGCGAATCGCACGCTTGGGCTGCCTGCATCCCTTAGGGTTGGCAGGTGTGGCGGGCGGGCCGTTTATATTTCCCACCCACGTAATGGTGTGCGGCGGGCCGAGCCCAGGAACCGATCCAACTGTCGGGGGAATAACCTATTACTAATCCAATTACATCCGTTGCATTCACTTTTGGGAACTATCGGAGGTGCCGTTTGTTTCCGCAATAAAACCGTATGTCCAACTCAGCGCCCAATACTTCTTCCACACCGTCCAATCCACAGGCTGCTCTCGAAACGGCCACGCTTGGCGGTGGCTGCTTCTGGTGTACCGAAGCGATTTTCCAGCAAGTGATAGGCGTCCACCAGGTAATGTCCGGCTATAGCGGAGGCACCAAGGAAACCGCCGACTACAAGATGGTTTGCTCCGGTACGACCGACCATGCCGAGGTCATCCAAATTCAGTTCGATTCGGCCGAAATTAGCTACGAGGATATCCTGAAGATCTTCTTTACTACCCACGATCCCACCACCCTCAACCGGCAGGGCAACGACCGGGGGCCGCAGTATCGATCCGTCATATTCTACCATACTCCCGAGCAGCAGGCCACGGCCCAGCGCGTCATCGATGGTTTTGCTCCGCAAGTATGGGACGATCCTATCGTTACTCAGGTAGCGGCTTTTGAAGCCTTCTATCCGGCAGAAGCCTATCACCACAATTACTACCAAAATGTTGGTGATCGCAATCCTTATTGCTCGTACATTATTACACCAAAGGTGAGCAAGTTTCGCAAGCAATTTGCCGATAAGCTGAAGCCATCGGCGGCCTAGCGGGCTATCTCCAACGCAGCCAGATCAGTTGATCCGGCGCGGCGTAATCCCATTTTTTGGATGTCCCTCCGGGTTTGAGCCGCTTGAATTCAATCCGGTCCAGCTTCTTGCCAATCTCCAGCGCCAGCAACATGAAGGAGGCGCGGAGATGGCGGAAGGCCTCCTGATCCCGCACGCGCAGCCCTACTTCTAATCGAAGTTGGTTCGGTTGCTCAAGTACTTCCCACAATTGATAGATGATGGGGGCACCTTGCAGGAGGTGTCCGTGCTTATCGCGAAAAACCCGCACCGGAGCGCGCGGATCGAGCAACTGCTTGTTGATGCTCGGCCCGAGCGAGCCCCTGGTCCAGTCCAGCAATTGTTCCCGGCTGGGTAAAATCGGTACATTCGCTTCGTCGATGAATGCCCGAGGGGCCAAATCATCCTGAGGAAGGATGGGACCCAAATGGTCGATGAGTACGTGCCCGGGCAAGGGCGTTTCGGAATCGGTGAAGTACGCGCCGATGATCAGGTACTCCAGGTTAGTACGAGGCTCAAATTCAAACGTGATTTCCTGCCAGGCATTCCCGACGATGGGCTCGCTCTGGGCCAGCAATTCGTTTTGGGTACACGACATGCGGCTTCCCAATAGCTGCACGATCACGGGGTTGTTAAAATCCACTGGCAGCAGGGTTTCGCGATCCAGCGAATTGTAGTGGGGGCTGCGGGCCACGTGTACGCGCAATCGATAGCGCGTACCCGCCTGTAGCGGCTGCTGGAGGTGCTGCCCGATGCGCTCGTAGCTTCCGTTGGGACGCGTAACCAGACCGACGAAAGTATCCCCACTTTTTGGGAGCGTCTCCACCCCGAGAAATACGATTGGGTGGATATCCGGAGGAGATTCACCGGGGAAATTGCAAAAATACCAGCCGTGCGGCGCTCGCCCCGGACCGGGGAGATCCTCAAACGACGGATTGCGAATAGCGATAGGAGTAGTTTGACCAACTATTGCCCCGCAGCTCAGGCAGTAGAGGCAACACAGCAAAAATTTCATCTATGGTGCTTTAAAATGCACACTTCCCAATGCTGACGAATATCGCCACCCAGACCAATCCCTTGATCAGAAAAAACAGGAATCCCGCAATGCCCAGGCGCTTCAGCCAGGTTTTAACAGCCATATCGAATAACTTGAGTCATTTCCAACAGTAACGCAGGAAATGCCTATTTAGTCGATTCATTGCATCAGGAGTGTTCAGGTTTGTAAAACTCCGGGGTTGAAGGGTTCCATCGGCGCGTGGTTGGCCGCCTGAATGCCCCTGCTGATCCATTCCCGCGTCGCCCGCGGATCGATGATTGCATCAACCCAGAGTCGGGAGGCCGCGTAATACGGACTTGTCTGTTCATCGTACCGGGCCGTGATTTTTTCCAGTAGCTCGGCCTGATCCCGTTCGCTTAGTTCCTTACCCTGTGCCTTCAGGCCGCTCATTTGAATTTGCAACAGCGTGTTGGCAGCCTGTGCACCTCCCATTACGGCAATTTTGGCCGTCGGCCAGGCCACGATGAGCCGCGGGTCATAGGCCTTCCCACACATCGCATAGTTGCCCGCGCCGTAGCTGTTGCCCAGCACTACCGTAAATTTAGGCACCGTAGAATTGGATACCGCGTTCACCATTTTCGCGCCATCCTTGATGATGCCGCCCTGCTCGGAGCGCGACCCGACCATGAAGCCCGTCACATCGTGCAAGAATACGAGCGGGATTTTCTTTTGGTTGCAATTCATGATGAATCGGGCCGCCTTATCGGCCGAATCCGAATAAATGACGCCCCCAAACTGCATCTCCCCCTTGGCACTTTTCACCAACTCTCGATTATTCACCACAATACCCACCGACCAGCCGTCGATCCGGGCGTAGGCGCAGATGATCGTCTTTCCGTACCCTTCCTTATACTGGGTAAACTCACCACCGTCGACTAAGCACCGGAGCAATTCCACCGTCGGATAGGGCCGCGACGATTGTTCTGGCATGATGCTGAGTAGCTCCTCAGAAGTACCTCCGGGAGCCTGTGGCTCGATGCGATCAAAGCCGGTTTTCGGAAAATGGCCCATCTTATCTACGAGCTTCCGGATGGTGTCCAGGCAGGTCTGGTCGTCGGGCATTTTATAATCCGTCACGCCCGAAATCTCCGACTGGGTAGTGGCTCCGCCCAGGGTTTCTTTGTCGACGTCTTCCCCGATCGCCGCTTTTACCAGATACGGCCCGGCGAGAAAAATGGAGCCGGTTCCTTCAACGATCAGCGCCTCATCCGACATGATGGGCAGATAAGCACCGCCTGCGACGCAACTTCCCATAATGGCGGCAATTTGAGGGATGCCCATACTCGACAGCCGGGCATTGTTGCGGAAAATGCGTCCGAAGTGCTCCTTGTCCGGAAAGATCTCATCCTGCATCGGCAAAAAAACCCCCGCACTATCGACCAGATAGATGATGGGCAGGCGGTTTTCCATCGCAATTTCCTGCGCCCGCAGGTTTTTCTTGCCCGTAATGGGAAACCAGGCACCGGCTTTGACGGTGGCGTCGTTGGCGACGATCACGCACTGCCGCCCACATACGTTGCCCAGGCCAACAATCACGCCGCCCGCCGGGCAGCCGCCGTATTCTTCGTACATCCCGTAGCCGGCAAAGGCCCCAATTTCGAGAAAATTTGAGTCCTTATCGATTAGATAGTCGACCCGCTCGCGCGCGGTCATTTTTCCCTGCTTGTGCTGTTTGGCAATGCGCTTGGGTCCTCCCCCCTCGTGAATGGCCTCCAGTCGGTTTTGGAGCCGGCCGAGGAGTATTTTCATCTGATCTTCGTTTTTACTCTTCTGGAGGTCGATCTTTGCCATCAGTGGAATTTTTGGTTGGGCGGGCCTAAGATATCTGATTTTTGATGCCCGCCGCAGTGGAAACGGTTAATTGTTAATACGCACCGCTATGATTCAGATTTTCGCCACCGGCGGGACCTTCGACAAGGAGTACAACATGATCAACGGTACGCTCTTCTTTCGATCTACTCACTTGCCCAAGATGTTCGAACGGGGCCGCTGCACCGTCGATATCAACATCAAAACCCTCATGATGATCGACAGCCTGGATATGACCGATACCGATCGACAAATACTACTGCACAACTGCCGCCGTGCACAAACCGATAAAATTCTCATAACGCACGGCACCGACCGACTCGTACACACCGCTCGCTACCTGGCGGAGGAAGGCATTCCCGACAAAACCGTAGTCCTGACCGGCGCCATGATTCCCTACGCCTTCGGCACTTCCTCCGACGGGTTCTTCAACCTGGGCAGTGCACTCGCATTCGTACAAATCCTCCCGCCCGGCGTTTACGTTGTGATGAACGGGCGCTATTTCAATTGGGATAATGTGCGTAAAAACCGTCAAACCGGATTATTCGAAGAACTAATCATCGATTAACTATGGATTACGTGGGGCTTACACTGGAATTGCTCTTTTTCGCCCTGGGCGTGTACGTGTATTTATTCAGCCGGGGCGTGTTTAAAGCCAAAGACCCCGATCGGCAGGCCAGGGTGGAGGCATTTCGAAAGGAAAATGCCGGCTGGATGCGCCTCCTTGGATTGGCACTGGCCGCCATCATGCTCGTCAATATTATCTTTCACGTAGCCGATTTGCTTTGAATCCCGGCAATGCGATCCGCCCGATCGGTGGCTTCTACCGGCAACGCCCGGACGGCAGCATCATTAATCCCTCTGCGTACATCGAGCTAACCGGCCCAACCAAATGCTGGACGGCCGCCGCAACCGCTTTCGTGCACCGGCAGCTCGGCCATCGCCTCCACAGCTTTTGGCTGCGCGGCTCCTATGCGCGCAACGCCGGAATATATCCACATTCGGATCTCGACCTGTTCATCCTCCTACACGATCCGGAGGCGGGGCGCTGGACGCCTAGCCCCTTGCAGGAAGGCCTGAGAAGCGAGCTCCGGGAGCAATGCGGCTACGAAGCGCCTCTCGAACTAATGCAATCCGCGTTCGAAGATCGGTTTAAGACCAGGAAACCCCGCCTGGCCATGTTGATTGCCACCCAATCCCGGTGTTTGTACGGAACAGACCTGACCGATGCCTTCGGTCGGTATTACCCGGGGCCCGATCTGGCCTTGAACCAACGCTGGTGGCCCGATGATGTAGCCGCCTTTCTCAAACAGCCCCGTCCCAGCGCGGAAGCCGTACGCCAAATCTGCAAGCAAGGCCTGCGCACCGCTTTCGAATCAGTAATGGAAACCGCAGGATGCTTTACCACTGATCTTTTTTACTGTACGGCTATTGCGGCAAGGTATCGCCCCGAACTCGCCGCGATGCTTTGGCAGTTGCTCTGGCACTACAGTCAGCCGGAAGGGGCGGGCCCTGCCTGTCAGCGACTGCTCCGTCAATTGGGCCACCGCCTCTGACCCAAAATCCGTATACTTGCGTACCTAAAAACGAGTCCCTTTGCTCATGAAACATCAATGGCTATGCTTGCTGTGCGTAGCGATGCTCTCTACTAGTAACGCGCAGTCCGACTTCTTCTCCACCGAAGTCATCCAGGATATCTATATCGAGTTCGACCAGCCGAAGTGGCGCTACTTGCTCGATTCCCTGCGCTACAACGGCGAAGAAGTTCTACCCGCCACCGTTACCATCAACGATACTGCGTTCGATTCCGTCGGGGTGCGCTACCGCGATGGGCGGGCCTTCACCCCGGGTGGTCGGCGCAACGGACTTTTTCTCGACCTCGACGCCTTCGACGCCGGGCAACACTTCGACGCCATCACCGAAATCGACCTGTCCAGTTCCCTGCGCGACCCCACCATGATCCGCGAAGTCCTCGGTCTTGAAATCGCCCGGACCTATATGATCGCTCCCCGGGCGAATTTTGCGCGGGTGTACATCAATGAAGAATTTTACGGCCTCTTTACCAATCAGGAAACGATTGGCATCGCTTTTCTGGAACGCCATTTCGGCGATACGACCGGCGTGCTCTACTACACCGATAACGGATTCAAGCAGCTCAACGACTCCAGTTGCCTGGCCAATGCCTACACCTCGCTACAGCGCGAACCCAATCTGGAATGTTATGCACTGAACTGGGCGCAATTGCGCGGGGAACAATCCCTCGAACCGCTCGACGAGCTGGCCAAGAGGCTCGAAGCGGGCGCCCTTATCGACGAGGTGCTGGATGTAGATGCGACCCTGTGGATGCTTGCATTCGATAATGCCCTCGTTCATCTGAATAGCTACATCGGTAAATACGCCAACAATTACTACTTGTACCAAAAACCCGATGGTCGATTCATTCCGATTCTTTCCAACCTGAACCTCGTTTTCGGAAGCTTTAAGAATAGCGGTGTAAAAGCCTCCGATCTATCATCGGAGGAGTTGGTCGAACTGGACCCAATGCTGCATGCCGACAATGCCGCCCGGCCCCTAGTTAAGCAACTGCTGGCCGACGACCGCTACCGTCGTCTGTATCTATCACACTACCGGGTCATTCTGGAAGAATACTTCCGTGGCGATACCCTCGAAAACCGGGTACAGGGGCTACATGCTCTTATCCGGCCCGAGGTCGAAAGGGATGCCAATAGCTACTACTCGATCGAATCCTTCGATAGCAGTCTGACCAATACCATCGGAAAGCGCAGTCGGATTCCGGGTTTATTGCGCTTCGCCGAGCGCCGGAGTGATTGGCTCAAACAGCAATCGCTATATACCTTTCTTCCGCCCCGTATCTCGGAGGTCGAGGTAGAAGAACGCGAGCGCTTCGCCAGCAACCAACTGGAAGAATTCCGCATTCGGGCACGCGTAGAGGAGTTTCCCAAAGAAGTATTTCTCTACTACCGCTGGTCGGAAGCAGGCCCCTTCACCAAGGTCCCGATGCTCGACGACGGCGACTCGTACGACGAAGCCGCCAACGATAATATATTCGGAGTAGTCGTTCAACCTGATTCACCCGACCAACGCACGCTCCACTACTATCTCGAAGCCAGCAACGCCCGCCAGACGGGCTTCAGCCCCGCTCACTACATGTTCGATCAGTATCAAACCACCCTCGAAGACATCAACTAAGCTCAAACCCACACCCACACTAATTCAACCGCATGATCCGGTCAACTTCATTTTGGGGCATCGTCCTTTTTTGCTGCACAATCGGTGGCCCCCTGCTCGCTCAGGATATCTACAGCCTGTCGGAGGTACCCGAAATTCGCGTGTATTTCGAAGAGGCAAACTGGGCAGAGCAACTCGTAGCCCTCAAGCATGCGGGAGAAGACGAACGCCTGCCTGCTCGGGTGGTCATCAATGAAGAAACCTTCGAAGGTGCGGGAGTGCGGCACAAGGGGAATAGTTCCTTCAACAACATCCTCAAGGCGGGGCAATCCAAGTTGCCCTACAACATCAAGGTCAATTACACCAACCGCCGTCATAAATTACCCGGCGGAGTCACCAACCTCAAATTATCGAATGGTTTCCGGGACCCTACCCTGCTGCGGGAAGTGCTGGCCTACGAAATTGCCGGACGCTACATGCCCTGCTCGCGTGCGAATTTTGCCAAACTCTACATAAACGACCAGTATCAAGGCCTGTACAACCTGACCGAATCCGTAGACGACGAACTCCTCGAACGCTTTTACGGCAACGATGACGGTATCCTCGTGAAGTGCGACCCCATTTGGGGTGCTCCAAACCTTCCCAACTGCCCGAAAGGGGATAAGTCGAGCTTGCAATACCTCGGCCCGGACACTATGTGCTACCGGGCAAACTACGAGCTCAAGACCGATGCCGGATGGGCGGAACTGGCCGACTTTACCCGCGTACTCAATCAGGAACCAGACCGCCTGGAAGAAGTGCTCAATATCGACCAGACCCTCTGGATGCTGGTGTTTAATAACCTGACCGTCAATCTCGACAGCTACACCGGGCGGCTCTGCCACAATTACTATCTCTACCGCGATACCTTCGGCATCTTTCAGCCCATCATCTGGGATATGAATCTCTGCTTCGGCGGCTTTCGATTCACCGGGTTGGGGCAACCCGTAGAGGTGGAAGAGCTACCGGCCGTGAGTCCCTTCCTGCACTTTAAGGAACAGAATAAAAAGCGACCCCTCATCGTACAGCTCCTGAAAAATAGCTTGTGGCGGAAAATGTATGTCGCCCATTTCAAGACCATGCTGGAACGGGAATTTCTCGCCGAACGCTTCGAAAAGCGCGTGCGGGCACTACACGAAGAAATTCGCCCCCTCGTGGCCGCCGATAGTCATTTTCTCTATTCCACCGCCGTTTTTGAGCAAAACTTGGAGCAATCCGTCCGGGTACACGACAGCGACATTGCCGGCTTGCTCGATCTGATGCAACAACGCAGCGAATACCTTCGCAATCATCCGCTGATGAAATTGGAGGGGCCGTCGCTGGAGGAAGTAAGCCCCACAGTGGCGGGCGGTATGATTCAATTTGCCGTCTCGGCACCGGAAGCCGAACAGGTCTGGCTGTTCCACAAGTCCGGAAGCTACCATCCCTGGAAGCGCATCGCTCTCCAGGCAGACGCATCCGGCTCCTGGACCACCGAACTACCCACCGAAAAAGTACAGCACTATTACCTGGTTGCCGAAGGAGCAAAAGCAGCTACGGTATATCCGGAAAGGGGTTCCTTCGATTGCCTGGAGGTGCCTCTGAAATAGGCCCTTCATTAATTCTTTGAAGCATTAACGGCCGGTCAAAGACCGCCCTTAATGAATTAAATCAATTTCAATAAGATATGTAGTCAATTTTGCGCCAATTGGCTAATCTTGGCTATATTTCGCCGCCATCCGCCTGCTCTGATAGCAGGGCTCTAACCATAACCAATAATCGTTACGATTGCCATGAGCGAAGTCATTCAAGCAACTAAACTGCACCAAAACCTCTTACCAGCTGCTTTAGTGGAACACACCATCATCCGAGGGCTCGGAAAGCTAAGCAGTTCCGGCGCGTTGGTCATCAATACCGGCAAATTTACCGGTCGATCGCCCAAAGACCGGTTTATCGTCAAGGATGCAGTCACCGCCGATACCGTCGATTGGAACAATATCAACATGCCCATCGCTCCGGAAAACTACCGGAAGCTGTACGATAAGATGATGCAATTCATCGAATCGGCTGACGAGATTTACGTGCGCGACGCCCACGCCTGCGCCAACCCGAACTACCGGCTCAATCTGCGCATTTATACCGAATACCCCTGGCAAAATCTATTTGCCTATAACATGTTTCTACGGCCCAGCGCAAAGGAACTCAAAAACTTTACTCCGGATTGGCGGATATACTCCTTTCCTTCCGTGCTGGCCGATCCGGCGGAACACGGTACCCGCCAGGCCAATTTCTCCATCATCAATTTCACGGAAAAGACCATCATCATCGGTGGTTCGGCCTATACCGGAGAGATTAAAAAAGGCGCATTTTCCGCACTCAATTTCATCCTTCCTACCGAAAGTGGCGTCTTGCCGATGCACTGTTCTGCCAATGTCGGTTCGGAAGGAGACACCGCGCTCTTCTTCGGTCTGTCGGGAACGGGAAAAACCACCCTCTCCAACGATCCGGACCGCCGCCTGATTGGAGATGACGAACACGGCTGGTCAAAGGAAAGTATCTTCAACTTCGAAGGCGGCTGCTACGCTAAAACCATCAATTTGTCGGCTTCCAACGAGCCGCAAATCTTCAACGCTATCAAGTTTGGCGCCCTGCTAGAGAATATTGGCTTTGACGAAGATGGCGTCACGCCCAACTACAAGGACGCCTCCATTACCCAGAATACCCGCGTCAGTTATCCGATCTACCACATCGATAACATCATGTACAAATCGCGCGGTGATCTTCCGGAGAATATCTTCTTTCTGACCTGCGATGCCTTCGGCATTTTGCCGCCCATCGCCAAGCTGACCCCCGAACAGGCTATGTACCACTTCATCAGTGGCTACACCGCTAAAATTGCCGGTACGGAGGAAGGCATCGACGAGCCCCAGGCCACCTTCTCTGCCTGCTTCGGTTCGCCCTTCCTGCCGTTGCACCCGGCCCAATACGCGGAAATGCTGGGCGACAAAATCCGACAGGGCAGCCGTAGCCTCGACGACGAAATCAATGTCTGGCTTGTCAATACCGGTTGGACGGGCGGCGGCTTCGGCGAAGGCCAACGCATCGCCCTCGTCTATACCCGCGCCATGATCAAAGCCGCGCTGAGTGGAGAGCTGAACAAGATCGAATACCGCAACCACCCCATTTTTAACCTGGCGGTGCCGGTGCGCTGCCCCGACGTGCCCAATGCCGTACTCAGCCCACGCGATACCTGGCGCAACGATAACGAGTACGATAAGAAACAGGTCGAATTGGCCCAGCTGTTCATCCAAAATTTCGAGCGGTACCAGGATCAGGCCTCCTCGGAAATTCGGGCAGCCGGCCCGCAGTTATAGCTCTGCAATTACGGTCTTTCCGCTGTACACCTGATCGCCGATTTTCACCCGCAAGGTGGCATCGAGCGGCAGAAAAACATCCGAACGGCTACCGAATTTGATGAATCCCATTTCGGCTCCCTGGGAAACGCTATCGCCTACCCGAAGGTAATTGCAAATCCTTCGGGCCACGGCTCCCGCAATTTGTCGGAAGAGAATTTCTACCTCGCCCGTATCCACCACGGTCGTAGTGCGCTCGTTATCAGTACTCGATTTCGGATGCCAGGCCACCAGATACCTTCCGGGATGGTGTCGGAGGTATGTCACTTTCCCGGATACGGGATTCCGATTGACGTGCACGTCGAGGGGCGACATGAAGATGCTTAGTTGCAGGCGCTTTTCCTTCAGGTATTCGGGCTCTTCGGCTTCTTCGATCACCACGACTTTTCCGTCTGCCGGCGCATACACCAGCCGCGGGTCCGCTTTTGGCTCGGATCGATGCGGATGGCGAAAAAACTGAAGGGTGAACCCCAGCAGTATCGTACTGCCGACGGCAAGCAGCACCAGCAACCAGGTGGGTAGAAAGAAGTATGCCAGGCCGTTTATGAGAAGAAGGATCAGAACCATCCAGATCAGGATGGGACCGCCTTCGGAATGGATGCGCATGTCGTTCGTATATCCTTTACCACACAACCGGAACAAACGGCACCCGGTTTTCCAATTCAGCCATACTTATATCAATCATCGCAACCAAAGCAGATAAGCGGCCACGTACGGTAAACTGAAAATGAAGGTATCGAACCGATCCAGGAAGCCCCCGTGGCCCGGTAGCAAGTTTCCACTATCTTTCACTGCCCGGCTACGCTTGAGCAGCGATTCGATGAAATCCCCCAGCGTACCAATCGTAGAAACAATGAGCGAAAGGACCATCCAATCCAGGAAAGAAAGCTCATCATATACTAAATGCAGGATGATCCCAAAAACGAAGGTGGTAATCACCCCTCCAATCGTCCCTTCCCAGGTTTTCTTCGGGGAAACGCGCGGTAAGACCAACCGTCGTCCCTTCGACGAACCGACAAAATAAGCTCCTGTATCATTGACCCAGGTAAGGACGACAAAACCAAACACCGTATCGGCGTAAAAATGCCCTCCATCGAACGCTATGACAATTACCAACGCAAAGGGTATCCCAATGTAGACGATGCCAAGTACCAGAAAGGCCAAATTGACAAATGGCCGCTCCGACCCCGTAAACAGTTCGAAAATAAAGGCGGTAAACACAGCGGGTAAAAACAATAGAGCAGACCAGGTGATAAATTGACCGGGGTCGGCCACGAGCTCCAATCGCAGCATGATTGCCAGCACAAACGGGGTAAGCCCGAGCAAAAACCCGTACAGCTTGCGCACCTTATCTTGCAGGCTACCTCCTTCTAATACCATAGAAAGATACTCCCAAAGGCAAAGCACCGTAATGATCGCAAATAGGATTAAGAACGGGTAGCGCCCTGTCAATAACCCCACAAACATCGTTGCCACAAAGAAGGTGCCCGTCCATACCCTGCGAGAAAGTTCCGACATGTAATGTATCGTTAAGGCGGGCAAAGATAGGATAACTTACTTCCTAAGATAAAACTGTTCGTTTTTAACCTGCGTTGCAGTATTAATATTCCTGGATTAGCTATGAAACCTACCCCCTCCGAATCGCCGCTAAAACGCTACTACACCATTGGTGAGGTTGCGGACATGTTCGACGTGAGTAAATCCCTGATCAGATTCTGGGAAAGTGAATTCGATTGGCTGCGCCCCCACAAAACCGAAAAAGGTGAACGGCGCTTTACTCCTCGCAACATCGATCAATTTCGGCTTATCTACCACCTGGTAAAGGAACGAGGATTTACCCTCGAAGGCGCCCGACAGGAAATACAGCGCCAACTCGCCCTGGAAAAAGAGCGCGCCGAATTTGTGGAGCGCCTGCAGTCGGTCCGCGAGCGCCTGGCCTTGTTGAAGGATCAGTTGGGGTAAAAAAAAAGAGGGCGCCTAGCGCCCCCCTTATCGGCACGCAGCCGACCAAGACTTCAAACGGGATAAAAAGGCCTGGTGCATCCGCTGTAGATAGCGGAACGCACTGGGATAGAAGATTGGATTATACGTCAAATTTTCTCACAGCACGGGCCCATTGCCAGGCTGGAATAATCTTGGGATATTTTAGAGTTGGCTCCTTTTGAGACTCGCATACATAAGTGACAAAATCGGGCCAAAGCTTCACCAAAGTTTTTATTCAATCTTATTGTTTTTTTATCCATCTGATAATCAGAACAATAAAACTGAGTCGAGCCATGCCCCCGCTTACCCAATCATTCTTTCCCAGGAATGAACACGTAAAAATTTCGCTTTTCAGCGGATTTTTTTTGTAATGCGTTTCCCGGTCGATTCGCCTGTCGAAAATTCGTGCCCACAGCGCTTATTAAGTGCAACCCTGCTTGCACAACACACGTCCTTTTCTTTTAATACCCACTACCTCGTAATGCGCTACCGTCTACTGTTTTTTCTACTCGGTTTTGTAAGCTTTGCCTGTGACAATGATTCGGACCCCGGCCCAGCCACCGGCGATACGTGCACCCGCACGGAAACCGAACGAGCAATTCTCGCCGATCTCAATACTCTTTACGCTCGCCCCTTCGATCCGGTAGACCCGGCTACTCCCGACCCCCAGTTGGATCGCTTAGTCGAATACCTGGGCGCAGCCGAATTGGTGGGCCTGGGCGAATCAACTCACGGTACGGCTGAATTTTTTCAGATGAAAGACCAGTTGTTTCGGGCCCTGGTCACTCAACAGGATTTTCGGTCGATCATTTTCGAACTTCCCTGGGGGCACGCGCTGACGGTCAACGATTTCGTCACTAAGGGCATCGGCACCGCCAATAGCACCGTAAACGAGACCTACTTTTGGGTGTACGACACCCAGGAGGTACGGGATCTGGCGCAGTGGATGCGGGATTACAATCTGGCACACCCGGATACGCCTATTTTCTTCGTGGGGTGCGACTCGCAGGGCCCCAACTTCCGGCTGGAACGACGCATCCTTAATAATTTTCTTTGGGTGGCCCAACCCGATTCCCTCGATGCAGTCGATCAGTATTACCAACTGTTACCGGGCAACAACCTCGAGCAATACAGAACCGCCACCAACTCCACACACGAAGCCAATATCGCTGGAACCGCGGCCGTAGTAGATTATTTCGAAGCCAATCGAGCCGAATTAGTTGCGGCCACTACCCTATTGGAATACGAAATAGCCGCCATGGCCGCACGGGTCATCCAACAGCGGGAGCAACTATACCGCACCGGGGATTTCGGGAGTCTTCGGGATGCACACATGGCCGAAAACGCCCGGCGGTGGCAGCAAATTCTCGGAAAGTCAGCGATCTGGGCCCACAATTTTCACGTAATGAATCTAAGTGGCACCATGGGGGAAGTGCTTCGTCTTAGTTACGGCGACGATTATCGCATTCTGTGCTTTAGCACCAGTAGCGGAAACGCTAATGCCTGGGTGGCAGACGCCAATTTCAACATCAAGTCCGGGGTAGAGCGGCAGGCAATTCCGCTCGTTCCCTGCCAAACCACCCAACGCCTGCTAAATGAGGTGGAAGGAGACCGCCACTTCCTGATTTTTGATGATTTGAGCGGCCCCGCCCGCGATTACTTCGGGAAAAGAAACCCGTTTTTTCAATTCGGTTCCGGATTCAATGGCAGCTTGATTCAACAATTTATTCAGCCATACAATCTCCGGTTGGTTAGCGATGCTTTGGTGCACTTTGATCGAACAAAGGCCAGTGCGCTGAGATAGTAGACTGCACCCGAGGCAATCGACCTATTTTCCGGTGGCCTTGTCTACTATTGTAAACTTGAAATTGTCGTTCCAGTAAAGCACTAGTGCCCCATCTTCAGTATCGAACCTGAAACCGTCTTCGTTGTCGATATCGATGAATTCCGTTTCGCTTAGTGCCCGCGGGTACCGAATCTCTCCATCGTTAGGATCATGTACTACCAACCGATCCTCTTCGAGCCGAATGGTAATGAAGTAATCACCGATGCCGTCAACTTGCTCCGTGTACTGGTAGGTGCCCGTGAATTTTTCTAATTGGGCAGGTGTCATCGCTAGTAACTCGATCTCACGCGGCTTCAATAGTTCCCAACCATATTCCTCTCCAATGGCCACTTCGATTTCTTGCAGTAGAGAATACCCCTGATCGGCATTAGCCATAATCACCACTCCGCTATTTTGAAGCGCATCGGCCACCAGATGGCACTTAAAGCCGGCATTACTCCCTCCGTGCGAAAACTGTAGCGTGTCCGGCCGCCGGTATACGCCAACTCCTAATCCGTAGCCGTTTTTGACTTCAGTGAGCATGCTATCTACGAGCGCGGAGGCCAGCACTCCCTCCCCTCCGTTTACAATCTTGGATAGCTCGATTGCGAAGGCGGCCAGATCCGAAGGGGTCGTCCAAAGCCCGGCGGCAGCAAGTTCTGGGTAGTTGTGCCATTTGCCCTCGATCATCTTTCCCTGGCTGTCGTAGGCGGCACTTGCTCCATTGTGCCGCTCTGCCGGAAGGGGATGTAAGAAGCCACTGTGCTTCATGCCGATGGGTTCGAGTACCTGCTCTTGGGCAAACTGGGCAAACGGCTGCCCACTGACGTCCTCTACCAACTGCTGCATAATCGTGAAGCCCCCGCCCGAGTAGCGCCACTTGCTTCCTGGTAGTGTATCTACCCGAATGGGGTCCGTATTGCCTTTACCGTCCAGCACATCGACAGTAGAAGGGAAAACCATGTCCTGGGTATAGCCAGGAAATCCGTGCACCGTAACTCCACCGGTATGACTCAGCAAATGCCGTAAGGTGACAGGCTGCTGCCGGGTGTACTTATTTCCAGGGAGTTTCCAGCTCGTCAGGTACTCATTGACGTCCGTGTTTAGGTCCACCTTTCCGGCTTCCACCAATTTGAGCGCAGCCAACGCCGCCACCGGCTTGCTAATAGAAGCTGCCTGAAACAAGGTCGCATTGGTCACCGGCTTCACCATCTGGGTATCAGCCAGGCCGTAACTTTTCGCCCAATGGAGTTGTCCATCCTTAAATACGGCAATACTCAGCCCGGGCACCCGGTAATGACGCATTCGCTCTTCGAGCGGGAAAGTCGGCGTAGTTTCTCCTTTTACTCGAAGAACGCGCTGGATGCGCTGCTCAATTCTGGCAATCTCGGCTTCCGGAGCTTGGGCGCTGAGGCCAATGGCTACCAAGACTAAGGCAAATAGTAGAATGGATCGGATCATGGCAAGTGATTTTTGCTCTTCCGAAGATAAAGGCGTGTTTAGAATTCTTCTCGCTAATTTCACTCGTGCGGCCGGATAACCGGCCCGGTTCCTAAAGCGGAATTTTATGAATAGGTTAATTCCTCTTTTATTTCTTGTGGCGTATTTCACCATTGCCTGTTGCAGACAGGTATCGGCCTGTACCGTTGTAATCGGCTGGCAGGGTGATCGGGTCTTGGTTGGCAACAACGAAGACTGGTACGATCTCGATGCCAAATACTGGTTCGAACCCCGCGGTGGGGAAGTGCGCTACGGAGCCGTATTTTTCGGATTTCGCAAGGATAAACAATTCGCGCAGGGCGGAATGAACGAAGCGGGGCTGTTCTTCGACGGCCTTTACATCGATAAAGTAAAGCTCAAAAAAGAAACCCGCCTGGGGCGGAAAGCCGCAAAAGTGCACGTATTTAAGGAAATGCTTCACCGAGCCGCAACCGTAGACGAGGCCCTCGAGTATCTGTCGCAATTTTTTATCCCTTTTATCAAATCTGCCCAGATCGTCATTGCCGATCGGCACGGTGATTATGCCATCCTCAACGTCAATGGGATTACCCGTCGCCGACTGGAAGCAGAACAGTACGTCGTCATCAGTAATTTTCCCGCCGAACAGGGCCGCCCAGCTCCCGGCACCCTTCCCGAGTACGATCAAGCCTGCCGGCTGATGGAAACGAACGACTCGCTATCCCAAAAAACGATCGTAGAGGTACTCGATCTCACGCACCAACAAGGCGAAGTAAAAAGCATTTACTCCAACGTGTTTGACCTGAGCAACCAGATGATTCACAACTATTACTTATTCGACTTCGAAAGTCCCGACATCATCGACTTGAAGCAAGCACTGAAGCAAGCAGCTCAGACCCTCTACTTTCGGGAATTGTTCCCAGTGCGCTACGCAGAGTTCGTTGAACCGGACTGAGCAAGTACTGACAATAATTTAACATTAGAAATCTACAAAATATAATTTTGCGCCTACCCGCTTATCATTTCCGATTTTGCCCGGAATAGGGGGCAAACCCACGTTTGTTCTATTTTTTCAGTATTTTTTGAAAATACGTCCAAATATTCATCCGCTCTGCTGCCGGCGGGGCAAAACCAACAGAATTTTCCATCGTTACCAAGGTCTAGTATTGAAATTCTCTCTGCATTAAAAGATAGACCAATGGAAAAAGGTATGATTACAGTGGGCCAGCCGTTTCCGAAATTTGAGAAGCCGGCGGTAGTGAGCCTCGAAAAAGACAAGGAGTTTGAAACGCTGAGTTCCGACCTGCTCGTCAACGATGATGATGAATGGACGGTACTGTTCTGGTGGCCGAAGGACTTCACGTTCGTTTGCCCCACGGAGATTGCCGAATTCAATAAGAACTTCAGCGAATTCCGGGATCGCGATTGCCGCCTGATTGGTGCATCCACCGATTCGGAGTTCGTTCACCTTGCCTGGCGCAAGCACCACGAAGACCTGACCGACCTGCGCTTCCCCATGCTGGCGGATACGTCCAAGTCGCTCGCGGAAAGCCTGGGTATCCTCGAACCGAATGAAAAGGTAGCTTACCGCGCCACCTTCATCATCGATCCGCAGGGTATTATTCGCTGGGTTTGCGTAAACGACTTAAATGTGGGTCGTAACGTCGCCGAAGTGATTCGCGTACTCGACGCGCTCCAAACGGATGAACTGTGCCCCTGCAACTGGGAAAAGGGTGCTGCTACCCTTTCCGAGGCACAGGTCAACTAATAAGCTCTTTCAATACATAGGGGATCGGCGCGGTGGCGTCGGTCCCTTTTCCAAAAAGAACAACTATGGTTCAGTATAGCGAAACCAGCCTGGAATTATTCGAAGATTTGGGGCTCCCTTCCGACTATTCAAATACAGCCCTCGAACTACTCGAACGGGGCGAATCGCGCTTCATTCGCGACCTGCGGGTAAATGTAAAAAACGTGCTGGCTTCTGATCACCTCAGCGAGAAGGAGACCGCTCTCACGGGCCTGGCCATTGCCGTCAATCAAAACAACGAGGCGCTACGCCAGTTCTTCCGCAACCGCGCCAGTGATCTCGGAGCTACCGACGCCGAAATTGGTGAAGCCGTGGCCTGTACTGCGCTACTGGCCAGTAACAATGTCCTGTATCGCTTCCGCCACTTCAGCCCCAAGGAGAGCTATCAACAGTTTCCCGCGCGCATCAAGATGAACATCATGCGCAAGCCCGTACTTGGCAAAGAGTTCTTCGAATTGATTAGCCTCGCCGTTTCGGCCGTCAATGGCTGCGAGATGTGTGTCAATGCCCACGAAGCATCCCTGATCGAACTTGGTTCGAGTGAGGAGCGCATTTGGGACAGCGTGCGCCTCGCCAGTACGATTGTGAGTCTGGGAAAGTTGATCTACTAAGAAAAACGCTTTTCCAGGGCGAGTCGAATGTGTGCCAGGTGGTGCTCGCAGTGCCAGGCGTACAAGCCCAGTGCCCGCTCGAGCGGTACGCTGCGATCCTGCTCCGGATGAAAGTAAGTGCGCTTCCAGTCCGCTTCTTTCATATGCCGCAGTAACACCGACCAGCGGCCGTGTACCCCTCTTAATATGTCGAGGCTAAACTGTAGCGGTGCGTTCGTCGCATCCGGCAGTTTAGCCCAAACTGCCTCCTGGTAGGGATTGATGCGCGGATCATCTTCGGTCAAGGCCAGTTTGAAGCGACTAAAAGCCATGGAATGGCTGTCGGCCAAATGGTGAATGACCTCACGGATGGTCCAACCGTCAGGGCGATAGCGGTAATTGGTTTGTGCTTCGGTGAGGGTATCGATCAGATTCACCAGTCTTCCGGGCAGCGACTCGACGGTATCCGTCCATTTGGTGCGTGCTGTGTCATCGATAACCTCAGGATATTTCGGATGAGCGATTGGAAACTTGAGTTGTTGGAGTTGTTCTTCGGTCATATGAGGTGGTATTTACAAATTGTTCCAAATTCCATTACAGGCGGTTAGAATAATGGGGGCGTCGTCCGTAACGACGATGGTGTGCTCGTGCTGAGCTACGTAGCCCCGGTAGTTGCCCACCAGTGTCCAGCCATCGTCCTGGGGCTCGGCTAGCGTTGATTTGGTGGAGATAAAGGTTTCTACTGCCACGACAGAATGCCGCCGGAAACGCTCCCAGTTGAACCGATTGTAGTAATTGGCAATGTCGCTGGGTGCCTCGTGCAGGCTGCGCCCGACTCCGTGCCCCGTCAAATTGCGGATCACTTCATACCCTTGTTTGCGGGCAGCCCGTTCGATCAGCCATCCGATGTGGGCAATCCGGACCCCCGTACGGATTTGATGAATGGCTTCCCATAAAATAGTCTTCGATGCCTGTACTAGTGGTTGGTGGCCTTGCTTGTCTTCGCCTAGTACGAAAGAACCTCCGTTGTCCGACCAGAAGCCTCCCAACTCTGCCGACACATCGATATTGATCAAATCACCCTCGCGAAAAACCTTATCCGTGCCGGGGATGCCGTGGGCCACTTCCTCATTGACGCTAATACAGGTCCAACCCGGAAAATCGTAAGCGACTTTCGGCGCTGAATTGGCCCCGTATTCGCGCAGGATTTTTCCGCCGTATTCATCCAATTCCCGGGCCGACATGCCCACCTGCGCGTAGGCCCGCATGCGGGCCAGTGCCACTCCCACCGCTTCGCTGACGCGGCGCATGCCTTCTAATTCTTCCGTTCCGGTAATGGCCATATGGTGGTAGTTTCTGGAGGTATCAACGCTTTGCTTTTCCGGAAGTTCCTTTTCCTTTTAACTCCCACATTAACACCCACAGCCAGATCGTATACTCCATTCCCACCAGCCAAACCTGCTCCTGAAAGGGGTCCTGCGCGTATCCCACGTACGTCAGTGGAATAAGGGCCGACCATACAACGGGAAAACGCCACCGCGTAAACAAACACAAGACGATGGGCAACGACAAGTACCAGGGGTGTACCGTGGTGGTGCAAAGCAGGTAAAGTACGATAGCAAACAACCACCGCTGCGGCAGCCCCTCCCAGCTGCGTTTCTGCTCGAGCAGGGCCATCGCCAGAATTCCGACGGCAGCTATCCCTGCGAGCATCGGTCCGATGAATGCGATTTGATTGTAGCCCGTCCACTGGTAACCCACGAATCGCGCGAGGTAATAGAGTGAGGCATTAAATTCAAATTTCCGAAAATATAAATCGAGACTATCGCCAAAGTTCCGAAAGAAAAACCCACTCATCAACGGCGCAAAACTCAACAATAAAACCATTCCTAAAATACCAAAAAACACCAGATTTTCTTTCCATTTCAGACGGAAAAGCAGGAAGGGTAAAAACAGTAACGAAAGCAACTTTCCGGCAATGGAAAACGCAAATGCCACTGCCGCCAACGCCCACCGCGCACCCTGCAACCAGTACATGGCCAGCACCAGGCCAAATACCATAGCGCCTTCGAAATGTAAATTTCCGCTGATCTCCACCAAAATCAGCGGATTAAGCGCATATAACAGACTGCGCGCCGGAGGCAGCGACCAGCGTTCCAGCACCCTCGGCAGCAGCCACAGCGTACCTAACTCACAGCCCACCAGGAACAGTTTCATCACCAACATGCTGCCGAACCAACTCTGTGGAGACAGCACGACTGCCGCGGCAAATACCCCCTGCGCCACGGGTGGATAAATCGTGTAGTACTCCGGAGAATTTAGAGCAGCGTACAGCTCCGGGGTGAGGCCCGGCACGGCATGCTCCGGTTCGAGGTAATAGGCCGGTAAGTGTTCGAATGGATTTAACCCCGCCACGATCAGGTGCCCGTCCCAGATGAAGCGGTAAATGTCATCCGATAGAGCAGGAAAGGCAAATACCAGTCCTACCCGAAGCCCGACGCCTACCCACCACCAAAACGTCCAGTCGCTTGCTTCCGACCGCACCAGCACCAGGCCATAGCCCAAGAATGCCAGGCCAAAAGCACCCGCGATCCACCAGCCGTCGGTTTGCTCGAGGCCGTAGCCTAGTGCGCCCGTGCCAGACACCAGCAGCAAGAGGGCGACTACCGTCGGTCCGTCGATTCGGAATGTGCGCGTTCGTTTCAATTCGGGGCTCACCTAGTTGCGGGCAAGATACTTTTATTCAGCGAGTCGGGAAGGATAGGTTAAGGCCGTCTGCGACGAGGCTTTAATACGTTAATAACTTCAATTTTCATCCATTGGCTCATTGACTCATTGGCACATCGTCCAAAATCAGCGCCCGCAGCTGCGCTCCGCGCCCTCCGACCAAGGGTGGGCAATCCGCCAGGCGCACCCAGCGGTAGCGAAACAGCATCCCCGCATCTCCATCGTTGCCCGTTACGAAGTGGTCAAACTGAGCCGGAGATACTCCCGTGAAAACTAACTGATAAAAGTGGCGGTGCTGAATACCAGGTGTCCCTATCTCTCCGTATTGGGTCATTCCCAGGTACCGTACCTCTGCAAATTCTTCCAGACCGCTTTCTTCCTTCACTTCCCGGTACAGGGCTTTTTCCAGAGGTTCTCTTATTTCTACGGTTCCGCCGGGCACCTGCCATCCTGCCTGCGGAAAATGGGGCTCGGTGAAGGTGAGTAATTCCCAGTAGCTACGTTCCCGGCGGAGGATGTAGGCGATTACTTTTTGAGTGGGTTGAAGCATGAAGGGTTAGGTTTATTTGTGCAAAACGGATAGTACGAACGGCCGTCCGGTGGGGATAGTTCCCAGGCATCGTACCATTTCAGGGATGCCGCGAAGCCAAATCGATATCCCCACGACAGCGGGGCAATTGGCCTGACGAGCTTGCGAAAACGTTTAAATCACTCACTCCCCAGCCGCCAATGCCGAACCGTAAACACAAAAATCCCCCCGTATCCGATAGCCAGGAGTAAGTGGTAAATGAGAAACGTCGTATTCTGCACGTAGATCCCCCCGATAACGGCTGCCAGGAAGTAGAGACTTAAGAGCCCTTCGCCAACCGTTGTCCAATTGATTTTTCGGTGGAGGTACTTTCGCCGCGCAAAGCCATCCTTAAGGCTGCGAATATTGAATTTGGGCGTGCGAACGAACGACGACTTCTTGCCGATGTAGCCCTGAATGACGGCCACCGTGTTGTGCAGCGACAGGCCCATCGACAAGGCCAGAAAGAGGGGAAAGAGCAACAAAAATTTCAGGACGGAACGCACAAAATCCTGCTCCCGGTCTTTGTTGGCAGGGCTTTGGACGTTGGCCACGTAATACACCAGAACGACCGATAGCAGCCCTACCAGGAAGTAGGCAAAGAAGTTCTTACTCAGCCCCAGCTCAATCAAGTCGCCCAGAAAAAAGAGTAGTGGTACGCTAAAGACGCCCATGGCAAAAACGAATACGTAGACAGAGCTAGCCAGCAAGTGGCTGGAGGCATGTACCTTCTGATTGGTCGACAAGTCGCTGCGCCAAACCGTGGGTAGCATCTTGCGAGCCGTTTCGGCGCCGCCCTTCATCCAGCGGAATTGCTGGCTTTTGAGGCTATTCATCTCCACTGGCAGCTCGGCGGGAGAGCCGACTTCCTCCAGAAAGCGAATCTGCCAGCCTTTCAGCTGGGCGCGGATGCTCAAATCGAGGTCTTCGGTGAGCGTATCGGCTTCCCAGCCGCCGGCCTCGTCGATGGCCTGCCGGCGCCACACGCCGGCCGTACCATTGAATTGCAACAAGAAATCACCTTTCATCCGCCCTAACTGTTCGACGGTGAAGTGGACGTTGAGCTGTAACGCCTGCAGGCGGGTAATGAGGCTGTAGTCCTCGTTGATGTGTTCCCAGCGAGTTTGAACCACCCCCACGTTGTCGTCCTGGAAGTAGGGAATCGTCTGTTGGAGAAAATCCGGGCGTGGCAGGAAATCCGCATCGAAAATGGCGATGAACTCGCCGCGAGCGTACTCCAGGCCATCCCGGAGAGCGCCGGCCTTGAAACCCTGCCGCTTGGGACGGCGAATTTGTCGGATTTGAAACCCTTCGGCCCGGTATACTTCGACTTTTTTGCGGACGATATCTACCGTTTCGTCGGTGGAGTCGTCGAGGATGTGGATTTCGAAGGCGTTTTTCGGGTAGTCAAAAGCCGCTACCGCATCGATGAGCCGTTCGATGACGTAGAATTCGTTGTAGATGGGCAATTGGACCGTTACGAAGGGCCATTCCTCCGGGTCGGCGGCCGCATCTTCCGGGGCTTCGCGGCCGTCGGGCAGTGCCAGCACGCGCCGACGCGCGGCGCGGCGGCCCAGTACGGAGCGCTGCCGCTCGGGCTTCGTCTGCCTGCGATAATGGTACAGTAAGCTGAACTGCATGACGCAGTAGAGCGTCACGTAGAGCAAGGTCAGCGTGTAGATTCCCAAAACGAGATAGGCTAGAATCGTCATATCGCTACAGCAATTTGAAAATAGTCCACAAAATCTTATGCCCTGCCAGAATGGTTCCACGCAGGGTTCCAGATACTTTAGACACGCCGATGCGGCGTCGGTAACGCACGGGTACTTCTGTTGCTTTCAGACCCTGCTTAGCGGCCCGCACCTGCATCTCTACGGTCCAGCCAAAATCGGGATCGCGCATGCCGAGGTCGCGCAACACCGGCCACTTAATGGCCCGAAAGGGGCCAAGGTCCGTGAAGTGATAGTCGTAAAAGAGCCGGATTAAGTTGGTGGCCAGCCAGTTGCCAAACACCTGTTGGGGGGTCATAGCGCCCCGTTCCATTTGCCCGAGGGCCCTGCTTCCGATGACGAGGTCACAATTCTCCGTTAGCATGGGGTGTATCAGGTCGGGCAATTGCTCCGGGTAGTCGGAGTGATCTCCGTCGAGGAACACTACAATGTCCGGTTGGTCGGCAGCCGGTTTAGCCGCGAGGTAGGCCATGCCACGCAGACAGGCGCTACCGTAGCCTGGCCGGGGTTCGTGTACGACGGTAGCTCCGGCGGCAGCGGCTACGGCAGCCGTCTGGTCGGTACTCGCATTGTTGCACACGATAATTTCCCGAACCCAATCGGGGGGAATTTCCGCAACGACTAATCCAATGGAGGCCTCCTCATTGAAGGCGGGAATCAGCACGTCAATAATCGGTTTCCCCAAAGTACTGGCATTTGTTGGTCTTCAAAAGCGATGATTCAACCGCACAAAGGTAGTAGAAAACCCTTTTACTGTTAAATTCCTGAATTAGGAGTGCGTTCCCGCAACAGAAGTAGTCTCCTGACGTACAGAGTGAAGTCCTCACCCCTCCCGTACCACCCACAAAAGGCTCAAATTTTGTAACTATTTACTCAGGTACCAAATGAGAATTACTAATTCTGCCTCTGGATTAAACAGCGACCAGCTGCAACTCGCGCTTGCCCGCCTCGAAATCCTCGAAGCCCCAGACGGCCAACGAGTGATCGATTTGATCAGTCGATTCGGCCCGCTTCAAGGTGCGGAAATTGCGTGTATTCTGCAGTTGCCGGAACCGGAGTGCACCCAGTTGCTCGCACAGTTGAGCTGGACCGGGCTGCTTTACGAAGCACCCGAAAGCCTGCGCTACTGTATCGACGACTCGCGGCTTGCTCAGTTGCGCCACGTGGTTGGCCAACTAACGCTCCGCTAAGTCATCCGCTCCATCCTGTCTAAACGCTCAACCCACCACAAACGCTAAGTACCTGCCCATTGACATAGGTGCTTAGATCGCTCGCCAAAAATACACAGGCATCGGCCACTTCAGTTGCTTGGCCAAATCGTTTCATCGGAATATTCCCCAGGTAGGCCTCGCGCGTCTGCTCGTTGAGCTCTTCGGTCATTTCCGTCTCGATGAAGCCCGGAGCCAGTACGTTGCACCGCACCTGCCGGGAGCCGATTTCTTTGGCTACCGATTTGCTGAAGCCGATAATACCGGCTTTGGAAGCGGCGTAATTCGCCTGCCCGGCATTGCCTCCGATACCGACGATCGAACCAATGTTGATGATCGATCCGCCGCGGCGGATCATGTGGCGCAAGGCATGCTTGGTGAGATTGAACACCGATTTCAGGTTGTTGTCCATGACGGCATCCCACTGTTCCTCCTGCATGCGGAGCAGCAGGGTGTCGCGGGTAATGCCGGCATTGTTGACGACAATGTCGATTTGTCCAAAATCAGCAAGGACGGAATCGATTAGCTGCTGGGCGGCGCTAAAATCAGCGGCGTCGGATTGGTAGGCGCGCACGGGTTGGTCTTCCGTCGTTAGTTCCGCTGCTAGCAGATTGGCCACCTCTGCGCTGGAGCGGTACGTAAAGGCGACGGCCGCACCTTCTTCCGCAAATCGTCGTACCAAGGCTGCGCCAATACCGCGGGAGCCGCCGGTGATTAAAGCTGTTTTTCCAGTGAGTAGTGCCATGTGTGGATAGAGTTTATACCGGGTTTTCAGACGTTAAGATAGCGTTAGCGTTCTCGCAAGGATCGCAATTTTACGTTAAATTGACGAATTACGCCACTCCAAATGTCCGTCTATGATTCGCTATCTACCCGTTGCTTTGGTTCTTTTGCTTCTATCCCTGAGTGCTTGCATAGAAGATCGCGAATCGGTATCGGTGCGAACCTACACGGATACGGAACTCGCCATCCTTTCCGAAAAACTCCACGTGGATGCCCAGCCCGTCGATTATCAACTGCGGTTTCCCAAGCACATGCAGGAGTTGGGGCTTCGGCCCCAGGAGATCAACAATCACCTGGCCATGCTGGGCCGCGTGCTCTTTTACGATACCCGCCTTTCCAAAACCAATGAGGTGAGCTGCGCCAGTTGCCACGACCAGGGCCTGGCTTTCGCCGACGACGAGGCCTTCAGCAAAGGATTTGCCGGTAGCCTGACGAAGCGCAACAGCATCTCCCTGGCGGCCACGGCAAATTTCAGTACCTCGTACGACGCCAGCCAAACGGCGAACGGGGAGGGCGTCTTCTTCTTTTGGGACGAGCGCGCACAGACCATCGTCGAGCAAAGCAGCCTCACCATCACCGACCCCATCGAAATGGGGCTGGAGCCCGCCGAGCTGGAACAGCGCCTGCGCGAAGATCCGATGTATAGTATTCTCGCCAAGCGGGCTTTCCGTTCCAACGAGCTGAGCTTCACTCAGGTACTCCTGGCACTGCAGGAATTCTGCAACAGCATTTCCTCTACCAACAGCAAGTTTGACGACCTGCTCAATTGGCGCGTCGGGCACCAGGTTGGCTCTAATCCATTCACCCAACAGGAGCTGCTGGGCCGGGGCCTGTTTATCGATCACTGCTCAAGTTGTCACAGCCGGGATATGACGCTTTCGAGTAAAAGTATTGCCAACAACGGCCTCGATCTCGAATATGCAGATAAGGGCGTTGGAGCCCATCGGCGGGTCGAAGCCTTCGACGGCTTTTTCAAGATCCCAATGTTGCGGAATATCGCCGTTACGGCACCCTACATGCACGACGGCCGCTTCGCCACGCTGGAGGAAGTCATCGATCACTACAACACGGGCATCGCCAATCATCCCAATTTATCCGACGATCTGAAAGACCCTTCCACGAACGCTCCGAAGCGCAATTTCCTGACGGAAGGCGATAAGCAGGCACTCACTGCTTTTCTGCACACCCTCACCGATTACGAATTTCTGGCGGACGAACGCTTCAGCGATCCCTTTAAACGCTAATGACGCGAAATCCGCCGTTTCTTGCTACCTTTGCAGCCAATTTAGATCATCAAAAAGCATAACTAAATGCCCGCAACCGACGCCAAGGTAAATTACAAGGTAAAAGACATCAATCTTGCCGCCTGGGGACGTAAAGAAATCGAGCTGGCCGAAGCTGAAATGCCCGGCTTGATGGCCCTGCGCGAACAGTACGGTGCAGAAAAGCCACTAAAAGGAGCCCGCATTGCCGGCTGCCTGCACATGACCATCCAAACGGCGGTGCTGATCGAGACGCTTATCGAATTGGGTGCCGATGTCACCTGGTCGAGCTGTAACATTTTCTCTACACAAGACCATGCAGCAGCGGCCGTCGCCGCCGCGGGTATTCCGGTATTTGCCTGGAAGGGCATGACCGAAGAAGAATTCTGGTGGTCGATCGAGCAAACGCTGTTTGCATTTCCCGAGGGCGAGCCCCTCAACATGATCCTCGACGACGGTGGGGACCTCACCAACCTGGTACTCGATAAGCATCCCGAACTGGTGGCCAACATCCGCGGGTTGAGCGAAGAAACTACTACCGGCGTTCACCGCCTCTACGAGCGCATGAAGAAAGGGACCCTCCCCATGCCGGCTATCAACGTAAACGACTCCGTTACCAAGTCCAAATTCGACAATAAGTACGGTTGCCGCGAATCCGCCGTCGATGCCGTCCGCCGCGCCACCGATGTGATGATGGCCGGAAAAGTTGCCCTGGTTGCCGGCTACGGCGACGTGGGTAAGGGTACGGTTGCCAGCCTCCAGGGAGCCGGCTGCCGGGTAATCGTCTCCGAAATCGACCCCATTTGCGCCCTACAGGCCGCTATGGACGGATTCGCCGTTCAGAAAGTGATGACGGCCATCCCACAAGCCGATATCATCATTACCGCTACCGGTAACAAGGACATCATTACCGAGCAGCACTTCCGGGCCATGAAGGACAAAGCCATCGTCTGCAACATCGGTCACTTCGACAATGAGATCGATATGGCCTGGTTGAACAAAAACTACGGCGATACGAAAGACAATATCAAGCCACAGGTCGACAAGTACACCATCGACGGAAAGGATATCGTCGTCCTGGCCGAAGGCCGCCTGGTCAACCTCGGTTGCGCTACCGGCCACCCGAGCTTCGTGATGTCCAACAGCTTCACCAACCAGACGCTGGCGCAAATCGAACTGTGGAAGCACCACGAAAATTACGAGAACAAGGTATACATGCTTCCCAAGCACCTCGACGAGCAGGTTGCCCGCCTGCACCTCTCCAAGATCGGTGCGGAATTGGAAGAATTGTCGAAAGACCAGGCCGATTACATCGGTGTACCGAAGGAGGGTCCCTTCAAGCCGGAGTACTACCGCTACTAGAAGGCTCCTCCGATCGATTGCAAAAAAGCCCCGGAACTGGTTCCGGGGCTTTTTTCGTCGTTCGCCTGTGCAAAAGGGGCGCTTTTTGCATCTATCTGGTAAAAACCGAATCCATGCGATGCTTTTTCACCCTACTAATTTTCCTGTCGATTACACCGTTGGTAACTGCTCAATCCTTCCCACACGAAGGATGTATCACTTCTACCGACGGAACTCCCGTACATCTGGCTACGCTGTCGACTATTGACGGGGCCGTCATTGCTACAACTAATGAAAGTGGTTGTTATACCGTGCAGCTGACCGATTCGCTGGTGGAACTGCAAATTCGGGCACCTCACCATGTCTATCGGGAGGTCATGAGTATCTCCGGGCGCCCCCTCGCCATCGAGCTGCCCAAAGGAAGTAGTCCGGAGTTAACCGATCGCGCAGCTAGAGAAGAAGCATTCATGCGCGGAAAAAGCCCTTTCGACATTTCCCGCCCGGAAACCGATCCCGTCCCTGCATCCGATGCGGTGATGGCAAGCGAAATGGTACACACTACTCCGGGAATTACCATGTCGGCTGCCCCCGAGCCGGTAGGCAAGGCCCGCACCAGTGCATTTGCCAGCCGACGGGCCGATCGGGTTTCCCTTCCCGATGCCGGTACCCTGACGGCCGGGGAGATCAACGATTTCACCAAATGGACGCTCTGGGAAGATATCAGCCAGGCCGAGCTACACCAGTATCGCAACGATTGGCCCCTCTTTGCCGACCATCGCTACACCGTCCAGGTCGTCAGTGAATCGGGAGCCATTTTGGCCGACGAACCGGTAGAACTCATCGATAGCCGGGGCCGTGTACTTTGGGAGGCCCGCACCGATAATACGGGCAAGGCCGAGCTGTGGGCCGGTTTTAACGATCAGCAAAAAACAATTCCGGCCAATCTGCGACTCCGCGTGGCCGGAAAAAGCTACCATGCAGAAAACGCCCAGCCCTTCCAGCAGGGGATCAACTTCCTTCGAATCGAACAATCTTGCCGGCCCGTAGCCTCCCTCGACATTGCCTTCGTAGTAGATGCGACCGGGTCGATGTCTGATGAAATTGCCTACCTGCAAAGCGAGCTGCTCGATGTAATTGAGCGCATTCAGGACACGCTCGGACTGGAGGATGTTCGCCTGGGCAGCGTCTTCTACCGCGATCAGGGAGACACCTACCTCACTAAGCATTCGCCTTTATCGGGCGATTTTTCCAAAACCATCGAGTTCATCCGCCGGCAGGAAGCCGACGGTGGAGGGGACATGCCGGAAGCCGTACCCGATGCATTGGAAACCGCCTTGAATGAACTGAGTTGGAATACCAATAGCGCGAATCGTCTGCTATTTCTCGTACTCGACGCACCTCCCCACCAAAATTCGGACGAGCACGCCCGTCTGAAAAAGCTCATCCGCCAGGCAGCCGCCCAGGGTATTCGCATCATCCCAGTTGCCTGTAGCGGCATCAACAAAACCACCGAATACCTGCTCCGCACGATGGCTCTGGCAACCAACGGCACCTACACCTTCCTGACCGACCACAGCGGCGTCGGGAACCCTCATCTGGAACCAACTACGGACGAATATGACGTCGAAAAGCTAAACGATGTCATCGTACGCCTGGCGGTACAGTTCGGCCGTTCTACGACCTGCGAACCGCCAGTCGCCCAGCACACCGAGCCTCTCTCGAACGACCCGGTACTCGCCTGGAGCTTCTGGCCAAATCCATCCGAGGGCATCGTCAACCTGAAATCCGACGATACGGAGGCGACCCTTTATTTAACCGATCAAAATGGCAAGTTACTGGAACGGCATTTGGTCCGCCGTGCGCAGGAGCGCCTGCGGTTCGATCAATATCCGGCCGGTGTCTATTACCTGAGGCTGGAGTCAGCCGATGGGCGCATCTCCAATCAGCAATTAATCATCATGTGATGCCCCTAACCACGCCTGGCGATTCGCCTGTTCTTGGGTCGTCAGGGTGGCTCCGGCCTCCGATTCTTTCAGGACGACCTCCCAGGTGATATCCGGACCTGCAGTGAACATGCCCGCTTCCTCGATGCCGTCTTCCAGGTATCGGACCGTGTAGGATTGACCGATTTCCAGGGAGTCTGTTATTGCCTCAAACGCTTCTTCGGACGTCAGTGGTTGGCCGGCCATTTCCACGATTACGGCCCCTTGGCTGACGCCGGCAGGGTAGAGCGGATTGTTTTTCCGGATTTTATCCACCACCCGCGCACCTTCGGAAGTGTACGACAGGTTCAGCCGCCAGAAGCCGACTTTATCCAAATGGGGCTGCCTGGCTACGAATCCGAAGGGGGCCAATAGCGGACCGGGTGCCGGCAAATCGGAGCCGTAAATGGATTGCCGGAAAAAAGAGCGGGCAAAGAGTTCGTCGCCGCATACATCGGCCAGCACGCGTTCCAGGTCGGCAATTTCGTACGGGATTTCCGTGCGGCCGTACCGCTGCCATACTTCGCGCATGAAGTTATCCAGGGTGATCTCCTCGAAGCGCTTGCGCAGCTCCAGGTCGAGCAGGTAGCCCAACACCGCGCCGTAGCTGTAATACGAAATGAAGATATTGGCAAAGTTATTGGCATCGTTAGCTGTGGCAGCATCCACGAAAGGGGCCTGTTGGCTCATTCCAATAGGACCGAATAATTGCCGGCCCGGCGCGTTGTAGACCCGATTGAATAATCCCGTCAGCTCCCGGGCCAGATCGGCGGGTTGAAGAATCCCCGCGCGAGCGAGCGTCAGGCCGTCGTAGTAGGAAGTAAATCCTTCGGCAAACCAGAGGGCATCCGACATATTGGCCGCATCAAAATCGAAGGGCTCCAGAGAATTCGGCCGGATGCGCTCGACGTTCCAAGCATGGAAAAATTCGTGCGAAATCGTGCCGATCAGCCCCCGGGCATTGCGCTCTAAGCTGGAAGCACTCGAACAAATCGTAGAATTGCGGTGCTCCATCCCATCGCCGTACACGTAGGGGTTGTAGCTGCACAAAAAAGTATACCGGCCGAAATCAAAATCGGGTAGCTCCCCGAAGATGGCCTTCTGGGTTTCCACCACCCGTTGCGTCCACTCCGCAAATTGATCGAATTCCTCGTCGGTCCCTTCGTGCAGCAGCGCCATTTCGATGCGGTAATCCGTTCCGTTCGATTCGGACGTCCACGCACGGGATTCCAGCGGCCCAATGATCGTGGGACTGTCGAAGAAGTAATAATAATCGGGCGCGCGAAATAGCGTATCGTTGATTACTTCGAGTTGCGTGGCTACCTTCCAGTCGGGATGGGCATTCAGATCGACGGCCATTTCAATGGGGCGATGGCCCATATCGACCCCGTACAAAAAGGAAGCCGGCATATTGAGGTGCACCTTTCGGCTGTCGATTCCCGAATAGGTACCATCCGCCCGGTCGCCAAAGAGGGTGTACTGTACCAGCGCCTCCCCATCGTGCCCGCTCACCGACCATTCGAAGGGACTCGTTCGGTAGACGCTTAAAGGGCTGCCATCCGGGCGCTCGGCAGTGATCCCGTACACGTTTTTGGCAAAATTATGGGTGGCATAGCGCCCCGGTGAGGCATCCGGCATCCGGAGGTGCAGCGGCCCGGTGCCAAGCCCCTGAAAATGAATGCTGATATGCAGCTCATGCTGAGCAATACCGGACAAATCCAGTGCATACCGGATGGCCGTTTGGGCATTGATCTCCAGGGCAGTACACCCGATAAGGAAAAGGAAGAAAAGGCGAATCATATGCAATCAGAAATAAGTGAAGTGGTTTAAACTTGTTCGACCATAAACAGGCAACAAATTTTTCCCAAAATACCAATGTTTGAAAGCCAGGATAAATGCAATCTAATAGTACCCCGTTGGGCTTCCTTATCCCTCACCGGATTTCAATGCGGGCAGCCGAAAGCCATAGACGGACTGACCGATCAGGCTGATCAGCAGCAGACGCCCGTCATTCGTAGTGCTAAAAACAGGCGGCACATCCGCTGCAATCGGATCGATCGGGAGGGGGACTCCCCGCGCATCCACCAGATACACCAGCGAGCGTTCCCGATTTAAGGCCAGCAAAAAAGGCGCTCCGGGAGGTGCAAGTAAAGCATCAACGGTTAGGGGCATCTGAACAGCCCAGAGCCGTCCGAAGACATCGCCGGCTGAGTAGCCGTAGCAACTAATGGTTGTCCCTTTGCTCAGGAGGTATTCGATGCGTTCGTCGCCCGACAAATCAGTAGTCAAAAAGCGATCGGCCGATTCTACCCGCAGTGGAAAGTGTGCCCCTTGGAGATTCACAATACGGAGCCGACCATCTACCTGAGCCAGGGCGATGCGCTCCTGGCCGGGCACGGTTTGAGTGCCCATATACGGAAGAAAAGCGATTTCCGGAAAATCGACTTCCCACCTCCGCGATCCATTGCGGGCAAACACCGATAGCCGATGGCTGGTATCCAGGGCGGCCAGATAGTCTGCATCGGCCGTCTGCAGGTGGTTGATCGGACATTGTAATACGCCCGCCTCCACTCCGGGATTCCAGTCCGGCAGTGCATTTCCGCTGCTGGTCAGGCCTATGACCCGCCCATTCTGCAAGGGTAGGAAAAACTGCAAGCGCCCATCGCGGTTGAAATCGATGGCTGTAGGAGCAGTAGCCAGCGGAGCCGGCAACGTACGGGGAAACCCATTGATAGGCCTTCCTTTTCCATCAAAGCGATACACGGCATCCTGCGTGAAACACAAATAGCCGGGCTTTCCGGAGCCTCGGTCCAGGTACAAACTGCCCTGAACGGCCCCATTGAGCCGAATGCGCAGCAGGGTGTTGCCTTCGGCATCCAATAGCGTCAGTCGTCCGGTACTATCCTGAATACCGATCTGCGTATTCGACGGCTGTTCGCCGATGCCGACAACTGCATGGAGGGATCGCGGGGGGCTGTTCAACTCCTGCCGCCATTCGATTCCCGCATTTAGAACGCCGGAAGGCATTTGCTTGAGCAGCATTTCACCCGTCCAGCGGTACAGGCGATCCTCGGCGGGGGTAATCCAATGAAGTTGCTTACCGAAGGGGATCCGTGGCTCCCAATCGACGAACCAACGGTCAATCAATTGCTCGAGCATCCCCGGTTGGAAATACGAAAGACCGATGGGAACCTGATTGGTGAGTAGGGTATCGTACCAATTCAGAAAAGCGGGATCTTCGGTTAATGCGGCTTCCAGCAGATGGGCATCCAGCCAATTTTCCAATGCCGCGCGTTGGGAGGCCAGCAGTAGGGTTTGATCGAACAGAGTGGCCCAAATGGGACCTGCCTCCGGCTGATCTCCAAACAAGGCCTGATCGAGCTCGGGATCGTTGAACTGATACAACTCGGAGTTGAGGTAATCCGTTTTTTGAAGTAGCACATACTCCTCCAATCGTTCTAGTATAGTACGGCTACTTGCAGCATCTTTTAGTGGATATAGCACCAGGTGCATCCCCAGCGCATCGTACAATTCCAGCGCCGGCTCGGCGATCGCTCCTTTTACCAGCGGCGGTGTATAGGTATCGAAGGGAGATTGGCGCCAGTGACGAGCGGTTTTCGGAACGAGGGACTGCCACCTTTTGAGTACCTGCGGCGGGCTGAGCCGCTCCCGAACCGGCAAGACTTGGCCACGGACGAAGTAGGAAAATTCCCGGGGGTCGACGATGATATCGGCCCGGTTGATCTGATCGGCCAATCGACTCAACTGCCAACGCCCGGCCTTCGTCAGATGCCCCGCCAGTAATACGGGTAGCTCCTGCACAATAATTTGGAAGCGGAATTCTTTATTAGTTAAAAGCGGGAAACTTTCCGATTTCTGGAAAAATCCGTTTTGGCGATCTCCCTCTACTTGGTCTAACATTTCTTCAAGACAGAGCGGTACACTACCTACTAGAACGACGCTCCCCAATTTGACACTGAACACACTCCGACCGCTGGGTAAGCGGTGTTGGTGAATCGTGTATCCCTGATAGCGATTCGAAGGAAAATAGGATGCAGAGGTCTTTGCGGGCCATTCTGCGCGATCATTGAGTTCGAGTGCCAACCCCATTCGCACCCCCTTCGGTCCGGCATTATACAAATAGCCTGCAGTGGTAGCAGGCAGTTGAGCGGGATCAATCCGTAGACTTCGCAGCAGCGTATCGATGGTTTCCACATCTTCCCGGAGGCTATTCAGGTTCCAGGAGGTCGTCCACGCGCGCAATTGTTCCCAGGCGGGTAAGGTGAATCGTACGGCGGCGTTTGCGGGTAAACAGTTGACAGGATTAATCCGTTCCGTTTTACAAGACAAACCGCTTAATGCTAGGATGCAACACATCAATGGAAAATACAGTCCGTTCCGTAAAGGATGCGGCATAAGTTTTTCTTGAATTTCTTGCACAATTGCCCTAAAAAGGTAAAGTTGCAAACAAATTTGTTCTAAGTACCGAATAAATGCGAAAACTATTCATCCGTATCGGCGCCCTGCTTGCTTTCCTATCCGTAGGTCTTGGAGCTTTCGGGGCGCATGGTTTGGAATCCCTCCTGAGTGCAGAGCAATTAGCGACGTTCAAAACAGGCGTGCAATATCAATTTTATCACACGTTTGCGCTTCTTATCCTTGGTGTCTTGATGTATCGGCGGCAAACCACGCTCATGCAATATTCGGCCTATGCCTTTATCGGAGGCATTATTCTTTTTTCCGGTTCACTATACGGACTTTCGATCGGATCGGCCATGAATTTTCCCGTCAAATGGCTTGGTCCCATTACCCCATTTGGTGGATTCCTGTTTCTTCTGGGTTGGATTCTCCTCTTCGTATCTACCTACCAGGAAAACGAATTGTATCGGCGACCGGCCAAGGAGGACCGATAGCTGATATTTAATATCTACCCGATTATTACTTCATTTTCCGGACGAACATCGATAAGCAAGCAGGGTTATGTTGGTACAATAACCAAAACCTTGTGCTATGCGCAATTCAATTTTCACATCTATTGCTATCTGTGCCTCGCTGCTCGTATTTCAGGCGGCTCAGGCGCAAAGCCCCATGTTCGGTTTTAAAGCGGGAGTCAGTATTGCTAATGTTGACATATCCACGGACATCGTAGATCTCGACACGGAAAGCATCACCAACCTTCAGATAGGGGTCTTGGTGGAATTACCCATCGCTTTGAATTTCAGTGTCCAACCCGAGTTGATTTACGTAGGCCGCGGCTTCAAACAAGACGTCAGCATCGACGAGTTCCGCACGCGCCTGGCCTATCTTGATATCGGCGCATTGGCAAAGCTGCGTTTCGGACAGCCGGAGGGAATCGGCGGCTACGTTGGTGTGGGTCCGTTCTTCAGCTACGCCCTGTCCGGAGAAACCGAATTTAACGGTGAAGAGGAAGACATCGATTTTGAAGAAGACGAACTTAATCGGACAGACCTGAGCATCGTACCCGCTATCGGCGTTACGTTTAGTACGGGAGGGTTTACCTTCTTCGTAGATGGACGCTACGTCCTCGGACTCGTCAACTACGACGACAGCGGCATGGACGATCAGGAAATCCGCAATCGCAGCATCGGTATTACCGGTGGCGTGATGGTACCGCTTAATTAATTAAAAAGGGGTATTCGCTCCAGCAAATACCCCTTTTTAATATTGTAAAGCTGTAGTGCTGTAAATTACAACACTACAATATTAGAGCATTAACTAATTATTACTCTTCCTCCTCCTTCCTGCGGTTGCGGTACCAAACGTAACCAATCGTTCCCACGATGACATACGGCAGGGCCAGCATGTAGAGAATACCGTTGTTGAGTCCCTGCCCTTCCGACCCACCGTTAGCCAGGTTGGTTTCAGCCGTGGCGCGACACATGGGGCACTGCGCTTCGGCGGTGAGGCTGAATGCCAGCGAAAGCGCCAGGGTAAAAGCTAGTGAATAGAAGATGGTTTTCCAGTTGCGCATTATATCCTGGTTTAGCAGCTTTTAATAATACGGCCTCAGCATCAAATATACAACAGGGCCGGTAACAGCCACGTAGAACCACAGCGGCCAGACGTAACGAGCCATTTTCTTGTGCTGTTGGTACTTTCCTACGTAAGCTCTTATGAATGTAAACAAGATGAAAGGCAGAATGATGCCCGCCAGCGAAATATGACTCAACAGTAACACCAGATAAGCCGGGCGGGTACCGGAAACGGCAGCTGCTTCTGCCGTGCTAAGGAGCCCATCGCCGTCGATATCACCATAAACCACCGAATCGGTCGTGAAGTGGTAGGCGACGTACGAAAGCAAGAAAATTGCGGATAGCCCCAGCGCAGTGAAGTTAGCATTTCGGTGGGCGACGACCTGCCTGGTTTTGATGAAATAGAGCGAGGCCAGTAATGCCAGGGCAGTCAGGGCATTTACCCCGGCGTTCACTGCGGGTAAAAAACTCAAATCAACCGAATCCGGAATGGGGATTTTCACCTGCCGCATCAATCCGACCAGCAATATCACGAGGGCGCTCGCGATCCAGGCGGCAATCTTCAATCCACGTTCTGCACGCGGTTGCGGCTTCAATGAGGTGTGGGCTATATCCATATCAGATCTCCGGTTTAGGCTCAAAAATAATATCCAGTTCCGGCGGCGCGGGCAGGATGGTTGCCATGTGCTTAATGAGCAGTCGAATTTGATCGTCCTCCCGCAGGTTGTAGTGCCCCCGAATAGTTAGTGCGCTGTCGACGAGTGCCACCAGCGGCTCCGTACCCGGCGCATCCTCTGCGGAAAGGGGCAGCTCGAAGGCCTTTGCCGAGCGGTAGTAGCTGGTTTCATCCAATTGTAGGAAGGCCATTTTCGCCACCTTCAGGCTATCGAGAAGCTGGTGCTGCCGAATGTACTGATCGGTCTGTTGCTGATCGACAGAAGCCAGCTGAAGGGTGATAAACTGCATTTTCGACGAGTTGCCGAACTGCTCATACAATTTGGAAAGCGTTGATCCGTAAATGCCTCGCTCGCGTTGGTGCGCGGAATCTATCCATCCGACCAGGTGCAGATTGCCGCGCGGTACGTCGAGCAGGCTTCCGGAAAGCACCTGGTATTCCGAAAAGTCGGGCATGGTGCCGTAGTCGGCCGCCAGCTCGTCTAAGGCCTGTTTGCGATAGTCAAACCCCTGCTTCAGGTAGAGCAAGGAACCCAGCGGTAGCACCACCAGAATGAACAACACGGCGAGCGGAATACCGATACGCCGCCAGATGGATCGCGGTTGATTATTAACTTCTTCCTGCATAAGCAATAGTTCGGATGGAGAAACATCCATATTGGTGGTATGGATTAAAAAAAGGCGAGGAATACCTCCTCGCCTTTTTTAATTTGACATTGTTCAGAATCAATTTCAGGAATACTGTTCAGCGGGCGGCAGTACCAGGTACCCCTGGATTTCCTGCTCCGTACTTTCAACCTCTTCTTTATTCTTTTCATCGATCAGCTCGCGGCGTTCCCGCCAGGAATCACCTTCCTGGAAAAACGCGGCAATCGCCCAAACCAACAACAGGGTTGGGAGCAAGACGCTCATCGCCAGCCCTTTGACTTCGTAGGCCATGTGCATGAATTCGTAAATAATGAAGTAGGCCTTATACAGCGACAGCGCGATCAGCCCGGCGCCTACGATGTAGGCAATTACGGCATATTGCTCAAATCCATCGATGATGTGTCCCTTACCCAGCAGGGAGAGCAGTACTTCCGCGAGGGTAACGCCCCCGAGCAGGAGCAGCCCCTTGTATACATTTTTCTTTGCTTCGTCGTAGCTTAGATGTGCCATGGTGGTTGTGAATTAGAGCAGGTAAAATACGAGGAATACGAACACCCAGACCAAGTCTACAAAGTGCCAGTAGAGTCCGATTTTTTCGACCATTTCGTAGCCGTTGCGACGCGCTACGTAGACTCCTCCAGCTGCATTAATGGCGATGATGCTCAGGAAAATAACCCCAGAAAAGACGTGAAAGCCGTGGAAGCCCGTGATGAAGAAAAAGAGCGCTCCAAATGCTTTGGGGCCGTAATCTTCCATCTTGACCATTCCGGCGTCTTCTCCTTCGGTAACGAGGTACTTGCGGTGCACAAACCCGTCATCATCCACGTAGTAGCCCGGATGATCGGAATTGTAGGACTCCACATACACGGTGTGGTGTCCTCCGCCGTGTTCGCCTTCGCCGTGATCCGCTTCCGCGGGAGCTTCACCCAGCTCTGCCATGTGCAGTAAGTAAGACGTTCCTGCCGTGACCAGTTCCTCGGATTCGTCGCCGTGGTCATCCAGGTAGACGCCATTTTCAGTATGGGAGCCGAAGGGGTTCCGCGTAACGGTCATGTGCTCCGTGCCGATCAGGTTGGTCCATTCCCAGGCCTGACACCCGAGGAAGGAGGCACCACCTAAAATGGTCAGCACCATCCAGAAAACTACTCCCCACTGATTTTCACGCTCTCCTTCCTGTACGGCCCGTACCATTGTCACCGAGCTGATAATGAGCAGGAAGGACATGATCGTTACGAAAATCAGCGGTGCACCTGTTACCCCAAACGGAGCCGTTTGGAATACGAAGTCGGGAACCGGCCAGGTGGGGCTGCTAAATCGGAGTGCTCCGTAGGCAATCAGAAAGCCCGCAAAGGTGAAGGCATCCGACAGCAGAAAGTACCACATCATAAGCTTGCCGTAGCTCGCCTTAAACGGCGACTGGGCACCCGACCAGCTGTTTTCGTCGGCTTGTTTGTCCTTTTCGACAATAGTGTCCGAATTTGCCATTTGCTTGTTTTAGTTCTCTTCTATCGTGCCAGGGTCAGAAACACGATGAGATAAATCCACAATAGATCAACAAAATGCCAGTAGGTCAATGTCAGCTCCAGGCGAAGCTGACGCGCCTGAGTGCGCCGAAAAGGCTGAAGATAAGCCACAATCAGCGCTACCAATATTGCAACTACGCCTCCCACGACGTGGAATGCGTGAATTCCGGAGATTACGTAGACAAAGTCACCACTGGGATTTGTCTTAAGCGGCACCCCAACCTCCATGAGCTCGAGCCACCCCACGTACTGCATTACGATGAATGCAATACCGAGCAGCAAGCTCCCGAAGAGCAATCCCTTAAAGATGGATTCCCCTCCTTGCTTAAAAGCCAGGTATGCACCGTGTAAAGTTACGCTACTGACAATAATCACCGCTGTATTCCAGTAGAAAATATCGGGGATGCTGAATTCCAACCAGTTTCCGGAAGCCTGACGAACGATATAGGCACTGGAAAGGGCTACGAACATCATCGTGATACTTCCCAGGGCAATCCACAGACCGAATTTTTTCGGATGGATCTTATTCGATCGATAACTTCCTTGCATCGCCATTGATTCCATCATTCTATCCCGTTTTAAATAATACTATCTATCCAATAAATCAAAAAGGCTACGGGAATGTAAAGGAAGGAATAAAACAACATTCCCAAAGCCTGCTTGCGGCCGGCTTCGCGGTAAAATCGGTAGGCAAACCGGGCAAACCCAAGGCTCAGTAATGCCACGAGTATGCTGGCCACTATACTGACGTGCCCCAACAGGTACGGTACAAAGGCAATGCCCGACAGCAGCAGGGTGCTTGCCAGCGCGCCGAGGCCGAGCCTCCGAAACATCGGTTTCCCGTTTCGTTCGGGCACCAGGCGGTAGCCCGCTTTGCTGTAGTCTTCGTAGCCCAAATAGCTGATGCTGTAGAAGTGAGGAAACTGCCAGAAGAACTGGATGGCAAACAAGCTAAAGCCCAGCCAACTGAGATAACCTTCTGCCGCGGCGCTGCCGATCAGAATCGGCAATGCCCCCGGAAGCGCACCAATGGGTACCGCATCCGGGCTTACGCGCTTCATCGGCGTGTACACAAACGCATAACTGACCAACGCAAGTGTGCCCAGAAAGGCCGTCCAGGGATTGAATAGAGCCAACAGGCAGATACCCACCAAACTCATCAGCCCCGCTCCCAGTACGGCATCCGGTGTTTTGATCCGGCCGGTGACCAGGGGGCGTTCTGCGGTCCGCTTCATGAGTTTGTCGTAGTCGCGTTCCAAAACCTGATTCAGGGTATTGGCGGCGGCCGTCGTCAGGAATCCTCCCAATGAAAGCACGAGCAATGCCCAGGGGCTAAAGGCACTACCAACGGCAATCAAATAGGCCAATACCGAGGAAAGCACGATCGTGGCGGTAAGCCGAAACTTCACCAACTGCTGGTAGTCCCGGATTCGACTGCGTAGTCCTTCAAATGGTTTTGCCGTTGCGCTATTAACTGAAGACAACTGTAGTTGGATTAATTACCTGTAGACAGGCGGGGTTATGAACAAGGGAGGCAATGCACTCATTGCCTCCCCATTCTTTTCATTCGTATTATCTGGAGCACGGAGGCTCATATATTCTTGCTAGTGCGGTTGCGATTCCGTTTCCGCCACCGGCATGTGCTGTGGAGTGTAATCCCGGCCGTCTTTGCCGTAATCGTACGCCCAGCGCTGTACACTTGGAATTTTTCCGGGCCAGTTGCCGTGAATCGGTTCGACCGGTGTCGTCCATTCGAGCGTATTGGCTTTCCACGGGTTCTTATCGGTCATCTTCTTACCCTTCCAAATGCTGTAGAAGAAGTTAATGACAAACAGTACCTGAAACGCGAACGTGGCAATAGCTGCAATCGTAATGAACTGATTCAGGTCGGTAAAATGACGGAAGGTAAAGAACGCATCGAAGCTGTAGTAGCGACGCGGTACACCTGCCATACCGATGTAGTGCATCGGCCAGAAGACTGCGTAGGCACCTACCAACGTACCCCAGAAGTGAATCTTTCCAAGGGTTTCGTTCATGAAACGGCCGTACATTTTCGGGAACCAGTGATAAATACCGGCATACATTCCGAAGAAGGCCGCTACACCCATTACAATGTGGAAGTGAGCCACCACGAAGTACGTATCGTGCAACTGAATATCGACGGCAGAGTTACCGAGGAAGAGCCCCGTCAAACCACCACTGATAAACATCGATACAAAACCGATACCGAATAGAGAGGCCGCAGTAAATTGAATGCTACCTCCGTATAGCGTCGCGATCCAGTTGAACACTTTCACTGCCGAGGGTACGGCAATGATCAGGGTAAAGATCACGAAGAAGTTCGAAATGAACGGGTTCACCCCGGACATGAACATGTGGTGTGCCCAAACGATAAACGCCAGGAAGGCAATCGCCAGAATCGAGTACACCATCGCTTTGTATCCGAAGATCGGCTTGCGGGAATATACCGACAAGACCTCCGAAGTGATACCAAATGCGGGAAGGATAATGATGTATACTTCCGGGTGTCCGAGGAACCAGAACAAGTGCTGATACAAGATCGGGCTACCCCCCACGTGGTCCAGTGCCTGGCCACCAATGAAGATTTCACTCAGAAAGAAGCTCGTACCCAGCGCCCGGTCGCACATCAGCAGCAAAAAGCCGGAAACCAGTACTGGGAAGGAAAGCAAACCGAGGATGGCCGTGACAAAAAACGCCCAAATCGGCAGCGGCAGACGCCACATGCTCATTCCCTTGGTGCGCAGGTTGAGAACCGTCGTGATATAGTTGATACCACCCAGAAGAACCGAAACTACGAACAAGGTCAGCGAAACAACCCATAGGGTCATACCGGCGCCTGAACCCGTCGCAGCTTGCGGGAGGGCACTGAGTGGCGGATAGGCGTACCATCCGCCGTTGAACGGTCCTGTGTTGAGAAATAAAGAGATGAACATGACCAAACCGGAAAGGAAGAAGAACCAGTAAGACAGCATGTTCAAGAAGGGCGAGGCCATGTCGCGTGCACCAACCATCAACGGAATGAGCAGGTTACTGAATGTACCACTCAGACCGGCCGTAAGCACGAAGAACACGAGAATCGTACCGTGCATGGTCACCAGCGCATAGTAAAAGTCTTGAGAAAGCTTACCTACACCGCTGGCATCCACCTCGATCCATTTACCCAGAACCGGCTTCAGCCACGTCAGGCTTTCTTCCGGGAAACCTAGCTGCATCCGGAATACAAGCGACATCATAGCACCGATGAGCGCCCAGAACATCCCCGTAATCAGGAATTGCTTGGCGATCATCTTGTGATCCTGACTAAAAATGTAGGTCGAAATAAAGTTAGACTGATATTTATCTCCGTGGTGATGATCGTGAAAGTGATCATCGTATCCGAACTCCTCAATCAGAACGTCGTCCTGAATGACCGGATTCATAACTGCTGCGTTAGCCATGCACCGATTCGTTTATAATTTGGTCAATGAGTTTTCAAAAAATACTGAACGTACTGTAAGTTACAACGTATCCAGCACGTTTATGGTTATTCTGCATGAGTAATTTCGCAAATATGACAGCGAAACTACTCGATTAACTACTGTGCGTTGCCCAAAATACGAACCTCTGTCCGATTGTTCTGGGCTTGTGCTTCTTCATCTTCGCCTTCGGCTACCGGCTGAGTATCGCCGTAGCCGACGGCCTGAATTTGGTCTGCGCCGATTCCTTTATCCACCAGGTAGGACTTGACGCTTTCCGCGCGCTGCTGCGACAGGCTTTGATTGGCCTCACTGCTTCCGCCACCTACAACGTGACCCGCAATTTGGACACCCAGGTTCGGCTGACCTTGCAGCAGAGCAACCAGGTTGTCTAATTCAGCGGAAGAAAGCTCGGACAACTCGCCGCTTCCTTCTTCGAAAGACACGTTCGACAGGGCTACTGTCTTGGCAGCAGCATCCTCGGATTCCAATGCCGACTGAAACGCATCCGCGAATTCCTGAGCCCGCTGCTCGATCTCAATGTCCAGGAGTTGATCTTTGAGCGGATCGTTATCCGTTCCCCGGATATTCTGCAGATAGTACGAGGATTGTTCCCGTAGCCATTGCTCATATTCTTCCCGTTCTACAACGCGGACATTCTTGGCCATCGACCAGTGACCGCGCCCGCAAAGCTCGGCGCAGGCCAACTCGTAGGTGAAGGTTTCCCACAACATCTTCTCAGGATCGTTGGGATCCGGCTGGTTGTAGGCATCGTATTTTTTCAGTTCCTCGCGGTACTCTTCCGTGGTCTTCTCCGGAGTGAATATGAAGTAGGTAGGCAGACCGGGAACGGCATCCATCTTAACCCGGAACTGCGGAAGATAGAAGTCGTGGATCACGTCGCGAGCGGTAATGCGCACCCGTACCTTCTGGCCCTTCGGCAATACCAGTTCGTTCGGCTGGAGATCGTCGTGGTTCTTGGTGTCGGTCCAATCCTGACCAAGTGGGTTGGTACCGGAGATCAGGCGGAAGTTGCGGGTGCCGAGCTTACCGTCGGGCCCCGGGTAGCGCAACTGCCAGGCAAACTGATAGCCGGTAGCTTCGATTTCCATCACGTCCGGATCGTCAGTACCTACATCGGACATCACATCATTCCAAACATCCAGGCCACCTACTACCAAAAAGGTCATTACAACTGCGGGAATGGCTGTCCAAATAACCTCCAGACGGTTGTTGTGGGAAATATACAACGCTTTATGGCCTCTGCGCTGGCGGTACTTGTAGGCAAAGTAAAACAGCGCGATTTGAGTCAGAAAGAACACAATACCCGTGAAGAATAGCGTCCACTTGAACATGCTATCGATTCCGGCTCCGTGTGCGGAAGCCGCCTGGTGGGGTCCAAATCCGACGTAATAATCCTTGTAGGCAATCCCCGATACCACGCAGGCTACCAAAAAGACCACCATAAACGCCATCAACCAGAGGGCGTTATTGCGGTTGCTGATCTCCTGTACCTCCTCTTCGCCGCGCAATTTAGCAGCCAGTTCAGTCACCCGACCGATCTGGACCGAGATAATGGCGATTAGGAGTAAGCAGAGAAAAATTAGTAAGCCAGTCATTTATGTCTTGATTTAACGTATGTCGATTATTTCACAAAAATACGGACTTAAAACAAGGTCCGTTACGCGCTGTATCAGCGTCGTTCGTTATTTAGACTCAGTCTAAATAATCTATTCAAAGGGCCATACATGGTGGTGCTTGCTTTCCTCCATGTAGGGATCGTTCTTCGGTGAAAGCGGGGCACTTGCCAGCTCCGCAAAAAAGAAATACAGGAAGCCACCGGCAAATCCGATCAGCGTACCGATTTCCAGTAATCCCGGCAAGGTGAATCCGGCCATAAATCCGGCGGGGCCGTGGGCATCTTCGCCTCCAGCTGCTCCCTCACCTCCGTGGCCGGCGGCGGCTTCACCAGCGGCGTGAGCGGCATCCGCGGCGTGTTCGCCCATGTGCATCAGAGCCTCCTGCGCCGTATGTAATACTCCGGGCTTGATCATCAGGAAAAAGTCCCACCAGTGGCCGAAGAAGACGATCAGCGCAGCAAAAAACATCGTACCGAACTTGCGCTTAGTGTCATTGCGCATCAATACGAAGAAGGGCAGGATAAAGTTCATGATCACGTTCCCGTAAAACAGTACCGGATAGTGCTCCTGGCGCTGTTGGAAGTAAACGGTTTCTTCACCTACGTTTCCGTACCAGATCAGCATGTACTGAGAGAACCACAAGTAGGTCCAGAAAATGCTGAAGGCAAACATGTACTTGCCGAGGTCGTGCAGGTGATTGGCCGTCACGTTCTCGTAGTAGCCGCGGTTTTTCAGGTAGATCAGCAGCATGATGGTCAGGGCCATCATCGCAACGAACCAGGAAGCCGTGGTGTACCAGGCAAACAAGGTGCTGTACCAATGTGCATCGATCGACATGATCCACTGCCACACGATAGCCGCGCTCGAAAAACCGGCAATTGGCAGGAATGCAGCCGACCAGATCTTGTAGCGGCGGTAGTATTTGTATTCGGTGGTTCCGAACTTATCCTCGTCCAGGGAAAGCTTGCGCATTTTGCGGGCAAAGAAGATCCAGAGCCCGACGATCACGACCGACCCGATGGAATACCAGTTCTGATTGAGGAAGCTCGACTTTCCTGTAAGCAGCGGGTCCGCCAGTACCGCATCGTGATCCGACCAATGATACAAGTGGTGGCTGTGCAGCAATAGCCCGACGATAACCACTCCGAAGATGACTAATCCAGGCAGCATATACATGGAAAAAGCCTCCCATACGCGCTTCATGATCACGTACCAACCGGCGTAGGCCGTAGTGAAGGCGGCCAGGGTAAACAGGGCCACGAAACCGATGCCGAGAAAGAAGACGGAATTATGCAGATAGTTCGACCAGAAACGCGTGTGCAGCGCATCGTCGAAAAACAGATAGGTGAGCAGCAGGCACAACAACCCGAGGCCGATGGCACCACCAAGTACGCTTTTTTCCCGGGCTGTGAAAGTGAATTGATTCATTGGCTATTAGTTGGTCGACTCGCGGAGTTGATTTTTCGATAGGTGATAAGTGTCCGTTGTTACTTCTTGTGCGTATCCTTACCGGAGGTCGTCATCGGTGCTTCGGTATCGCTGGTTGATTCTGCGCTGGACACCTTGGGCATGGGCGGCACATCCTTCTTCAGGCTTGCCCCGCTAACCTCGTTTTGATTGTCGAATTCGCGCATGGACTGATCGAGTGGCATGCCACTCGGTACCTGGGTATCGGACGCTTCGCGCGCTACCTTGAATGCGACAGGGCCCAGTTCCTGTATGGGAGTACCGAATTCGGGGTTGAGGGTGTTCTCCATAGAGTTGTATACCAGTCCCTTATCCTGTGCCTGCAGGGCACGAATCCAGTGGATTACCTGCCAGCGCTCTTCGTAGTTCATTTTATCCTTGTAGGCGCCCATGACGTTCTTTCCGTACATAATGGCGTGGTAGTAGCGGCCGTTGCTGGCGGCGGAGAACTCGTCGTTCAGCATATTCGCCGGTGCTGCCGGATAGACGGCATTCGGATTCTGGTCGGGGTCGTAGATATAGCCGAGCCCATTTCCCTTTTCGCCGTGGCAGATGGCGCAGAAGATTTCGTAGAGGTTTTTTCCGCGCTCCAGCCCATTTTCCGTGATTGGAAAAGGGTTGGCGACAATTTCTGCGGTGGCCCGCAGGCGTTCGTCCTCTGTGTCTTCGTAGTAATACGGTACGAAACCATTCAGCGGAGTGGCAACCGCATTGGTATTATCAGCTCCCGACATCCGGGTGAGGATGGAATCGCTCGCTTCCGTTCCATCGGCGAAGTAGACCCCGGCGTAGCCGCGGGGCATCGTGCCGGATACGGTGGTGCGCGGGTACGTCAGATCAGCAAGGCTGATGGTACTGGCGCTGTCCCAGGTGTTGTAGTAATAAGCGGAATAGGTATTGGATTCCAGGGTCAGCGAGTGGGCCATGTCGGGCATGTACTCGCTGCCGGGGAAATTCCCGTCGGCCGGCGCACACGAATAGAGCAGCACGGTTACGGTAGCGGCCAGCAGGATTTGTTTTATATAGTTCATTTCAGTTCCGTTTCTTCGATCTTAAGAATGCTACCTGCCATTAGGCCAAAACCTTGGTGTGCACCTCGCCGGCTCCGGTAGACTGGAAGAAGCTGCGCAGTTTATCCAGGTGTTCGTCAGAGGCGTCGTTCGTCTGGAAGGCAATGCAAAATTTATCGTCGGTAATGCGGTCATCGAGCGTCGGATTGTTGATGCCGGGGCCCATGCCGCAAATGATGTAAAACGTGACCACCATCCCGACTGCGGCAAACAAGACCGTCAATTCAAAGGTGATCGGAATGAAGGCCGGTACCGACCAATAAGGCTTACCGCCGAAGATGATCGGCCAGTCGGTAGTGAAAACCCAGGTCATGAACAGAAAGCCGAAAATACACCCGATGGCCCCGTAGATGAAGCCTGCCTGGTGCAGCCGGCTCTCGGCCAGCCCCAGCAGCGGATCCAATCCGTGGACGGGAAAGGGAGTGTATACGTTCATGATGTCGAGGTGTTCGGCATTCGCTTCCTTAATTGCTGACTTCAGCACTTCTTCGTCGTCGTACAATCCGAACAGCACCTCCGTTTGACCATTATTATTTGCCATGATATATAGTTGATGCGCGTTTCCGCGCGACTATTCGCAAATGAATTATTTGTTTTCAGTATCGTCGTCTTTCTCCCCTACCGGCGAGTCCACTTCTTCCGGCTGAGTCGGTACTCCTACCTGGCGGTGGCCGTTTTCGCTGTGATGGTGTTGAGCGTTCGGGCCGAGATACTGATCACCGGCCGCCTTGAGGATGCTCTTTACTTCCGCTACGGCAACCACCGGCGCAACGCGGGTGAAGATCAGGTAGAGAGTAAAGAACAGTCCTAACGTACCGATAAACAAGCCAATTTCTACCCAGGTAGGCGTGTAGTAGCTCCAGCTGGTGGGCAGGTAATCCCGCGCCAAGGTAGTGGCGATAATCACAAAGCGCTCAAACCACATGCCGATGTTGACGAAGATCGACATCACGAAGGTGACGAAGATGCTGCGCCGGAACCGCTTGAACCAGAAAATCTGAGGCGACAACACATTGCAGGACATCATCCCGATGTAGCTCCAATAATACGGCCCGAAGACCCGGTTGTAGAAGGCAAACTGCTCGTAGATGTACCCGGAGTACCAGGCGATGAACAATTCCGTAAGGTATGCGACCCCGACCATGGTTCCTGTGACGAGGATCACTTTATTCATGCTTTCAATGTGGTTCAGCGTGATGTACTCTTCGAGCTTCAGCACCTTACGCGTGATCAACATCAGCGTTTGCACCATCGCAAATCCGGAGAAAATCGCCCCTGCCACGAAGTAGGGTGGGAAGATCGTCGTGTGCCATCCCGGAATCACGGAGGTGGCAAAGTCGAAGGATACGATGGTGTGTACGGAAAGTACGAGAGGAGTAGCCAATCCGGCCAGCACCAACGAGAGGCTTTCCCAGCGTTGCCAGTGCTTGGCGGCACCCGTCCATCCGAAGGAAAGAACATTGTAGATTTTGCGGCGAATCCCCTTTGCGCGGTCGCGTACGGTGGCGAAGTCCGGCACCAATCCCGTATACCAGAACAGCAGCGATACCGTGAAGTAGGTGGAGATCGCGAATACGTCCCAGAGCAGTGGCGAGTTGAAGTTCACCCACAGCGGCCCCCGGGTATTCGGGTAAGGGAAGATGAAAAAGGCCAGCCACAACCGCCCCATGTGAATGAGCGGAAACTGCCCCGCACACATCACCGCGAAGATCGTCATGGCTTCCGCCGCGCGGTTTACCCCTGTGCGCCACTTTTGACGGAAGAGGAGCAAGATGGCGGAAATCAGCGTCCCGGCGTGACCGATACCGACCCACCAGACGAAGTTGGTGATATCCCAACCCCAGCCGATCGTTCGGTTGAGATTCCAGCTACCGATACCGACCCAAACCGTCCAGGCTACACAAAACACGTAGAAGGCCAGTCCGGTAACGGCAATAATGAAGGCGATCACCCAAGCCACACTCGGTGTGCGCTCGGTAGGAGAACAGATGTCCTCCGTGATCTGATGGTAGGACTTGTTGCCCTCGATTAAGACATCGCGAATTGGCGATACTGCTGCGCTCATAATACTATTTTATTAAGCTTCCAACTCTTCGTCGGCATTGCGTACTCGCGCTGCGTAGAAAACGGAAGGCTGTGTATTTGTTTCTTCAAGCACCGTGTAGTTAAGCGGATGCTCGATGCGTTCGTGAACTTCTCCATTAGCATTGTTGCGATCTCCGAAGACGATTGCCCCGGTCGGACAGGCAGTCTGACAGGCAGTGCGCACATCGGTATCGCGCAAGCGACGGTGCTCGGCTTTAGCGGTCAGCTTACCCTGCTGGATACGCTGCACGCAGAAGCTGCATTTTTCGATGACCCCGCGCGAGCGAATAGTCACATCGGGGTTCAGAACCATGCGCGTGAGGTTATCGGCACCGAACGGCAGATCTTCATCTCCGAGGTTTACCTCGTTGCTGGCGAACAGGTCGGCAGTGGTGTAATCCAACCAGTTGAAGCGACGCACCTTGTACGGGCAGTTGTTTGCGCAGTAGCGCGTGCCGATACAGCGGTTGTAGGTCATCTGGTTGAGCCCCTCGTTGCTGTGGTTGGTGGCGGCTACCGGGCAAACGTTTTCGCAGGGAGCATTGTCGCAGTGCTGGCACATCATCGGTTGGTAGACGGTGTGCGGATTTTCGTAATCGCCGTAGAAATAGCGATCGATGCGCAACCACTTCATTTCGTGGTGGCGGCTCACCTCTTCCTTACCAACTACGGCTACGTTATTTTCGGCTACGCAGGCCACTTCGCAGGCACCGCAACCGATGCAGGCGTTGAGGTCGACGTGCATGGCCCACCAGTGCCCCTGGCCGTATATCTGCTCCTTGAATTCTTCAAAGGGATAAAGCGTGTGGCTATTCAGTTCCTTGGCTTCGGCCCGTTTTTCGGCGATGTGCTCTTCGAGTTCGCCGAGTTCGGCCAGCGTTCCCTGGTAGATAATAGACCGGTTGACTAAACCACCCTGGTAACCTTCTCCGACGGCCATGATGGTTTTTTCGTCTACATTCAGTGGCTTGCCGGTCGATTCGTCGACTACCACCTCGCCATCGCGCTTGGCAGTGACCCCCATCGTGTGGTGGTACTGTACGCAGGCAAACTCTTCGTCTACATCTACGCGGTCGCTTACTGCCACGTTGGTGGCGTAGTATTGGATATTGCCGTCGGCATCCGTGGTGAGCCAGGGGAATACGTTGGTACCCACTTCGTTGGAAAGTGCGCGTCCCATCCGGCCGGTCACCTTGCGGCCATAGCCGAGTGCCAGGGCCACGGTATTCGGCATTTGCCCAAACTGGCGCACTACGGTGGAACGCTGAGATTGATCGGCAATGGTCAGATCGACGATATCGGCTTTTCCTTTGTATTCCTCTTGATTGAGGTTTTTGTAGGCACCCCATTCGTTACCTCCATCCCACTGTACTGGAATGGCGAGGTAGTTGCCCCAGGCACAGCGGTTGACCGGATCAGGCAATTCCTGCAGCCAGGGGTTGCTGGCGTACTGCCCGCCGCCCATCATTACATTTTCGTAGAAAACGATCTCCAATTCGCTGTTTTCCGGCTGGCGCACCTGTTGCACCAATTCGCGAGCACTGGCAGACAAGCTCATCTGTGGGGTGGTCGACGTGGTTTCGGAAGCCGGAATGGCCGTCGACTGAGGAGCAGCCTCCGGACGGCTTACCGTTGCGGTAGTAGGTGCGGCCATTGCCGCCACGCCCTGTGTGGTGGTATCGGAAGCAGCTTCTGCTGCAATCAGCTTGGTCGGTTGGGTAACACCCAAGGTGCCACTCACCTGCTCGCCGTAGCCGACACCGTAAGCCATCGGACTACCTGAGGCGGGAACTTCGAAAATGCCATCAAACAGGCAACTGTCCCAGAAAACCTGGAAGGTTTGGAATTTATTTTGCTTGGTAAACGCCGTTTGCTCCCAGTTAGAGCGGATGTATTCCATCATCGGCTGTTCGGCCTGAGGGAAATAGCGCTCGCTCTTTGCCCAGGTCAACAGGCTGGCCTCCTGCTGGCGTGTGCCATGACGGCCCACGCTTTTGAATACGGGGTTGAGCGTCGGCTGAACCAAGCTGTAGCTACCCACCTTCGGCTCGGCATCGCTCCAGCTTTCGAGGTAGTGGTGAGTTGGCGTCACATAGTCGCACAAGACAGTGGTTTCATTGGGAATGAAACACATGGAAATTTTGGTATCGACCTGCCCGAGTCCCGTGGTGAATGCGCTCGCAAAGGGATTATCGTAAGCCGGATTGGCTCCGTCCAACACGATCAGCGCATCAACCTGGCCAGCGTTCATCTCATCGACTAATCGCTTCAGGTCCTGATCGCTACCCTGCCGCTGGAGGGAAGGACGATCTAAATCGATCGTGCTGCCGTAGTTGCCCAGGGCATCGTTGATGGCGTTGACCAGCATTTGCTCCGCCTTATTATTGGAGCCGGTGACGACCAGCGTTTCACCGCGGTACTGCTGTAGTTCCTCGGCGACTCGCTCCACTTTGTTCTTGATCGCTTCCGGAAGGCGTGCCTCCGTGCTACCACCAACGATGGCGTTGTACAGCGCAACGATTACCTGCCCCTGCTGAGAAGGACGGACCGTGATGCGGTTATCGGCGTTGGAGCCGGTCAGGCTCATGCCGGTTTCTATTTGGACATGCCGCGAAAGTTGCGGCTGCTTCACATCGTGAATCTTCCGGCCTTCGGCATACTGAGCCGCGAATTCGATGGGCGAAATCCAGGTGCCGAGGAAGTCGCATTCGATACCGACGATCATTTTCGCCCGGTCGAAGCGATAGGACGGGACAACCCGTCGACCAAAGCTGGTTGCATTAGCCTGCAGGAGCGCCGAACTGGAAACCGGATCGTACTGGACGAGCGCCGTCTGGGGATAAGCCACTTTGAAGTCCTGAATGGCCCGCATAGTAGAAGGACTCAGGATGGTGTGCGAAACGACACGAATACGTGAGCGGCTGTCTAATGCCTGCGAAATTTCCTCATCGATTTCTTCCCAGGAAGGGCCGAGCTTGTAGCGGGCATCGGGCACTTGCACTTCCCCGTTATCGATCCGGTAAGGACCGTCGTATCGGCTGGTGTCGTACAAGCTCAGGACGCTGGCCTGCGCCCGTGCACTCGTTCCGCCACGTGTGATGGGGGAAAAAGTATTGCCCTCGATTTTTATAGGCCGACCGTCGCGCACCTTGACCAGCACAGGGCAGTAATCGCCTCCCTGTACGAAGGTAGAGGCAAAATAGCTCGAGACGCCAGGCACGATGGTATCTGGCTTAACTACGTAGGGGATGGCCTTGCGCACAGGAATGTCGCAGGCGGCCATCGTTACGGCTCCTAAACCAAATCCCAGATACTTGAGAAAGTCGCGGCGGCTGGATTCCAGCCGGGTTATTTCTTCGGCCGGTTCGTGCTTAAATTCTTCTTGTTGAGCGGCCATATAATCCGGCTCGGAAGCGAGTTGGTCGGTACCGATCCAGATTTGATTTTTCTTCTTCATTAATGCGCTTTTGGACAGTGCTTCCAATGTTTAGGTTGTATAGGTGGTGAAGGGCGTCTAATTAGTAGTGGCACTTCTGACAGTTCAACCCTCCGACGTCTTCCACGGTCACTTTTTCGCGTTCACCGCTTTGAAGTTGCTCGTGGTAAATCTGGTAGGAGTTGTAGTAGTCATTCCCCTCAAAATCTACAGCCGCCTGCCGGTGGCAATTGATACACCAGCCCATGCCCAGTGGTGAATACTGGTAAACTACCTCCATTTCCTGGATCGGGCCGTGACACCCCTGGCATTCCAACTTACCGACGGTTACGTGCTGGGCGTGGTTGAAGTAGGCGTGGTCAGGAAGGTTGTGAATGCGCACCCACTCGACCGGTCCGGCAATTTTATCATCATCGGTCATTTCATTGGTCAGCGACCCGACGATGCCATCCCATTGGTCTTCGAAGGTGGCTTCAGCGTCTTCTGCTACGGTCGCCTCGCCGCTGTTTTCCTGGATGTAGGTATCTGTAATCCACTTCTTGTAAATGGCCTCGATTTCCTCCCGGGAATAGTCTTCGTAGTTCTCCATGTACCGATCGGTGGATGGATCGTATCCGACGGCGGCGTAGATTTTGGTCAACTCGGCGGTACCGTAGTTTGAACCGACCTTAATCGCCCGGTGGCAATTCATACAGGTATTGAGGGCGGGAATAACGGAGTGCTTGGAGCGCCGGGCCCCATCGTGGCAATACTGACACTGAATCTTGTGCACGCCGGAGTGTGTCTTGTGCGAAAACTTGATCGGCTGCTCGGGCTGATATCCTTGCTGGCGGCCCAGCGCGATGGCCCGGTTCACGGTGGTGTATCCTCCGAGTACGACCAGGGCGAAGATGACAAACGCAATGACCCCGCGGCTGGTCAGCATCTCGACGAGCGTCCGGCGGCGAGCAGGAGCCGTTCCTTCCCGTACCTGAATCATGTAGCTCAGATTGGAGACAATCCGCGCCAGCACGACGGCCAGGATGGTAAGAATTACTGCCAGTAGTATAAAGAGTGGTGTGTTGTCGGTTTCTTCGGCGACAACCGCAACCGCACCGGTAGCTGCATCGGTAGGCCCTGCAAGCGTAAGCTGCCATTGCTCATCGATGTAAGCGAGGAGGTCTTCCATCTCCTGATCCGTCAGGTTGGTGAAGTTGCTCATGATGGTCGGCTTCCATTCCGCCCACAGTTCCTCAGCGCGCGGATGCCCTTCGGCGATCATCGCCTGGGAGTTGCGAATCCACTGGTACAAATCCTCGCGCGGGTAGGCTGCCCAACGTTCTTCCACGCCGCCGAGGGCGGGACCGGTCAGGTTGGTGACCATATCGCGGGCGTGGCAGCTCGCGCAATTGTTTTGAAAGAGGCTCTTACCATTTTCCAGGTTCACCGCTGCTCCGTCCGTTGTGGCCGCTTCCGGTTCGGCGGCAGCCTCTGCACCATCCGGCTGAGCAGGATCTGCTTCCTGCGCGGAGAGTACGGTGGGAGAAAGCAGCAGGAGGATCAGGGCTAGAGAGCGCGTAAGTAGGTGATCCAATACTGATTTATAGGTCATTATCCCTTGCTATTTTACTTGTCAGTGCTTTTCGTCACCAAAAGCAGGTGACTTTTATGGTTTAAAGATACTCTGGTGACAATCTTCTAACAAAGTTTATGCGTGTGACGGTTATCTATTTAGACTCGCTCTAAATAACAGTCTACACTTTGAAGATCAACCAAATATCTGCCCAAAAAGGGCGTGTTTTCCCAATAATTCTTCGCCTATCGATCACTATACCGCTACCGCCGCCCGAATCCTCGGATGCGGGTCGTAATGAGCTAGTTGAATGTCTTCGAACGCAAAGTCGAATACGCTGCGAACAGAGGCATTCAGACGAAGTTCCGGCAGCTTCCTGGGTGTTCTACCCAGTTGTGTTTGTGCTGCTTCTATATGGTTATTATACAAATGTACATCCCCGAAAGTATGCACGAAATCAGCCACTTCTAAGTCACATTCATGAGCGACCAGATGCGTCAGTAAGGCGTAAGATGCGATGTTGAACGGAACGCCGAGAAACACGTCCGCCGATCGTTGGTAGAGCTGGCAGGACAGGCGTCCGCCTGCTACGTAAAACTGGAACATGGTGTGGCAAGGGGGCAATCCTGCCCGGACCATCTGCGGAATTTCCTTCGGATTCCAGGCGGTGACGATATGCCGCCGCGAATCCGGGTTGGACTTAATCCCCTCGATCACGCCTTTCAATTGGTCGATCCCTTCGAAGTCGCGCCACTGCTTCCCGTACACGGGACCGAGCTCGCCCCAGGCTTCGGCGAAGGCCTCGTCGGTTCGGATGCGTTCTACGAATACCTTGAGGGCCTGCTTCCAGGAGTCGCTGTACTTGGCGTGTTGTTCTTCCAGGCCATTTGCTCGCAGATAGTGTTGAAACGGCCACTCATTCCAGATGTTGACGCCGTTTCGGACGAGGTAGGCAATGTTGGTATCGCCGCGGATAAACCACAACAACTCGTGCACAATGGCGGAGAAGTTGACGGCCTTGGTAGTAAGCAGCGGGAAGCCCTCGGTCAGGTCGATGCGTAGCTGATGACCGAATTTGCTGCGGGTGCCGATTCCGGTACGATCGCGCTTGGGATAGCCGTTTTCCAGCAATTCCTGCAGCAAATTCAGATAGGCAAGCATCGGCTTGTGGTTGGTTAGCGCACAAAAGTAGGGAACCAATTGATATAAAGGAAAACTCCGCACAATTTTCAACCAGGTCGGCCGCACGGAGTTGTTAGGTTGGTTAAATTCTATGTATGAGCTATCCTAGTTTGCGCGCCGCTGCGCTTGATTTGGAGCGAAACGGCATGCTGATTCGCGTGCGCGCGGAAGTGGACCCCCATCTGGAAATGGCGGAAATTCATCGCCGCATTTTTGATCGTGGGGGTCCGGCAATTTTATTCGAACGCGTAAAGGGCAGCCCTTTTCAGGCCCTTTCTAATCTATACGGCACCTACGAGCAGACGGATTTTCTTTTCCGCCACACGCTCGAGCGCGTGCAACGGGTCATCGAACTGAAGGCCGATCCGGCCAACCTTGCCAAACGGCCGCTTCGGTACCTCGAAGCCCCCTTTACGGCGCTGCGGGCACTGCCCAAGCGGCAGTATTTTTCCTCCCCCATACGCTACGGCACCACGACGATCGATCAGCTCCCGCTGATCAAGAGTTGGCCGATGGACGGCGGCCCCTTCGTCACCCTCCCGCAAGTACTGACCTTGCCCCCGGAAACGCGCAGTATCATGCAGAGCAATCTGGGCATGTACCGCATTCAATTGACGGGCAATGACTACGTGACGAATGAAGAAATCGGGATGCACTACCAGATCCACCGGGGCATTGGGGTGCACCATACAATGTACAAGCAGCACGACGAGCCGTTTCGTTGTTCGATTTTCGTGGGAGGTCCTCCCTCGCATGCCCTGTCGGCCATCATGCCGTTGCCCGAAGGGCTCTCCGAGCTGACGTTTGCCGGTATGCTCGGTGGGCGGCGGTTCCGCTACCACTGGCACGACGGCTATTTGCTCTCCGGCGATGCCGACTTTGTCATCACCGGTACTATCCGCAAGCGCGGCATGAAACCGGAAGGCCCCTTTGGCGACCACCTGGGCTACTACAGCTTGCAGCACGACTTCCCCGTAATGGACGTCCACCAGGTATACTACCGCAAGAATCCGCTCTGGCACTTCACGGTAGTCGGGCGACCACCGCAGGAGGATTCGAGCTTCGGCTACCTGATTCACAAACTGGTGCGCGAGCTGACCCCACAGGAGTTTCCCGGCATTCGCCAGATCAATGCCGTCGATGCAGCGGGCGTTCATCCGCTGCTGCTTGCCATCGGGTCGGAGCGCTACATGCCCTTCATTGAGACCCACAGCGAGGTGGCCGAAACGGGCAGCGAACGCGTGCCGGAAGAAATTCTGACGCAGGCCACCCGGATTTTGGGCTCTGGGCAAACCTCTCTGGCCAAGTTTCTCCTCATCGCCAGCGAGGAAGATAACCTCGCGTTGGACACCCACGATATCCCCGACTTTTTCCGCCATCTGCTAGAGCGAGTCGACTTCCGGCGTGACTTGCATTTTTTCACGAAAACAACGATCGATACGCTCGACTACAGCGGTGCCGGCTGGAACGCCGGCTCGAAGGTCATTATGGCCTGCCGGGGCCGCCGCCGGCGGCGGCTTAAAGACAACTTGTCCGGCGACATCCGCTTTCCGGATCGCTTCGGCGAAGCCCGCTTTGTGATGCCGGGTATTTTGGCGCTGCAAGGCCCCCGCTACACGGGCCCGGAAAGCGAGCAGCACATCCGCCAGCTCGCCAGTCAACTACAGGCCGAGCAATGGGAAGGCATCCCGCTCATCGTCGTGTGCGACGATCCGGTCTTCCTCTCCGAACACTTCAACAATTTTTTGTGGGCCACTTTCACGCGGGCCAATCCCAGCCACGACATCGATGGCGTGGGGGCATTTATCGACCACAAGCACTGGGGCTGCACGGGGCCGCTCCTTATCGACGCCCGCGTCAAACCCCACCACGCCCCCGGGCTGGAAACCGATCCGGAGGTGGCCCGGCGGGTGGATGCGCTGTTTACGTCGAAGGGAGAGTTGGCGGCATTTGGGTGATTGGGAACTTGTGCCCGATCGGATAGCGGTGCCTGGCAAGCCCTGCTTTGGTGGAGGGTTTGGCCGGGGCATACTCTGGTCGCCCCGACCTCCGGACCGTTGGCCGGCTGGGCCCGCCGCACACCATGTGGGTGGGAATATAAAAATAGCCCGCCCACCAAACCTGCCTGCCTGAAGGGCGACAAGTAGCCCGAGTGTGCACTCCACACACGACTACCAGCGATGTCTACTGACATTCTATCCGCTTGACGCAATAGAACGTCAGCATGTACGGCCGTACCGAAATGTATCATTGGATGCTCCAGACCGCCGGATAGACCGCCTGTGGTGAGAATTGTAGTACAAAGATCGGCTTCTTTCGCCTGCCAGTCAAGCCCTGGCCCCGGAATTGCTGTTTATTTCTTCGCCTCTATCCGAATTCCTTAGATGACCTTCCCGCAAATGTGTGGTGAAATCCCTACTTTTGAAAGCTGGTATTCGTTCCCTAAACCAACACCGCGTTTATCTGAAAATCGATTGAATGGGCACCTTTATTCGACATCCCGAGCGCTTGCGACCAAAGGAGTTGGACAATTACTTAGCAATGGGATGGCGACCCGCCGGCCAATCGATTTATTCGGCCGATTTTATCCAGCTTGCTCCCGGCGAATTAATTGCCGTGCTTCCCACCCGCTTGCCATTGGAAGGGCATTCCTTCAATAAACGCATGCGCAAATTGCTGCGCCGCAACCGCCGCCTGTTTGACATTAAGATCAACAGCGATAGTAAAATCACCACCGCCAAACGCCGGGTCAATGATCTATACCGGCTGGAGCACCCGGATAAGTCACTGGAAATCATAGAGTACCACCTGTCCGGGCCCCACCGGCAGCGGGTATTCAACACCTGGGAAATCGAAATCTACTACGAGGGAAAACTGGTGGCGTTCAGCTTTTTCGATATTGGTAGCCAGGCTGCCTACAGCAAGGCCGGCGTATACGATCCCAATTTCAGCCGCTACAGCCTGGGGCTGCACACCCTGCTGGAAGAGGTCGCCTTTTGCAGCGAGCAAGGACTCACGTACTTCTATCCGGGCTACGTCGCTCCGGAGGATGCGACTTTTGACTACAAGCACAAAATCGGCGAATTGGAATACTGGAAGCTGTCAGACCGATCGTGGCAGCCCTTTTCGGCCTTCGATCAGGAACAGGATAATCCCCTGGCCGCCCATTTTCACCATCTGGAAATCCTCCAAGGGCTGCTGGAGGAAGCGGGATTCGGGAGCGCCATTTATCAATATCCCTATCTCGATCTACGCTTCTCGACAGAAGGACCGAGCAATTACCTCGACTTTCCCTGCCTGCTCTACTTGCGGCAGCGGCCGGTCAACCGGCACTGGATTGCCGTCTATCAGTTGGAATCCGGCCGGTATTTATGGCTCGATGTCGCCGAAACGGGCTACTACATGACCGAGCGGCTGGGCCGCGATAGCCGCGGTCGCCGCAACTATGTGGAGCCGTTGAGCATCCGATCCGTCAAAGGAATGGCCTCCGATGCCAAGAAAATGAAGGACTTGCTCTTAGACCGAATGTAGCCGGTATGAATTGCCGATTTGTGGAACCCGATTGTCCAAAAAGCTGTTAATTTGCAGTTTCTCAGTGTAACTCTTCCTAATGGCCAGCTTCGCCGACAAGCATTATCCCGAAAACCTTAGTCCGGAAGAGCTCGACGACTATCTGGCGCGGGGCTGGTACCGCATGGGCCAAACCATTTTCACCACGCATTTCCTCTGCTTCAACGATACGTTTTATTCGGCCATCTGGATTCGGTTGCAACTCGCCGATTTTCAGTTTCGCAAGGGCCAGCGCAAGCTGATGCGCCGCAATGCCGAGCAGTTTCAAATCGATATTCGTCCCGCCACCATCACGCGGGAAAAAGAGCGCCTCTTCCAACGCTACAAAAGCAACTTCAAGGGCACACTGGCCCCCAGCCTGCGCAATAGCCTGCTCGATGGTGAAGACTACAATATCTACACCACATTCGAGATCAATATCATTGATCGCAACACCCAACAGCTGGTGGGACTAAGCTTTTTTGACCTGGGCGAACGAAGCGCCGCCAGCATTTCCGGCATTTACGATCCCGCCTATCAGTCGTACAGCCTGGGCTACTACTCCATGTTGCTCGAGATCGAATTTTGCCGTCAGCAGGGGCTCGATCTATACTATCCCGGCTACGTGGTGCCGGGCTACCAGCGCTTCGACTACAAACTCCGCATCGGCAATACCGAGTACCTCGACCTGACCGCCGATGCCTGGCTCCCCTACTCCAACCTGCCCCCGGAAGAAATCCCCATTGAGCGCATGCGCAACCAGCTACAGGATTTGGCCGTACGCCTGCGCACTCAAAACATGAATGCCAACCAGCTGTACTATCCGCTGTTCGAGGCCCCCCTCTTCGGATTTTGGAACGCCCCCTATCTCGATTACCCCGTCTTCCTGCAACTCGAAACCAACCCCCGCGAGCAATATCTCTACCTCGTCGTATATAACGTGCGCCAATCGGCTTACCAACTCCTGCGCTGCTCGCCCTTCGACGATCTGCAGTTCTACTTCAACGAATCCTACACCAATTCCTTCGACCGCGCCGTGTTTTTCATGGAGCTCGTCGTGGTGGATCACATCCTCGAACAGCAAGCCCACCCCGGAGAAATGCTGGAGGCATTGGGAGCGCTCTACCCGTGGCTTACGTGAGTAATGGCGAATAGCGAAGGGCGAATTTCCAACTCTCGACAGTCGACTTGTAGTTGTTTGTCGAGGGAATGTGCAGCAGGGCCTTCGCAAATGCTACCAGCCCCGCCGACCAAAGATTTTGTTTGGCTTTTTACTAACAAAAAGCACCGGACCGAACGTTGGGCTTCAATTGGGCCAGCGAGGAATATTTCCCTGCGACCAATAGCACGCTTTCCAGAGTCGTAACCCTGAAAATTCCGGCCAAATAAAACACTGGAGCAAACGAAAACCCATTGTATTGTTCTCGTTATCTGGATTGTTGTTGTTGCGCATGGCCACCCGGCAATTTGTTGCTTGATTGTTCCAGGAGCCGCCACGCAAAACGATCCGTTTCTGCAACGGTCAGTCCTTGTCTTCTAAGATACACTAAAATCTGTCTTCGCAACCGAAAGGTATTTGCCTGCTTGGCATGTCCGAGCCAGCTATTGAGTTGGCTCTCGAATAGCGCAGGACTGATTTTCTTTCTTCGGTAAAGATCGATTCGGCGGTTGAGGCGATGGCGAAATCGCTGAACGTTTTCTCTACGTAACCGCCGATGGTTGGTAAATACCCGCTGTCCGAGAAAGGAAACTCCTACCCTCACCGGAAATACCTGAGATTTTCGGGCATGAATGGACAGGCGTAGTTCCTTTGCCAGGTAATGCTGAATGGCTTTTTTGGATCGGTGCAGTTGTTGTTTATCGTGACTGAACAGCAAGAAATCATCCACATAGCGTAGGTACCCCCCCACTTCCAATTGCTGCTGTACGAAATGATCTAGGGGCGACAAATATAGATTTGCAAAAAACTGACTGGTTAGATTTCCCATCGGTAGCCCCCTTCGCCGTTCGATAATCGAAAATAAATTATCCGACGCGTAATAATCGGGTACTGCTTCCTGCGGATTAGAGTGATCGATGATAAGTTCAATGAGCTCAAGGGTACGCTTACATTTGATCTTCCGGACAATCAATTGCTTGAGTATCGCGTGATCGATGCTTGGAAAATATTTCCGAATATCTGCCTTCAATACATAGGAATACTTGCGGACAAACTGCTGGCACCGGCGGATCGCAGCGTGCGTACCCATACCGCGCCGATTGGCATACGTATCAAAAATCAGGGTCCGATCAAAGATTGGCTCAATGACCTGGCACAGCGCGTGGTGCACTACTCGATCGCGAAAGGGAGCGGCGCTGATCATGCGCACCTTCGGCTCTCGAATGTAAAAAGTGTGATACGGTCCTGGCCTGTACGTTTGAGTGCGCAATTCTTCCTGTAGCGCCAGTAATTCATATTCCAACTGGACCTCAAACCGAGCCGCGGATCGACTACCACGCTTCCCCTTACGGGCTTGATAATATGCCCGAAGCAAATTCTCAAAGGTGGTAATTTGGTGAAATAACCCGCTAATTCGCTTCATACTATGCAGGCTAAAGAAAGTATCCTCACAAAAACTTACGACTTCGTCAAATACATTATTCCCCTCATTAATGCAATGCCGCGCGACCAACGATACATCCTGGGTAGCCGATTGGAGGAGATGAGTCTAGCGCTATTAGAGCTTCTTATCGAAGCCTACTACCTTCCCAAATCGGAAAAAGAGAGTCGTTTGCGCCAGGCAAACCTCCAACTGGAAAAACTGCGGTACCTAATTCGCCTGTGCTTCGAACTCAAATACTACAACGCAGCCCGTTTCGAAATGCTAACCACCCAACTCCTGGAAATCGGACGTATGATCGGTGGCTGGGTGAAATCATTAGACAATGAAAGTAAAAAATTTTAACCGCCTTCGGCGGTAATTGTAAAAGATTAAAACCTCAAAGGGTAAAGCCCTGGAGCAAACGAAAACCCATTGCATTGTTCCCGTAACCTGGATTGAGGTTGCTGCGCATGGCCACCCGGCAATTAGCCGCAGGATAGTACCAGGAGCCGCCACGCAAAACGCGTCGGCTACCTGATTGGGGACCGGTTGGATTAGGGGTGTAAGGTTTCAGCAACGATTGTTCCTTTTTACAAACTTCGTAGAAATCCTCCCCGTACCAATCCCAACACCACTCCCATACATTTCCACTCATGTCGTATAAGCCCAGTTCATTTGGCTGTAACTCCCCGACTGTTCGGCCTCGACAATTGCTGCGCCGGATCGCCTCCTGGTCCCATTCGCCGGAAAGCAATTGGTCTCCGGAGTTTTGCCAGAACCAGCCAACCGCCTCAAGCGTATCTGACCCTGCGTAGGGGGTATCATTCGACTTCTTACCACCGCGAGCCGCGTACTCCCACTCTGCTTCGGTGGGCAAGCGAAATCCGGCAGCTTTGTCGAGCGGTTCTACCGTCCACTTGATTACATCATTCGCCTGATTATTGGGGTCTTTGGTGGTTTTATCGACCCGATAGGCTGACGAAAAACCGAGTTGGGAACTAAGCCAGTTGGCGTATTCCACGGCATCGTACCACATCACTTGTACTACTGGGTTATTCCCGTAGCGACCCCAAAAGGGGGTGTGGGCGGCTAGATTCCGTCCCGTAGCAGCACAAAACAGGCCGAATTGGTAATTGGTAGTTGGCGTACGAGCGATGCGGAAATCCACTACCCGCACTTTATGTACTGGTTGTTCATCGGCATAGCCGTCTTCACTGCCCATCTTGAATGTGCCGCCTTCCACGTCCATCATTTCGGGGTAATACCGCTTCCAAAGTGCCTGAAAAAATTCGGCGTCCAATTGGCGGAGTAGCTGGCGGTAGGGTTCCCGCTCCTGCGGGGCTTGGGCCAACACCGTTTCTATTGCCATCCGGTCAGACTTGGAAGTTTCCAGCTTGTGGAGCAGTTGAAGTACCTGTGTCCCCTGCTCGACGTGCCGCCCGGTTTCGGCGAAGAAAAAGAGTAATTCCTGGAGGCCTCTGCCCAACTGCGTCTGCTTGGTGGGTAGATCCATGTCTGCCAGCACCGCTGCTTCGAAGGCCGGGAGGGCGAGCAGGTGATCGGCTTGCCGAATGGCATCCAGGGCGTTGCGGGCCAGGGTGTCGAAAATAACCTGATTTTTTGCCCGCGCATCGGCCTGCTGCCGGGCGATCCGAGCCTCATCAACCCGAAGCTGTTCTTCGATGAGGTCGGGAATGCGCCGCAGATAGGGCCGTGCCCTGCTGATGAGGTCTACATCCGTATTACTGAAGCTGGTGCCCGACTCGGCTTTCAGATCCTTTTTCTTCGCCTGGATCAGGACCCAGGCGCGCTGGGCAAGATCATCCGATTGCTCATAACGATTGCGAACGATGGGGGCAAGCGCGTCGTGTGCGAGGCGCGTTTGCGGGTTATTGGCCCAATCTCGAAAACGCAACAGCAGGTAATGGCGCTCCAGTGCCTGGATGATGGAGAGAAGACTCGATTGGGGGTAAATCTGCTCCATTTCGGCATCGCTATAGTAGGCGGCCGTATTGTCGCGGGTGGTAAACAAGAAGAGGACATCAAGCACCAATCCCCCCGCCACCTCGTCGGGAAACTGCCGACCTACTGCCGCTAACTGGTGGTCGAGCATTTGCTCCAGACTGCGGTAGCCCAGATCTTCGTAATGCCGTTTGGTGATCGGGATATGCCCGAGCGGTTTTCCCTGGATGGCTTGTTGCCACAGGGCTTTCAGCTGCGTCTGTAGCAAGGGAGCCTGATTAGACGCCTTATCTTGGCGAATATCGGAGACGAGCAACTCCGGCAGTCCTTCTTCAAAGGAAAAATCCGCGAAGCGTCCGAGCTTGTTATTCTTACTTACCCCTAAAATGGCTTCGTATAGGCCGGCCTCCGTCAGGGCTTGCAAAAACAACTGATCGTTGTAGGCTACTCCCTTCAGCGCTTCCCGCACCTGCGGTAGGTACTCGCTGCGAAAGCCGAGCACGATTCGCCAGTCCGGCTTTCGGCGGGGCACTTGCCGGACCCAATCGAAAAATTCGTCCCATTCCTCGGGAAAATCATCGATGGGATCGATCAGCGCCTCTTCCACCTGATCGATGATCAATACGGCTTTGGTACCCAGCAAAGAGCAATGCTGCTGCAGGCGCTCGGCCACTCCAACCAGGCCTCGCCGTTCCTTGTCTTCTTCTCTCCTGCCGTAGGGGGCGTTCCATCCCTTGTGCTCCAATCGGGGAATCGCCCCAGCCTGTAGCAGCGACGATTTGCCGACCCCCGAAAGCCCGTAGTACAACACAATGGGCTGATCCGGCTGCTGATCAACCGCAAAACAGAGATTGTAAATTTCCGCGCTGCGGCCGTGAAAAATCAATGCGTCTCGCTCCGTAAAGGGACGCAGCCCCACAAAGGGGGCATCGACTTTTAGCAGCATCTTTGGAGGTAGTGGGTACTCCTTCTTCAGGCGAAAGGCATCGGGGTCTGCCCGCTTGGATGGCTGGGCTGCTTTCACTCCCAATTGTTCGATGGCCGCAATAAGCTGCCGCATATCCGCTTCAAAGTGCACGCTGCGCAAGCAGAAGGGATTAATTTTCAATAACTGCACCAGGGTCGATTTCTCGGGAAAATCCTCCTCTGAATCATAGCCTTCCCGGTCGATGAGCACCGGGATGATGCCTTTCCCCATTTTCAGCGCCTGCTCGATTTCTACCCGCACGTAGTCGGAACGGTTGTCTAGCCGGCACCGGCCCTTTTTCCAGTTGCGGGCGGCATTTGTCTCGTCGTACGCACATTCCAGCCACTCTTTCCCAATCAGCGCGAGAAATACTTCCGCTCCCCTTAGTTCAGCGTCGATTTCCCGCTCCCAATTCTCTCCGGGCTCCAACTGCGTATCCTGAAAAACAGCATCCTTGCCAAAGTGCGCCTGCAGCGAAGCCGTAATCGAGTTGGCATCCTTCTGAGACACCTTACGGCGGTAATTGATGAAAATGGTAGGCGCGCGCTCGGTAGTTGGCATAGTGGCGGTGTTTAAGGTCCGTTAAATTAGAAAATTGACCGAAAAGCAATCGAGAAACACCGCGACCAAATGCTCGCACAAAAATGGAGAGCGGCATCAATGCCGCGAAACTTTACCTATCCTAGCATCAAAACATCAAAACTCGGCACATCGGCAAATTGCCTCATTGCCTGATCGGCACATTGGCACATTAATAGTCTCATCGACGAGACCGCAACCGCACCCCCACCGCACCCCACGTCCCAAACCGCTCTTCTTCCAGCAACTGCGCATCCGAGGCCGTGGGGCGATTAATGTACTCCTGGGTGGTTTGATTGGTAATGTTGTTGAGGCGGAAATAGGCGCTGAAGCGATCGGTGAGCTGATAATCCACGGCCAGGTCGAGGAAGACGGAGCGATCGAGGTAGACGGCCTGCCCATCCTGCAGGCGATCGAGGACGAAGTCGCGGAAGACGCCCGCTACCACCACCGACAGGTCGCCCTGACGGCCGGTGTAAACCAACGAAAGGTTGGCGATGTGGCGGGGGCTCCGGAAGAGCGGTAAGTCTTCATCGAAGGCCTGAATGCCCTCCAGGTCACTGAAATTGTAGCTGTAGTTCGCATTTACATCCAGATTGGCCAGCGACGGGATATAGGTGCCCAGGTTTTGATAAAGGGCTATCTCGCCGCCTACGACGCGGGCGCGGTCGGCATTCTGAAACGTGAATACGCGCCGGAGTCCCGAACTATCAGCTGAATCGGTCTCGACCGTGGAGAGGTAGGGGTCTTCCAGAAATTTGGCGTATAGACCAATCGTGAAGCTATTTTCATTGCTACCGTAGTGCTCGTACACGAGATCCAGATTGCGCCCCACTACCGGGCGGACTTCCGCATTTCCGCCCGTTACCAGGCCATTCTGGGTCTGGCTGAATTCGAAGGGTACCAGGGTGGCATAGGGCGGACGGTTGAGGCCTTCGTAATAGGCAAAGCGCAGCTGCCGGGTAGGCGTGATGCGGTAAATGGCGTTGAGCGAGGGCAACCAATTGTCGTAGTCGTTGGCAGCCGCGTCTTCCGTAGTGAGTTGCCGGTAGTCGTAGTCGGTGTATTCGTAGCGAACGCCCGCAATGGTCGTGAGCCGCCCCGTCCAGTTGGTCGTATTCATGAGGAAGCCGGCAATGATGTCTTCGCGCGCCTCGTAAGCGAAGGGGGAGTTGAATAAATCTGGCATCAGGGTGCGATCGAGCGGCAGGGTAGCCAGCTCCGAATCGCCGAGCCGCACCCCGGCAAACCCAAACGTCCCGCCGGCCAGTGGCTGCGGGCTAGTGGGTAAGGCTACCTGCTGATCCCCACCGAAGAGGCGTTCGCTACCCCGGTAACGCACCCCCGTTTTCAGCCGGCTTGTTTCGCGGCGATTGATGGGAAAGTCGAGGTTGAAGTTGCCGTTGAAGATGGTCTCCTCCGTGCGGAGAGCATCCAGTTGAACCGATTGCAGCGTCAAATCCGGTAGCCCAAAGGTCGAGGTGGCTCCCAGGTCAGCTCGCTGGGTGGGGGCGATCCCGTCGTAGGCATTAGCGCGGCTGTATTCGAAGCGCAGGCGATCGGGTAATTCCTGTTTGGAGTCGGCAAAGGATAGCCCGTACTCCAGGCCGACACGGCCAAAGCTGCTTTCCACCTCCAGTACGGTGAGCGAGACAGTACGCTCGTCGCGCTGATTGGCCGTAAGGCGAAGTTCGCGTTCCTGGCCGAAGTTATAAAGGGCCTGGCGCTGGATTTCCTCATCGATGTAGCCGCTGATGGTGTAGCCCAGCTTCAGTCGATGATAGATGGAGGGCTGGTATTCCAAACTGCCGATTAAGCCGTAGCGGCGGCGGTCGTTATCAAAATCGGCCACGGCCAGCTGGTCGGGCAGGAAGCGCTTGCGGATCGACCCCCGGCCGGTCTGAAAATAGTTGCCCGCCACCAGGAATTTAATGCGGTCTTCCGATAAGTTGCGGTTGAGGTAGGCAGCTCCCTGCACGATGCGGCGGGGCAACTCCATGAGTTCGCTGGCCTGCGAGTTGAGCCCGTAGCCTGCCTGAAAGACGGCCTCGGTGCGGTCGGTCGGTTGTTTGAGGCGGAAGTCCACGGTTCCGCCTATGGCGTCGGCATCCATATCCGGCGTCAGCGATTTAATGACCCGCACTTCTTCGATGAGATTGGATTGTATCAAATCCAAGGGTACGGCCCGGTCGGCTTCGGGCTGCACGGCCGGCAGGCGCTGGCCGTTAAGCGAAATAGCATTGTATAACTCCGGCAAGCCCCGAATCTGGACAAATTCGCCTTCGCCCCGATCGCGGGTAATACTGACCCCCGGCAGCCGCTGCACCGTTTCCACCAGTGTCACATCCGGATAGCGATTAAAAAGGTCGGAGTGCACTACCGATTGCACCCTCGGGCCGGTGCGTTGTACTTCCAGTGCTTCCGCCTGCCCCCGGGCCAGCCGGGCGTACACAACCACCTCACTCACGTCGAGTGCCTGCGCCCGCAACCGCACCTCCACCTCCAAGGTATCGTGGTAGGCACCTGCCACCACGGTATCCAACGATTCGTATCCCAAATATCGAACCACCAGGCGAACCTCGCCCACCGGCAGGTGCAGTTGGTAGCGCCCATCGAGGTCAGAAGCAGTTGCCTGTACAGAATTAACAATATTAATGGTAGCCCCCACCAGCGGCATTCCACTCGTATCAGAGACCGTCCCCCGCAGGAGCACCTGGGCCTCCGCTTGCCCGAGCATCAGACATCCGACAAACACAGACAAAAAAAGACGCATACCCATCTATTTGACGGGAATGATACATCTTTTCGCCTGCATCCTTGGGGCGCAGATCGATTTTTTAACGAGGACAACTTGGGGAAGACGCGATCAAAGAATAACGATCAGCGCGTAAATCAGACCTGGGAGGTAAAAGATAAGAGTAAGGATCAGACAGATCCAGAACTGCGTGCTCAACCGGTTGTGGAGCAAGGCTACGCCTAACGGTGGCAGCAACACCGCAGCGATAACGAGCAATACCTTATTGGGAGACGAGGAAGTGGTCATAAATGGCTTAGCTGTTCGATTACCGCACTTCGAAGCGCTGCACGCTCTGAATCTTTCGCATTGGATTGGAAATCAGATCGATATTTACGCTTACGTGCTCGTATTGCAGGCGGTACGTTTCCTTTACGGTACTGGCATTTAGTTGCAGTTGGCCGACCGGTGTCAAGCCGAGAAAATCGCCGACTTCACCGACGAATTTTTTCATGACATCCTTAACGGACCCCAAGACGTTGTCCGACTCCGAGTGGTTGATAAGGGCGGCAGTTAGGGCCAATTTGATCTTGCGGGCATTCATGGTTCTTTGGATTAATGTTCCTTGGTGCGTTTGTTGCGTTGTTCTGTCCTAATGACGAAAACTAAACGACCAAGGTTGCACACATGGTGCCCGCCATTTGCTTAAACAATCGTTAATAGAATTTCCAATTCTTAAGGGTTAGTTAATCCACGTTATCATGTAGGAACGAATTGTTGCTCCGCACCTCCGGCTCCTCTTCATCGGAAATCGTCCAGCGGCTCATTTGTTCTTCCTCGGAATGGGGCACCTCATCGAGCTTTACGCCGCGGCGCAGATAGGCCGGTTCATTTTCCAGCTCGTTGATTGTCTGAGGGTTATTCAGCTTTGGCCCCTTGTTCCGTAGCTGGGCTTTACGCACGCGCTCCAATTCATCCCGCTTGCGCCGCTCCAGGTCTTGCCGCGCCTGCTCCTCTTCCTGTTTGGCCTCTTCCGGATGCAGATAGGAGCGACGCTGATACTTATCAATCGATGAGCGGACATCGTCGAATTCCATGCGGATAGAAGCGTCCGAATCGTTGGGATCGTATCCCAATACCTGGCGCAGGTTGGGCTGGTCATCTTCGGTTACCGGCGTTTTTTTCCGTTCATTCGGATCATCATCGAGGTGTACGACTACGCGCTGATCGCGGTCGTCGCGCTCGACGCGGGTGCGCTTGTCTTCGAATCCAGTGGCGATCACCGTTACACTGATCTGCTCTCCGAGCGATTCGTCGAAGCAGTTCCCCCAGATCAGGTCGGTGCCATAGCCGGCTTCCTCCTGAACGAATTCGGTGATTTCGAAGATTTCATCCATCGTCACCTCCTTGGTACCACTGGTGATATTTAGCAGGATGTGGCGAGCGCCGCGAATATCATTGTCTTCCAACAGCGGCGAATGCAAGGCCTGATCGACGGCCTGACGGGCGCGGTCTTCTCCCTCGGCCATGGCCGTACCCATAATGGCCACCCCACTGTCGCGCATCACCGTATTGACGTCTTCAAAATCCACGTTGACGTAGCCGGGTACCGTGATGATTTCGGCAATCCCCTTCGCGGCAGTGGTCAGGATGTTATCCGCCTTGCTGAAGGCCTCCGACAAGCTCAGATTGCCGTGAATTTGCCGCAGCTTATCATTGCTGATGATGATCAGCGTGTCGACGTTCTTTTTCAGCTCTTCTAATCCCTCGGTGCCCTGGGACGTCCGACGGCGGCCTTCGAAAGTAAAAGGCAGCGTGACAATTCCGACCGTGAGCACGTTCATCTCTCTGGCCGTGCGGGCAATGATGGGAGCGGCACCAGTACCTGTACCACCGCCCATGCCCGCTGTGACAAAGAGCATCTTGCAGTTGTTCGACAGGTAGCGCTGCACCTCCTCGATCGATTCTTCGCAGGCGAGTTTTCCAATATTTGGTTTCGATCCGGCACCGCGGCCTTCCGTCAGGTTGGGTCCGAGTTGGATGCGGGTCGGTACGGGGCTGATTTCCATTGCCTGGGCATCGGTATTGCAAACGGCGAAGTCTACACCGACAATGCCCTGCTTGTACATGTGGGTAACGGCATTGCTTCCGCCGCCACCGACACCGATGACTTTGATGATAGGGCTTTCGCCTTGTGGCAGGTCAAACATCATATCGCATTATTTGGGGAGCTGCCGTTTTCACATGGGATATACCGTAGCTCCTAAGTTGGTATCAGTTGTTAGTTTCAATCGTTAAAATTCGGAGTCCGGCTCTGCTTCGAACCACTCCTTGGTTTTGCGGAAAATCTGTTCGTACCAGGGGTCTCGGGCCTCTGTCTTTTGATCGGTGGTCGATTTGGGAGGTTGTTCGGTTTCCACGCGTTCCTGCGAACGGGCAAACGGCGGCTGCACGCGTCCCATATCAATGTCCTCAAAACCTTTGAGCAACAGCCCCAAGGCTGTCGCATAGATCGGGCTGGTGAGTTGTTCCTGGTATCCGTGGGCGAGGTGCTCTACCGGCGACCCAACCCGCGTGCTCATACCGGTGTGCAGCATGCAGAGTTTTTCGATATCGCGCAGCAGCGCACCACCGCCTGTCAGCACGATTCCGCCGATCAGCTTGCGCTCGTAGCCCGAACGCCGGATTTCCCACAGCACGTAATCGAGAATTTCCTCCACCCGCGCCTGGATGATGCGCGCCAGATTCTTCTCGCTGATTTCCTTGGGCTCACGCCCGCGCAAACCGGGTATAGCGATGATGCGGTTTTCGTAAACCTCTCCGGCCAACGCACTACCGTATTTCACCTTGAGCTTCTCGGCGTGCTGGATCATGACGTTACAGCCTTCCTTGATGTCTTTCGTAATGACGTTGCCGCCAAAGGGAATGACTGCCGTATGGCGAATGATGCCGTCTTGGAAGACGGTGATATCCGTAGTACCACCGCCGATATCCACCAGGGCTACACCGGCTTCCTTTTCGTCTTCGTAGAGCACCGAAGCCGAGGAGGCGATGGGCTCTAGCGTCATGTTCGCTACGCGCAAGCCCGTCCGCTCCACGCAGCGGTGAATATTGTTAGACGCGGTAATCTGGCCGGTAATGATGTGGAAGTTAGCTTCGAGCTTAATTCCCGACATCCCCACCGGATCGACGATGCCCTGCTCATTGTCGACGGTGTATTCCTGCGGGATGACGTGCAGGATTTTATCACCGGGTGGCAATACGAGCTTGTGCATGTCGCTGATGAGCCGGTCGATGTCGCGGCGGCTGATTTCCGTGTGGTCGTAATCGCGCATCAGCATGCCGCGGTGTTGCAGGCTCTTGATGTGCTGCCCGGCAATACCGACGTGTACCGTGTCGAAATCGATCTTGGCCATCCGGCGGGCGAGGTCACAGGCTTCGCTGATCGCCCGGACGGTCTTTTCGATGTTGGACACGACTCCCCGCATGACGCCTTCGGAATTGACTTTTCCATAGCCCAGCACCTGTAGCCGACCGTGTGCATCGCGCCGCCCAACGACGGCGCAGACCTTCGTCGTACCGATATCCAGTGCGACGATTGCGTTGTTCTTCTGGGACTTTTCTACTTCCATAACTGCTGTTTGAGTCACAATTAGCCCATCTAAATGGTATCAGGGTTCTATTCGCGTTTCTTACACACCACCTGATCTTCGTAGCGAAGATCGAACTGGCTATATTTTTGCCATCCTTCGTAGGGAAGTCCTTCCCGGTAGAAGGTTTTCAGTCGTTCCAGTCGTTCGGGCGTTCGTTCGTCGAAGCGCCCGAGCAAAATGGTTTGATCGCCCACTTTCGGAGCCAGCACCAATTCGGTGCGATTGTTGATGTACACTTGCTCCACCAACGCATCCAGAAATGGATCGGCCCGCACCATTCGCGCAAACTCGAGCAGGTCGATCAGCGGATGATCCTCCTGCTCGCGGTAGTTGTCGGAGTAGGGAGCAATATTCCCTGTAAACACCAGTACCCGGGCGGTATAATGCCGGCTCAGCGGCATGTGCTCTCCGCTGGGATCGAGGTAGTAATCCAACCCGTTATTATCCTTGATCCGCAGGAGTGGATTGCGTTGATCGACCAGGACCTGCAAGCTGTCCAAAGCATCGAAGTACACCTCCGCCCCGGCGATAAAGGGGTCCCGTTCCAGCACGCTTTCCACGCGCCCCACATCCACACCTCCGACCGGGCCTTTATCCAGCGGGCGCACGAAGCTTCGATTGAGAATCTCCCGAATATCTTCTTCCTGGATGAGGAAGTGATTGCCGGGCAAGGCAGCTACCTCCACGCCAATACCACTGACGATCGACTGCTCCTTGTGCTGAATGGCCCGTACAGCAACTCCCGCCACGGCCAATGTCAACACAGCCCAAAGCACACGGCGTACGTGCAAGACGGTCGGTTTCGGGTTGTTCGATTTTTTTCTAGCCATGGTTTTGGGTTTTAGCTTCCAGCAAACGCGCCCGGATGGGCTGCACCATGCGGTCGATGTCACCAGCGCCCATTACCAATACGACTCCCGACTCGATTCCCCCGACAGCCTCCATGCACTCCTCGTTGCTGAGCAAGCGCTTGCGGGGGTGGTGCATCTGTTCAAAAATTATCCGGGAAGTAACCCCCGGTATAGGGTCCTCTCTTGCTGGATAGATATCGAGTAAGATCACTTCGTCGAGCTGATCGAGTGCCTGTGCAAACCCTTCGGCAAAATCGCGGGTACGGCTGTATAAGTGCGGCTGAAAAATGCCGGTGATTCGCTGGTTGGGAAACAACTCCCGCGCCGCGCCGATGGCGGCGTCTAGTTCAGTCGGATGATGCGCGTAATCGTCGATCAACACAAGCTCCGGCTCCCGGAGAATAAATTCAAACCGCCGGGCAATGCCGCGGAAGCGCGGTAGCCCTTCGCGCAGTAGATCGGGGTCGGCCCCCATCATCAGGGCAGCTGCCAGTGCAGCGGTCGTGTTGAGTACGTTGTGCCGGCCCGGCAACGGCAGGCGGAAGCCGCTCACTGGCCCATCGGGCGTCTCCAGATCGAATACAAAGTAGCCGTCCTCTACACGGATCCTCCGGGCGCTGAAATCTCCGGCGTCTATCCCGAAGGTCAATACCTGCCGGGCCACATGCACCTGTCCCTTCAAGTCGTGGTGCAGCAGCAGCAGGCCCTCCGGCTCGATGCGGGAGACAAACGCCTGGTAGCCCGTGCGCATCATCGAGTCGTGATCGCCGTAAATGTCGAGGTGATCGGGATCCATCGACAGCACGATGGCGATATTCGGATTGAGCTGCAAGAAGGAACGGTCGTATTCGTCGGCCTCCACCACCACCCAGTTGGTGGTACCGGCCACGTAGTTCCCCGAAAAATTCCGGGCAATGCCCCCGAGGAACGCGCTGGCCGGCTCACCGGCTTCGTGCAGCATATGGGTCAGCAGCGTAGTAGTGGTGGTCTTACCGTGGGTACCAGCCACGGCCACCGTCTTCATCCCCCGGCTGATGATGCCGAGTACTTCCGAGCGTTTCTTGAGCGGGATGCGCAGTCGGCGAAGCTGTTCCAATTCGGCAAATCGGGCCGGTACGGCCGGCGTGTAGACCGCCAGATCGATGGCTTCGGTGATACCCTCGGGATGCGCTTCGTAGTGGACCTCAATGCCCTCGCGGACGAGCTCCCGAGTCAGAGGCGTTTCCGTGCGGTCGTAGCCGCGCACGACGGCCCCCCGGCTATGGAAATACCGGGCCAGGGCGCTCATGCCGATGCCGCCGATGCCTACGAAGTAAGTATGTTTAATGTCTGCTAACTGCATCCGTTTTGTTATCTAAATCGTTTCCAAGCGCCAGTACCTCCACTGCGATTCGGTCGACTGCGCCCGGCTGTGCCATTTGGCGGGCCGCTGCCCCCAGCTGGGCGCGACGGTCCGGTTGCTGCAAAAGTTCCAGCGCGGCAGGTACGAGCCGCTCCGGCGCTTCTTTATCGCTTATGAGTAGGGCCGCACCTCGGTCGGCCAGTGCTCGGGCATTATTCGTCTGGTGATCTTCCGCCACATTGGGCGAGGGCACCAGAATCGCCGCTTTTCCCAGAAAGCACAACTCGGCAATGGTCAGTGCTCCCGCACGGCAAATCACTACATCCGCTGCGGCATACGCCAAATCCATCCGATCGAGAAAGGCCCGCAGTTCCACGTTTGGCAACTGAGCCATCGGCCGGTCCCGGTACCGGTCGTAGTAGAGCTTACCACACTGCCACAGTAACTGAACCTCCGACTGCTCCGCAAATCGATCGTAGGCGGCATCCAGGACCTGGTTCAAGCTTTTGGCTCCCAGGCTGCCCCCCATCAACAGCAGCGTGGGGCGGTTTGGATCCAATCCGTAGTGCTGCCGCGCCGAAGCGGCCTCTGTAGCGCTTTGCAAGCTCTGTTCGCGAATGGGATTTCCCGTTAGCAGCAGCTTCTCTTTCGGGAAATAGCGCTCCATATCCGGGTAGGCTACGCAGATGCGATCCATCCGCTTTCCCAGAATTTTGTTGGCCAGCCCCGCATAGGCATTCGGTTCCAAAATCAGGGTGGGAATACCCATCCGGCTGGCTACTTCCAACAACGGCCCGCTCGCAAATCCGCCCGTGCCCACCGCTACCTGCGGGCGAAAGCGCCGCAACAACTGCCAGGACCGGAACAGACTACTCACCACTTTCAACGGAAAGCTCAGGTTGCGCAGGCTCAGCTTGCGCTGCAACCCGCTGATCCATAAACCTTCGATCGGATAGCCCGCTTTCGGGACTTTCTCCATTTCCATTTTACCCCGGGCCCCCACGAAGCGAATCTCCGCATCAGGACGCCGGGCTTTTATCGCGTCTGCAATGGCAATGGCCGGAAAAATATGGCCGCCCGTACCCCCGCCACTAATCATGATTCTCATACCTCCAGTATTTCCTCCTCGAAGGCCACTTCCGAGGTACTCTCAATGTATTTCGATACACTTAGTATGATCCCAAAGGCCACACAAGTGAATAGTATGCTGGTTCCACCCCGCGATATCAAGGGCAGAGTCAATCCCGTTACCGGCACCAAATTGACGGCCACCGCAATATTGACGAACGCCTGTAAGACAATGGCCAAACTCAACCCGAGCGCCACCATGGCTCCGAAGGCCTTGGAGCTTTTAGTCACCAGCCTCGTTACCCGAAAGAAGAGTAATAAGTACAGGCTTATAATTACTACCCCGCCCAAAAGGCCGTACTCCTCCACGATAATGGCATAGATAAAATCCGAATAAGGAGAGGGTAAATAATTGCGTTGCAAGCTATTGCCCGGCCCTACACCGAATAACCCGCCGTTGGCCATGGCAATCTTGGCTTGGGTGACCTGGAAGCCCGGCTCCTCGCTCATGAATTCCTCCATGCGGCTTTCCCAGGTGTCTACGCGAATTACGTTTGGCGCATTCTTTCCCAGTAGGTAAAGCATGGCAAACAACCAGGTACCGAGCATAAACAGCAATCCGATGTAGCGGATATCCACCCTCCCGATCACCATCATGAGTATACAGATCAGAAAGAGCAGCAAGGCGCTCGATAAGTCGGCCGGAGCAATGAGCCCGCACACGATCAGCACCGGTAGGATGATCGGCAAAAACGCACTTTTGAAGTCTTTGATGTATTCCTGCTTGCCACTTATGGAGCGCGCTACGTATACGATGGTAGCGATCTTTGCGAAATCGGATGTCTGGAAAGTCAGCCCGATTACCGGAAGTTGTATCCAGCGCCGTGCTTCGTTCAGCTCGGTTCCCAGCAGGAGGGTATACACCAATAGCGGCACGCTCAGTGCCAGCATCACCGGTGCCCACCGCGAGTAGCGCGAATAGTGGAGCAGATGGCAGGAGTATACGATGAGAAGCCCTGCGCCCAGCAGAACACCGTGCTTGAAGAGATAATAGATCGTATCTCCGCCTCGCTCGCGGTAAGCAAGGGCACCCGTCGAACTGTAAACGGCCAGCAGCGAAAACACCGCCAGCAGTAGGATGATGGCCCAAATGACCCGATCTCCTTTTAGTTCTGCCGATATACGTGCTGATAATGCCATGTGTTAAGTACGTCGTTGGTTATGCTCCCGGTACCAAACACACATTTTGGCACCTCAGAGTCCATGAACGACCGCCCGGAACTGATCCCCGCGATCGATGTAATTCTTGAATAAGTCAAAGCTCGCGCAAGCCGGCGACAACAGTACGGTATCGCCCGCTTGCCCGAGCTGTAATGCTGCCTGCACGGCGGCCGCCATCGATTGTACCTCGACGATATTGTCGATCACGGGATCGAAGGAGGCCCGCAGTTTGGTATTGTCAACTCCCAGGCAGACGAGTGCGCGCACTTTTGCGCGCACCAACTCCACCAGCGGGAGGTAATCGTTTCCTTTGTCCGTACCGCCGGCAATCCAGACGATAGGTGCTTCCACGGCATCGAGCGCGTATTGCACCGCATCGGTATTGGTGGCTTTACTGTCGTTAATAAACAGCAGCCCCCTTCTTTCGCCCACCCGCTCCAGGCGGTGGGGAACGGCCCGAAAGGTGTTCAAGCCTTCCTGAAGGGCATTGCCATCGGCTCCAAGCGCCAGGGCGATCCGCAGGGCGAAATTGGCATTGCGGGCATTGTGCCGCCCCACCAGCTCCGTTGTCCGCAAATCGAAGGTGTGGCCTTCGAAGCGCAGCTGAGAATCGCGGAAGTCGGCGTCCCACACCTCCATCTGCCGGGCCGCTGCTGGGTTGCGCGCCTTTCCCGCCAGGATGTTGGCATCTTCTCCCCAGAGGATCAGCAGATCATCCGGCTGCTGGTTGCGGGCAATGCGCCACTTGGCATCGATGTAGCGATCCATCTCGTAGCCGTAGCGGTCGAGATGGTCGGGCGTGATGTTTAACAGCGCGGCGATGTGCGGGCGAAAAGCCCGAATATCGTCCAGCTGAAAACTGCTCAACTCCAAGACGTATATGGCCGCCTTGGGGTCCTCCACCAGCAGCCGGGCGAAGCTGCGCCCGACGTTTCCGCCCAGCCGCGCATCCAATCCCGCGGTCTGCAGTAAATGATGCGTTAGGGTGGCCGTAGTCGTTTTGCCGTTGCTGCCCGTAATCCCTACGATCGTGGAACTACAGTAGCGAGCCGCCAATTCAATTTCACCGATCACCGGCACGCCGTTGCGCGCCAGCTGTTGGATCAGTGGTACGTGGCCCGGTATGCCCGGACTCTTTATTACTTCTTTCGCCGCCAGAATGCGGTCGGCATCGTGCCCTCCGCTTTCGAAGGGAATGCCGGCTTGCTTCAGTTCCTCGAGGTATTCCTCTCCAATGGTTCCCCGATCGGATACGAATACCGCCAGGCCCTTGCTTCGAGCCAGTAAGGCAGCTCCTACGCCACTCTCTCCGGCTCCCAGCACGACGATTTCTGCCTGCATATCAGCGAATCTTTAGCGTGAGGATGGTTGCCACGGCTAAAATGATGCCGACAATCCAGAAGCGCGCCACGATTTTTGTCTCGGGCATGCCCAACTTCTGGAAGTGGTGGTGCAGCGGCGACATCCGGAAAATCCGACGCCCCTCTCCGAAACGTCTTTTGGTGTATTTGAAATAACTCACCTGTAAAATGACCGAGAGGCTTTCCGCCAGGAAAATGCCGCATAATAAAGGCAGCAAGAGTTCTTTCCGCAGGAGGATGGCCAGGGCGGCAATCACTCCGCCGAGGGTCAGGCTCCCGGTATCGCCCATGAACACCTGAGCGGGAAAGGAATTGTACCACAGAAAACCGAGGCAGGACCCCAACAGGCAGGCGGCGTAGATGAACAACTCGCTCGTGCCCGGCAGGTAGTGAATGTCCAGATAGTTGGCAGTAAGAATGTTTCCGCTGACGTAGGCAAAGATCGCCAGCACCGTCCCAATGACGCTGGATACCCCCGTCGCGAGCCCGTCGAGGCCATCCGTGAGATTGGCGCTGTTCGACACGGCCGTAACGATGAAGATGATGAGCGGCACGAAGATCACCCAGCCGTACTTCAAGGCCTTGTTGCGTTCGAGGGGAAGCAATTGGGCGTAGTCGAGATTGTTCCCCTTTCGGAAGGGCACGTTGGTCAGTGTCGTTTTGTAGTCCGCCCGGTAGAGCGGCGGCTGGCCTTCCCGCTCAATTATAATCGGTTCGCCTACCATATCTCCTACGGTCAGGCCGGCGGCTTCTCCGTCGGCCACGTCCATCCGCACGACCACCTGATCGCTAAACAACATCATCAGGCTAATAAACAGGCCAAAGCCGACCTGCCCGACAATCTTAAACTTACCGGCCAGCCCGTCCTTTTTTTTGCGAAACACCTTTATATAGTCATCCGCAAACCCGATCAGGCCCATCCAACTGGTTGCTACGATCATGATGACGATGTACACATTGTCGAGGCGGGCCATTAATAGACAGGGTACGAGGATACCGAGAATGATAATCACCCCGCCCATGGTGGGAGTGCCTTGTTTTTGCTGTTGCCCCTCCAGCCCGAGATCGCGGACCGTCTCCCCTATCTGTTGCCGTCGGAGGAAGCGGATGATCCGCCCCCCCAGAAGCAAACTGATAATCAGTGAGAGGATGATAGCTACCCCCGCCCGAAACGTAGAGTATTGAAACAAGCCGGAGCCAGGAAACGGACCGTATTGTTCGACGATCCATTCGACTAGGTAAATGATCATGATGGTTTTCCGATTTGGCTTAACGCGTCGGCCGCTAAGGTAGGTAGGATTCTATGCATCACGTAGTGCCTGTGCCGCGATCTCCCGATCATCGAACGGATGTTTGACGCCCTGGATTTCCTGATAGGTTTCGTGCCCTTTTCCGGCAATCAGCAGTAAATCGTGCCGCTGGGCCAGGCCCACGGCGGTTCGAATGGCGCTGCGCCGATCCGTAATGCGGAGCGTTTTGCGGCGCCCCTCATCGTCGAGTCCGGCTTCCATCTCATCGAGAATCACCTCGGGAGATTCGCTGCGCGGGTTGTCGCTCGTCAGAATCAGGCGGTCGCTGAGGCGGGCCGCAACGGCCGCCATCTTGGGGCGTTTGGCCCGGTCGCGATCACCGCCCGCCCCCACCACAGTCAGGATGCGCCCGCCGGCAGTCGTCTGAAGATCGCGCAGCGTTTGCAGCACTTTCTCCAGGGCATCCGGTGTGTGGGCGTAATCGACGATGGCGGTGCGGCCCGAATCGGGGTCGTGTATCACCTCCATCCGACCCGGTGCGCCAGGCAGGCTACTCAATACCGCCAACACCTCCGCTTCCGACTGGCCGAGTAGAGTACCCACCCCGTAGGCCGCCAGGAGGTTGTAGGCGTTGTACTCCCCGATCATGCGCATGTATACCTCCTGGCCATTCAGGCTGAGTACCATCCCCTGCGGCGTATTTTCCAGCAGTTTCGCACGGTACTCAGCCATCGAGCGCAGGCTGTAGCGGTAGACGGTGGCCAACGAATTCTGCACCATATAGCTTCCGCGCCGGTCATCGGTATTGATCAGCGCAAAAGCGGTTGCAGGCAGCATGTCAAAGAACTTTTTTTTCGCATCGATATAGGCCCGAAACGTACCGTGGTAGTCCAGGTGATCGTGCGACATATTCGTAAAGACCCCTCCGGCAAAGTGCAGCCCGGCGATCCGCCGTTGATCGGCGGCGTGCGAACTCACCTCCATAAAGGCGTAGTCGCAACCGGCCTGCCGCATATCTGCCAGGTTGGCTTGTATTTGCAGCGCGTCCGGGGTGGTGTGGGTAGCTTCCACCCGCCGTTCCCCGATGCGTATTTCAACCGTCGATAGCAGCCCCACCCGGAACCCCAATCGCGTAAATAAATCGTGCAACAAGGTCACCACCGTCGTTTTCCCGTTCGTCCCCGTCACGCCCACCAATCGCAGGTGCTTACTCGGATGGTCGTAATAGGCGGAGGCCAGTTGCCCCAACGCCTCGGCGCTATCGGGTACCTGCATCCAGGTAATGGTCCCTTCGATGCCCGGCCACTCCGATGAGGGGCGTTGTGCCAGAATGGCAACCGCTCCTCGCTCAACCGCAGCCTCGATGTAGTCGTGCCCATCTACCCGGGTGCCGGGAACGGCCACGAACAACGACCCCGGGCGCACCCGGCGGGAGTCGAAGGCAATTTGCTCGATTTCAAGGTCAGTGGTACCCGATACTTCATTAAGCGTCAGGTCGTTTATCAGCTTGCTTAGGATCATCAATCGTTCCTAACTAGTTCAAATACAATCGGACAGTTTGCCCCTTCAACCGGGTTCCCGGCAGTAAGGATTGCCGACGTACACGGCCGACACCCTCGACCTCCACGGTCAATCCCCGGTTTTCCAATTCGTAAATCGCATCGCGCAGCCCCATGCCTACTACGTTAGGCATCGCCCCCACCGATAAGCGCCTCGGTTCCAGCAGCAGGCTGTCGGCCTTGGCGCGTACGATAGTCAGGCTATCGCCGGCGCTGCCGTACACCGGCAGGCGCAGGTAGTCGAGCACGGTCCGGATGTCGGCCGCGTGCCCGACGTCGTAGTTCGGCAGATTGGCCTCGTACAACACGGGGCGCGGCCCCCGATTGATCGGTTCGTGCAGTTCGAGCATAGCATTGAAGCACTTGTCGGCAATTTCCCGAAAGACCGGACCGGCGACCTCCCCACCGTAAAAGCCGCCCTGCTGCGGATTGCGAATCACCACCACGCAGGAGTAGAGCGGGTTGTTGGCCGGGAAGTAACCCGCAAAGGAGGCCTGATACCCTTCTACCCGAGTTCCCCGACGGCCCCGGCGGTAGTTGATTTGCGCCGTACCCGTTTTGCCGGCAAAATCGTAGCGGTTGCTCCGCAATTCGGCGGCCGTACCGCGTTGCACGACACCTTCCAACAGCAGGCGGGCCTGTTCGATCGTAGCGGTACCCGCAATCTGCTTGTTCACTACCGTCGGTCGGAACGTCTCTAACGTTTGCCCGTTGCGGCGAATCTCCGACACCAGGTAGGGCTTCATCATGCGTCCGCCGTTGGCTACGGAGTTGTAAAAGCTCAATAATTGCAGTGGTGTAATCCTCAATTCGTATCCGGTAGCCATCCAGGGCAGCGACAGTCCGCTCCACTGGTGCTCCTGGCTGTAGGCCTCCTTTATATATGGTTTTGCTTCTCCGGCCAGGGTGATACCCGTCGGTATGTCCAGGTTGAACGACCGCAAACGCTCGATAAAGGCAGTGGCACCGGCCGTATCGGTGGAATAGTTGGTATCGTTGAAGTTCTCATTCACCAGCTTGGCCAGGCCTACGTTCGAGGAGATCTCGAAAGCCCGGCGCACCGTGGTTTTCTCCAGATCCCGACTCATGCGGGTGGCGTCCACCATTTCCGCGTCGTAAAACTGAGTGCGTCCGCGCTCGATATCGATCGTGTCTTCCAGTTTCACCAGCCCTTCTTCGAGCAGGGCCATGATAGAGGCGAGCTTGAAGGTAGAGCCCGGCTCTGTAGCCATCGCGATGGCGTAGTTATACATTTCGTAGTAGCCCCGGTTGGCGGTGTCGCGCCCGAGGTTGGCAATAGCGCGAATGGCACCCGTTTTGACGTCCATCACAATGGCCGTTCCCCATTCGGCGGCGTGTTTGCGCATGCCGTTGAGGAGGGCTTTTTCGGCGATGTCTTGCACGTTGACGTCCAGGGTCGTCACAATATCGTCGCCACTGCGTGGCTCGAGGATGGTGAGATCCTCGGTGGGCAACCAAAGGTTGCGGCTCGGATCGACCTTAAGCATCAGTTGGCGTCCGGGCTGGCCCCGTAGGTAGGAATCGAAAAACCCCTCCAACCCGACCGGCTGATTGCCCGCGCGCACGTATCCGATGGTGCGCCGCGCCAACAGGCCGAAAGGTCGCTTGCGTTCACTGCGATCCTCAGCGATCAGTCCACCCCGGTAACGCCCGAGATTGAAGAGTGGGAACTGCTCGATGCGTCGCTTCTCGGCATAACTGACCTGCTTTTTAATCAGCACGTGGCGGTTTTTGCCAAAGGTGCTATCCCGAATTTCAATGAGCCAGTTTTTCATACCTCCTACCGTGTAAGACCGGTCGACGTACGTCGCCAGGCAGTAGGCCAGCGTATCCAAGTTGCGCAGGTACTCCTCGTCGGAGGCGACAAAGGGATCGAAGTACAGATCGAAGAAGGGGACGGAGGTTGCCAATAAGCTTTCGTCGTGCGAGTAAATATCGCCGCGCTCCGGTACAATGATTTTCTCAGCCTGGTAATTTTCCCGGCCCATTTCACGGTACTCCTCTGCGTCGTAGTAGGCTGATTTAAACGTCTGCCAGATCAACAGCAATGCAAACGGTACCAGCACTGCGAAGAGCAGCCCGTAGATCCGGTAGAGTACCTCGTTTTTAATTTGCATTACCTATGGGTTTGATCCGGACGGCCGCTAGGGCTGTTTCGGAACGACAATTTTCCTTGGCTCACCCCGGTGCAGTATGAGGCCGTCATCCTTCACTTTTTCGACGACCTCCGACCGAAGGCTGTTAAACATATTTTCCGACTGAAGCGAGCGGTAGTACCAACTCAGCTCCTGGTTTTCGCGCTGTAACTCCTGGATGCGCCGGGCATTGTATTCTGCGTAGTGCACCGCTGAGATGTAGATCACCCCCAAACCACCCAACAAGAGGACCATTCCCAGATTGTCGAGAATGAGGGACGTCATCCGAAAACTACGAACCCGGCTCCACCTTGATTTTTTCCTGCTCGCCATTATGCATTCAAATAGTTCGATCGCTGATCGGCTGTTCGCTCTCCCACGCGCATCTTGGCGCTGCGCGCCCGACTGTTGCGGAGTATTTCCGCTTCGTCGGGTGCAATCGGCCGACGCGTGATTACTTTATACGGCTGGTAGCGATTTCCGTAAAAATCCTTCAATTCCGTTCCTTCCGCATCCCCCCGTCGGAGCATGTTTTTTACCATGCGGTCTTCCAGCGAGTGGTAGCTGATCACCACCAGTCGGCCACCCTCTTTCAACAAATCCGTCGCCTGCTCCAGCAAAGCGGACAGGGCCGCTATTTCGTCATTGACCGCGATGCGCAATGCCTGAAACAACTGGGCCAGATAGCGATGTCGGGGCCCTCGTACCAGCGGATCGACCACGCTCAGCAGCTCCCCGATTGTCCTGATCGGTTGGTGCCGGCGCGCCGACTCTATGGCCTGGGCCACCGTGCGCGCGTTGCGCAATTCTCCGTATTCACTCAAAATACGCTGCAGCCCTTCGGCCGTTTCCTGATTGATCAGATCGGCGGCCGTCTGCCCTCCCTGCTGATGCATGCGCATGTCGAGCGGCGCGTCGAAGCGGTAGCTGAACCCCCGCTCCGGCACATCAAACTGGTGGGAGGAAACCCCCAAATCTGCCAACAGGCCATCGATGCGCGTAACACCATACAGTCGAAGGAAATTACGCAGGGCGTTGAAGTTGGCAGCAATGAAGGTCAATCGCTCGTCGGGCGGCACATTTGCCACCGCGGCAGCGTCCTGGTCAAAGGCAAACAAGCGCCCCTCCGGCCCCAGGGCCTGCAGGATGAGCCGGCTGTGCCCACCCCCGCCAAAGGTCGCATCTACGTATATACCGTCTGGGCGAATGTTCAAGTGCGCGATGCTTTCATCGGCAAGGACGGGAACGTGATAGTCCATCACTCGTCCGCTTGATCGAGGTTCCCCAGTACGTCCTCTGCCAGATCGGAGAAGTCAGTCGGCTCCTCTGCAAGCATGCGGTCGTACTCGACGGATGCCCAAATTTCAATTCGGCCGCTGTAAGCAGTCAGTATAATGTCGCGGTCAATCCCCGCGTATTCCGCCAACCGCTTGGGAAGTAGTAAACGATCCGCACTATCCAGTGCCACCTCCTGCGCCCCGCGAAAGAAGTAGCGGGCAAAGTCCCGGTTCTTCTTATTGTAAAGGTTCAGCTGATTGATCTCTCCGGATATCTTGTTCCACAATAGCTCCGGATACAAAACCAAACATCGCTCGAACCCACGGTTAATAACAAACTTCTCGCGCTGGTAGTCTCCAAATTGATTCAACAAACCGCTCGGCATGCGAAAGCGACCTTTCGCATCCATTTTGACATCGTACTCGCCGAGCAACTGCTGCAATTCCATGGATCTATACTACTGTCATTCAAAAGTAGCTTCTTTTGACACAAATTACCACTTTTACCCACCTTTTGTGCGGGCATTTTTTCCACATTCGCCTTGTTTTGGCCCTTATCCGATGTTTAATCTCAAAAAAGTGATATCAACGACACTAATTTGCGGTTACTACTCCCATCTTTTTGTTTTATAGGCGAAATATAAGTATTAAAAACTAATTATTTGTTTGAAAAAATAAAAGCCCCTGCCGATTAAGGGAAGTATAGCCGGTGGGAAAAAGTGGACATCCGGGGCGGAACCAGGTATGACTCCGGAAGAATATGTTCGGACTACTTTGATGGTCCTTTCTTATAGATTTTTGATTAATTTGGAACCTGCCCAATGCTGACCTCATGTAACCAAATAGCTTTTTGTTGAACGCTGATAGCAGCCGTATCCGGGCTTTATCGATAGGTGATAGGTGCCGCAAATAATTAGAAAGTGCATTTTGTTTAGGCGGCATCCGATCAGAAAACATGCTTTGATGGACAGAAACACCAGAATGAGTCAGTTTGACGCTTACTTTAAATCTGCTTTCACTGTTGATAATGTCATCTTTGGTTTTGACGACGCTGATTTAAAAGTCTTGTTGATCCGACGGATGGAGGCTCCCTACGAGGGGCAATGGGCCTTACCGGGCTACTTCGTTCGACAGGACGAAGAGCTGGACGCCGCCGCAGAACGGGTACTGCACGAAGTAACGGGCTTGCAGGATGTATTTCTCGAGCAAGTGAAGACCTTCGGCGCCGTCGAACGGCACCCCTTCGGTCGCGTCATCACCGTGGCCTACTTCTCCCTGGTTAAAATCAGCAACTACACCCCTCGCCCGGATATTAAGCTGGCGCAGGAGGTAGCGTGGTTCAGCCTTTCTTCTTTAGTGGAATTGGCCTTCGATCACCAGGAAATTCTCACCGTTTGTTTCGATCGACTCAAGTGGATGGTGCGAACCCGCCCGGTCGGGTTTGAGCTGCTCCCCCCGAAATTTACCCTCACCGAATTGCAGCATCTGTACGAAGCCATTCTGGAGACTAAGCTCGACAAGCGCAACTTTCGCAAAAAAGTGCTTTCGATGGAACTCGTCACGGACCTGGAGGAAATGCAGGAAGGGGTTGCCCACCGGCCCGCCCGGCTCTATTCCTTCAATAGCGCAAAGTATGAACAGTTCTTAGAGGAAGGGTTCAGCTTTGACCTGAAGGAGTCAAAGCGGATCCGCGAGCAGCTGGACACCGGGACGGCCAAGCCGAAGTTCCTGCGCAAACAAGTAGCTCAATAATTGCTTCAGAAGCGATCTCCCCGACCGGTGTACACGTCTACGCGTTCGAAGAGATCGGTCTGACTACGGGTCATCTCCGCCCATTTGTTGATGTCTGCCAGCCGGGCCCCCAGCCGTTCGCGGTAAAAAAAGAGGGTGCGGGTTTTCGATTCTCCCGGCAATTCCAACCGCCCGTTATCGATGCGAAATTGAGTGTAGATACCTTCTGGTAAATCGATCCGTCCCAACCCCAGCGCCTCCAGTTCCGCGATAGCCTGATTGGCAGCGGCCTGATCGTCGGTATACCGAATCATCCCCCACACGAGGGAAGGAGGTGTGCGCAGGAGTTCCGTCTGGGCAACGGTGATCCCTACCGGATCGAAGAAACTCAGCCGGTACCGGTCGGGCAGTATGTTTAGAATGCCTTCGTTGGCAACGAGATTCTGGAGGCGGACCTCGATATCGTACACATTGTCGAGCAGCCTGCCCGGCGATACTACTTCGTTGCCAAACGAGGTCCCCGGACGGCAATCCGAGGCATAGTCCACTCGGTCGATATTTAGTTGGATGCTTTTGGAGTCGATCAGGTTGATGTCCGCTACAATGTTAGCGGTGTCACAGTTAACTGCTTGCCGGGTGGTAATTTCCACCTCGAGGCGGTTGCCCGTCGGGCTGAGATGCTCCCGCATCTCCAATCGAAATTCTGCCTCCAGGCGCGGTACGAACAGCACCTCGTCCGCTCCCTGAAATGTACAGCCCATGTACGAGAGAATTGCGCTAACTAGTAAGAGTAGGGTACCGGTCTTTTTATACACGTGAAGCGTTTATACCTTCTAACGAGCCGTAGGAATAAATGCTGCTTTTTCGAACAACAATTTGGGCAGAAAATACTTCCAGCTCATAAATACGGTGATTTGGATGCAATTCCGCTTCTTTTAGTACACGGCAACGGTGGTGGAAACAGCCGCTTCGCCCGCATTCGCCCGCAGTTGGATCACTCGACTTCCGTAGCGGTCCGCCCGGTATTCCCCAACCTCCCTGGTTTTGAAGGCCGCCCCCTGCCCGAGGCCGACGACGGTTGGGCGCCCTTCCTGGAGGCACTCGACCGGGCGCTGCCGGATCGGTCTGGCAATTGGGTACTGTACGGCCACGGGATTGGTGGAAGTTTGTTGTTGGAATGGGCCGCCCGGGGCCTGCCCGAAGGCCTTCAGGTTCGGCAAGTGCTCTTGCATGCCCCCATCGGAGCGAGTTTGCAATACCGCTTTTTTCCGAAACTCATGCGCCCAAAACCAATTCGGCGCCTGTTGCACTGGCTCATTTATCAGCCGGCCTTACAAGGGCTTTGGGAACGGCGCTTGTTCTCCAACCCCGAGCAGATACCCCGCGAATTTCGCCGGCAGTTTTTTCAGGATTACCGCCACTGTGCCGCCTTCGAACCTTTTTTCGACCTGATTACCCCCGAATGGTACCAGTCCGTGCTGCGGCGCCTGCCTCCGGATCTGCCCGTCTACTTTTGGTGGGGGGCCGATGAGCGGGTGGTAGCCGCCAAGCACCTCGAGCACTGGCAGTCTGATTTTCCGAATGCTCCGGTGGAGATCATTCCGGGCTGGGATCACTTCCCCATGCTCGATCACCCCGAAGCCTTTGCCAATCGGCTCCTCCAACACCTCGCTCAACTATGACCAAGCTCGAACAACAACAGTGGATGCAGCAGCTGGGCCTTCCTGTACCTCCATTTGTGGGGCTATCCTTCGATGCTTTCCGGACCGATACCAAACCAGCCCTCCCACTCCGCCCGCCCCTGGCGGTTCGATCCTCCTTTTCGGCGGAAGACGGCGACCAAAACAGCTACGCGGGGCATTTCGTCACCCGACTGAGCATTGCTCCGGAGGCGCTGCCCGAAGCTATCCACGAGGTATTCGACAGCTATCCGCGGCAGGTGGGAGAATCCGTCCTAATCCAGGAGCAGGTCGAAGCCGATTTCAGCGGCGTGGTATTCGCTTGGCGAACTGGCGTCTGGCGGGTAGAATTAATCCCGGGAGCGGGCGAGCAACTGGTCAGCGGCAAGGTGAATCCGGACACCTTCCTGCTTCCGCGCTTTGACCGGATGGATGTTTTTTTCGCGCGCTGGTGGCCCTTCTGGCAGGGTTTGCCTAACCACCCCAAACTCACTCCCAGCCTGATTGAGCTATCCTCCGGTATCAACCGCCTGCTGCGGGAAGCGCCCGATGCCCCCGGATTAGACGTGGAGTTTTGCATTGCCAAAGGAAAGCTGTATTTCCTGCAGGCCCGCCCACTCACCACCCCGGAAGAGGAAGAGCACCTGCTGACCAGTGCCAACCACAAAGAAATTTTACCGGAGCGGCCTTCCGCGCTCATGCGCGACCTCATTGCCCGGTCGGGGCCGCGCTTGTACGATTACTATCGCCAATTCGATTCTACCCTTCCTGCCTACTCCTTCATCCATTCGTCCGGTGGCATGCCCTGGATCAACCTCTCCGCCCTATTGGATACGATGATCCATTGGGGCATCCCGACGCGACTCGTGACGGACAATGTGGGTGCGGATGATCCCTACCGAGTCGGCATTCGCCCGTGGCGGGTCATCGCCAAGCTCGGGCCCTTCTTCGGGGCAGCCCGCAAGCAGCTCGGCGCAGTGCGGCAGGCCCGGCAATGGACGAAGGCCGAGAGCCGTAAATTACCGCTCCGCCAAACCGAAAGAGCAACCACCTGGGCGGACCGTCCAGCCGAAGCGTTTGACGCCTGGTGGGAAGATGCCGGGCGAATCTACGTAGGCCTGGTCAGTCAAATGCAGGGACTTACCGCTGCCGTGTCCGGCGGGTTGGCCCTTCTCAATCGGTTGAACCTTGCCGACCGGCTCGACTCTTTCCAGTCGAGAAGTTCCGATTACTTTCAGGCCTATCGACGCCTGCGGGCGGGGCAGCTCCCACTGGAGGAATTCCTGGCGGAATTTGGGCACCGCGGCTTCTACGAAAGCGACCTGGGGCAACGGCGCTTTTCGGAGTGGGCCGACACCGAATGGGCTGCCCTGCTGGATACGGAGGCGCTCCCGCCTTCTCCGAAAAAAAGAGAACGAGGCACCTCTGTCCAGTGGCTCCTCCAGCCCATCGCAACCCCGCTGTTGGCCAGGGAAGCCCTCCGACACGAAGCCATGCACCTTTTTGCCCAACTGCGGCGGGAATTGCTCGACGCCCTGCCGGCTCCACCCGATCCCTTCGAATCCACTTTCTCCCAACTATCGGATCAACTCAGCGGTAAACCGGTGCCATCCCATGGCATGCCCCAGCCCGTGGGATGGGATATGGATACCTTCCTCGCCAATCAGTTGGGCCGCCGGTTGCCCGTCGAATCGCTGGCTACGTTCGGTACCCGCCAAGTGCAGCCGCTCGGGATTTATCCAGGCCAGGTGCGCGGTCGGGTTTGGCGCGTCCACCAGGTAGACCAGCAGCAGCTTCAATTGCCCGCGTTTCGACCCATCGTATTGGTAGCAGATGCACTCAGCCCCGGTTTCATCCCCTATTTCTCGGAGGTGGATGCCGTAGTCGCTTACACCGGCGGCTTGCTGTCGCACGCCGCCATCGTACTCCGCGAACAGCAGATTCCGTCGGTTACCCAACTAGCTCCGGACCAAACCTTTCGCACGGGCGATTGGGTGGAGGTAGACGGCCGGATCGGCAAGGTAGTGACCATTAACGCTCCCGACCGTCTGAATTTTTCGTAGGGACCAGTATTGAGTTTATAAATTATTTAATATTTTGCCTATACAATATTCGCGGGCAGAAGGTGTTTATTTTTTATCCACTCGTGTTCCCAAGCATCGAACACTCTGATTCAAACCTCTGCACCAGCGGATAAGCGCCCGATAATGGCGACTATTGAATCGCTTTCCAATTTCTTCATCCAATGTAATCCTGACTATGTCCCAAAGTAGAATTACTTCGGTCTTGATCTTTCTGTCTTTTACCCTCACCCTCAGTGCCCAGAGTAAATGCACCGAAGGAGACTGCATCAATGGATACGGTACCTGCGTGTTTCCCAACAACGCCACCTACGTCGGTGATTTTAAAGACGGGAAGCTGCACGGAAAGGGCATGCTGAAATTGCCCGACGGTAGTCGGTACATCGGCAATTGGGTCAACCAGAAGCGGGAAGGTAAAGGACGCTACACAGCACCCGACGGCAGCGAATACTTCGGCTTTTTCAAAGACAATAATTTCCACGGATCGGGAAAAATGAATTACGCCAACAAAAATGTCTATAACGGAGAATGGGCCAACGGGCTCTACGAGGGGCAGGGAGAACTGACGTTGGCAACTGGCGACTATTACAAAGGCACCTTTCGGGCGGGCGTCCGAAATGGGATCGGCACCATGGTCTACGCCGACGGAAGCCGCTACGAAGGGGAATGGGCCAATGACAAGCGGCACGGGCGCGGCACCCTCTACTACCGGGACGGCCAGCGCATCACCGGCCAGTGGAACGAAGACCAATACCTGGTAGAAGACTGGGAGCAACTGGCCTTCGTGGGGGATACCAGCCGCCTGCGCAATTGCAATACCATCCCCTGTAATGGCGGGATAGGCAAATATCAGTACAACGACGGAACCAAATATGTAGGTAGTTTCGAAAATGGGAAACCTCACGGAAATGGTTCCGTATTCTACTTAAATGGCGACCGCTATGACGGAGGATGGCAGAACGATATGCCCAGCGGGCAGGGCGTCATGCACTACCAAAACGGCCAATCGATCGGCGCCATCTGGAAGCAGGGCCAGCCGGTCCAGCAGTTGTTCAGCAGCAAGCGGAAAAACCGCCAGGACGTTCTGGTCGATCGCGATCCGGCCGTCAAAATATGGGCGGTCGTAGTGGGCGCTGCCCGCTACCACCACATGCCCACACTGCGCTATACCGACGACGATGCCTACCAGATATACGCCTTCCTGAAAAGTCCGGAAGGCGGGGCGCTACCCGACGAGCAAGTTCGCCTGCTAATCGACGAAGACGCGACCCGACGGGAAATTCTCCTGGCTATGCGCGACGTCTTCCTGCGGGCCGATGAGAACGACGTAGTGCTCTTTTACTTCAGTGGACACGGCCTACAGGGTGCCTTCCTGCCCGTCGATTACGACGGCTTCGGCAACCGGCTCGAGCATCAGGAAATCCGCGATGCGCTGAAGGCGACGAGGGCCAAGCACAAATTGGTGCTGGCCGATGCCTGCCACTCGGGAAGCTTGCTGGCGGCCCGCGGGCCCGTGCACATCACGCTGCGCAAATACTACGAAGCTTTTGAAAGCAGCTCCGGAGGCACCGCCCTCCTGCTGTCGAGCAAAGGCGAAGAATACAGTTTGGAAGACGGAGGGCTGCGCTCCGGAATTTTCAGCCACTTCCTGATTCAGGGGCTAAAGGGTGCAGCCGACACGAACAAGAACAAAATCGTGACCGTACAGGAGTTGTTCAACCATGTTCACCACGAAGTACGGCGCTACACGGGCAATGTACAGACTCCCACGATCACGGGCACCTACGATCGCAACATGCCGGTCTCCGTTGTCCGGCACTAAATACACAACGCGAGGCAGGCAACGGCCGCTCGCTCATTCATCCGAAATTTTCACAAGCAATTATCACCCAAATAACCGTACATGGAGTAAACCACTTTTATCCACATCCCATGACCGAGTACCGACATTAAAGAGCGGTATCCGAGCTAAACGCAGTACATAAGATGAGAAAATTTCTACACACGACGAGCTATCTCTTCCTTTTCCTGAGCCCTCTCTGCGTAATGAGCCAGTGCTTGAAGGGCAACTGCCAGGAAGGCGAGGGCGTCATGGTCTTCGAAGACGGATCGCGCTACATCGGTTCGTTTGAAGCGGGCCTTCCTTCCGGCGAGGGCATGCTATTTTACACGGATCGCAGCCGCTACGTCGGAAATTTTGTAAAGGGGCGCCCTCACGGTAAGGGCGTAACCATTTCCCCCGAAGGCGAACGTACCTCCGGCACCTTTTCCGATGGTCAGCAGGTGCAGGGCATCGATGCTGCGTTTCCGGAAGAGTTGCTGGCCCGAGGCACCGACTTCGACCAGACGGGTTGTGTGTCTGGCGATTGCCGCAACGGACAGGGTACCTACATCATGCGAGACGGGGCGATTTACATCGGCGAGTTCCGCGATGGAGAAATCCACGGCAATGGCATCTGCTACTACCGCGACGGCAGCCGCTACCACGGCGAATGGAAGCACCGCCGCCCGGATGGGCAGGGTACCAAAATTTGGCCCGACGGCCGCCGACAGGCCGGCCGTTGGTCGCGTGGCCTTCCCGTCGATAGCCGCGGCAATGTACTGCTGCCGCAAGGGCGAGTTACCCCGCAAACCGCTGGCATGACCAACCAATCCGGCTGCCTGGAAGGCAACTGCAACAACGGCGTCGGCCTGTTTGCCTATCCCGACGGAAGCCGCTACCGAGGCTACTTCCGCAGCGGCAAACCGCACGGCAACGGCCGCTTCGACTATCCAAACGGCGACACCTACCAGGGGCAATTCGAAAATGGCCTCCCCCACGGCCAGGGTTCCCGAATCAGCCACCTCGACAACAAGACGATCAGCGGACGCTGGGTCCAGGGCGAATACGTGCCCAATACACCTCAGATCGGCTGTATCGAGGGCGATTGTAATAACGGCACCGGCACCTATCTCTACCGCGATGGCATCCGCTACATCGGAGGCTTCCGCAACGGCCGCGCAAATGGCTACGGGCAGGTGTTCTACCAAAATGGCAACCGCTACGAAGGGGGCATGCAAAACGATAAACTGCACGGATACGGTACTTACTACCACGAAGACGGCCGCGTCCTCCGCGGTCAGTGGGAGCAAAACTCCTTCGTAGGAGGGGCCATGCCCGAGTCCTACCAATCCGTCTCCCCGGCAACCGTACAGCCTCAGAAGCGCCCGGTCGACGACCGCCGCAATATCAAAATGTGGGCCGTTGTTATCGGCATTTCCGACTACGATCACATGCCCGTATTGCGCTACCCCGACGACGACGCCTACCGCATCTACGCCTTCCTGAAAAGCCCCGAAGGTGGAGCCATCCCCGACGAGCGGCTCGAACTCCTGATCGACGATCAGGCCACCAAAAACAATATCAAAAACACCATGAAACGGCTCTTCAGCAAGGCCGGCTCGAATGACCTGATCTTCGTATACTTCAGTGGCCACGGACTACCCGGCGCCTTTCTGCCCATCGATTACGACGGCTTCGAAAATCAACTCTTCCATTCCGAATTCAGGAGCATCCTCGATCAAAGCAAAGCGAAGTACAAACTCTGCCTGGCCGATGCCTGCCACTCCGGTAGCCTGCTGGCCGCTCGCGGCGGCGATACGCCCAGCCTGCTCAGCAAGTACTACGAAACACTGGCAGAAGCCAAAGCCGGAACGGCCCTGATCATGTCTAGTAAGTCCAACGAAACCTCGCTCGAATCCAGCGGTCTTCGTCAGGGCGTCTTCAGCCACTACGTGATCCGTGGCCTGAAAGGTGAGGCCGATCAGAATATGGATCGTATCGTCAATATCGAAGAGCTGTTCAACTACGTACAGCGCAACGTGCGCGCCTATACCAGCAAGAAGCAAAGCCCCATGATTCAGGGCGACTTCGACCCCAACATGACCGTCTCCGTCGTCCGGTAACCGGCAGATATTCCCAAAAAGCCCGGCATCCTTGTCCATAAAGGTGCCGGGCTTTTTTCAATTATAGAAATTTTAATATTTTTACAGCGCAATCACTTCTCCTACATCACTCCCTTTATTTTTTCCCTGTCCCTCACTCTGCACTCTACCAATTTCTTGAACAAATTTTATATCACCAGTCATGTATTGATATGGGTGTACCACGTATTCTTTTGGTAGACGACAATTCTCTGGAGCAGAAAATCTTATCCCTTTCAATCAAAAGGGCCGGAGCTCCCGTCCAACTCGTTGGATACTCCAACCCGGAAGCCGCATTGGAATACCTTCGCCAGCTTCCCGCTGAGGAATGGCCCGATTTTGTCGTAGTCGACATAAATATGCCGAAGCTCAGCGGCTTCGACTTTTATCAGATGTTAGAGGCAATAAAGGCAGGAAAGCACGCGCATGCCCAATTCTTCCTGGCATCCGCGTACGTTCACCGGAGAGATATTCAGCGCGCACAACGAATAACATACCTCTCCGGCATTCTGGAGAAACCTCTTACGCTGCAATCTTTTTACGCACAGACTGCTTGAGCACTTAGAGAGGCTTTGTGAGCCGCTCTCCGATCAGGGGTTAGCGAAAACCGTTTGAAGAGCATTTTCGAGTGCATCCAACCCCAGCGGCTTGAGTAAATAACCACTGACGTCCGCCGCGGCTTCCGCTCGCTTCAGATCGGTGGGCAGATTAGAGGAGCTCACGATGAAAATAGTCGGCCTTTTGGCCAGGCTTTCTTTCAATTTTGCGTATCGTCGAATGAATTCCCATCCATCTACGAATTGCATATTCACGTCCAGCAGGATCACATCCGGCAGCGCATCGGCCTGGTCGAAGTGGTTCGACAAGTATTCCAGGGCGTCGATCCCATCCGCAAATGCCTTGACTTCGCAGGCCAGATGAAACCGCTTAAGTAGCATTTCCGTCGCTCGGCGGTAAATGCGATCGTCATCAACGAGATGAACCGATTTGATTGGCATAGGGTGGTGCCCGTTAGTCATTGAATGAGATCGTAAATGTGGTTCCTACGTTCACTTTGCTTTCTACTTGGATGCTACCTCCGAGGGCCTCGATTTGATTCTTAATCAAAAACAGGCCAAAACCTTTCCCGCGCCTGTGGCGGTGAAAGGTTTTGTAAAGCTTGAAGACCTTGTGCCCGTTTCGTTCCAAATCAATTCCCAGCCCGTTGTCCGAGACGGCCATCAGTTGCTGGTCTCCATTTCGAAAGGTGCGGATTATAATATGCGGCGCTCGGTCCGGATGGGCATACTTGAGGGCATTGCTCAGCAGATTGAGGAGGATGCTTTCCAAAAATTTCGGAGAATAAACGATCCGGGGAAGTGCTTCAAAGTTCGTTTCGATTATCGCTTCCTGTCGATTGATTTGCGGATTCAGCAAGCGCAGGATTTTAGCCAGTACCTCTTCAAATACTAACTCAGCCATTTCACGCTCCTCCAATTGTCGGATTCTTACGACATCCAGTAAGTCATCGACGGTTGCCTGCATCGTTTCCGACAGTTCCTGGAGCATGGATTTAAAAGACTCGAGCTTCTCCGGAGCGTCGACTTCCTGGAGCATTTGATTGATCACGGACAGACTGGCGATCGGTGCCCGCAAATTGTGCGCGATGATGTGATTGAAATCCATCAACTGATCGTTCTGTACCCGCAGCTTTCGGTTGGCCTGTTCGAATTTCTTTTGTAAGTGATGCTCGGGGGTGATATCCTGAAAGAGCCCGTAGACCTTAACCACCTTCCCTTCTTTCAGCTTGGCTTTTCCGATGGCACGCACAAACAACTCCTTTCCCTTCGCATTGATGAACGGGAGTCGGACATCGTAGGGAATTCCCTTTTGGGTGCAATCGATCACTTTTTGACGGATGATATCCCTTGCCTCTCCAGGATAGAACCGAATGGCCCGTTCCAGTTCGATCTCCACGCCCTGCTCCGGGTCTAATCCATGAATCTCAAAGACGACTTCAGACCAATGTACATGGTTGGTTCCCAGATTGATATGCCAGCTACCAATCCGCCCCATCTGGCTGGCTTCCTCCCAAATATCCGTTTGAATCTGCAACCGCTGGCGCAGCTTAACCTGGTGGGAAATATCCCGAGAGGACGTATGGAGTAGCCGCATTTCGTTGGTTACGGGGTCGGAAATCGTTTGCGTCATTGTTTCCAACCAGACGTAACTGCCGTCGGCTTTTCGAAAGCGATAATCAATGATGGTAAATTGATCGTCCTGGATGGCCAAATCGTGACTCATTTGCCGGATGCGGTCAATGTCATCAGGATGAAAGAATTCGTACGGATCGCGGTTAATCAGGTCTTCCGGCGACCAGCCGGTAAGCTCTTTTGCGGTCGCATTAACAAAGACATAGCGACCACTGAGATCGTGCAGACAAATTAATTCCGGACTTTGGTCAAGGATTTGCCCTACATCTATCCCATCGATACCCTCCACTGCAGGAAAATCAGATGATACGATCATTACAAAGAATGTTAGAAACCTACTGAGTCGATAGCGAAAATAATTTTGCCCTATATTAGGATATGACCAAATTCAAGCTTGTTGTGACAGGGCAAGCAGACGTCAAATAATGGATCATGCAAACCATTCTCGGAGCGGGCGGAGCAATTGGCAGAGAATTGGCCGGCGTTCTGCCACAGTACACCGATCAGATACGGTTGGTTAGCCGAACCCCAACTGCCGTACTGGGAAACGAAGACCTCGTATCGGCAGATCTGACCGACCCCCAGGCTACCGCCAGCGCCGTAGCCGGATCGGAGATCGTCTATCTTACCGTTGGGCTGCCCTATCGCACCAACATCTGGCAGGAAAAATGGCCCCTCGTCATGCGCAGCACTATCGATGCTTGCCGGCAACACGGGGCCCGGCTCGTCTTCTTCGATAATATCTACATGTACGCCCCCGATCGCCTGGATCCGATCGTTGAAACCCTCCCCCACCGGCCGGCCACCAGCAAGGGCAAGGTGCGGGCAGCCATCGTCCGGATGCTCTGGGAAGCCGTCGAACGGGGCGAAATAACCGCCGTCATTGCCCGGTGTGCCGACTTTTACGGTCCCGACATCAAGCAGAATAGCGTACTGACGGAAACCGTATTCAAACGCCTGGCAGCAGGCAAGGCAGCCCAGTGGTTAGGTGGCGCAGATTACAAGCACTCGTTCACCTTTACCCCCGACGCCGCCAAAGCTACCGCCCTGCTCGGCAACACCCCCGATGCCTACGGTGAAGCCTGGCATCTGCCCACGGCCTCCCATCCGCCCACCGGCCGCGAATGGGTCGAACTCATCGCCCAACATTACGATGCCCCCCCGAACATCCAGGTAGCTCCGAAGTGGATGGTTCGGCTGTTGGGCCTATTTTCAGCGGATATGCGGGAAATCGCCGAAATGATGTATCAGTACACTCAGGATTATGTCTTCGACAGCAGCAAGTTCGAACAGCGCTTCGGTCTCCAAGCTACCCCCTACGAAGAAGGGATCAGACAGGTGGTGGTTAGATCTTAGTTTGTTAGATCTTAATCCTTTAAACATCAACACATTGCCTCATTGACACATCGCCTTATCGCCTCATCAAGATATCGGCAAATCAGTCTATCTTACAGATACCTCAATCCTGCCGACCATGACTCGTTTTTGTTTCTTGCTCTTAACGTACCTTTTCTGCTATACCACCATGAGTGCTCAATTGCAAAACCCCAAGCAAATTCCGTTCGACTGGAAAACGGATACGACCAAGGCCGAAATACCGCTTGGCGAAATCCAGGTCGTACTTCCCCGTCATAGCTTCCCGACCATCGACTTTCCGAGCTTCCTCTCTAAAGCCGAGGGCCTGGAGGCGTTTTACGAGTATGAGCCCGTCTTAGCGGTAGCCATCAACGGGCAGGCGAAGGCCTATCCGCTCAACATGCTCACCATGCACGAAATCTCCAACGATACATTGGCAGGTATCCCAATTCTTCCTACCTATTGCCCGCTTTGCAACGCGAGCATGGTGTTTGATCGACGGCTCGAAGTAGATGGTTCTACGCGTATCCTCGAATTTGAAGTATCGGGGATGCTGCGCAACAGTGACATGGTAATGGCCGATCAGCAAACGGAAACCTGGTGGCAACAACTTACCGGCGAAGGAATCGTGGGCGAACTAGCCGGGCAGACACTGGAGGTACTCCCTTCTGTCGTGATTGCCGTATCCGATTTCTTCGAACGCTATCCCGGAGGACTGATCCTCTCGCCCAGAAGTAGCGACCGGCCCCAGCGCTACGGGATCAATCCCTACGAAGGCTACGATAGCCCCGATGGCAAACCCTACGCCCGCTACTTCGACCCCAATCAACTCGACGACCGCCTCGATCCCATGGAACGAGTAGTAGATGTACGGGGTGCAAGTGGCAAGTACAAGGTGTATCCCTTTTCTAGTTTAGCCCGAAAAGGAGTCATCAACGACGTATACGAAGACCGCCCCCTGGTCCTGTTCCACAAACCGGGTACCGTGTCGGTGCTCGATCGAAAAACCATTTCCGCATCGAGGGATATTGGCTCCGCCACCGTTTTCGAACGCACCCTGGATGGGACCGTCCTGACATTTAAGCGCAAAAAGGATCGATTCGTCGATACGAATACCAATAGTAGCTGGGATATTACCGGGCGGTGTATCGAGGGTCAACTGGCCGGCAGGCAGCTGCGCCCAGTCGTGCATAGCAACCACTTCGCCTTTGCCTGGCTGACGTTCCATCCGGATTCGGAAATTTATCGGTAGCGATCCTTTTTTTGCATCCGGGAGGGGACCGGCAGTCGTAAGTATTACTAAACCTGGCATAAGCGTTGTGCAGGCACTTATTCAGATAAGAATCATCCCCTGAGTTACCTACAATTCCTCGCCATCCCCTTACATTAGCCTGGCACTGAATTACTCCGCACGCAACGCATGAATTACCCGACGTATAATGAATCCGACAACCTGGCGCTCTTCCAACGAGTGGCAGAAGGTGATCGGAAGGCGTTCGAAGCACTTTACGAGCGCTACGCAGGGGCCATTTTGCGGGTAATCGTGGCGATGGTGCGCAACCAGGAGCTAGCCGAAGAAGTCTTACAGGATACGTTCGTCAAAATTTGGCGTTCCGCCAAGACCTACGACCCCAAGCAGGGGCGCTTATTTACCTGGATGGCGCGCATCGCCAAAAACACTGCCATCGACCACACCAAGACCAAACGCTATCAACAGCACCGCGGTACCGAGAGCCTCAACGCTAAGGAATACGTCGATCAGTGGATCGCCTCCGATCAACCCATCGCGGATAGTGGATTGCGCAAAACCCTGACTCAATTGACCGAGCGACAACAAGAAATTATCGAATACCTCTACTTCCGCAGTTTTTCGCAACGGGAAGCGAGTAAAGCATTGAATATTCCACTAGGCACCCTCAAAACGGAAGTGCGCAAAGCTATGATGCAGCTGCGCCAGGTGCTAAAGGGAGAACGCAATAATTTGTAGGAGTTGGACATACAAGCATACATAGCATCCGGAATTATCGAGTTGTATGTGCTCGACCAGCTCTCGCCCGAGGATCGGGCCGAGGTGGAACAGCTCGCCCAAAAGCATCCGGAAATCCAGGAAGAAATTCGCGCCACCGAATTAGCGCTGGAAGAGTATGCCCTCCAACAAGCCATTGCGCCCTCTCCCGACGTATTTCAGCGCATCCAGGAAGCTATCGAGCCCACCTCGCCGGCCAGCACCACGTCTCCTCCCAACGCTCCCGCCAGCAAACCGGAAAGCCACACGAGTAGCAATCGATTACCACTTATCCTGGCCATCATCGCCCTCCTGGTGGCCCTGGCGTTCGGCATGTGGCAACGAGTCCAACTAGGAAACGCGAATGCTGAAGTAGCCCGTTTGCAGCAACAAACCGCAGCGCTCCAGGCAACTCTGGCAAATTGCGATACGCTCGAACGCCAGTTGGCACTTCTCCAAAGCCCCGACGTACAAGTCCTCTCCCTACAAGGGCAGCCCAATACGCCCGACGCCTCGGCCTTCGTTTTTTACACCCCCAACGGCAATCGGACCGTAATCAGTGCCGCGGATTTACCCGCCCTGCCCCCCGGCCAGCAGTACCAACTCTGGGCCTTGCTGCCGGTAGGCGACCCCGAAAGCCTGGGAGTACTGCCCCTCGACGCCCGCCCTGCGGACCTGCTCGAATTCGACTTGAAGAACCTACAACCCGTCGGCTTTGCAATCAGCCGGGAACCGGAAGGCGGTTCTGACACGCCCACAACGATATTCGTCGCCGGAACCGTTTCGTAGCACCAACAACGTCTTGCTGGCCTTTTTACATCCAACCGATTGCAGGCTTGACCTGTTTCTCATGCGTTCACCCACTTCACCCGCTCTTTTTTCAAGCCGACTACTTCATGATCTATTATAAGACGAATGGCAACTGGTTTGGCGATCTGCGGCACCTTTCGCGGTCCTGGACGATGGTCCGCATCGGGCGCAGCGTGCTGGCCATCGGGGCCTGGTCCCTTGTGATTTGCCTGTTGTTCGACTATTTCGACCTGGCAGAGGTCAACCCCCTGAATACGACCATCTTCTCCTTGCTGGGGGTGGTGCTGAGTATATTGCTGGTTTTTCGGACCAACTCCGCCTACGATCGTTGGTGGGAAGCCCGTAAGCAGTGGGGAGCACTGGTAAACAACACCCGGAATTTTGCAATTTACGTAGATGCCATGTTTCCCGAAGAAGAGCAGGGCACCCGCCGCTTCTTTGCCAAGCATATCTCCAATTTTTGCCTCGCACTGGTAGAGCACCTGCGCGACGGGGTCGACCTCGACAAGCTGATCTACCTCTCCGAGGAGGATCGGGCCTTCTACAGCAAAAAGAACCACATACCGAACATCATTTCCGCCCAGCTCTTCGAGCGCCTCGCCCGTGCCCACCGCAACGGTGAGATCAACGAAGGCGATTACATCAACATCAAAGCCCAGCACCAAAGCCTGCTCGATATTCTCGGTGCCTGCGAACGCATCAAAAAGACGCCCATCCCCTTTAGCTACGCGGTCTATCTGAAAATATTCATTACCGCCTACGGCATCCTCCTCCCCCTTGGCCTGGTGAGCTTGTTCGGCCTGACGACCGTCCCAATTGCGATGTTCATTTTCTTCGCCCTCATCGGCGTCGAGCTCATGGGCGAGGAAATCGAAGATCCCTTCGGCCTCGATTGCAACGACCTGCCCACCGGCGATATCGCCCACACCATCAAACGCAACGTCTTCGAATTACTCGAAGATCGCATGCAAAGCAAGGACGCAGAAAAGGAACTCTACGAAAAGATCTTTTAACTTTTCCTTACTCAAGGAGTCCGTTTATTTTCAGAATAGCGCTGTATTCCTTCAGCGCCCGGTATTTCTTATCGGCGGCCCACTTGGTGGTTTTGTTGAAAAAATGGCCGATTTCTTCGTTCGATTTGCGCTCGAAGATGGCGAGGTAGGCGACTTGTTGGTAGGTATTGTTTTCGATTTTTCGCAGGGCTTGCAGATAGGCGCTCCGGTCCAGGATTTTCTGGAGCATCAATTCAATTTCGTAAAACGAATGGGTCGGCGTTAAATTCTCCCGGCGGATGCGCTCGCGGTTATTTTCTTTTTTCAGCCCGTTGCGCCACACGTTAATAACGTACTGAACGGCCCACTTCGGGAAGTCGTACACATCGGTAGCGGCATCGCTGCGCAGGATTAGCTCGAAGGTCAGTTGCAGGGCATCCTTGATATCTTGCACTGTGACCCGCTCTCCGTACCCCCGGCGCAGGGCCACGTACGAGGCCGAGAGGATGCGTCCCTGGTGGCGGTGGTAGAGCTCGCCAAGAGCGGCACTGTTGCCTCCCTGGAACAGCTTCCACAGTTTTTGATCGGAGTATCTTTTGAATGACATATTCCGAAAATTAAATAATTAGCGTGTGGTTTAAGTTGGGCTACTGCAATACGGTAATACACCCGTCCTCATCCCGCTCGATGTAGAAATAGCGCACCGAAGCCGATACTGATTCGGACACATGCACTGCGCTGTCCGTCAAAGTGGCTCCCGGTTGCGCTTGTCCGGTGGTAAATAGCATGACCCGTTTCGCGCTTTCCACTATGGTAGTATCCGCAATTCGGCCCTGTTTCCATTCGAAAATGAGCGGCAGGTCGCTGGCGGCTACCTCCCCAAAAATCCACTGACAAGTATCTTTTAACGTCCGATCCAAATGGATCGGTAATCGGCTGTACACTTCCTCCATATTGACGTAGCCCGGAACCACTTCCGACACATTATCAACGTATTTCACCTGCGCCTTCGTCGGTGGGGCGGGCCCATCATCAAAATTCGACTGAAACAGATACAACGAGGTATCCGGATCGGTGATTGCCAAAGAAGGAACTGCGTCCGCCAACGGCTCTACGAAAATCGATTCGATCTTAGTCCGTTCCAGCGGGGATAAAAAGGTCAATCCTTGTTGCAACTGAATCCGTTCCACTCCCTGTTCTTTTAATTTTGTGGCGAGTGCATCTTCCAACTGCGTACACAGTTGTGCCAGTTGGTTATATTGGCCTTCCAGCGTTCTGTTGCGCTCCTTGAGCAGCGCCAGTTCCGCCTCCGCAGCGGATGGTTCGATGTCTGGCATCCGCCTTTTCTCGGCGGTGGTCGGAGCAGGACGGAGCACCGGTTTTTCATCCGGTACATCCATACGGGTAATTTCAGTTTGCAATTCGGGGGCACCCGCCTTGTCTTCCACGGTATGCACAATGGGCACCACCTCCTGAGGGGTATCTCCGATCCAAACCATCAGCGGTATGAGGCCGGCCGCCAGCGCTACCGGGCCGGCAAACTTTTTGAGCACCACCTTCATCAGGGCCTTTCTGCGATTCGGTTCCCGGGCGACCTGTTGCTTGAATTGGAAGTTCATTTCCTCCAACAGTTGCTCCAACTCCACTCTACTCAGTTGCTCTTCTTCCCACATCAACCGAATGCCTTCGATGGCTGCTTTATCGATGGATTGTTGTTCCAGATATTGTTCCACCTCCGTCATTTCGTCCGCAGCAAGCGTTCCTTCCACGTAATCCAGTAATTTTTCAAAGTTTATGTACTTCATACTTCGCTAGATTCTACTGATTGTGAGTAGTTAGGTGGTATCGATCAGTAGTGTCGTGAAGCGGGTTCCTCATCGTAGCTGGTGCGGAATTATTTTAATAATCGGGCACCGGCGGTATCGGGCGCTGACGATCGTCGCGTATTTTTTCTTTCAATACCTCCCCTGCCACCTCCAGCAATACACTGCCCACTACGCCGACCGTTCCCAGAAATTTGCCCTTCCGCTCGCGGGTTTTCAGGATGACGTATCCCATTTCCTGGAGTTGCTGCAAGTCTTCCAGCGTCTGGAAGGTCAGCCAGAATTTGTGTTTCGTTTTGGCATCCTGCACCTTGACGTACTTCACCGGCACCAGCGGCCCCGCGGGCTGCTCCACCTGTACCGTGTCAATAGCGCGGGGCGTCAGCGGCTGCGCCAATACCGTCACGCCGAACATCATCAGTACGGGCACTACGAGCCAGCCCATCCGGTATCGAATGTTGCGTTTCATGATTCCAATTTTAAATTTCCCTCCTTTTCTAAGGATGATAATTTGCCGGAGTGCGGTGGAAACCATCAGCTGTTTTCACCGCGGCATTCAAAAAAGAGGGTAATAAGAGGGAAGGGGTATCGTAGCGGAAGGGGAGTATTTTTTAACTTTTTTATAAGAAATGGTGAGGTTGGGGCCCAAATCGAATTTCTTGCTCTATGTACTTGAAAAGCAGGGCGTTTTTTGGTAAGTTGTAGTTGTAAAGTTTGGTTGGCCGAAACAATATCCCAGCCACAAACCATTTACGATGATGCATAACACTAGACTAATCGGTATCCTGCTCGCCGTGGTATTTGTATTGCTGATCCCGTTCGTGGCCATGCAATTCACCGATGACGTGCGGTGGAATGCAGTTGATTTTGTGGTCGCCGGTGTACTGTTGCTTGG
>CAZDET010000002.1:0-186661 GCA_964504335.1 uncultured Saprospiraceae bacterium
CAACACCGACTGCGACGATCAGAACCCCGATGTCAACCCCAACGCCGTGGAAATTTCCGGCAACGACGTCGACGAAAACTGCGATGGTATTATAGCTCCCAATCAGCCACCGATTGCCCGTGCGGAGGCCGATCCGCAGCAAGGAGCTGCGCCATTGGTGGTTACACTGCGGGGAGGAAATTCGACCGACCCCGACGGGGTGATCGTCGAATACCAGTGGACCTGGCTCGAGGCAGGATCAGCCCGGGGAGTACAGGGGCAGACGGCTCTCATCGAGCTACCCGAGGGGCTATACGATCTGGTACTGACCGTTACCGACGACGACGGAGCCACGGACTCCGATACCGTTCTGGTAATTGTCACTCCGGCAGTAGACTCGGACGGAGACGGCATCCCGGATCAGACGGACAATTGTCCGGATACCCCAAATACTGATCAGGCGGATTTCGACGGCGATGGAATCGGCAACCGTTGCGACTCCGATGCCGACAACGACGGGGCGGAACAGGACATCGATTGCGACGATTTCAACCCCGATATCGGAGAACCCGTCCTGCTGTTTGCCGATACGGATGGCGACGGATTTGGCAACCCCAACGATCTGCTCACCGCCTGTGACAGTGTAGCCAACTACGTTGCGAACGGTTTGGATTGTGATGATTCCAATCCGTCGGTGTATCCCGGAGCTGAAGAAATTATGGATAATGGAATCGATGAAGACTGTGATGGTCGGGACTCCATAAGTAGTGAAGTGCTTTCCGCACTGTTGATCGACGCCGATACCGATGCGGACATCCTCTCCCTGGAGGATGGAGCTACTTACGATTTATCGGAGTTGCCGAATGATTTCCTCAGTGTGCGCGCCCTGACCAACCCCGAAGAAGTCGGAAGTGTCATATTCCGACTTTCCGGACCGATCAATTTGGTGCGGTACGAAAACGTGGCCCCTTACGCCCTATTCGGCAACCGAGGTGATAATTACAAAGGCCGGACCTTCATGCCGGGTAGCTATGAACTCGAGCTGCAATCCTTCGAGGGCCGAAATGGCATGGGGGCAGCGTCTTTTCCCAGACGGTTTGCCTTTACCATTACCGATACGGAAGGTACCTTCTCGGGCATTCGGATTGCTACCCAAAACCTACCGGCGGACGGCAGTTTATTCCCCAACCCTACATCCGGCTATTTGAACCTTCAAATTCCCGGAGATTTAATGTCCTCCGACGTCCGCTTCGAAATTCGGGCAGCCACGGGAGAACGCCTTTTCAACCGCTATGTGAATCGGACTTTTGATCTTGCGGATGGACTACAGGTAGAATTAGACGTTCGGACGCTACCGGCCGGGGCGTATTACCTATATATTGTAGGAGATGGATACGCCAGAGCGTTTCCCTTCGTGAAATTCTAGGTGCCAAACCGATCAATCGCCACACTATGAAACTTCTACCACAAATCCTGCTGGCCGCCCTGCTCCTGTCGATGCCTTCCTGTGCGGAGGCCGTTGATTGTCCGAATGTAGGCGGGGAAACACACGGCTTTTTATATGGAATTTTACATGGCCTGGTATTTCCTTTTGCATTAATTGCCAAGATATTAGGCTTGGATTACGACCTCTATGCCCACAACAATACCGGTCTGTTTTACTGGATTGGGTATTTGATCGGGTTTGGAGGCATTTACGGAGGAGTGCTGCGATTTCGGCGCTAAGTAGTACCTTCCCAAAAACCGATGGAATGAAGTATGCAATGCTGTGTACACTTTGCTGTGCACTGTGGGGGCACGCACTGGCTCAAAGCCTTGCTCCCGGTGATCTGATCTTCACTGCCTACAACGCCGATGGAGACGACGGCTTGGCTTTTGTCACCTTCGTAGATCTGGAAGCCAATACCACCGTCTACTTCACGGATAATGAGTGGACCGTTCCGGATAATCAATTCAACGACGGCGAGTCCTTCCTCACCTGGGTGAGTGGAGATACGATCCTGCCTGCGGGTACGGTGGTGGCGTTGACCGGGCTTTCTGCGGACTCCGTCCAATCCACCGCCGGCAGTGTATCGGCCGGCTCGCTCAATCTCAATGCCAGCAATGAAGGCCTCTTCGCTTACCTGGGCACCGCCCCCGAGGCACCGACGCTATTTCTTTCGGCGGTTACCAATGGTTCGCAAGCCACTAGCTTTGGCACCCTCGACAACACCGGGCTCGTGGCAGGTGCTACAGCCATTGTTTTACCGAATGGAGCCGATGTGGCCGACTACACGGGGCCCCGTCAGGGCTTAGACCCGGCGGGCTACCGCATCGCCCTCAACAATCCGGACAACTACGCCGTTCAGGACGGCTCCGGCGACCAAAGCGCCGACGGGATGCCGCCCGATCTTCCGTTCGACACGACCCCATTTATCCTCGGCGGTTCGGTGGAGTTACCCGAAGTCAGTTTTGACGAATCCTTTGCCGTCGCCTTTGAATCAGACGGTACAGTCCAGGTGCCCGTCGTCATTAGCTCCGGCACCCTATTCGGAGGTAGTGTCATGGTACTCGTCGAAGGCGGTACTGCCGTAGAAACCAATGATTACAACCTAGCAGCAGTGAATTTCGCCATCCCCGAATTTAACGGAAGTGATACGATCATCAATCTGGATTTGGAATTGCTGGACGACTCCGATATCGAAAATACCGAATACGTGGCGCTGCGGCTGCTCGCCATCGACAATGCCGTGGTCGGTGAATCGCAGCTATTCGTTCAGTATATCCAGGACGACGATACCCCGACTATAACTCCCAGCGAAGCGCTAACGCTCACTTTTGCCACCAGTTACCTGGTAAAGGAAGGGGGGGCGGCTGAAATCGTGGCCGGTTTACCCACGTCCAAAATTTTAGCCGTCACCAATTCTACGGACAATGAGCTTATCCTCCTGCGTCTGGAAAGTACCCGCGAAATAATACCAATCGACACCCTTGACCTGAGCACCTTCGGAGGTACTGTCAACAGTGTAGCGGCCATTTTCGATCCGCAAAATGAAGGCGTGGCCAATGCTATTGGGTTTGCGGTAGCCCTCGAAGCAGATTCGCTGGGGCAGCCGGGTTCGGTGGTGATCATCAACCCGGAAGGGCAGCTCCTGGCACAGGTGGAGGTCGGCGTACAACCAGATCACATCAGCATCTTCGGCAATACCGCCGTAACGGCTAACGAAGGCGAGCCAAACGAGGACTATACCGTCGACCCAGAAGGAAGCATCAGCATCATCGAGCTTCCGCTCGACCTGAGTACCCTGGCCCAGGCTAACGTCACCACCATTGGGTTCGCCGGCTTCAACGGTCAGGAGGAAGAACTGCGTTCTGCCGGCATCCGCATCTTCGGTCCCCAGGCTACGGTGGCGCAGGATCTGGAACCGGAATACGCCACCTTTAATGAGGATGGGACCACGGCTTTCGTCACGCTGCAGGAAAACAATGCGGTCGCGGTTGTCGATCTGACCGTCCCCGAAGTGACGAACCTATTTCCGCTCGGTTTCAAGAATCACTTACTACGAGATAATCCGCTGGATGCCTCCAACGATTCGGATACCATCCTACTCGCCAACTGGCCGATCCTGGGCATGTACCAACCCGACGGGATCGCCTACTTCCAGAATCCACTGGATCAGACCCCATTGCTCATTACCGCCAACGAAGGAGATGGCCGGGATTACGATGGATTTTCGGAGGAATCGGATTTTAAAGACTTAATGCTCGACCTGTCCACTTTTCCCAATGCCGAGGTATTGCAAGCCGACCACGCGCTGGGGCCACTTACCGTAACCACCGCCAACGGCGACACGGACAACGATGGGCAATACGAAGAAGTTTATGTATTCGGCGGTCGATCCTTCTCCATTTGGAATGCCCTTGAAGGCAACCTCGTCTACGACAGCGGCGCGGAGTTGGAACGACTGACGGCCACGGATCCGGAATTTGGTTCCCTGTTTAATGCCAGTAATTCAAATAATTCCTTCAAAAACCGATCCGACAATAAGGGACCCGAGCCGGAAGGAGTTATTGTAGCCACCATCGACGGGACTCCCTACGCCTTTCTGGGACTGGAACGCATTGGTGGGGTTGTCGCCATTAATCTTGCCAACCCTTCCGCACCAGTCATCACCGATTATGTCAATAGCCGTACCCTCGGAGAAGAGGCCGGCGGCGATTTAGGGCCGGAAGGCATCCTCTATCTACCACCGGTAGTCGGGGAAACCGTCGCAGTCGATACTGGTCTGGTAATCGTTGCCAACGAAGTGAGCGGAACCCTGAGCATTTATACCATCGATCAGGATGTCGTATCCAGCGTATCCGATCCCGGAGTGCTTCAGCAACCCTTTTCCGTATACCCGAATCCGATCGCCGGGCAGGGTACGCTGTTCTTTAGCGAACCAGCGGCAGTAGAACTCTTCGATCTACACGGGCGATTGATTTTGCAGCAGCCAAAATCCGGGTACTTGGACCTTCCGCCGATCGCCAGAGGAATGTATTTACTACGTACCAGGGATGGCCGATCGGCGATGGTGCGGATCGACTAAATAATGTTTACGGTTCAATCTGCACTTCTAGCCCCTCCACCTGATAGGCCAGCGGAGGCATGCCCTGGTAGGCCCAACCGATGCGTAACTCATTATTTCCCAAAGCCAGGCTGTCCGGAGGAGTCAGAAGTAGGTGCAGTTTGATGGTGGTATCAGCCGGAAGAATGTCCAAGGGGGATAGTGGTTGGACGGCAAAGGGCATCCAGTCGTTTTTGCCGGCTCGGATGATTGCCTTCAATTGAAGGGGCAAGTCGCCGGCAAACGGCCGTATTGGGAAGGGATAGGGGTTGGATACGGTTACATCCAGGGGAAGGGTATTCTGTAACTGGAGTGACCGGCTTGTCGGTTGTTGCCAATGGAATCGCACTTCTTTCACGATTTGCAGGGAATCGACGGTGCGCACTTTGAATCGCTTTTTTCCCACACTCAGCGTATCGCAGCTCGCACATTCCCAGCTCATGTGCCCGAGCAGCGTTACCCGATCGTTGTGCAGGGCCGTGTCTTGTTGCCACAAATCATATTGGCTCGGCCGGTAGCCGGCATCGGTGATGGTCCAGGCCGGGCGCCTGGTATAGTAGCGGTAAACGGAAGCATTGCGGTAGCTATTCTGAAAAACGGCCACCCGATCGTCAATGGCCGGTCGGACCACCGCGATCCAGGCCCGGTGGTTGAACCGCCGCTGGATGTTCTTCGGCCAGGAATCAACCGGAACAAAGAGCAGCAGTCGGCCCAGCAGGAATAATCCCGCAGCTCCCCACAAGACCGTTTTGAGATAAGGGACATTCGCCGGTCGGTCCACGGCTTCCCGAAAGAGCAGCACCGTGAGTGGAATCGCCAAAACGGCAGTCCATTGGGCTTCGGTGCCCCCTTTAAAACTGCTCCACAGAAAGAAGGCGAAAAAACCCACCACATTCCAGTAAAAGGCCGATTCCAGGGGGGCCTGCGGTCGGCGGCGCCAGAAGGTCCGAACAAAGTAAAAAAGCAACAGCGGGTTGAAAATCAACAATTGATTGAGCAGGTAATTCAAGGTGTACTTTAGCTGATAGTCGTCGTTGCGGCCGGCCAGGTGGTAGCGCACGGAGGGAAATTCATGGCTCCACTGCCAGTAGAGATGCGGCAAAAACAAGCAAGCCCCAAAGGCACCCGCCAGATAAAAGGCTGGTTGCCGCCAAAGGCGCCGGTTGGAAAGGACCGTCAGACCAATAATCAGGATACCGTGATACTTACTATACAGCAAAAAGGCCATACTAGCTCCCCACATCAGGACGGTCGACCAATCCTGCTTGCTCAGATAGCGCTGGTAGGCCCAGAAAAATAGCCCGGTACCCAGTAGCAGGGGGGCATCCGGCGTAGTGATGAAGCTATAAGCTTGCAGAAAGGGTTGGGCAAAGCACAACAGCCCAAACAACCATAGCCGTTCTCCGCGCGGTTGTCCCACCAAATCCCACAAAATTACCATTAGAAAAGAGGAGGATAGCACCGTACCAAATCGGATGTCGAGGTGGGGAGGTAACCAATCCAACCCCAAATAAACCAATAGCGCTACAACGGGCGGATGGTCAAAGTATCCCCAGTCAAGTTGCTGCGCATAGGCCCAATAGTATGCTTCATCCGCATCGATCGGACTTGCGTAGGCTTGCAGGAGATTGAGAATCGTCCACCCTATCAGCCAAAGGAGCGGGGAGTGAGCAATGTGTCGGTTGGAGATCATACGATTGCGGCAAACATACGATTATTCAGCGCAGCAGATCGCCCAGTTTTCGCTTTCCGCGCTTGCGCAACTTCGCCACTAATTTGGAAAATAGCAATGCGGTGATGTAGGCATCCCCCAGGGCGGTATGCCGATCTTGCAGCAAAATCTGGTACTCCGTAGCTATGTGATCGAGGCCAAAATTGGGCTCATTTCTCCAGGTTGTGGCGGGATGCACCAGTTGGTAAAGCCGCACCGTGTCCAGGCTTCGATTTTGGAGGGTTCCTCCTCCGTGGCGGCGCAGCGCATTGTTGATCATTTTGATATCGAAGCGCACGTGATGCCCCACTAATACCGAGTTTCCGAAATAGGCCAGCACCTCGCGCAGCACTTCGTACTCCGATTCGCGGTCGGGGCGGCTGGGCAAAATACCATGAATGACGATATCCCGCCGCAACCCCACTTCCCAGCCCCGCTGAGCAATGAAGCGGTGCAGGGCCGAACCGACCTCCATCGCTCCGTTCTGAACCGCCACGGCTCCTACCGACAACACCCGATCCCGTTGGGGCTTTAATCCAGTGGTCTCCGTATCGAATACGACAAACCGGACTCGCTCGATCGGCGTTTGCAGATCGATTTTGCCCGGCCGCAGCCCCAGGTACTCCTGGTAAAAGTCCGGCGGCTCCCCGGGGTACTCTTCCCGTTTTCGAAACCAATTCAACATCACAACAATTAATCTCACCACACTCACCACCTCGCCACCTCGCCACCTACCGAAAGTACGCTAACTGGAAGCGCACGTTCAGCAGAGATTGCAGTTCCTTTACCGGTCGGAAAGTGTTGCGCAGGTGGAGGCGCTCCATTTTGCTGAGTTCGGCCGGATTGAAGTACCGCCCTGAATTTTCGTGTTTCAGCCCCTGGAGGGTACGCAGGCGCATAAGAATTTCGTAAGCATCGGCCGCTTCCTCATACAATTCCTGGTTTTGGGGTTCCAATTCGGCGAGGCGCTCGTAGCGGCGAAACGTGTTGTTGATACCGGGTAGTTTAGCGGCTAACGTCAGCACCCGAGCCGTATCCACCAGGGGCATCATGGCCCGCGCCTTGATATCGAATTCGTTTTTGTGTTCTCCGCTGGATTCGACGACGAAGTTGCGAAAAAACGTCAGGGGCGGCGGTTTCTGGATAGCCGTACGCGCCATGAACGAAAAAAAGATATCATTCCGCTGGAGGTTGGCCAGAATGGATTCCGATAAACCAGTCGTCAGGGAGCGGTCACCGTCTACGGGCCGAAAATCGAAGAAGGTGGAGGAGTGGAGGATGGCATCCGAGGTTGGTACGCCAATCCATTCACTGAACGTGTCCTTCCATTCTTGCAGCGATTGGCACCAGCGCGGGTTGCGCGCCATCATATCACCCGGGCAATAATCGAAACCGACCACGTAGAGGAGCTCCACCACCCGATCCGCCAATTGCAGGAAGTAATTTTTCACGGGTTGATGCTCCGCCTCATTGACATCCTGAAAGACCAGGGCATGGTCCTGATCGGTGCGCAGTAGCTGTTCGCCGCGCCCGTGGCTGCCGATGGCCATCCAGCAATAGGGTACGGGAGGGTCGCCCTTCCCTTCTGCCCGCAAGCTCTGCTCGGCCAACCGCAGCCCTCGTTGGAATAGCTGATCGTTAATTTCCGTCATGATGGTAGCGATGTAGGGCATGGCCACCTCCTGGTAGAGGTATTGCTGAAGCATCGCCTCGGCCCGCTCCCGCACGCCGAGCATCTGCTCGGCCGTACCCGACCGTTGGATTTCCCGGATTAGGACCGCCGGATTATTCCCCTGCAACACCAGCAGATCATGCTGACTGATGACCCCAACAACAGGGGTTTGAACGGTACCGTCTTCGGTAATGCACAGATGGTGAATCCGGTGTTGGAGCATGGCAATTTGCACCTCAGCAACCGTCCGCTTGCGGCCGATGGTGATGACCGGACTCGACATGATCGCCTCCACGGGGGCATCGAGCGGAAAACGCCCCGTGGCAATCATCGCGCGCAGGTCGTGATCCGTTACAATTCCCAGTGGCCGCCGCTCGGCATCAATTACGATGATGGAGCCGACCCGCCGGGTCGTCATCGTGTGGGCCGCTTCCCGCACCAAATAATCCGGTGCACAGGTAATCGGCTCGCTCGACCGGTCGAGCGAGGAAAGTTCCGACAACCGGAGGATCGTAGCGTCAGGAGTATTCGACAGGAAAAATTGCCCGCGGCGCTTCACCTGTGCCTGGATCGTCTCCGGCAAACTCGATGCCATGCTGGTGGCGAGATAGTACGACAAACGCGGATTGGACTCCATTTCGCGCTGAAAACCTTCCGTATTCACGGCATACAGCAGCGTATCTTCCGCCGTGCGAGCGGTAAGGGTGTAGGCATCAGCGGCTAATAGAGGACGAATACCAAATACATCCCCTTCGTCGCAATGCTCCACCAACCGCTCCCGGCCATCTTCCTGGGTAAATAAATCTACGGCCCCTTCCCGAACCATGTAGATGTACGAGCCGGGTAGATCGCCCCGTTCGTAGATCGTTTCTCCTTTCTGCCGGTATTGAACAACGACGCGCTCCGCTACCCGCGATAGCACTTCTTCCTCTAGCAAATTAAACGGAGGGTATTCCCGGAGGAAGTCAAAAACCCGCCGCGCGATCACATTAGCCATAGGCTGGATTGAACGAAAACTGAAAATATATACTTAAATATATTCGTATATTTATGTACTCGAAGAAATCGATCCAAACTTTTTCCACTTCAACCTTATCCGCAGCATTAGTAGAACCCATTCCAATGAAATCACAATTTCAACCGGCATTTCTCGAAAACTCCACTGAGACCCTGCGCGCAATCGCGCATCCCATTCGGTTGGCAATCATCGATCTGCTGCATACACACGGTAGTTTATCCGTCACGGAAATTTACCAACGACTCGATATCGAACAAGCCATCGCCAGCCATCACCTCCGCATTTTGAAGACCCGTGGCGTGGTTGAAGTCGAGCGGGAAGGTAAAAACTCATTCTACGCCCTGGCCAATCGAGATTTCTACGACATCCTCAAGGTACTGACCAAGGTCATTTGAGGCACTTCCTTCTTAAAATTTTTTGTGCTTCCCTCCCCTATTTCCCCATTTTTTCCAGGTTTCTCGCATTAGCGATAGAATTATGTTTTGATTGAGGATGATTTTTTTTACTAAAATACTTTGAATTATATAGATATCTATATACTTTAGCTTGTGCAACCGATTGGCCATCGACTCTGCGTAGTTCACCACTTATCTGGCTTAAAAAAGGATCGCATGCCTTATCGAATTACATCCGCCCTCGTTGTTGTGCTGCTTCTTTTGCTCGGGCCTAGTGCGTTAGAGGCACAGCCTACCCAAGAGAAAACGGACAACGCATACAAACCACTGAAACTGAATCTGGACGAATCCGGCAATAAATACGTCCGGTTCATCATCTGGCATCAGCAGTGGCTACAGACCAACAACCTTGCCGTAGACGATGCGAAGCTACAGCTCAATACCCTGATTCGCCGTTCGCGCTTTTTGGCTTACGCTCAAATTTCGCCCCGCTTCCTGGTATTGACGCACTTCGGGCTAAACGGGCTGACAGCTTCCAACCTTACCAGCCTGGGCAACAACGGAGATTCCCCGCAGCTCTTCCTCCACGGTGCCTGGACCGAGTTTAAAGTATCGAATGACCAATCCCTCTTCCTTGGCGGGGGCCTGCACTACTGGAATGGCCTGACCCGACTGGCGAGCCAAAGCACCCTGAACTTCATGACCATGGACGCCCCCCGGCCATTCATCAACTGGCACTCCTTGGCTGTTACTGACCAGTTTGCCCGGCACCTCGGCATCTACGCCAAAGGCCAGGTCGGGAAACTCGACTACCGCGTAGCTATCAACAATCCGGGCCGCAACGGTATTTCCCGCAACTTCGGTCGAGGGCCGCTTACCTACAACGGTGTTTCCTTCAACGAAGGAGACGACCCCGAAACCGAAGCCATTGAGGGCGATCCCACCGGAAATACCATTTACACCGGCTATGTCCGCTACAATTTCTGGGATGGCGAATCGACCAAACTGCCCTACAATGTCGGTTCCTATCTCGGTGCAAAGCGCGTACTGGCTATTGGCACGGGATTCTTCGTGCATCCGAACGGCATGTACAACAACGAGACCAACGAGCACGAGGGTGTCAGCCACTTCGCTGCCGACGTCTTCCTCGACACCCCCGTCGGAGCCGGCGGCAATTGCCTCAACGCCTACCTGGCCTTCACCAACTGGAACTTCGGAGACGACTACGTCAGCCGGTGGGCCGGTACCGGAAGCAGTTTTTACGGCCAGGTTGGATTCAAGCCGGCCGGCACGAATTTCATGCCCTACGTCAGCTTCCAGAACAACAACTTTGAAGGGCTGGACAACAACATCAGCGCGCTGAACGCCGGAGTGAATTATTTCATCAACGGCCACAACGCCAAGTTAACCCTCGAATACCACGGCATCAACAACGACATTCGGGAAAGCCCCGCCACGGGCGGCGATGTGCAGCAGATTCGTTTCCAAGCCCACATCTTCCTATAAATCAACCACCAAAAAAGCGATTACTATGTCAGATCGAAATTTAAAAGACTACTGGAAGGAAAACCTACGCTATCTGGTGGCCCTACTATCCGTCTGGTTTCTGGTCTCGTACGGCTTCGGCATTCTACTGGTAGACGTATTCAACCAGGTTTCCATCGGCGGAGCTCCATTGGGCTTCTGGTTTGCCCAGCAGGGGTCGATCTACGTCTTCGTCATCCTGATTTTTATCTACGTGCGGCTGATGAACAAACTGGACCGCAAGTACGGAGTCGACGAAGGATAATTTTCTAAACCACTGAAAAAGAATAAACCATGGGTGTTCAAACCTGGACTTTTATAATCGTAGGGATCACGTTTGCCCTGTACATCGGCATTGCCATCTGGTCGCGCGCGTCCTCTACCTCTGAATTTTACGTTGCCGGCGGCGGTGTTCCCCCGATCGCCAATGGCATGGCCACAGCGGCCGACTGGATGTCAGCGGCTTCTTTTATATCAATGGCCGGTCTCGTCAGCTTTATGGGTTACGACGGGGCGGTCTATCTGATGGGCTGGACGGGCGGATACGTCTTACTAGCCCTACTACTAGCGCCCTACTTAAGGAAGTTTGGCAAGTTTACCGTCCCGGACTTCATCGGTGACCGCTACTACTCGGATACGGCCCGTACCGTGGCGGTCATCTGCGCGCTCCTCGTTTCATTTACCTACGTAGCCGGGCAAATGCGCGGCGTAGGGGTAGTATTCAGCCGCTTTCTGGAGGTGGATATCAACATGGGTGTCTACATCGGTATGGCGATCGTGTTTTTCTACGCCGTATTGGGTGGCATGAAGGGTATTACCTACACCCAGGTGGCCCAGTACTGTGTATTGATTTTTGCCTTTATGGTACCGGCCATTTTCATTTCACTGACCATTACCGGCAATGCGATTCCACAACTCGGCTTCATTGGCACGGTCAATGACGGAAGCGGCACGGCTCTGCTCGCCAAGCTCAATCAATTGAATACGGATCTGGGCTTCGCCGAATATACCGATGGCAGCAAATCGATGGTTGATGTCTTTGCGATCACGCTTGCCCTGATGGTGGGAACCGCCGGCTTGCCGCACGTCATCGTGCGCTTCTTCACCGTACCACGCGTACGCGATGCGCGCGTTTCCGCGGGCTACGCCCTGGTGTTTATTGCCATTCTGTATACCACCGCACCGGCGATCGCCGCCTTTGCCCGCGTGAACCTGATTCAAACCGTCAACAATACGGAATATGCCGTAGCTCCCGATTGGTTTAAGAAATGGGAAGAAACGGCACTGCTGGCTTGGGTAGACAAGAATGAGGATGGCCGGATACAGTACATGGCCGGCACCGCCTTCGAAGGGAAGCCCGAGCAATTGATGGTCGACGGAAACCGCCAGCGCGGTGCTTCTCAGGAAGTATTACTATCGAATCAGCCGACCGAAAGCGCCAATGAGCTGTACATCGACCGCGACATCATGGTGCTCGCCAACCCCGAAATTGCCAATCTTCCCTCCTGGGTGATTGCCCTGGTGGCGGCCGGCGGATTGGCGGCGGCGCTTTCTACTGCTGCCGGACTACTACTGGTCATATCGACTTCGGTTTCCCACGATTTGATCAAAAAGCAAATTGCACCCAACATCAGCGATAAAGGAGAACTCCTGGCTGCCCGGCTCAGTGCGGTGGTCGCCGTAATCATTGCCGGATACTTCGGAATCAATCCGCCCGGCTTCGTAGCGGCGGTGGTCGCGCTGGCCTTTGGCCTGGCTGCCGCTTCGTTCTTCCCCGCGATCGTATTGGGTATTTTCGATAAGCGCATGAATCGCGAAGGTGCCATTGCCGGTATGGTCGTCGGAATTTCCCTGATGGGCTACTACATGATGCGCTACAAGCTCGGCTGGATCGGTGGCCCCACTACTCCCGAAGATTGGTGGTTCGGCATCTCCCCGGAAGGCTTCGGTACCGTTGCCATGGTAGTCAACTTTGTCATCTCCATCGTGGTGAGCCGTCTTACGGCTGCTCCTCCGCAAGAAGTACAGGAAATTGTAGAAGACATTCGCATCCCGGCGGGAGCAGGCGACGCTTTCGTTCATTGATAACTTACAATCGCCGGGGGCTGTCGACAATCGGCATCTCCCGGCCTTTTTTAATGCTCATTCATATGCAATTTCTAAAATTGGGTCCGCTAACCTCCGATGTATTTATCTGCATTTACCTGACGGGAACGCTCGTGTTGCGTTTCGCACTCGAATCCCAGATACAGGGATATTATTTGATTTCCGTTGGGCTGGGAGCATTCGGTCTGCTATTTTTGTGGGCTTTGATTAAATCGAAGATTCTTAACCCGACCTACTTTGGATTGCTCCGACAATGACAAATAGAAGCACAGCAATGCCCGACCGGAAAAACGAACGTCTCTTTTTCTTGTTTGTGTTAGCCGGCCTGTTGCTGCTGTACCCTATCGTCGATTTGGCCAGCCACGACACGCTCTTATTTGGCCTTCCGCTCCTGTACGTCTATTTATTCGGTGCCTGGCTTGCCATCATCATTTTCATCTATATTGTGGTTGCGCGATCGAGCGGCCGCAATCTGCCCGACGATCGCCAAGAGGAAGACTGAACGCGTCTATGGGTAGCGGAATCGTCATTGCTTCATTCCTGCTGTATTTATGCGGGCTTTTCTGGATTGCCTATCGAGCGGATCGCCGGGCGCACCGATCGAAGAGTTGGGCCAAACACCCAGCGGTATACGCGCTTTCCCTGGCCGTATTCTGCACCGCCTGGACCTTTTACGGAAGTGTAGGCCGCGCCGCTACTCAGGGCCTCAGTTTCTTACCCGTCTATCTCGGACCGACCATCCTTGCGCCCATCTGGATATTGATTCTGCGTAAAATCATCTTGATTAGTAAATCCCAGCGCATCAATTCCGTGGCGGATTTCATCTCCAGCCGCTACGCCAAGAGCACGAGCCTGGGCATGTTGGCCGCCTTCATTACGGTTGTAGGCATTATTCCCTACATCTCTATCCAGCTGAAGGCCATTGTCACTTCGTTTCGCATCCTCGCGCCCACTTCCGTGTTCAACCAGGAAGCAAGCGGTCCGTTTTACTCCGATCCGGCCTTCGACATTACCATTATTCTCGCGTTGTTCGCTATTCTTTTCGGGACGCGTTCCCTCGATCCGAACGAGCGGCATGAAGGCATCGTGACGGCCATTGCCTTTGAAAGCCTGGTCAAGCTAATGGCCTTTCTGATCGTCGGGGGTTTTGTGTGTTTCGGCTTGTTCAACGGCTTGGGCGATCTATTCGAACAGGGCCGCCTTCGGCCCGATGTGCAACGCATCCTCACCTTCGAAGGTGTCGGGCTAGATGCCTGGGAATGGTTCTGGCTCAATGTATTATCCATGTTGGCCATTCTGTTTTTGCCCCGCCAGTTTCACACGGCCGTGGTCGAAAATTACGACCGCCGCCATTTGTACACGGCGGCCTGGCTGTTTCCGTTGTATTTGTTATTGATAAATGTATTTGTCCTCCCCATTGCCATTGCGGGGTTGATTTACTTCGACGGGCAGTCGATCGAACCGGATTTCTTTGTCCTTGAACTACCGCTGAAAACCGGTCAGGAAGCCCTGGCGCTTTTCGTGGGTCTGGGAGGGTTCAGTGCGGCCACGGGCATGGTGGTAGTAGCCGTGCTCGCCCTGAGCATTATCATCGGCAACAATTTGGTACTTCCCCTGATCGTGCGTAAGGAAGTGCGCACCGAACTCGACACGCGCCTTCCCCGTCGTTTACTCACCATCCGGCGGTTGAGCATCGTGGGGGTATTGTTGCTGGCTTACGGGTATTTTCAATTAGTGGGTACTAACTATTCCATCGTCTCCACCGGACTTATTTCCTTCCTGGCCGTTGCCCAGTTTGCGCCGGCCGTCATCGGAGGATTGTACTGGCGGCGTGCCAATCAGTGGGGGGCTTTTGCCGGTCTCATTTCCGGCTTTCTCCTCTGGGGATATACCCTCTCTCTGCCCACTCTAATGGAAGCCGGGCTACTTTCCAGCAATTGGATGGAGTCGGGCCCCTGGGGAATCGACTGGTTGCGGCCCAACGCCTTGCTGGGGTTTGAAACAGGTTCTTTACTTAGCCGGGCAGCTTTTTGGAGCCTGACGGTAAATACCCTATCATTTGTGGGCGTCTCGCTCATCACCCAACCCTCCACGCTGGGCATTAGCCAAGCAGACCTATTCGTCGGAATCTACAAATACCGAAATTCGTCGGGAGAGCTCGAAGTCCGGCGGCGGCGGGCACGAATAGCGGATTTGCAATTACTGCTCCAACGGTTTTTAGGTCCACAGAAGTCCGAAGCCGTGTTTCGCCAATACGAAAAACAACGGGACATCAATCTAAACCAACAGCGCATTGCCAGCGCCGATCTGGTGTCTTATACCGAAACGCAACTGGCCGGAGCGATCGGCGCCGCCAGTGCCAGCCTGGCCATCGGGAGCATCGCGAAGGAAGACCCCATCAGCCTGCAGGAATTGCTCCAGGTACTCGATCAGACCAAAGAAGTGCTCCACTACAACCAGATGCTCGAGCGCAAGTCGCAGGAGTTGGAGGCCACCACCCATCAACTACAGGCCGCCAACCAACGATTGAAAGAATTGGATGAACTCAAGGCCGAGTTCATAACCACGGTTACCCACGAGCTGCGGACGCCCATGACCTCCATTCGGTCGCTGAGCGAAATCCTGTTGCAACGCAAGAACGTTAGCCCTGAGCAGCAGCAGGAATTTCTCGAAATTATTGTAGCGGAATGTACCCGACTTACCCGCCTGATCAACCAGGTGCTCGACCTGGAGAAAATCCAGCATCCGGTGGCCTCTACTACTCAATGCATCGTTGATTTGAATACCAGTGTGCGGGAGGCGGTCCAGGGATTTCAGCAAGTGGTGGAGAATCGCCACATTGATTTGCGCATACAATACGCCGACCGGCCGATGCCAGTTTGGGGCGACCCCGACCGCCTGCAGCAGCTATGGGTAAATTTAATCGGGAATGCCATCAAGTTCTGCGACCCCAACACGGGTGTCATTGAGCTGCGCATCGGCGAAAAGGGCAACCAAAGCTGTGTTTGCCTTTCGGATAACGGGCCCGGAATCCCCCCATCCAAACGGGAATTCATCTTCGAGCGCTTCACGCAGGTCAGCGATCGCAAAATGGGGAAACCGACCGGCAGTGGACTGGGGCTGTACATCTGCCGGCAAATCGTCGAACAACATCGAGGGAACATCCAACTCAGGGAGCGCAACAATTGGGGCGCGACCTTTGAGGTAAGCCTGCCTCCGTACGCCGAAGAGCAACCACTATGAAAGCCGCCTGATCATGCACTTTCGGATTTCGGCCTGCCTTTTGGGCGCAGGGGCTAGCCAGCCGTACCCTACCGATCCAATCGTTCCAGCTAGATTTGATCCATTTCCCTTAATAAATTTTATACTTCCTATATTTTTTGTAATTTTTGTTGGAATTATCATCCTCTGCGCCTACTTTTAATTCATGGCAGCAAGCAAACGCATCCTGATCGTCGATGACGAACCCAATATCCTCACTGCCCTCCGGTTTTTACTGGAAGAGGAAGGGTTGACGGTTTACCAGGCCTCCAATGGCCAGGAAGCCTTAGCCGTCCTCAATCAACACCGGCCGGAATTGGTCATCCTGGATGTAATGATGCCCGGGATGGATGGCTTCGAAACCGCCCGACACATCAGGCGCGACCCGAGGCATATGGACGTTACGATCATCTTCCTCACCGCCAAAGGAACCCAACAAGACCGATTTAACGGATACGACAGCGGAGGGGAAATCTATTTGACCAAGCCATTCGAAAATCAGGCGCTTCTGAACACCGTCAACGAAATATTTGAATTTAGTTGAGTTTTTTTTGTCCGAATTAATCTAAAAATATAGATATTTAGATATTTACGGACCTTAATCATAAAGCCACCATATTATGATGCCTCAAATCACATCCTTCGAAGAGTACCAACAAGTCTATCGCCGCAGCGTGGAAGACCCCGAAGGCTTTTGGGCCGAGATGGCCAATCAGTTCACCTGGCACAAGCCCTGGGATAAGGTGCTGGAATGGAATTTCACCGAGCCCAACGTTCGTTGGTTTCAGGGCGGGCGGTTGAACATCACCGAAAACTGCCTCGATCGCCACCTGGCCACCAGAGGAGATCAGACCGCTATTCTCTACGAGCCGAACGATCCAGAACAGGCCCCCACCCATTTTACCTACCAGCAATTGCACGAAGAGGTCTGTAAGGCCGCCAATGCGCTACGTGCTTTGGGCATCGAGAAAGGCGATCGGGTTTGCTTCTACATGCCGATGGTGCCCCAACTCGCAATCGGGGTGCTGGCTTGCGCTCGTATCGGGGCCGTTCACTCCGTGGTGTTCGCAGGTTTTAGTGCGCAGGCACTGGCCGATCGCATTCAGGATGCGAGTTGCAAAATGGTTATTTGCTCGGATTTCAATAACCGTGGCCCCAAGCATATTCCAGTAAAAGAGGTGGTGGATAAGGCTATTTCGATGGGATGCGACAGCATCGAAACCGTACTGGTACACAAAAATACCGGCGATGAAGTGGCCTGGAATCAGCCGCTCGACAAATGGTGGCACGAGCAGGTAGATCATCAATCCACAGAGTGCCCGGCCGAAGTGATGGAAGCCGAAGACATGCTCTTTATTCTATATACTTCCGGGTCGACGGGCAAGCCGAAGGGCGTAGTCCACACTTGCGGTGGGTATATGGTCTATACGGCCTACACCTTCATGAACGTCTTTCAGTACCAGCCCGGCGACGTGTACTGGTGTACCGCAGATATTGGCTGGATTACGGGGCACTCCTACATCATTTACGGCCCGCTCCTCGCCGGAGCCACCAGCGTTATGTTTGAAGGGGTACCCACCTACCCCGATGCCGGTCGCTTCTGGCAAACATGTGAGAAGCTGAAAGTCAATCAGTTTTACACGGCTCCTACCGCTATTCGGGCGCTGATGGCCCACGGCGACGAATACGTCAACAAGTACGACCTCAGCTCCCTAAAAGTGCTGGGAACGGTGGGCGAACCCATCAACGAAGAGGCCTGGGAGTGGTACCACGAAGTGGTGGGCAAGAAAAAAGCCCCGATTGTAGATACCTGGTGGCAGACAGAAACCGGTGGCATGATGATTGCCGGCATCGGCGACATCAGCCCCATGAAACCCGCCCACGCCGGCTATCCGCTTCCCGGTATCCAGACGGTACTCGTCGATCACGAAGGCAATGAATTGGAAGGCAACGACGTAGAGGGCTTGCTCTGTATTAAATTTCCCTGGCCCAGCATTCTCCGCACGACCTACGGCGACCACAATCGCTGTCGACTCACTTATTTCTCCCACTTCGAAAACAAATACTTCACGGGCGACGGGGCCCGCCGCGATGAGAACGGCATGTATCGCATCATCGGCCGGGTAGATGATGTCATCAACGTCAGCGGTCACCGCATGGGCACCGCCGAAGTGGAAAATGCCATTAATGAGCACCCGAAAGTGATCGAATCCGCCGTGGTTGGCTATCCCCACGACATCAAGGGGCAGGGCATCTACGCGTACGTTATTACGGCCGAAGCCATCTCCGATCTCGAAACCTTCCGCCGCGAAGTGATCGAGGTGGTCCGCCGCGAAATTGGCCCGATTGCCAAGCCGGATAAAATCCAGGTAGTCAGCGGCTTGCCAAAGACGCGCTCGGGCAAGATCATGCGCCGCATTCTGCGCAAAGTCGCTTCCGGAGATACCAGCAACCTGGGCGATACCTCCACCCTGTTGAATCCAGAGGTGGTCGAAGAGCTGATGGAATTAAAGGAAGCCTAAAACTGCACCAGCGCACTTAGGTTCACCGTGCGGCCAAGCAGGGGCGTTTGCGCGCCAATGACGGTATTGCGCGTACCCGTGGCCGTATCGGTGAAATAAGAATAGAAGTATTGGATCTGCCGGACATTGTCCCGATCGGTAGCATTGAAAACGGACAGACCGATCTGAACGCCCGTAGAGCCCACCTCCAGATGGTATTGCAGGCCGAGGTCGAGACGCATATAGGCCGGTAGTCGGCTGGTACGCTGGCGGATATCGATATCACGGCGATCCAATAAGTAATCCAGGAGCGTAATATCGGTGAACGTTTGGCCGCTGGCATAAATAAAAGTGGCGGAGGCTTCGAAGCGGCCAAACCGATACCGATTGATTTGTTTCAGTTGATGCGGCCGATCGTAGGGTTGTAGAAAGTACTGGTTGTTGAAAATCGTGGGAAACCGTTGTTCCGCTCTACTAAGGGTGTACGCCAGCCTGGTATCGAATTGATCGGACCGGTAGCCGACCGTGAGGTCGATCCCCTTTATCCGCCCTGTGCCGGTAAAGGTGGTGAAGGTTCCCGCATTGGGTCGGATATCGCTCTGACCTAACCCAGGGCGCAACTGGGCAAACTCGATCACGTTGTCTTGGTATTTGTAGTAGGCTTCCACATCTACCAACCAACGACCGGGTTGCCAATCGACTCCAACCATGACGGATTCGGTGCTGGCGGGTTCGAAAAAATCGGAGGAGGCCAAAGCCAGCAGGTCTACCTCTGCTCCGTAGATGGTTTCGTAATTGACGGAACGCAAAAACTGATATTGCTCGGAATAAGCACTCTTGAGGCGTAGCGAACGCCCTATCCGGTATTCCAGTGCCAGGCGGGGTGAACCGTACACTTGCTTCGTCGCTCCGTAATAAGTCAAGCGGCCACCGACCTGAAATAACAGCGATTCGTTGGGTTGCCAGTTGTAGGTACCGAAGGTACTTGCCTCCGTAGTTTGAATGAGTCGTCCAAGGATATTCATCGAATCGGCGCGCAAACGGGTATCGATTCGGTAGTTGTCCACCTGGAGCCCGAATAGTAGCTGGGGAGCCCGTTTTTTCGGATGATTCAACTGCGTTGTGAACTTCAATCCGGCCCCACGAAGGTCATTCTGATAACTGGTCTGCGTACTCGTTACCTTGACGGAGCGCCTCCGTACCTGCTCAATTTGGGAAAGTACCAGTGAAGAGTCGCGGTACGTGCTGTAAAAGGCCGTCCAATCGGATTGCCAACGGTTGCTCCACTGCTTCGTCAGCCGGAGACTGGTGCCCAGGGAAAGCCATTCGTCGTTCTGGATAAAGGTCTCCCGGTTGTCCTCCCGAAGCCGCTCAAAGACACTTGGATAGGTGATTTCGTATTGACTGTTCAGCGCGTCCTGGCTAGCAAACAGACTGGCTGTCAACCAGGTACGATTGGGCAGGGTAAGGGTGAGTTTACCATTGAGATCGAAGTACTGGAAGGCTGGATCCGGTTCGACCAAGGGTGGCCGGCGAAAATTTTCCGCATCGATCAGCGTCGGATCGAACTCGGCCTGAAACCAGTCGAAAAACTTGGTGTTGGCCGCATTTCCGATTGAGGTGCGCCCCGCCAGTTGCACCTCCGCTCGCGAACCTACCTGGAAGCCGGTCGCCAGCCCGCCATCGTACAAACTGATAATGCCACTCCCTCGGGGCTTTTGGAGAAAACGCGGCGAATTCATCAATAGCATTCCCCCGGTTCGTCCGCCGTATTCCACCGGCAGGGCATTTTTGTACAAGGTCGATTCGGTGATGTAAAAGGGGTTGATGTTGCTGAATAACCCATAAAAATGGTCGGCGCGGTAAATCGGAATATCGTCGAGGATGATGAGCGTGGCGGCTCCGTCGCTGCCCCGGATGCGCAGTTCATTGCTCAAATCATTGGTAGCCTCCACACCCGCTTCCAGCTGAGCCAGTCGCTGAATGGAGGCACCAAGCCCGGCATTTGCCCCGAGCAGATTCGCACCATCAGCTTGTATGGTATCCCCTTCGAACGAAGGGACCACCATCGGGGGAAGCGGCACTTCCGTAATGGTAATTGCCGGAATCGAAATGGCGCGTGGCCGCAACTTCAGGAATTCCTTGCGCGCCAGTTCGCCGGCTTGCAGTTCGTAAACATCATACCCAAGGGATTGCACGACCAAGACTTCTTGCTCGTATTGAGCCGACAGTTCCAGGCTGTACCGGCCTTCGTCGTCGGTATAGGTCCCAATTGGAAAATCGCGCAGGCCCATACTAGCTCCGGCGATGGGCTGCCCCGAAAGGCTATCGATTAGATACCCACTGATCCACATAGGCGCATCGGGGGCGTATCGAAGCAAAATGCGATCCTCTTCCTTTTGTACCTGCCACTGGACGGACGTGCCCAGGAACAACTTCCGACAGAGTCCTTCCGGCGAGGCTGCTTCAATTGATCGCTCACCGGGATATACCCGTGCCATATCGTCGGCGACGTAGGCAAAGCGCCATTGGTAGTCGCGCTCCAAACGCTGCAAAACGGCCAGCAGGTCTTCCTGTTCCTCCACGTCAATTCGGTAGGATACGGGCGTAGCCGACTGCCCGGTCAGCAAAATCGACCAGCAACACAAGACAATCCATAACGTGGAGGTGCGCATAGACATCATTGGTCTTTGGACCCCAACGGACAGGCGACCGTTTAATTTTTCCGCCGCACGTAAATCGTATCCCGCCGATGTTCCCAATCGAGGCGGTAGGGATAACTCAATGCTTTGAAGGTCGTATCCAGGGATTCGTTCGTATTGAAACTAAAGCTGAGTGGCAATTCCGACAAACCGCTTTCCAGTTGTACGACAATGTCGAATTGTCGTTCCAACTCCGCCGCAATTTCCACAAACGGCACATTGTCGTATTCATAGTCGCCGTCCAGCCATGGTACGGTTTGAGAAGTATCCTGGGTAACCAGGAGGCGTTCGTTGACAACCTCGGCGAACCCACCGGCCGTCAGGGTCGTGGTATCGCCTGCGGCACGCACCCCTACGCGCCCACTTGTACACTGGACCCGAAAGCCCTCGGGCCGACTAAACACATTGAAGGCCGTTCCGAGTACCGTGACCCGGCCCCGATCCGTTTGCACGCTAAACCGGCTGCCCTCCGTGACTTCGAAGTAGGCCTCTCCTTCCAGCACCAGGGTTCGTTCTTCCGGCCAGTCTGCCCCTTCGTACGTGATGCGGCTGCCGGCATTGAGCCGCACCTGCGAACCATCGGGTAGCTCTATGAGCTTGGTCGCGGCCAGTGGAGTCTGATGCACGACGTTGGTGGGAGCCAGGACGAATACGTAGAGTAGCAATAAGGCTACTGCCGCGGCCGCAGCGCCACCGTACCACCAGGGCCGAAGCGCACGGAGCCGTGCGACAGGTGGAGCCAATTGCCCGGAGGCCTCTGTTGTGGCATCGATCCGGTCCCAAAGCGCATCCACATCAAATCCTTCCATTGGTGAAGGCTTGATGCGAAGGCCCTGCACCAGACGCCGCGCTTCCTCCACCGTCTCTGTCCGTTGGGGATGCGCGTCGAGCCAATCCGACCAGGCCTGCGCCTGCTCGGCGCGGCGCACCCAACCGACAAAGGTGGGTTCGAGAGCCAGTTGCTCGGCATTATATGTCAGGTATTCCTGCTTCATTGGGTGAATAGCTCTTCAAAATAACGCGCTCGGGTCAACGGACCGTAATCGTTGATGCAATCGGAGGTGCCGCTGTTCATGATACTGATACAGCGCCCGTCCGTCGTTTCAGCGTCCAGATGAGGGCGATCGAGCACGCAGTGGCCAAGTTCATGGTACATCACAAATTCACGCAAATAGAAATCCGCCTGCTGCCAGAATTGGTCATCGATGCGAATGTTGTTGCCGGCGCCCCCGGAAAAGCTCGTACACTGCCCTGCAATATTACCGTCCAGGGCCTCCAGCGTAGCACTCACCGAAGTAATCTTTTCGGAAACGTCCAGGCCGTAAACGGCCGCATTCCATTCGAAGGTTTGCATGTAGTATTCCAATTCGGCATCCACGGTCGGAGCCGGTGCGATTTCCTCCGCCTCTTCTTTATTGCATCCCAACAGGAAGAAGACGGCCAGGATTCCAATTCCCCATTTTGCGTGCATAACCGTGGTTTTTATTCCATAAGACTTCGGCCAGGAGTTTGTACTTATCCGGAAAGCAGAATTTTCAAAAAAGTGATCAATGGTATCCAGGTGTCCGCCTGATCGGCAAAGATGGCTCGCAATGAGCGCAATCCTGCTGCTACCAGATTGCGGACCGATTGGTAGTTAATGTCCATTGCCGCGCAAATCGCCTCGTATTCCATTTCCTGATAATAGCGCAGGTAAACGGCCTCTCGTTGCCGGTCGGATAACTTGCTAAAAGCCGCTTTTAACCGTTGGGCCTGTTCATCGGAAATTTCCTGATCGGTAATCATAGTATCCACTGCCAGCTCTGCCCCGAAGCGGGGATCGTCTTCCCGTTCCGGCGCGTCAAATCGCTGTCCCTTCTTCAGCTCCCGAATAATTGCCCGCCGCAGCGAAGCAAACAGGTAGGCCTCTACCGAGGTGGTATCGCCCAATTTGGCCCGGTTTTGCCACAACCGCACGAATAGATCGTGCAGGCAATCCTCCACCAGGGATTGATCGGAAGTAAATTTCAATCCGTACTGCAACAATGCCGCCACCTGCGATCGGTAGATCGCTTCCAGTGCGCTTTTATCGCCCTCGCGAAGTCGTTGCCAGGTGGAAGTCATAGAGAACGTAGCAATTTTCAAATACCCATAACGCAGACAAAGACGAAGTCAACCGATTCTTTCTGCCGTTTTGCCCCGCAAAGAAAAAGCTTTCCCTCCAATCTGTTTCGCCAAGTAGAACTTTACTTTCTCAAAGACCTATCCGCTTCTTTTATTTTTTTAAGAAAATCTTAACAATTCGACCAAGTACACGCGCTGCTGTAGCTGCTTATCCAGGCAAATACATCATCAAAATCAATTCCAATGCTAAAGCAAGCTTTTCGTTTGACCCTGTTGTCCTGCTTCGGCTTCCTGACGCTCTTCACTTCTTGCGAAAAGGAAGAAGTCACGACCTCTGAAGAGACCGAGAACTTCGTGTTCAATACCGTTGAAGACATGGAAACCCGTGCCGCTTGTGGTCGCCTGGGCTGCTACGAATTCGTGTTCCCCATCACGATCGAACTGCCCGACGGCACCACTCCGGAAGTGAACGATTACGATGAATTACGCGCCACCATCCGCGCCTGGTACGAAGACAATGCCCCCGATACGCTGACTCGCCCCCAATTATCTTATCCGCTTGAAATTGTATCAGAGAGTGGTCAGATTATTTCTGTAGAAAACGGCATAGAGCTTGCCCAACTACGTCGGGCCTGCCGCCGCGCCAATCGCCCCTGGCGGCGCCCCGGCAAGCAGCACCGAGCTTGCTTCCGACTGCTGTACCCCATCAATATCGAATTCCCCAACGGTACGATCGAGGAAGCCTCCACTCGCGTTCAGGTAGGCGTACTTCTGCGCCAGTGGAAAGCCGATAACCCCAACTCCGAAGAGCGCCCCATGCTGGCCTATCCCACCACCGTGGTCTTTTCGGATGGCTCCACCGTCGTAGTTAATTCCGCCGAAGAATTGCAAGCCCTGAAGGATACCTGCCACGAAGAGGCGAGTGATGAGTAAGTAGATATTTAGACTTTTAGACCTCTAGGAATTCCTGGCAATCTAAAAGTCTAATAATCTAAAGGTCTATCAACTAATTCTCCTCCCAAATTGAGTCTTTCCCGGACGTCCTCTCTCCCATGGAGGACGTCTTTTTTTATGGCTTCAGGTTCCTTTTGTATTTTGGTAAGCTCCGGTCTTATTTAAAAGCACTAACGAACCAGATACAATGGTCATTCAAAACAAGCCCAGCAAGAAGAAGGTGGTCGTACCGGTAAGCCCACAACTGCAGAATTATCTGGAGCGATACGGCCGAACCACCAAATTGCCGTTGCAATACGACGACCTACTCCGGTACGAGGCCAGCGTACCTGTGCTGGATTTAAAGGGAAATGATACCTTCTGGGAGACCGTCTACTACCAGGAATCGGATCGAATCGACATTTATCCGGCGCTTACCTATATCTATGCCCTTCTGAAGACAGACGGCGATATGGAAGTGCTGGAACACCTGAAAGTGGCCCGCGTCGACTATTGCACCTTCGGGAATACCAAACCCTTTCGGATACGCATCATCAATGAATTAAACGACAACTACGACCACTTCTACGTCAAACGCTCGGATGCCAACCGCGTATACGGGCTCGAATTGGAAGAATTACTGTCGCCCAACAGCGTCAGGTATTTGCACGATGGTGGCACATTGATCGAAGAACACATCGCCGGTATTCCGGGCGATGATTTTTTAAAGAACTACCTCGACGACTCCGTACTCAATCAAACGCGCATGGCCAAGGAATTCGTCAAATTCAACGAACGCTGTTTCGTACGCCTGCTCGGCGATATGCGCGCCTATAATTACGTGGTGGACATTACGCCCGACATCGAAGGCTTCCAGTACCGCATACGCGCCATCGATTTTGACCAACAATCCTACGAAGGGCGCAAGAGCTTTTACCTGCCCCAATATTTTAAAGAGAATAATCCGCTCATTTTCCTTGGTATCAAGCACATGTCTTCCGAAACGGTCAAACAGTATCAACTCGAAGAGCGCAGCCTCATCGCCGCCCGCATCAAGGCCGAACGCTCCCGTTTTGACAACCTTTTCAAAGTCATGGCCAGTGAACGCCTGTCCACCCCGGCAAAAGTGCGCCAACTCGCCGATCAACTCGGCTACCACCACCGTACGGATCGCTTCAAAACCTGCCAAACAATGGGTCAGATCGTGCTGACGAATCTGGATCTGCTCCTCCACAAGGGCTTCAAGCAAAGCGTCGTGGATGTGAGCCATTACGATAAATAACTGTTGGGGCAGTAAGAGACGCCCCCGCATGTATCAACGATTAGAGGGGGCAAAGCTACCGTTCACGTCGCCCATCTTCACTCCAATCAGGGTGGTAGTTTCCGGGCCTTCCAAAGGGGTAAACCGGACGGATTCGGGAAAATCGACCCGCAAATCCGGTGGATTCGGAAACGCGTGATCTTCGGGCACAAACCGCCAGGGAGGCAAATCGCCAAACTGCTGCACTTTCCCCAAGATGGCCCGTACCATCTGCAACAGATCCGCGGCGGTGAGGGATTCAGAATTGTTCACATCGCCGGCAATTTGTTGATAATTGCTACGGAGCAACTCCTTGGCGAGGATGTGCTGCTGTACCCGCACAATATCGGCAACACTCAGGCCGGCGGCAATCGCATCGTTTTTAGTAGCAAATAGCTCGTAATCCACGCCGAGCCGTAATCCGGAAAAGGTAAAATACCCCCCCTCATCGGTAAGGGTGCTATCGACCTGACCGGCTGTCCGTAAGAATACGGTCACTCCCGGTAGTGCGAGGCCATTTTCGCGCAAGACATACCCATCAATCATTCCATCCCGGCGACAGGTGCCGCAATCTTCGACTTCGAAGGCATAAGTCGACTGCGCCAGATTGCCACAAGCATCCAGTGCTAGTAACTGATAGCGGTAATTTCCCACGGGAAACGCGCCCGACAGCACCAATTGCCCATTCAACAGGTTCCAGGTGCCGAAGGTATCGACGGCTAGCTCCTCCTCGTCAACCGTCAGGCTCGTTTGGATTTGGAGACCGGAGGTGCAATTGTCCGTCAGATCAATTCCCAAATCGACGGCCGCCAAACAGGAAGGCTCTGCAGTGCAAAAGCGAACGGGCAGCCCGGCCAGACTCCCGAAGACGGGTGCTTCCGCATCGCTCACTTCAATAAACTGATCGTACTGATACCAACCGCCTCCGGCAGTACCGATGGGGCGCTCAACGTCGCCTTGCTTTTCGTACAACTCGTTGCCGCGAATGCGCAGTAAATAAGCATCGCCACCGGAGGGATTGCCTCCGACGGCATCCAGACGGGGAATGGTCGTAGGTAGGCTAGCTGGGTTACAGCGATTTCGAATAGTATACCGTCGGCGCAATCGGTAGCAACCACTCGCCAGGTTTCCCTCCAACAGAGAGTCCGACACCGTCAGTTCCAACTCGTCACAACTACCCGTACGGCGGATTTCCAGCCGATCGTCGCCGTCTGTACAGGTATACGAGCGATCGCTTGGGATAGAAAGCTCCAGATCGTGCTGCGTATCGAGGGAAATGACCTGCGTCACCTCCGCCGGCGGATTCACTTCATTGTCCCGTGCCGTCCAGCGTCGGGTAATCGTTCCCTGGCCACAGGCATCCACCTGGGCATCTACCGAAAAATCGACCGTGATCTCACAATTGTCCCCAAAGGCAGGTGCCTCGAAGTCGGCCTGCAGGAAGTCCTGATAATCTGTACCACAGGGCAACGTCCGGTCGGCGGGCGCACTGAGTACTCGAACGGGGTTCAAATCCAATGGCGTTACAGTGGCCCGACACGTAGCGGCATTGCCACTGCAATCCGTGAGTCGCAAGTCGATCTCAATGGGTCGATTGGTGCAAAACAAATCGATGAAATCACGATAGGCTGATTCAGGTTCTTCGGCCAGCTTCATCTCAAATCGATCATCGCAGCAGTAGTCGCTACTACCACGGTCGATGTTCTGGGGGAATAATCGCGCCGAGCCGTCCGGTAACAAGCTCACATTTATTTGCCCCGCACAGATCATAATGGGCGGCAACACATCGAGGATCTCCGCTTCGATGGTTTGCTCGCTACTATTGCCGCAACTATCGGTCAGAACATAGCGGAAGAGGTGGTACCCCGGTTCCAGTCCCGGCGCGGGAATGCGCCCTCCCTCGCGGCCATCCTGACCATTCACATAAACGGCCTCTCCAATGGGAGTGATAATTTCAATGGAGGTAATGTCGTTGCAATCCGACCAATTTAGCGGCGGAGGAAGCAGACTTTGACTGCGGCAGGAGCCACCGGAAGTTGCCGGTGGCAAATCGGCGGTCAGGAAGAGTTCGGGCAGCTCGAAAGCGGGTGCCTGTTCGTCCACCACCCGGATGAGTTGCTGGTTATCGTTTCCGAGGCCATCTACCTCGAAGATTTGGTTTCCGCAGGCATCCAATACCGTCCAGGTGCGCAGAATGCTGAAGTCGTTGGGGCCGCATCCGTCAAACCGCCGGTCTTCGAAGAAATACTGCAGGCCACAATCCGCATCGTCGATCAAATTGGGCCGGCCGGCACCTTCGGCAGTCGCTTCGATCCGTGCCGGCTCTGCAAGGTAATCCGAACAGGAAATGCGGACATCGGCCGGAAAACGCAGCTGTGCTACCGATGCCCGCAGGATAGCAATTCGCTGGTCCGCCGAAGTTTCGTTGCCCCAGATGTCGGTGGCAATCCAACGGCGGTGGATGATTTTCGCGGTCGTTGCACAAGGAGTTATCTGGATGGAATCTTCGTAGCGCAACGTCACTTCCGAGCAGTCCATCACCTGCGCGATACCCGTGGTACTGGTAGCTGTGTCTTGAGTACAACTCAAATCGATGGCCGGCGGTGGAGTCAGCGTTGGAGGGGTCCGCTCGGAAATATTCAGGATCACCTCACAGGACTGCCCGGAACAGGAATCCAGGACGGTAGCTCGCACTGGCCCCAGGATGTCCGCTCCGGTGATCACATTGCCGGGTAGTATCCGGCCATCGGCCGTTTGAAGGCTCAGAGCGTACCCCGCCTGGCTATCGTTGGCCCGGGGCACCAGGTCCCCCAGCCGGATGACGACTTCGCAGCTTTCGTTCATCACGTAGTTGAGGTTGCCAAAGCAGGTGGGCGGCCCGGCACGCACCACGGTAGTTTGCTCCACCACGGTGCGGCAACCGGTCTTATCGCTTGCTGCAAAGGCATTGCTCCCGGCATCGCCCGTTAGCTGCACGCGGTAGGTGCCACTTGGCAGGGTAGCGGGATCGAAGGTTGATCCGGTGCTGCGCACCGCTTGGTTTCGATCGAGAACTTGCCATTCCCGATGATAATCCCGAGGGGTCAGGTAATCATCGAAGCCCGAAAACAAGCTCCCCTCCAACTCTACGGCCGACTGGTTCCCACAATACAACGTATCGAGGTTGTCGATTGTCGGGTGAGGATAATAACAACGCTCCCCAATCAACCCAAAGGTCGCTCCGGGAAGATCCATGTATGCTGCTACCTCCGCCTGAAATCCTAACTGATCCTTGTGCAAAATGGGCAGGACATAGATGCCGGTTGCACCGACCTCCGGAATTGACGTACCCAACCCGAGTGGCTGCCCCAACGTATCGAATACTCCGACCCCATAGGATAACGACCAGGCCTGCCCGCTAACACCGGTCGCCACGATGAGCTGATCGCGAAACCAGCCATCACTCGGGGGCTCCGCTCCTGCCACCGCCGGATCATCCACACAGGAGCATGCGGCTTGCAAATCTGCCTGGCCATCGCCATCGAGATCGACCGAGTCGGTGGCCGCGCGGTTGAGCACCTCAAAGGGCGCAGAAAAAGCGCCGGGCCGTTCGAACTGTACAAGCGGTTCCTGCCCGTAGGCGACCATAATGCCGACAAGCAAAAAGCATAAAATACCCGTACACTTGGCAATAGAGAGGCATTGGCCATGCTCCATGGAGGGTCTACTTTAAATCGGTTGGGAATGGCCTGGGGAATGTTTGTAGGCTTTTAGACCGTTAGACGTTTAGATTATCCAGGCAATGGGTCGCTCACCTTCACTAAAGGTCTAAATGCTAACGGCCTGAAAGGCTCATTGCGCTAAAATAGACATTTCTCAATTTCCCGCTTGGAAAACTAAGACCACTTCGCCTATATTTGAGCCAACGATAAAAAACAATGAACGGTATAGTGCGCACATGGTGGTGGTGGACGACTCAAACGACACAACGGGTGAGTTGACACGGCATTGCGTATTATCACGAAATCGGCCTGTCGGAAATCACCCGGCAGGCCGATTTTGCTTTAACCTTCAAACATGAAGATAGATATCGCTCCCCCCATCGATCTGGAAGTGCACATGCGGCGGCTGCCCGCCGATATGACCACGCCCGTCACTTTATATCTCAACCTCCGCGATCAATTTACCGATCCGGTATTGCTCGAAAGTAACGACAGCAACTCGGCGGAAAACTACTGGTCGTATCTCGGCCTCGAAACGCTGGCCAGTTTTCGCGTACAAGCCGGGCAAATCCGCATTGCGTATCCCGGAGAACCGGTGCGCCAGCAATCCGTCCAATCGATCGAATCGGTGCCGGAGGGCCTGTATCAGTTTTTGCAGCGGTTTCAGCTGCACACCTACACCGAATCGGTCTACCAGGGGTTCAACGGCGTGTTCGGCCATACGGGTTTCGACGCGGTACAGTATTTCGACACCCTGGAATTCGACGCCCAAAAGCGGCGCTTTGACCTCCCCGATCTGCGCTATCACGTGTACCGCTACATCATTGCCGTCAATCACTTTAAGAATCAGCTCTTTCTGATCGAGAACTTGCCGAAGGGCGAAGCCTCTCAACTGGATCGCCTGGAGCAGTTGATTTTGAGCCGGAAATTTGTGGCCCATCCCTTCGAACGGCGTGGAAAAGTGCGCTCCAATCTGACGGACGATGGCTATCGAGAACTCGTGCGGGTAGGCAAACACCACTGCCAGGTGGGGGATGTGTTTCAGATGGTGATGAGCCGGCAGTTCGAACAGGATTATAGTGGCGATGATTTTCAAGTGTACCGGGCCCTACGGTCCATCAACCCGTCGCCCTACCTCTTCTACTTTGACTACGGCGACTACCGCATTTTCGGGTCGTCGCCCGAAGCCCAACTGATCGTCGAGGATGGCATCGCACGGGTCAATCCAATCGCTGGCACCTACCGCCGCACGGGCGATCGCCAGTCGGACGCTACCAAGGCCGCCGAACTGCTTGAAGATCCCAAGGAAAATGCCGAGCACATTATGCTGGTCGATCTGGCCCGCAACGATCTGGGGCGGCATACGACCGACGTACGCGTGACCTCCCTCAAAGAAATCCAGTACTTCAGCCACGTGATCCACCTGGTCTCCACGGTGGAAGGCGACCTTTCGGCCGATGCCAATCCGGTGCGTATTTTCGGCGACACCTTCCCGGCGGGCACCCTTTCCGGGGCTCCGAAGTACAAGGCCATGCAGCTTATCGATCAGTACGAAAATCAACATCGCTCCTTCTACGGAGGCGCGCTCGGAGTGATCGACTTCGACGGCAATATGAATCAGGCCATCGTCATTCGGTCCTTTTTGAGCCAGGACAATACCCTCTACTACCAGGCCGGTGCGGGCATCGTTTCGGCTAGTGATGAAGAACTGGAACTACAGGAAGTGAACAACAAACTCGGCGCCCTCAACCGGGCACTTGCCGAGGCCGAACAACTTTAATCAAACCCTACAACCCACTGATTAGATGGAAGTCCTGGTACTCGACAACTACGATTCCTTTACCTACAACCTCGTCCAGTACATCGAGGAGATCCTCGATCGGGAGATCGATGTTTTCCGCAATGATGCCATCGAGCTAGACGCCGTGAATCAATACGACGTCATCGTGCTATCACCCGGCCCGGGCGTACCGCAAGACGCGGGGATAATGCCCGACCTTATCCGGAAGTATGCCCCCTACAAACATCTTTTGGGTGTTTGCCTCGGCCATCAAGCCATTGGTGAAGCATTCGGAGCCGAATTACTCAACCTCGACCGCGTGTATCACGGAACAGCCACTCAAATGCGCCAACTCGGAATCGATCCCGCCCTTTTCAAGGGATTGGATGCGGAGCTGACCGTCGGCCGCTATCACTCCTGGGTCATTCGTCCCGGTAGCCTTCCGCCCGAATTACTACTTACGGCTACCGATGATCGCGACCAAATCATGGCCATCAAACACCGCGACTACGAGGTGCGGGGCGTGCAGTTTCATCCCGAAAGTATCCTGACGGAAACCGGCTACCAGATGCTCGTCAACTATTTCCAATACGTCGAAGCGCAGCTTACAGCCGCCACCCGACCACAAGTCTCCAATTGATGAAACATATACTATCCAAATTATTTGACCACGAATTACTCAGCCAGCAGGAAGCCTACGATACGCTGTTGCGCATCTCCGCCGGCGAGTTTAATCAGGTGCAGGTAGCTGCCTTCACAACCGTGTACAACATGCGCGCGGTGAGCGTAGATGAACTCCTGGGCTTTCGCGCTGCGCTGCTCGAGCTGGCCGTTCCGCTCGACATCGGGGAGCGCGACAGCATCGACATTGTCGGCACCGGCGGCGACGGAAAGGACACCTTCAACATCAGCACCCTCTCTTCCGTCGTGGTAGCCGGAGCCGGTTACACCGTTACCAAGCACGGCAGTTATGGCGTATCTTCCAGCGTGGGTTCCAGCGACGTGCTGCTGGCATTGGGCTATCAGTTTACCAACGACAGCGACCAGCTGCGCCGGCAACTCGACGAGGTAGGGCTCTGCTTTTTGCACGCACCGCTTTTCCATCCGGCCCTGAAGGAAGTAGTGCCCGTACGCCGGCAACTGGGCATGAAAACCTTTTTTAATATGCTCGGCCCCCTGGTCAATCCGGTGCAGCCCAGCCACCAGCTCTTCGGCACGTTCAGCCTGGAGCTATCGCGGGTCTATCAGTATATCATGCAACAATCGGAAAAACACTACACGATTGTTTATGCGCTGGACGGCTACGACGAAATCAGCCTGACGGGACCGGTAAAAGTGCGCTCTAATCAGGCCGAACGCCTGCTGCATCCCGCCGATTTCGGGATGCCTGCCACCACCCAGATCGACTTGTTTGGCGGCCATACCGCAGAGGAGGCCCGCACCATTTTCATCAATGTGTTGGAAAACAAGGGCACCGCTGCCCAGACAAATGTGGTGGCGGCCAACGCCGGACTGGCCATCCACACCCTAAAGCCCGAACAGTCGCTACCCGATTGTATAGCCGAGGCCCGGGAAAGCCTGGAAAGTGGCCGGGCAAAGCGGAAGCTGAAGCAATTGGTGGAAATGAATTAATGCTCTAGGACCGTCTTCGACGGGCTTTAATTCTTTAATTAATTGAATTGCAATATAAAAATGTCGACTATACTAGATACCATCGTCGCCCACAAACGGGAGGAAGTAGAAGGGCGCAAGGCATTGTATCCGGCAAAGCTGCTGGAGCAGAGCCTGTTTTTTCACACACCGACGGTCAGCTTGCGTAAGTACCTGCTGCGGGAGGACAAGACGGGCATCATTGCCGAATTCAAGCGCCGCTCCCCTTCACAGCAGGCCATCAACCTGTATGCAAAGGTGGAGGAGGTCAGTATCGGCTATATGCAGGCGGGTGCTGCCGCGCTGTCCATCCTGACGGATGAGCGATTTTTCGGAGGTTCGGCGGAGGACTTACGCGAAGCGCGGCGCTACAATTTTTGCCCCATCCTCCGGAAGGATTTCATCATCGATCCCTACCAAATCATCGAAGCACGCAGTTGGGGAGCAGACGCCATCTTGCTCATCGCCGCCTGCCTGAAAAAAGCGGAGTTACAGCAATTGGCCGATTTCGCCCACCAATTGGGCATGGAGGTCCTGGTTGAAATTTACGAGGCCGAAGAAATCGACCGTATCCCGCCAGGCGTGGACGTGGTTGGGGTCAACAACCGAAATTTGAGGGATTTCTCAGTGTCCATCCAGCATTCCCTCGACCTGTTCGATCAGCTTCCAGCGGAAGCTGTAAAAATAAGCGAGAGCGGAATCGAATCGCCCGAAGCGGTGATGGAATTGCGCGAACGAGGATACCGCGGTTTCCTTATCGGCACCCGCTTTATGCAAACCGCACACCCGGGGCGGGCCTGTCGGGAATTCATCCATCAAATAGAACGCCAAGTCGCCAAACAGATCAAAGCCAACGCAAATGCCTAATCTACCCACAACCTTCATCTCAACCTCATCACATGCACGTTAAAATCTGCGGCCTCCGCGACCCGGAAAACATCGCGGCCATTGCCAATCTCCCGGTCGATTATTTGGGATTTATTTTCCAAGAACAATCACCCCGATTCGTGAGCGGGGAGGCGCTTCCTGCCTGGTTGGCCGAAAACGCCCACCTCCTCGAAGGCAAGAAGCGGGTCGGGGTTTTCGTCAATGCCGAAATCGATTTCATCCTGAATACTGTGCACGACTATGGGCTCCACTACGTGCAATTACACGGCAGCGAAAGCCCCACCTACTGTCAGGAGCTCAATGTCCTCTGGTCGGTGAGCAGCATGCAGCAGGCGCAGTTGATTAAGGCCTTTAGCGTGGATGCGCAATTTGACTTTGCCAGTACACAGGCATACGCAACCCATTGTCCGCTTTTCTTATTTGATACCAGGGGTGCAGCCGCAGGAGGCACCGGAGAGAAGTGGGATTGGTCGTTGCTCGATCGCTACGAAGGCATTACCCCCTTCTTCCTGAGCGGCGGCATTGGACCAGAGGATGCAGCGGCCATCCGCGCCATTCGCCACCCCCAGTTTTACGGCGTCGACTTGAACAGCCGCTTCGAATCAGCTCCCGGAATTAAAGAAATCAGTAGGGCAGAGGCCTTTTTAGCAGAGCTCTCCCACACATAAGCTACAACCATGACCATGAAACAACCGATTGCCGTCGACGAACACGGCTACTACGGGGAATTCGGAGGTGCATTCATTCCCGAAATGCTCTATCCGAATATCGAGGAGCTTCGACAGGTCTACCGGCAGGTGGAAGCTGATCCCGATTTCCAGCACGAATTTCGGCAATTGCTGCGCGATTATGTAGGCCGCCCCACTCCGCTTTACCTCGCCAAGCGGCTCAGCGCCCACTATGGCACAACCATTTACCTGAAGCGCGAAGATCTCTGCCACACGGGGGCCCATAAGATCAATAATACCATCGGGCAGATCCTACTGGCAAAGCGCCTCGGTAAGAATCGCATCATCGCCGAAACCGGGGCCGGCCAACACGGCGTAGCCACGGCTACCGTATGCGCCCTGATGGGCATCGAATGCATCGTCTATATGGGCGAAGTAGATATCAAGCGCCAGGCCCCCAACGTAGCTCGCATGCGCATGCTGGGAGCGGAAGTTCGGCCGGCCACCAGCGGCAGCAAAACTCTAAAGGACGCCACCAACGAGGCCATCCGCGACTGGATCAACCACCCCGAAAACACCCACTACATCATTGGCTCGGTGGTGGGGCCCCACCCCTACCCCGATATGGTGGCGCGTTTCCAATCGGTGATTTCCGAAGAAATGCAGACGCAATTACAGGAAGTTATCGGGCGCTCCTATCCCGACGCCATCATTGCCTGCGTGGGTGGCGGAAGCAACGCGGCGGGTGCCTTCTTTCACTATTTGAACGACGAACGGGTCCGCCTAATCGCCGTCGAAGCCGCCGGTAAAGGGATCGATACCGGCAAATCAGCAGCCACGAGCGTGCTGGGCTCCCGGGGTATCATCCACGGCAGCCGGACCTTACTCATGCAAACCAACGACGGCCAGATCGTCGAGCCACACAGCATCTCCGCCGGACTCGACTACCCGGGCATCGGCCCCCTTCACGCTCACCTGATCGCCTCCGGCCGCGCCGAAGCCATCGCCATCACCGACGAGCACGCCATGCAATCCGCTTTTCAAGTGTCGCGCACCGAAGGCATCATCCCCGCCCTGGAAACGGCCCATGCCTTCTCCGCCCTCGACCAAATGACCTACGGCAAAGAAGATGTGCTCGTCGTCTGCCTCTCTGGTAGAGGGGATAAAGATCTGGGAATGTATATGGAGTACCTTTAATTATTCAATCCTATAATAGCGTAATCCTGTAATTCGACATTGACACATCAAAAAATTACAGCATTACCGCATTACCGCAATAAAAATGAACCGCATCGACCAACTCTTTGCCCGCAAGCACCGCGATATCCTCAACATCTACTTCACCGCCGGCTTTCCCAAGCTGGAAGACACCGGGCCAATTATCGAATCGCTCACGGATGCCGGGGTAGACCTCATCGAGGTAGGCATGCCCTACAGCGATCCGCTTGCCGACGGCCCAACCATTCAGCAAAGCGGCATGCAGGCCATTCGCAACGGCATGTACCTCGACCGGCTCTTCGAGCAATTGCGGGCAGTCCGCCCCCATACGGAGGTGCCAATGGTACTCATGGGCTATTTCAATCAGGTGATGCAGTACGGCGAGCAGCGTTTTGTAGATGCCTGCGTGGAAGCCGGTATCGACGGCCTGATTTTGCCGGATTTGCCCCTACACGAGTACCAAACCTACTACCAGGATATGGTCGAATCGGCCGGACTGAACATCAGCTTTCTAATCACCCCCCAAACCAGCGAAGCCCGCATCCGCCTGATCGATTCACTGACACGGGGTTTCATTTACATGGTGTCCAATAGCTCCATTACGGGGGCCAAAACGGGTATTTCCGACGCGCAAATCGCCTACTTTGAGCGCATTGCCGCCCTCCACCTGAGCAGCCCGCGCCTGATCGGTTTCGGCATTTCCAACCACGACACCTTCCAAACCGCCTGTTCCTATGCCAATGGAGCCATCATCGGCAGCGCCTACATCAAGGCATTAGCCGCCCATCCGGAAGATGTACCTGGTGCCACGAAACGCTTCGTCCAATCTATCCGCCAAAACCTCATCACTTCACCACCTCACCACCTCACCACCTAGCCATCATGATCATCCAACTCGATCCCACCATCACGCCCGACCAACGCGATACCCTCGCCGAGCGCCTACGGGCCATCAAATACAAGGTGAACCCCGTCAAAACACAGTACGGCGATTACCTCATCGGCATCGGTAAGGCCGAGTTCGACATTCGCTCCATCGGTACACTGCCCGGCATTCGCGATATCCACCGCGTGAGCGATGCCTATAAATTGGTTTCCAAAAAGTGGCGCGTAGAAGATACCATTATCGACCTGGGCGACGGCATCCACATCGGTACCGATCACTTCGCTCTCATGGCCGGCCCGTGCAGCATTGAAAACGAGCAACAAGTCGAACAGCTCATCGAGCACCTGGCAGCCAATGGCGTGCGCATCATGCGCGGCGGGGTGTACAAGCCACGCTCCTCCCCCTACAGCTTCCGGGGCCTGGGCATCGACGGCCTGAAGATGTGGCACGAACGTGCGCAGGCCGCCGGCATCAAAATTATCACCGAAGTGATGATGGTCGAACAAATTGAATCCATGCACGACTACATCGACATTTTCCAGGTGGGTGCGCGCAACAGCCAGAATTTCAACCTGCTCGATGCCCTCGGCGAAGTGGATAAACCCGTGTTGCTGAAACGCGGCATCTCCGGCACTCTCAGCGAATTGCTTCAGGCCGCTGAATACATCTTCAGCAACGGCAATGAGCGCATTCTGCTCTGCGAGCGCGGTATCCGCTCCTACGAATCTTCCTACCGCAATACCTTCGACATCAACGCGCTGGCACTCCTCAAAGAAAAGACCCACCTGCCGGTCATCGCCGATCCCAGCCACGGCATCGGTATCCGCCGCTTCGTGGATCGCGTAGCCCTGGCCGCCGTCGCCGCCGGCGCGGACGGGTTGCTAATGGAGGTCCACCCGACCCCCGAAAAAGCCGCCAGCGACGGGCAGCAAACCCTGAATTTTGCCGAGGCAGAACGCTTGTACAAACAGGTGCGGGGATTGTTGGGATTGCGAGAAGAGTGGTGACAGATAGCAGTTTAAGAGTTTTCGATACGCTCCAGAGGATTATTTAATTTCCCTTTTGGAAAATAAGTAGAACAACCCCGCAATGAAACAAATACTCAAGTAGATCACCACCATATACCGACCGATGAATTCCGATTCCGGTTGGACATTTTGGTGAGCAATCCCCATCCCCCCGACGAAATAGCTTATTGGTATGATCAATAACACATAGGGGGCTAAATTTCGGGCTTTCCAAATTACAAGAAAATAGAGGAAGCCAGTCAGAAAATTGGATATCCCAAAGGCCCCCATCAGATATAAGCTATCAGGTATAGGTTCAATTCCGGCGAGGTGTTCGGCCGAATACCGCACCTGGAAAGTGTGCGCGATGCCTCTCCTGATATCCATCAGCCCCGCCAGGAAAAGGACGATGACGTTTATTTTTAGAGCTGTTTTCCTTTTTAGCATTTTTTGGAACATCAAATGGTAAAAAAACCTATTGGATGACGCTAGATCAGTTTGGAGATCCAAACCAACCTAGCGCCAGCAGCTAACTAGTTTCCACTACTCTGCATTTGTGCCTTCATCTCAGCCTTCATCTCTTCTTTCATTTCTTCATACATCTTGTACTGATCTTTGTCTAGTACTTCCTTGACTTCCTTGTCTCTTCTACGACCCATATTTCGGAGTTTCATCATGGTAGACATGGATTTACCTCCAGCCATAATGGTTTCCATTTCATTAATGTACTTCAAATTGATATCGTACATCTGTTGTTCCTGATCTGCATAAAACTGGAGCTGTTCGTTTTGCTTCTCCGTGGCGGCCTCCGCTTTTTCTTCATGGGTCATATCCGACATGAGCACATCTTGTGCAAAGACGGACGATGCCATTACCAGGAAGAATGCAAAAAGTGAAATGACTCTCAGAATTTGATTGTTTTTCATCTTAATTGACTTTTTCAAAATGGACGGTTGTTAGGTTGAGCAATATGCTTTACAAGTTCAAAAGTGAGGCAATTAGATGTTTGATGGCAGCAAAATCAAAGTGAACTGAACACAATAGCGTGTGAACTGCCCCCCTGGCGCGACGTTAAAAAGCATTCCCATAAAACTAACCCTTGCCCCCGCCGTTCCATGTTCGTACAAGTATTTCTCCCAATTAAATCCACACGTATGATCCGTTTTGCTATTATTTGCACGCTCTGCCTATTCAGCGTGGCAGCTTTCGCCCAGGATGCGACCGTGTATCCCGACGCCACCAAAGTAAATGGCAACAGCCCACAGGCCCGGAAAAGCCCGATGGAAATGACCGCTATGACAAATGGTGACAACTACGTAGCCGTGGTCTATAGCCGCCCGCAATTGAATGGTCGAGACATGATCGGCGGAAAAGTACCCTACGGCAAAGTCTGGCGGCTGGGTGCCAACGAAGCCACGCAGTTATTTACCAGCACTGATATCACGATCGGCGGAGAGTCAGTACCCGCCGGTGCCTACAGCCTGTTTGCGATCCCGACGGAAGGCAGCTGGACGCTGATCGTCAACAAAAATCCGATTCAGTGGGGTGCCTATCAGTACGACGAATCCATGGATCAGGCCCGTATAGAAACTACGGTCTCTACTACCGGCCAGCCCTTCGAAGCCTTCACCATCTGGTTTGCCGAAGACGGCAGCGCCCTCAACATGGCTTGGGGCGAGACCATGGCTAGCTATCCAATCGGTACAAAAGGGTAGATATTACCGCTAGAAATGAATATATTAGGGTGGTCGTTCTAAGTCCTGATCCAATCCAGAGTTAATCTTGTGTCTGGAGTCTGTACTTAGTCCGGTCACCCTTTTATTATCTTCGGCTGAAGTGCCATTCGTTCACATGGAATCAACGACAACACAACCCGGAAACCAACTCGTGCAACCTGGTCCTAACCTCATACAACTTCCTACGGATTACTACAAGTTCTGGTCGGAGTGGACGCAGCACGGGGCGAACGTTCAGTCGCACTACGTGCGGGGTACGTTCTCTTTTCTCCCTGGTTTACTTCCTGAGCAAGCTATTCAACTCTCCGGGTCGGAGGTAGCGCAAATGCTGAGCGACCGACTGGGAAAGGATGTTTTCGAGCAGGCCATTAACCCCAATGAGCGGTTTCCTTCTCCCGTTGCCGACCAGCCGAATGGCGATTGGTTGCGCCGAACGAATACGGTCGGCATTAACGTTCGGACTATTCGCAACTTCTGGAACGTCGTTAAATACGCCCTCACCCTTCCCAGGCACGTCTCCAATGTCCATCTGCTTCCCATTTGGGAGCCCGGCGTCGTTGCCAGTTTGTACGGGATGACTTCCTGGCAAGTCAATGCCGAGTTTTTCAGCTCCGAGTTGGCGATTCTCTGGCCGAACCTCGACCGGGTCGAACATCAGTTGAAGGTCGTAGTCAATCTGCTCCACGCTATGGGAAAAACCGTGGGGATGGACGTCATTCCCCACTGCGACCGCTACAGCCAAATCGTACTGGCAAACCCGCATCATTTCGAGTGGCTACAACGCGACGGGCTCAACATCACCAACCACCGCGCTGATTTACATACGGTTATTGCCGAAGAAATCCTTGCCTGGCTTGCCAGTGTGGGAGCGGCTGACCAGCGTCCGGATTGGCCCCGATCACCCGATGTCTTTTTCAGTGACGATTTTCCGGAATCCGAACGTAACCTGGCACTTTTCGGTCCTCCCCAAGATTATCAGGTGAGATTGGACCGACGGTCGGATCTAATCGACTGGTTGTACATTCGTGGATACGAACCCGTGCCCGCCACAATGGCTCCTCCTTATCGGGGAATTGAGGTTGACCCAAGACCGCTGGCAATTACCAACGACCGGGCAGGGCGCATTTGGCGCGATTACCGCATCAAGGCCCCGCAGGAAATGTCGCGCGTTTTTGGCCCCCTGACTCGCTATAAGCTCTACGAGCGCCTCGACAATAATCGAGATTGGCAAATTGATTTCGATCGCCCCCGCCAAAAAGTGTGGGCATATGTAGCGGATAACTACCGGTCGATTTGTCAGGAATTTTCGTTCGACTTCATGCGCGGCGACATGTCGCATGTGCAAATGCGGCCGGAAGGCGTGCCGGCCCAGCCGGATAACTATTACGATTTTCACTGTTACGTTAAGCAAGCGGTGCGGGCGGAACGTCCTTACTTCGCCTATTTTTCGGAGAGCTTTCTGACCGCCCCCAATTTTATGTCCTACGGCAATGAAATCGATCATCTGGAAGCTTCGGATTCGGAGGTTGCGCTCGGCGATCTTCAGAGTACAGCCCTCTCCGATCCGGCCTTCTCGCAGCGGTTTCGCTTTTACCTCGATGTAGCAGCCACTCGCCGGGTTACTCCCTGTTTTACCATTATTACTGCTGACAAAGACGATCCCCGCTTCGATAAATTTTACCTGTCGGGCAACGAGGCCCGCCTATTCATGGGCCTGTTTCTTACCAACTTGCCCAGTTACTTCTCCCTGGGATTTGAGCAGCGCGATATCCACCCCCGTCCAGTAGCCAATGAGCACTACACGAAGCTCTACGTCTTTAAATTCGACGAAGGGCCAAAGGCCACCGAAGGCCCTTACCGCTGGGGGGAAAATGGCCAGTTATTTCACCGCCTGACGCGCATCCACCTCCTGGCCGAGCAACTATTGCCCCTCATTGAGGGCGCAGACGTTCATTGGCTGCTCCCGCCCGATCCGACCGGTGGCCAGCGGGTCATTGCCTGGACACAGACCGATCAGCCACGCTTCGTGTTTGTCGTCAATTTGGATCACCAGGCTACCACTACGCCGATCAAGGTGCCAACCCAGGCAATGGAGATCGGCGAAGCGATTTTTTCTACCCACCGACAAACGATTCCCCAGGCGATTCTAACACAACACTTTCTGCAAATCGGACCACTAGAAGCCGGCGAAGGGCTATGCTATCAGGTCTGATACTTCTTATATTGCTGGCCGGCCTCGTTGTAAGCCATACCTTTTATTGATCCAGAATATATAGAATGCTATGTCTCAAGTGATCTTTCAGGTGGATGCATTTACCTCACGGGTCTTTGGCGGAAATCCTGCAGCAGTATTGCCCTTGCGAGCATGGTTATCGGATGATTTACTCCAATCGATTGCCATGGAAAACAACCTGTCGGAAACCGCCTACTTCGTCCCCAAAGGTGCTAATCGCTTTCTACTTCGTTGGTTCACCCCCGTCAAGGAGGTCCGCCTTTGCGGTCATGCTACGCTCGCCACCGGACACGTGCTTTACAAGCACCTCATGTTTCAGCAAGATCGAATCATCTTTGATACGATGGCCGGCGAATTGCGGCTATGCCGCACTCCCAACGGGTACCAAATCGATTTCCCGAGCGACCCACCCCAGCCAATGGTTGCCCCCTGGCCGTTGTCGGATATACTTGGCCAGACTCCCCGGGAAGTGTACTCCGGTACCGACGATTTACTAGTAATTATCGATAGTGAAGCTCAGCTCGCTGAATTACAGCCCAATTTTCAGCAGATCGCTCAAATCGAGCGGCGCGGTCTAATTGTCTCGGCTCCCGGGGAACAGGTGGATTTTGTCAGCCGGTGTTTTTACCCCGCTTTTGGTATCGATGAAGACCCCGTGACGGGTTCCGCCCATACGCTCCTCACCCCCTACTGGGCGAAACGGTTGAATAAAAACACCCTATCGGCGATCCAGCTATCTCCGCGCCGGGGATATGTTCAATGTACATTGCAAAATGACCGGGTGCTACTGGAAGGAAATGCTATGACTTACCTCGTGGGTGAGATTAAATTGGGGAATTCCATCCCATTGGACTAACTGAAGTGTAAAGGGTACAGTTTGTAGTGAGTGGGACGGGGGACGGCAGGCAGGTTAGCTAGTTGATAGCTTCGATTCCCTCTATTTCCGGGATTTTGCCTTTGATGGCCTGCTCTAACCCGGCCTTCATGGTCATGATGGTCATGGAGCAGCCCTGGCAGTTGCCGAGCCACTTGATCTTAACTACTTTACTATCGGTAACGTCTACGACTTCCACATTGCCGCCATCTACGGCGAGATGCGGTCGTACATCATCTAGGGCATGATCTACTCGTACGATTAATTCTTTACGTTCAGCAGCCGACATCAGCGAATTCCTTTTTCGTAAATACTACAAATGTAACAATCTCAGTCGGCGGAAAGATGCAGGTGCTCCTTATCACTGTTGCATTTTCACAATCCGGGTTGGCTCCAGCATTTCGTTGCGGATAGCCGTTTGCCGCGCCACATTGCGGGCCATCTTTTCCAGCGCTTCCTTAGCGGTATTCGGCATTTCCTGTAGGATGGCCGGTTTGCCGGCATCGCCGGATTCCATGACTCCTTGAACGAGCGGAATTTGGCTGAGCACCATCGAGTTGGATAGCTTTGCGAGCTTTTTGGCACCTCCTTTTCCGAAAAGGTAGTATTTGTTGTTGGGCAGTTCGGCGGGGGTAAACCAGGCCATGTTTTCTACTACTCCCAGTATGGGTACCTCTACGGACGGCAGGCGAAACATATTCATCGCTTTGACGGCATCCGCCACCGCTACTTCCTGCGGAGTGGTCACCAGTACTACGCCCGTAACCGGCACGGTCTGTACGAGCGTGAGCTGTACATCACCCGTTCCCGGCGGCAGATCGACGACGAGGTAATCCAGGGGGGGCCAAATGGTTTCCAGAAAAAACTGCCGCACAATACCTGCCAGCCGCGGTCCACGCAGCACCACCGCCTGCTCGGGTTCGACAATAAACCCGATGGACATCACCGGCAATCCGTAGGCGTAGAGGGGCTTGATTTTAGGCTTGCCGTGGATTTCCTCTACCGGCGGTCGCTTGCCGTGTAGATTTAGCATGGTAGGGATAGAAGGACCATACACGTCCGCATCCAACAAGCCGACTCGTGCCCCCAGTTGTTGCAACCCGAGCGCGAGGTTGGTCGCGATAGTCGACTTTCCGACGCCCCCTTTTCCGGAAGCCACCGCGATAATGTTTTGTATATGGGGAAGAGCGGAGGTCGATTGCCCACTCTCCGGCGTGCGCGTCATCATGTGTACGTGCACGTCTGCTTGCGGGTATTCCCGTTGGATGGCCTCCAGGCAGGCGAAGTTGAGCCGCTGTTTGTAATCGGCATCGAGTTTCGGCAGCTCCAGCGTGAATTGCACCTGTCCGTCGCTCACTTCCAGATCGCGCACCAAATTGGCCGCAATGAGATTTTGGCCGGTTACCGGATCCGTAACCTGGGCTAATAATTTGACTACCTTACTCTTATCGATTTCCATAAACCGGCATTAAAAAACAATCGCTGTAGGATAAAAACAACAAGTCGCTTCGCAAACAGTTTTTTTGAAAATCCGGTTTACATTTGCCGCCATGCAGGTCTTCCACGATCTTCAACAACTTCCCGATTTTCATCGCACGGTCGTCACGATCGGCTCTTTCGACGGTATCCACCGGGGGCACCAACAATTGCTCGCCCGCATCCGGCGGCTGGCCCAACGCATCGGTGGTGAGAGCGTGGTAGTGACCTTCCACCCCCACCCCCGACTCGTGGTTTACCCACAGGATAACAGCCTGCGCTTACTGACCACGATCGAGGAAAAGGAAGCGCTGCTGCGCGAATACGGAATCGATCACCTCGTCGTCGTCCCCTTTACCGTCGAATTCAGCCAGCAAAGTGCGGATGAATACATCGAGCATTTTTTGGTCGACAAGTTTCATCCGCGCTACATCGTGATCGGATACGATCACCGCTTCGGCCTCAACCGCCAGGGCGATATCAATTACTTGAAGTGGTACGGCCCGAAAGCCGGGTTTGAGGTTATCGAAATCGAGCCGCAGCAAATTGATGATATTGCGATCAGCTCTACGAAAATCCGTCGTGCCCTCGAACACGGAGCGGTCACCAACGCCCGCCGGCTCCTCGGCTATCCCTACCGACTCAGTGGGAAAGTGGTATTCGGCAAGCAAATTGGCCGAAAACTCGGCTTTCCCACCGCCAATATCGAAGTGGCCGACCAGCACAAGCTGATTCCTCCGGACGGTATTTATGCCGTCCGCGTTGGTTGGGGTACACGCAGCTACGACGGCATGCTGTACATCGGTCGGCGCCCCAGCCTCAAGGATGAAAACGAGATCAGTATCGAAGTCAACCTGTTTCAATTTGAGGGAAACCTTTACGGAGAAAGGCTTCAGATCAACTTTTACGACTACATTCGGGGCGACCAGGCATTCGACGGATTGGAGGCCCTGCGCGAGCAAATGGCCCGCGACCGGGAATCGGTTCAGCGCCGCCTGGCGGCCCTCCCCCAGGCAACCGGAACGACACCGGTCGTGCTCGAAACCGCTATCGTCATCCTCAACTTTAACGGACGTGATTACCTCGAGCGCTTTCTGCCCGGAATTATGAAGCACCTACCCGAAGGATGCAGCGTATATGTGGCCGACAATGGGAGCTCTGATGATTCGTTAGCCTGGCTCAAAACGAACTACCCGAACGTCCGCCGGATCAATTTGCTCGAAAATCACGGATTTGCCGAAGGCTACAACCGCGCCCTCGAACAGGTACAGGCCGATATCTACGTGCTGCTCAACTCCGACGTCGAAGTAACCCCTGGCTGGCTGACGCCCTGTTTGGAAGCATTCCGGGCGGATCCTCTGGTCGCGGCTGTCCAGCCCAAAATTCGCTCTTACCATCAACGCCCTCTCTTCGAATACGCCGGAGCAGCCGGTGGCTGGATCGATGTGTTAGGATATCCCTTCTGCCGGGGTCGTATTTTTTCCATCACCGAGGAGGATGTCGGCCAGTACGATCAGCCACAAGAAATTTTTTGGGCCTCCGGGGCGGCACTGTTCATTCGGGCGGGCTTGTTTCACAAAATCGGCGGGTTCGACGGTCGCTTTTTTGCCCACGCCGAAGAAATTGATTTATGCTGGCGGCTGAAACGGGCCGGTTATCACATTCTCGCCATTCCGGAAAGCATCGTATTCCACGTCGGAGGAGGTACCTTGTCCTACAATACGCCCCGCAAGGCCTATCTCAATTTTCGAAATACCCTGGCCATGGGGCTGAAAAATGAGGCGGCACACAAAGTGTGGTGGTGGTTTGTGGCTCGGCTGTTGCTGGATGGGCTCGCCGGAATTTTGTTTTTACTGCAGGGAAAGTGGCGGCACATCGGAGCAATCGTGCAGGCCCACTGGACCCTCTGGCCGCGACTACCCTATTGGTGGCGCAAGCGGCGCATTTTTGCCGAACGCATCGAACAAGTGCGGGTAGGGCCTAGCCGGGAAGCGTACGGGCGGTGGCATAAATCCATTGTATTTCACTACTACATTCTGGGGAAGCGGTACTTCAGCCAGTTGTTTTCCGAATCGGAGAAAAATCGCTAGGCATGCCGTCTGTTCCAATTTTATTCGAAGATGACCACCTGCTGGTGGCCAATAAGCCCGCCGGAATTCTGACGCTCCCCGATCGCTTCGACAGCGGTAAAGCCAACCTCCTCCACTACTTCAGCATGCGCTACGGGGAAATTTTTATCGTTCACCGCTTGGATCGCGACACTAGCGGAGCCATTCTACTAGCAAAAGATGCCGATACCCACCGCGCCCTCAATGCGCAATTCGAAGCACGAACTACCCAAAAGATCTACCAGGCCCTCGTCGATGGGCACCCTCCCGATAGCGGCCGGATTAGCAGCCCCATCGGACGGGATCCGGCCCGGCCCGGCTGCATGATCGTGGCACGGAAGGGAAAAGAGGCGCTGACCACTTTTCGCACCCTGGAACGCTTCGCATCCTGCACTCTGCTCGAAGTCCGTATTCTAACCGGCAGAACCCACCAAATCCGCGTCCACCTTCAGCACATCGGGCATCCGCTGTTCGTCGATGCACAGTATGGGCGCCGGGAGGCTTTTTTCCTTTCCGAACTCAAGAAACGCAACTACCAACTCGGTAAAGACCGTGTAGAACGGCCTCTGCTGAGCCGGACCAGTCTGCACGCCAGCCAGTTACAGTTTCATCATCCGGCACACGACGAGCCCCTGGCCGTCATCGCTCCCCTTCCCAAGGATCTGCGGGCCACCCTGCAGCAATTGCGGAAAATCGCTCCTCCACTGGCATGAGCGCTTCAATTTGATTAAATTAGAAGCCACCCGCTCATCATGCCCGATCGAATTATTTCAACCTGAAATAATGATGGAATGGTGCAGCTTACCGGAACCGAATCCGACGCAGAATTGATTGGCCGTTATCGCCAACATGGCGACTGGCAGGCCCTTACGCAGTTGTTTATTCGATACCAAAGCCACATTCGCGAATGGTGTGTGGGGTTTCTGAATACAGACCACGGCTCCCAGGATGCCGTCATGGATATCTTCCTGATTATTCAGCGGGATTTGCAAACCGTGGAGGTGGTTGCCTGGAAGGAATGGTTGTACGTCGTCTGTCGCAACCATTGCTACCAACAACTGGAGCGGGACCGCCGGTGGCGACAATGCCTGGCGGAATTACCCCGGCAAGTAGAGCTATTTCCAACCTTCGAAGAAATCCCTTTACCCTTACGACTGTTAGAACAAGAGGAAACCTTCCGGGATATGCATCAGGCCATTAACCGTCTGGTAACCCAACAGTCTCAATGCATTCGCATGCATTATCTGGAAGGCAAGTCCTACAAGGCCATTGCGGCAGCACTAAACTATCCGGAAAAATCGGTGAAATCGCACATCCAAAACGGCCGGCGACGCCTTCGGAGCTGGGTTCGAATGCTTGAATCGTGAAGAAAGGCATCAAAGATTGGGCACGCTACTACACCCTCCGACGATCGGTACTGAGGGAGCTGTTTCATCTTCCACCCTATTTGTGGGGTATCCACCGGGTTTCGACGGCCCAGCTACAGGAAGAGCGCCTGCCCTACGGTGATCATCCCCTGCAATACGCCTTGCTGGAGCGCCCCACTGATCGCCCTCCGCGCGGCTGGATCATTTACTTCCACGGCGGGGCTTGGCGGTTCGGACAACCCGAACGCTTCCGGGCCGCAGCGGCCATTTTCGCCGAGTTTGGCTTCGGAACGATACTGCCAAGCTATCGCCGGACCCCCAAATACCAGTGGCCCGATATCCGGGAAGATCTCGTTTGCTTACTCCGCACCCTGAGCCATTGGTTTCAAATCGGTGAGGAGGAAGTTGGGAGCTTTGCCGTGGGAGGAATGTCGGCCGGAGGATTGCTGGCCGCCCACTTGGCCCTCGACCCTACCATCCCGGAGGCTGCCGATTGGCGGTATGGGCTGCCGAAAGCGGTCGTCTGTTGTGCGAGCGTCCTGGATCTGCAATCGATGTATCCGGACTTTGTCATTCACGATTTTTGCGGGCCAGCAAGTAGCTCCACTTTTCAGGCAGCCAACCCGATCGAGCACCTTTCTCCTGGGTATGCCCCTCCTCCTTTCCTGCTCATCCACGGCACGGACGACGGCATGGCCCCTTTCCAAAACTGCCGTGCTTTTTTCGAGCGCTTCCAAACTCATTTTCCCGATCGCGTCCATTTGTACCCTATCGAACGTGGAAGCCACCTTGATGCCGGACGGTGGATGTACCAAAATAATTCCGAACGGGCGGTACTCGACCAATTCCTCAACCAACTCCCCTAAGGGCTTCTACCTCTTTTACTTCCTTGGGAATCGGCTCTCCCAACACCCGGTATCCATCCGCGGTAATGAGAATGTCGTCCTCAATTCGAATACCGCCAAAATCGCGGTAGGTTCCCAGTTGGTCGTAACAGATGAAGTCGGCGTGTTTACCTTCGGCATGCCAGCGGTCAATCAGGGGAGGGATAAAGTAAATGCCCGGTTCGATAGTCACCACATTAGCTTCCTCCAGGGCCTTTCCCAATCGGAGGGCACTCAATCCGAACTGGGTACTGCGCTGGACGTGGTCGTCGTATCCAACGTATTCTTCCCCTAAATCCTCCATATCATGGACGTCGAGACCAATGTGGTGCCCCAATCCGTGAGGGAAAAACAACGCGTGCGCGCCATTGGCAACGGCTTCTGCCGGGTCGCCCTGCATGAGCCCCAACTGCTGGAGGCCTTCGGTGATGGTTCGTGCTGCTGTCAGGTGCACCTCGCGAAATAATACGCCCGGTCGAAGCTGCTCGATGGCTTTTTTCTGGGCAGCTAGTACGATCTCGTAAATAGCGCGCTGCTGCTCCGAAAAGCGCGCATCGACGGGAAAGGTGCGCGTAATATCGCCGGTGTAGTAATGATCAATCTGTGCGCCGGCATCGATGAGTAACAAGTCGCCGGGTTGAAGAGTATTCCCGTGGTGATGGTTGTGCAAAATGTGTCCGTCCGTTGTGACTATAGCCGGGTATCCCAGGCCCTTGCCGGCGGCCAGCGCCATTCCCTCGATCAGGCCGGCGGTCGCCGCCTCCGTTTGTCCGACTCGAGCTTGCTGCATGGCGGCTTTGTGCAAGTCCCCCGTCAAGTCGACTGCGCGTTCCATTTCCATTTGCTCGTAGGCATCTTTTTTGGATCGCTGCGCTGCCACGGCCCGAATAAGGGTGCTGGAATCCCCCTGGCGAATGTCTGGGACCGCGCGGCCCAACAAATCGGCCAATAATTGCTCGCGACTAGCCCGGTAGGGGGGCAGATAATGTACGGGACGCCCGGGATTGCGGAGATCCTCTTCCAGTCGGGCATACGGATGCACTTCCTCGATACCAACGCCGGCCGCCAAATCGGCCAGAGGTGTTTCTTCGCCCATCCACACGACTTCGTCTAGTGTCCGGTCCTCTCCGTAAAGTCGGCTCGTTCCCGTTGCAGCGTCCATCATCAGCGCCAAGCGGGGCCGATCAATCCCGGTATAGTAAAAGAAAGTGCTATCCTGCCGAAAGGGATATTCGTTGGCCCGGTAATTCATGGGAGAAAGGTTATTACCGGGTAACAGGATCAGCGCATCGGGAAGTGCCTGCATCAAACGAGTGCGTCGTTCCTGGAAATTGGGAGCAGCCATGTATTAATTTTTTAATGCTTTAAAATAGGCCTTGCGGCATAGCTTAATCCTTTAATTAAAGCATTAATGGCAGGTCGCCAGACCGCATTAACGCATTAACCCGCTCACGTCATCAACCAAACAGCGCTCCCGCCTCCTGTCGAATGGCACGCTGGGCGGTATTCAGGGGATTATCGCCTCGCTCGACCAACATATTCACCAGCCGGTTGGCCATATCCTGTGCCGACCCGCCGGCGTCGGCGGCCAGGCTGATCATTTCTGCCGTGTCATCGCGGGCAGCCTGAACGATTTGCCAGAGTTTTTCCGAGACGTAGATTTGTTGAGTAATGTTGTGCTCGTACTCTTGCTGAATATTCAGCAACAGCACCGCCCGCAGCTCGTTCGCCGTACGCCCTTCCCGTTCGGCGCGGAGCAGTAAATTGTTCACCTGAATGCGCTCGCACAACAGCGATAAGCGCTCGTAGGCTTGTAGACGCAACGGCAATGTAGTGGCCTGCTGCCCCTTGCGCAGTTCGACGCCCCCACGGTAGTCCTCGCGCCGCAACAGTTGCCGCAACACAAAGTATACGGCCCCTCCAACTATGGCAGCCGGTAAAATAGCGAGTAGGAGTTGAAGAATCAATTGTCCCATCTTTTCTTTATCGTTGAAGAATGAAGGATGCAACTATCCACTAATCCGAATCGTTCGGTATTTGTTATATATTTGGACAATTCATCGGGCAGTCACCAGGCTGTCTTTCAGGATAAAATGGTAAATCGATGAGCGTTTCATCTACCGTAGATACACAACCGATTGCATTAACCGACAGTGCTGTAAAGCAACTCCTTCGCATCCGTGAGGAGCAGAATATACCCCAAGATCACGGGCTGCGCGTAGGCGTCAAAGGAGGCGGCTGTTCGGGATTTTCCTACATCCTCGGATTTGACCTCTCCAAAGAAAACGACCAGGAATTCGATATCAACGGCATCCGGGTGTTGATGCAAAAATCGCACGCCATCTACCTGCTCGGCATCGAAATCGACTGGCACGAAGGCCTCAACAACCGCGGCTTCACCTTCAACAATCCCAATGCTACGGATACCTGCGGCTGTGGCACTTCCTTCTCGGCCTGAACAGTATTGAATGGTGAACGGCGAAACTCGATAATCGAATTCGCCATTCACCATTCAATATTCACTATTACATATTCGAGATTAGCTCATCTGCGAATTCACTCGTTTTCAGCAGGGTAGCTCCGTCCATCAGTCGGTGGAAGTCGTAAGTAACCCGCTTCGAGCTGATGGCTCCGTTCACGCCTTTAATAATCAGATCGGCTGCTTCGGTCCAGCCGAGGTAACGAAACATCATTTCTCCGGAGAGAATGACGGAGCTTGGGTTGACCTTATCCTGCCCGGCGTACTTCGGAGCGGTACCGTGGGTGGCTTCGAAAATAGCAATGCCCGTATCGTAGTTGATGTTGGCCCCCGGAGCGATTCCGATACCGCCGACCTGTGCCGCCAGGGCATCGCTGATGTAGTCGCCGTTGAGATTCATCGTGGCGATTACGCTGTACTCTTTCGGGCGGGTGAGAATTTGTTGCAGGAAAGCGTCGGCAATAACGTCTTTGATGATGATCTCCCGGCCATCCACTTTGATGACGTGCCAGGGGCCGCCGTCGAGCGGGGTGGCACCAAATTCTTCGGCAGCTACTTGGTAGCCCCAATCGCGGAAGGCACCTTCCGTAAATTTCATGATATTACCCTTGTGCACCAGCGTTACGCTATCCTTACCGTTTTCGATGGCGTATTTAATCGCTGAGCGCACCACACGCCCCGTACCTTCTTTGGAGACGGGCTTGATGCCGATCCCGCTGGTTTCGGGGAAGCGAATTTTGGCGAAGGATTCCGGAAACACCTCTTTCAGCATCTGCTCAAATTTGGCCACCTCTTCCGTGCCGGCCTGAAACTCAATACCGGCATAAATATCCTCGGTATTCTCCCGAAAGATGACCATGTCGATTTCCTGGGGCTTGCGCACCGGCGACGGCACACCCTGGAAGTACTGTACCGGGCGCACACAGGCGAACAGGTCCAGACGCTGACGCAACGCTACATTCAACGAGCGAATACCACCTCCTACCGGCGTAGTTAGAGGCCCTTTAATGGCAACGAGGTATTCCTTAATGGTATCGAGGGTCTCGGCAGGCAGCCACTCTCCGGTATGCTGGTGGGCTTTTTCTCCGGCCAGCACTTCCTTCCACTGGATAGCTCGCTGCCCGTTGTACGCCTTTTGGACCGCCGCGTCGAAGACGCGTTGCGCAGCGCGCCAGATATCCGGGCCGATTCCGTCTCCTTCGATAAAGGGAATTACCGGCTGATCGGGCACCTGCAATTGACCATTTTCGATCGTGATTTTGTTTTCGCTCATTGTATCCTTGACTTTACAGATTGGTAAAGGTTCGACAAATTGGAGCAAATGTAAGAAATGCTGGATAGTGATCTTGTGTTTGGTGTTTATTGTTGAACAATAAACCGTTCTTCAAACATGCGATATTTAATATTCTTGTCTTTTTGGTTTGTCTTCGCTGTCGGCTGCAATACCGCCCAATTGCCCGATCCGGAAGCCGGCAGCTGCGATACACTGGGTACCGTTACCAACTTCGAAGGGCTCGACGGCTGCGGCCTCCTCATCGTCACGGACGACGGCCTGAAACTGTTGCCTGCCGTGATCGACCCTCCCGGCTTTACTCTGAAAGCCAATCAGCGCGTACGCTTCAGCTACGTTGAAGCAGAAGAGCAAATGTCGATCTGCATGGCAGAAGACCAGATTGTCCGGATTACTTGTATCCAGTTGATTAATGGCCCCGGAGAAGATTGAACGGGTTGTGTGTATATTGGCCTGCTAATATGTTTCGATGAACGAGCATCTCGATCCGAATAAAGACCGATTAGAATCCAGCGACCTTCAGGTAGAACGGGCCCTGCGGCCAAAGGCGCTCGACGATTTCAGCGGCCAGCCGAAAATCGTCGAAAACCTGCGTGTATTCATTCAGGCTGCCCGCTTGCGCGGCGAAGCGCTTGACCACGTACTGCTTCACGGCCCGCCCGGACTGGGAAAAACCACCCTCTCCCATATCGTTGCCCACGAGCTGGACGCCAACCTAAAAATGAGTTCCGGTCCCGTCCTGGAAAAACCCGGCGACCTCGCCGGACTGCTCACCAATCTCGAAGAGGGCGACGTATTGTTCATCGATGAAATCCACCGCCTCAATACCGTGGTAGAAGAATATTTGTATTCCGCCATGGAAGATTACCGCATCGACATCATGATCGACAGCGGCCCCAATGCCCGCAGTATTCAAATCAGTCTCAATCCGTTTACCCTCGTCGGAGCCACTACCAGAATGGGGCTGCTTACCGCTCCGATGCGCGCCCGCTTCGGAATCAATTGCCATCTGGATTACTACGACACAGATACGTTGATAAAAATCATTGAGCGATCCGCGAGTATCCTCGAAGTCCCCATTTCGGCGGCCGGAGCTGCCGAAATCGCGCGGCGCAGCCGAGGCACCCCCCGCATCGCCAATGCCCTGTTGCGGCGGATTCGCGATTTCGCACAAGTCAAAGGAGACGGGCAAATCGATGTAAAAATTGCCAATTACGGATTGGCCGCCCTCAATGTGGACGAAGGAGGGCTAGATGAAATGGACAACAAAATTTTGTCCTCCATCATACACAAGTTCAAGGGGGGGCCTGTCGGGATTACCACTCTGGCTACCGCTGTGGGAGAAGAACCCGGCACCATCGAGGAGGTCCACGAGCCATTTCTCATCATGGAAGGATATCTCCAACGCACCCCAAGAGGAAGGGAAGCTACCGAGAAGGCCTACCGACATTTAAAGGTGCCTCCACCCGGCATAACCGGCACGCTATTCGATCAACCTGGCGAATAAGTCAACATTTCGCCATTAAGATGCATTCTAGTGAAGAATCAATCAGATTGACCGACACCCATGCGAAAGACCTAAGCTAGTAAAACGCGTCAGGCAACTAATTATTGCCTGTTTTTCAAGTACTGGGAATTATACTCGCCGTATCTATTTTTATACATTCATAATAGATTGGATTATAATCCTTTTCGCAACCCGCTTAACTATTAGTTATAATATAATTAACATTAAGTTAACATAGCTTTAAATATCAATTCATAGTTACCCTCCATCTTTGCGGCAGCAACATCTTTGCCAATTAAATTACATTCATCTATGTATCAAAAGCTTTACGCTGTACTTATCTGCTGCTTGCTCTGTACGGGTATGCTCTTTTCTCAGGCGACTCGGGTTATTTCCGACGACGACCTCCAGGGAAATGAGACATACACATGGTCAAGTGACACTACTTACATCCTCAATGGCCTCGTTTACCTCGAGGCAGGTGGTGTACTGAACATTCCGGCCGGTACCCTGATCCAGGCCCGCGGCACCGACGCTATCGAAGGTGCAGATGGCGACAACACTTCTGCTCTGATCATTGCGCGCGATGCGCAGATCTTCGCCGAAGGCACTGCCTCTGAACCGATCATCTTCACCGCATTGGGTGAAGACCCCAACGATCCCGACGACGTTCCCAACCCGCAGGAAGCGCAGGGACTTTGGGGTGGCTTGATCATTCTCGGCAATGCGACTATCGCTCGCCCCGGCGACGAAGACGGTATCGAAGGTATCGAAGCCAACGAAACCCGTGCCCGCTTCGGTGGTAGCGACGACACCGACGACTCCGGTGTGCTTCGCTATGTCTCTATCCGCCACGGTGGTGCGGCCCTGACTTCCGGTAACGAAATCAACGGCCTGACCCTCGGTGGAGTCGGTAGTGGCACCACGATCGAGTACGTCGAGGTATTCGCTAACGTCGACGACGGCATCGAATTCTTCGGTGGAACCGTCGATGTGAAGTACGCTGTAGTTGGTTTCTGCGCGGACGACGCTTTCGACTACGACTTCGGATGGCGCGGTAGAGGCCAGTTCTGGTTCGTGATTCAGGACGACGGCCCCGCGATCGTCGGTCGTGGTGGTGAGCACGACGGTGCCAACCCCGACGGAGAAACGCCTTTCTCTCAGCCGACTATCTACAACGCCACCTACATCGGTTCCGGTACTACCGGACAGCCTTCCGGTGACGACGGCAACGACTTCGCGCTGTTGTTCCGCGACAACGCCGGTGGTTTCTACTGGAACTCCATCTTCACCGACTACAACGGCAAGGCCATCTCTATCGAAGACCTCAACGAAGAGCCCGGCGACTGCCAGAATCCGGACGATCTCGACGCTTACGCACGCTTCCTCAACGGCGACCTGCGCCTGAAGGACAACCTGTGGTTCAGCTTCGGTGCCAGCTCCAACCTGATCGACTTGGTAGAAACTGCTGCGTGTGACTCTGTAAGCCTGCAGCAGATGGTCGATACCCTGGTAGCCGACGGCAACCAGCTCGCCGATCCGATGATTGCTGGTATTTCTCGTATTCCCAACAACGGATTAGATCCCCGTCCGAACGAAGGTCCCGCTCTTACAGCGTCTACCACGGCGCCAAACGACGGCTTCTTCGATCAGGTATCTTACGTTGGAGCTTTCGCCAACGACCAGCCGCTGTGGGTCGACGGATGGACCGCCCTGGCTGACAATAACTTCCTGGGCGATCTCGTAACTCCGGTAATGGGTGAAACCATCGTCATTTCTGACGACGACCTCTTGGGTGACTCTACCTACAACTGGACAAGCAATAACACATATGTACTCAACGGCCTTGTATACCTCGAGGCAGGTGGTGTACTGAATATCGAAGCCGGTACCCTGATTCAGGCCCGCGGCACCGATGCTATCGAAGATGCGGGTGGCGACAACACTTCTGCTCTGATCATCACTCGTGATGCGCAGATCTTTGCGGAAGGTACTGCCGCCAATCCGATCATCTTCACCGCTTTGGGTGAAGACCCCAACGATCCCGACGACGTTCCCAATCCACAGGAAGCGCAGGGACTTTGGGGTGGCTTGATCATTCTCGGTAATGCGACTATCGCTCGCCCCGGCGACGAAGACGGTATCGAAGGTATCGAAGCCAACGAAACCCGTGCCCGCTTCGGTGGTAGCGACGACACCGACGACTCCGGTGTGCTTCGCTATGTCTCTATCCGCCACGGTGGTGCGGCCCTGACTTCCGGTAACGAAATCAACGGCCTGACCCTCGGTGGAGTCGGTAGTGGCACCACGATCGAGTACGTCGAGGTATTCGCTAACGTCGACGACGGCATCGAATTCTTCGGTGGAACCGTCGATGTGAAGTACGCTGTAGTTGGTTTCTGCGCGGACGACGCTTTCGACTACGACTTCGGATGGCGCGGTAGAGGCCAGTTCTGGTTCGTGATTCAGGACGACGGCCCCGCGATCGTCGGTCGTGGTGGTGAGCACGACGGTGCCAACCCCGACGGAGAAACGCCTTTCTCTCAGCCGACTATCTACAACGCCACCTACATCGGTTCCGGTACTACCGGACAGCCTTCCGGTGACGACGGCAACGACTTCGCGCTGTTGTTCCGCGACAACGCCGGTGGTTTCTACTGGAACTCCATCTTCACCGACTACAACGGCAAGGCCATCTCTATCGAAGACCTCAACGAAGAGCCCGGCGACTGCCAGAATCCGGACGATCTCGACGCTTACGCACGCTTCCTCAACGGCGACCTGCGCCTGAAGGACAACCTGTGGTTCAGCTTCGGTGCCAGCTCCAACCTGATCGACTTGGTAGAAACTGCTGCGTGTGACTCTGTAAGCCTGCAGCAGATGGTCGATACCCTGGTAGCCGACGGCAACCAGCTTGCTGACCCGGCTCTGGCGGGTATTTCCCGGACTACCGACAATGGATTGGACCCCCGTCCGAACGCCGGTCCGGCACTTGGTACGGCCACTCAGGCTCCTAGCGACGGATTCTTCGAAGATGTAACTTACATTGGTGCTTTCGCCAACGACGAGCCACTGTGGATCGACGGTTGGACGGCCCTGGCTGACAACAACTTCCTGGGTAATCTCGTGGTGGTTGATGTAGAAGACTTCATCCAGAAAGACCGTGGGTTTGTACTGAATGCTCTTGCTCCATCTCCGGCAACTAACTTCACTAATGCTAGCTTCTTCCTGCCGACGGCTACCGAAGTTAGCCTGAGTCTGGTAGACATGAGCGGTCGCATCCTGAACCGGGTTATCGAAAATCAGCGCCTGTCAGAGGGTGATCACATTGCTACTATCGACGTTACGAACTTACCGGCTGGCTTGTACTTTGTGGTACTCCAGGCTGGTGACGTCCAAATCGCCAATAAACTGGCCGTTACAAAATAAATTTGGCATCTAGTAGAGGATCACTTCACTAGTTACTGAATTGATGGAATGCAGCCTGGTCCGGCCAATGATTGGCGGGGTCAGGCTGTTCCTCTTACTCACTTAACCAACTTTACTCAAGCAAATCATTATGAATCGCATACTTCTGCTTGGAGTTCTGCTGATTACTCTAATCGCCAGTGCTCAGGCTCAGCAGGGAGCCGTGGCCGGTACCATCCTGGATGAAAATACCGGTGAGCCACTTATCGGTGCCAACGTAGTCATCCAGGGAACAGCCGTCGGTACCTCGACAGACTTCGACGGGAAATACCAGTTTCAGGCAGACCCCGGCACTTACACGCTGGAAATATCCTATTTGGGATACAACTCAAAAACCGTTGAAGGGGTCGTCATTTCCGCTGATTCAACCACCTATGTCGATGCGACCCTATCCGACGAGGCGGTCGACCTGGGGGTTGAAATCGTCGTCCAGGCGAAAGCCCTGGAGCGGTCCGAAAACGCCGTTTTGCTGCTTCAAAAACGTTCCGACAAGATTCAGGATGGAATCTCTTCGCAGGAGATCAGCCGTCTTGGTGCCGGCGATGCCGCCGGAGCCCTCCAAAAGGTAACCGGTACCACCATAGTAGACGGAAAATACGTGTACGTTCGCGGTCTCGGCGACCGCTATTCGGCTTCCTTGCTCAACGGCATTCGCCTGCCGAGCATCGACCCCTACCGCAACAGCGCCCAGCTGGACCTGATTCCCTCCAACCTGTTGGATAACATCATTGCCTCGAAGACCTTTACCCCCGATCTACCCGGTGACTTCACCGGGGGTAGCGTCAATATCAAAACGAAATCACTGCCCGAACGATTTACCTACTCCGTATCCGCTTCTATCTCCTACAACTCGCAGGCCAACCTACAAGATGATTTCCTTTCGTTCGACGCCGGCGACCAGGCCTGGCTAGGATTCAACGACGGTCTGTTAGACGAGCCCAGTATCCTACTCGACCCGGAAGTCAATTCCGTTCTGAACCGAAACGCTGTATTCCTGCAAGCAGGACGCGACGATGAAGTCGCCCGCAATGTAGATATTGCCGCACGATCACTGAACCACGACTTTGAACCTCAGATTACCGACAGCCAATTGGATTACTCCATCTCGGCGAGTATTGGCAACCAGTTCGAACTCGGTAGTACGCCACTCGGGGTGCTCCTGGCAGTGAATTACAGCCGTGACTACTTCCAGTACAAAGACGGAGTGCTTGCCAACTTCATCAACCCAGGGGCGGGGGAGACGGTCTTGCAACGCAACTTCTTCCTTCAGGATGATAACTCCGTCGAAACGCCAACCATCGGCGGTCTATTTGGCCTTTCGCTTAAGCCTTCCGGCAACAATGAGATTACCTTTAATACCATCTACTCGCACAGCACCGACATCCAGGCGCGCTTCCTGAACGGTCCCTATCAGGCTTTCAGCGTCGTGCCGCCGGATGAATTCGAATCGCGCACACTGTCGTTTACCGAGCGGGAACTGATCGACTACATCCTCTCCGGTGAACACGTACTGCCCAATTTGAACAACCTGAAAATCGAGTGGTCGGCCAGCTACATTGAAAGCTCTCAATCCGAACCGGATCTACGCTTTTTCGCCAATACCTTCTTCCCGGATCAGGACCGCCGCAGCATCGGTTTGGCCAATTACGATCCCCCCGGACATTACTTCCGGGGCCTGGAAGACCAGACCTTCCAGGGGAAACTCGATATCACGATTCCCTTCCTACAGGCAAAGAGCAACTCCAATAAGATCAAATTCGGAGGCTACTACAGCAATAAAGAGCGCGACTTCTTCGAGCGCATTTACTCCACCCTCAACCTTAGCGGGGAAGTATACACCGGTGATATCGAAGCTTACTACGACGATAGCAACCTGGGAATCATCGGCGAAGATAACGACCGCAACATCATCGGCATCTACATTTCCGAAATGTCGAGAGATGCTAACAGCTACACCGGAGAAACCACCATCGCAGCAGGGTACGGTATGGTTACCTACCAAATTTCCGAGCCGCTCAAATTTATTGGTGGCCTGCGGGTCGAAACGACCGACATCGAGGTCTTCAGTATGGCCAACGACACTGGACGCATCGATGAAGTCGACCTCTTGCCTGCCGTCAACCTGGTGTACGCACTGAACGAAAATACGAACATTCGGGCGAGCTTCTCCAATACCCTGGCCCGACCCAACATGCGGGAAATTGCGCCCTTCGGTAGCTTTGGCTTTATCGGTGATCCGATCATTTTCGGTAATCCCGAGCTCGTACGGACCCGCATCGCCAACTATGACCTGCGCTACGAAATCTTCGGCCGCCCCGGCGAGCTGTTCGCCGTTAGTGCCTTCTACAAGCGTTTCCAGGATCCGATCGTACAGACGTTCCGCCCGGCGGGCAACCCACAGTTTACCTTCCAGAATACCGCTGCCGCCCGTCTATACGGCGCCGAGTTGGAAATCCGCCGGTCGCTGGATTTCATCAGCCCCTCCCTGGAAAATTTCAGCTTCTCCTCCAACTTTGCCTGGATCGAGTCTCGTTCGGATATCGACTCCCTCGAGTTGGCAATCGTCCGGGATGTAGATCCCGACTTCGAGGATACGCGCCCGCTGGTCAACCAGTCGCCCTTCGTCGTAAACTTCAACCTATCCTACATCAATCAGGAGAATGGATGGGACGGTATTATTGCCTACAACTATTTTGACGACCGCCTAAGTTCGGCCGGAATTGAAGGAACACCCGACATTTACGAGCGAGGCCGGGCTACGCTCGATATTTCGCTGAGTAAAACGTTTGGGGCATTCAAACTTACCGCCCGAGGTCGAAACCTGATCAACCCCGATTTTGAGACCTATGCCGAGTTTGTTGGCGTGGATTATATCTACGGCAACTACCAGCGAGGAAGTGAATTTTCTATCGGCATATCCTACAGTAAGTAATCTTCCCAAGACTTGCTTTTAGTCGCTGCGAAGCCCCTTGTTCCACAGAGCAAGGGGCTTCTAACTTCAACAGCTTATCCAGATTATTGACTATTGACCACAGACGATCGACGGTTTTCCCCTATCTTGCCACCCATTCATCTGTACAAACCCAGCACCTGATGGACGCCTCCTTCATAATTATGTGGGTCGGATTTATTTTTGCCGGTTACGCGGTAGTTGGTAACGATAGCATCCAGACCCTCGGTACCTTCCTCAGTTCTAATGAAAACCGCCCCTGGTACGTCCTTTGGTTCTTTGCGGGTAGTATCCTGACTGTTACGCTGCTTTACGGTTGGTATACTACGGGGGGCGACGTGAGCTACGGCCGGCTCGAGAAATACCCGTTCGTAGATGATATGACCTGGCCCTATCTGCTGCCGCCGATCGTGCTGATGATTCTCACGCGCACGGGTATCCCGGTCAGTACGTCCTTCCTCATCCTCACGTTCTTCAACCCGAAGAACCTGGGGGATATGATCGAGAAGTCACTCCTTGGGTATGCCGTGGCCTTTGGGGCAGCCGCGCTGCTTTACGTAATCACCACGAAGGCGCTGGAAAAACGCTTCATCGAAAATCCGATCACCAGCAACGAACAACGTTGGTGGACCGTCGCGCAGTGGCTGTCTACCGGCTTCCTATGGTCGCAGTGGCTCATTCAGGATTTTGCGAATATCTACGTGTACCTGCCGCGCGATTTGCGGGGCTTTTCGCTGTTCCTCACCCTGGTCATTTTGCTGGGTATGCTAGCCTATATCTTTTATTCCCGGGGAGGTGCCATCCAGCAAATCGTAAAGTCCAAAACGAATACGGTGGATATCCGTTCAGCGACCATCATCGACGCCATATACGGCCTGGTATTGTACTTCTTTAAGGAACTCAACAACGTTCCCATGAGTACTACCTGGGTGTTCATCGGTATTCTGGCCGGGCGGGAAATTGCGATTCGCTTCCTGCTGGACGGTGGCAAATTTAGCAGCCGCACCTTCCGCACGGTCGGGTCCGACCTGCTGAAAGTTTTTGTCGGTCTGGTTATTTCCATCGGCCTGGTTTACCTCATGCAGTTTCTCACGGGTGTCGGGGCCGGATAGTGCCGCTTCCTTTAAAGCGGCTACCATTTTCTAAAATAGTGAAATTTGTACAATATCCGTGTTCGGTGTATGCCACAGAAACTCTACATTTGAGTGTATTTAGTCTGATCTCCTGACGACGCACGTTCGCTCAAACCCTCTATTCACAAGCTGCTCTTAGTCATATTGATTCATCATAGATGAGTCTGATATAGGCGTATATACCTAAAAACGAGAACCCTAAATATGTATGTCCATTGAAATCGGGCGAAGCCGCCCGTGAAAATTTGCTACATTTGCACTATCTCAAAAACTGTCCCATGAACAAACTGCTGATCCTCCTGGCATTTCTGTGCCTGGTTGGTGGACTTGACGCGCAACAGCTAACTCTGTTCACCCAATACCGCGAGAATGCGACTCTGATCAACCCCGCTGCCATGGAAACCGACTTCCTGGCGTTCGGCAACAACCTGACCGTCGGATTGCATTATCGCAAGCAATGGGCTGGCCTATCCGGTAGCCCGGAAACTCAAAGTATCCGATTTTCCTACATCAACGACGAATGGTCCGGGGCCACGCTTACAGCGGGTGCCTACCTCATGAATGATCTTACTGGGCCCACCGGCTTTACGGGTTTCTATGGCCGTATTGGTGCCGTTATTTCGCCGGATCCAAGCTACAGTGGGTTATCCATCGCCATTTCCGGTGGCATGGTCCAGTATCGGGTAGATGCTTCGGAAATTCGTCTGCGCGAAGGCAATGACGTGGTTGGCACCATGGATCAGAGCCAGCTCCACCCGGATGTGGGCGTCGGTATTTTCTTCTACAATACCATCACCAAGCGCAACCGCAATCGCGACGACATTTTTTACGCAGGTGTTTCCATACCCCAATTACTCGGACTCGACCTGACCTTCACCGACGAGGCCACCGGCGATTTTTTCGTACAACGCGCGCGCCACTACTATGGCAGCGTCGGTATCCTTAAATACTTCTACAACGACAGCTATTTGGAACCCAGTGTTTGGGTAAAATACGTGGAAGGAGCCCCCATCAATGTCGATCTGAATCTGCGCTATCAACTCCCGAACGCCCTGTGGGTGGGCACGGGCATTTCATCGGCGAAAAACTTCCACTTCGAGACCGGGCTGGCCCTCGGCGAAAACGTCGGCTTACTGAACACCCTTCGCCTGGGATACGGCTTTGATTATTCCTTCAGCTCTTTCGGCCCCTCAGCCGGAAGTACCCACGAATTCCAGGTAGCTTTTTCGTTTGACTAATTAAGAATCACTTCATTTACCTTCCAATCCGGAAGGGCAACCTATGAACTAATTGCGAATCCCAAACGCATCCTTGATATGAAAAAAATTGGTTTATTGATGTTGATCGGTTTGTCCTATCACCTTTCGGTCCTGGCACAACCGAGTATCATCATCAACGATCGCACCCCCGATATCGGCGAAGAGTTTTGTGTGCCCGTCACGGTCCGCAACTTCACCCTCATCACCCGGCTTAATTTTTCCATTTCCTTCGACTCCGATGCGATTAGCTTGCTGCCCGCCAACGCAGTGAACAACATCAATCCGGCACTAATCGGCCTGACCCCGGGTGGGCCCGGTGAAGATCAGATCGATATCTCCCAGGCCGGCAATGGCACCATTACCATCCAGTGGGACGAAGGGGCCACCGGCGTTTCCTGTATCGACCCTTCAGTGCTGGGTACGACCCTGGAAGACAACGAAGTCCTCTTCGATCTGTGTTTCACCAATAACATGCCGTACGGCGAATCAACCGAAATTGAGATTGGCGGCGACCCCGTGAATATCAACGTCGAGCGAAAGTTTTCGACGGGGGCTTGTCAAAACATCACGCTGAACGGCGAAGTTGGAACCATCTCTTCCGGGGTGCGGCCCTTTACCATTTCCAGCTCCTCCGCCGAGGGAAAGCCCGGCGAATTGGTTTGCGTAGACATCGATATCGAGCAGGGCTGGGATTCCTTGCAGAGCTTCCAGTTTACCCTGGCCTACGATAGAAATTTTCTGGAATTGGACGATGTCCTCGTCAATGACGACATCCCCTTCAACTCTCCCGGCATTGTGGCAGAGGGCCCAACCGGCATTTCGGTAGGCTGGAACTCCGACGGGATCAGCTTCATCAGTGTAGACGACAATACCAATTTCTTCACCGCCTGCTTCAACATCATCGGCGAGTGTGAACAATCGACCACCTTCGAATTCACCAACGATCCCGTTCCCATCGAGGTAGTAAACAGTGCCACGGTCGATCCGGAAAATGTCGTTCCGATTCCCTTTGTCGGAGAACCAGGAATCGTTCGTTCTACTACCTGCTCCCCGTCCGGTCTTCAGGTAAATGTCGATTGCGGCCCCCCCGTAAACCTAAACGACGAAGTGTGCGTCAATATCCGGGCCGGCGATAACTTCCAGAACGTGACTGATATGAGCTACCTGCTCAGCTGGAACGAATCTATTCTCGAATTCAACCGCGTCGTAACCAGTGGTAGCTCCATTGGCTTAAATGCCGGCGACTTCGATACCAGCAACTCCGAAAATGGCGTCTTGCGCATCGATTACAACCACAACCCGCTGCCCCCAGCCACCCTCAGCAACAACGCTGTTGTGTATCAGGTCTGCTTCAACGTGATCGGCCTCGGCGGCGACAGCCCCATCCAGATCTCCGGCCCCGCCACCGTGCGCACCACAACCAGCCCCCTGAACATCGGGATTAACCCCTCCAACTGTCCCGTGCGAGTGAATCAACCAAGCGAAGTCGTGGTCAACATCGGCGACACGGAGGCCTCTTCTTCTACTCCCGGTTGTTTTCCCGTCACCGTGGCCAACTTCCAGGATGTGACCACCTTTGAATTCGGCATCAGCCTGGAAGTCGGACTATTCGACTTTGTTTCTTTTCAAAACGAGGCTATTCCCGGAGCTACCCTCGACGCAGTAGGCCCCGTTATTTCGTATCGATATTCCGGCGATCCGGTAAGTTTGAACAACAACGATGTCCTCTTCGAAGTATGTGTCGAGGCCAATACAGCGGCCCTCCCCAACGAATGCGGGCCGGTTACCTTCGATGATTTTCCGGTCATTCCGACGGCCATCACCACCAGTAGCAACGGCGAAAACATCGGTATTACCAGTTCCGATGGCGAAGTATGCGTCCTCTTTCCGGAAGGCTTCGCGCTAACGGCCGAATTCACCAGTGGATTCCGCGATACCACCGTTTGCATGCCCTTCACGGTTCGCGAATTCCAGGATATCCTGACCGCTCAATTTACCATCGACTGGGACCCCTCCGCACTGGAATACGTAAGTGCGGTAGTGAATCCCGCCATCCAGGGGCTGTCTTTCGATGAAGCAAGCACCGCAGCCGGCCTTTTGGGCGTCGATTTAAGTAATGGCACCCCACAGAGCCTGGCCGACGATGAGGTTCTGCTGACCCTTTGTTTCAACACCGTAGGCGCCGCCCGGAATTGCTACCCGGTAGGCCTCGATCCAAATGGCCCTCCGACCACTACGACCGTTAACGGGGAGGGTAGCATTGTATTTACGGATGGGGAATTGTGCATTGACGACCGATTCATCATTAATTCAGTGATTGTGACCAACCCCAGCTGTCCAGGTGCTACCGACGGAAGCGTCCAACTTGTCGTATCGGGCGGCCAAGGCATCATCGGTACGACTTGGCAGACCAGTCCGGCTCAATTTACCCCGCTTCAGGCACAGAACCTGGGTGAAGGGATGGTTGTCTACACCCTCTTCGATCAGGGTGATCCCGCCATTTTCTTTACCGACAGTGTCATGCTGGTCGCCTCGACAGAAAATCTGCCCGTCGCTGATGCCGGGATGGATCGCACCCTGACCTGTACCGGTGCTAACCAACAGGTACTTTTGTCTTCCAACAATACCAATAGCATCGGCAGCAACTTCACCTGGCTACAGGTGACCGGAGAAAACAGCCCGCCCCGAGCCCTTAATGCAGACCCGATTTTGCAGAGTGAGCCGGGCTTTTACATCCTGGAAGCCATGAACGAAGCAGGTTGTACCGACCAGGACACCATGCAGATTTTTGCTCCTTCCCTACCCACCGCCGTGGCGGGTCCGGATCAGACGCTACTGTGTAATCCGGATTCGCTTCTACTGACCAGCACGGGATCCTCGACCGACAGTGTGACCTACCGGTGGTCGCGACTCAATCCCAGCGGACCGGAAGAATTCATTGACGAGGCCGCCCAACTGCGCGTGGGCACGTTTGGTCGCTTTCAGCTGGAAGTACAGTCTCTGGAAACCGGATGCTCTGATTTCGATACCCTCTTCGTGGCGGATGGGCGCATCTTCCCAGCGGCCGTGGCAGGCGATGACCTGGAACAAGTATGCGACGGGAGCTCGCTAACCCTCGATGGGTCCAATTCGACTAATACCGGCCTGGACGTAACCTACGCCTGGTACGACGGTTCGGGCAATCTGCTGGCTAACGGCCTTACCGCTCAGGCTAGTGAACTCGGCTCCTACATCTTCGAAGTGACCGAAACCACTACGGGCTGTTCGACGACGGATACGTTGACCATCCTACCCAATCCCGAAGCACCTGAGGTGATTGCCAGCGCGGATGTCATCTTCGACTGCTTTACCGATACACTGAGCCTTCTTGCGGATATCAAAGCAGACACCAGCAGTTTTTCGGTACTCTGGACGAGCCCCGACGGCGGGCAAATCGTACCGGGAGATGAGACAGAAATAAATGCCCGGGTTACTGCTCCGGGTACGTACCTGGTCACAGTCACGGATTTAAACAACAACTGCGAAGCGATCGATACGACCATTGTCTTCAATCAGCTCATCTTTCCAACTGCTGAGGCAGGGCCGGAGGTAACGCTCGATTGCGGAGCCTCCAACGTACTCTTAGATGGCAGCGGCAGCTTTTCCGAGGACGAACTCACCTTCGAATGGTTCTTCCGCGGCGAGCCGATTCCCAATAGCGATCAGGCGAGCCTGGCGGTCAGCCAGGTTGGCACCTACCTCCTGGAAGTAACTTCTAACGAAACTGGCTGCACCTCCATCGATTCTGTAGAGGTGGTGCCCGATCCCAACGCTCCGGCAATTCAGCTCAACGAGCTGGCTACCGGCCTCACCTGCTCGAATCGCGAATTGAACATCACCGCGGGCGTTACCCCGGCCGGAGGAAACTATACCATCCTCTGGACTCCGGTAGACGGAATCGGAAACATCGAAGGCCCCAATGACCAACTGACGGTAACCGTCACCGAAGCCGGGAATTATGAGCTGACCGTGATCAATAACGACAACGGCTGCTCAACAACCGCCCAAACTACCGTAGACGACTCCGAAATCATTCCGCCCAATATTGTACTGGCAGCGGATACCGTGGATATAAACTGCATTCAGGCAACCGCAACCCTCGACGGCACCGGCTCCAGTTCGGAACCGGAATTCGTCTACGAATGGAGTGCTATTCAGGATGGAGAACCCATCACCCTGCCCAATAACCCGTCGGTGGAGGTGGCTACTCCGGGCATTTACCGCCTCATCATTCGGAATACGCAAACGAGCTGTGAGAACAGCGCCACGGTCCTGGTACGCGACCAGCAGGCACCGCCGCAGATTGATACGCTGGCAGTAGATGCGTTGAATTGCGTCAATGCGGAAACGGCCATTGCGATCACCGTCGGCAATGCCAGTTCCGATCCGCAGATCAGTTGGCAGGGACTGAGCGGCCAGCCGTTGAGCAGCACCACAGGATTGAGTACGATGGTCACTCAAGTAGGTGACTATGAGGTATTAGTGCGCAACCCAATTACCGGTTGCGATGCCCGGGATACGATCACTGTGAGTGGCAGCTTCGACGCGCCGGAGATTCTGTTTAATCTCCCTGATACCTTTAGCTGCCTGGTCAACTCCATTTCCCTTGATGCGGGCGAATCGGGTGCCCCTTCGGAATTCTCCGAAATCACCTGGACGGCCCCCGAAGGCAACACCGCGTTCCCGAGTACCGGTGCTTTAGCCGTTGCGGTAGATGGTCCTGGCACTTACACCCTGACGCTCACCGGCACCAATGGATGTAGCAGTACCTCCGAAGTGGTCGTTCCCTCCAATCAGGATTTCCCCATTGCCGATGCCGGTATGGACGACGCCCTGGAATGTGGAGAGACCCTCCAACTGGACGGGTCGGGTTCCAGTCAGGGTCAGGGAGGCGTGTTCAACTACACTTGGTCGACGGTCACTGGAATTCCGTTAGGAGGTGATCTAAACGGCCTGACCCCCACTACCTCGGGCGGTGGCACGTACGTGCTCGTAGTGAGCAACACTACCAATGGTTGTATCTCCAGCGATACGGTTCAGGTCGATCAGATCACCCCATCTGCGGCCGATGCCGGCGTGTCTATTAATACCTGCGCCGATAACGTTACGCTGACCGCCAACTTGCCAGCTGGCACGGAAGGTGTCTGGACTACGAGTAGTACCGCCATTATCGGAAACCCCGCCGCTGCCGAGACGAACGTAGAAGCCCTCGCTTCGGGCACCAATGAATTTACCTGGACCCTCTCCGCCCCGGGCTGCCCGGATTACAGCACTGCTTCCGTGCTGGTCAATCGCGAAGCGGTCCCACTCGCCACGGACGATGTCCTGGAAATTGGTCGAAATACGCGCGAAGGCACCGTGAACGTAGCGGCAAATGATCAACTCAACGGCGTAACTAATTTCACCGTTACGCTACTGGATCAGCCTCTTTTCGGCCTGGTTGACTCCATCAGCGCCGATGGAGAAATTTTCTACAGCGTTGGAATCGGAGCGAACGGAGAAACCGAAATCTCCTACGAGATTTGCAGCAATAATTGCCCCGATCTGTGCAGCCGGGCGCTGGTGACCATCCGCGTTGCCGACGATGGCCGCGAGCCGGAATTTCCGAATGCCATTACAGCAAACGGGGATGGTATCAACGATGCATTGTTCTTCGATTTGCTGGCCAATAACTCCCCGGAGGCATTTCCGGACAACGAGCTTATCATTTTCAATCGCTGGGGAGATATCGTCTTCCAGGCAAAGCCCTACAACAACGACTGGACAGGGCTGAGCGATTCGGGCGATCTACTGCCCGAAGGTACCTACTACTATATTTTGCGGCTGAACATTGGGGAAGGCGAAATTATCCGTGGCGATATCACGATTCTCCGCTAGCCTTCCAACAGACGACCTTTCCCGAGGCAGCTCCGTGCACTTGCTCAGCACGGAGCTGCCTTTTTTCGTATATTTGACCCCGCCCTTCTAATCAACTACTCCGCGTTGCCACATCCTCGCATTCATGGATCAAACGCAAGTACATGAAATATTGGCTTGGCTTACTTTTATTGGGGTGCACTTCATTGCTCAGTGCGCAATACACGGCGAGTGTTCGCATCGAATCGGGAACCGCTAGTACGACCTGTAGTACTTCCGGTGCTCCCAATCCGGTTTGGGCGATCAATGTCGAGAATGAAGGATGGCAGTACCTTGGTCAGCAGGGCGCGTGTGCCGGCACGCTGCCGTTCGTTGCCTGGGAACAGACTTACGGTTGTGCTGCCACTCCGCCTACCGAGGTAGAGATTTGCTTTCAGGCATTCGACAACGGCAACACCGATTGTTCTGTTGCTCCCAGTTGTGCGGAAACTATCTGCAACACCTTTTCCCTACCCTCCCCCGGAAACTCGACCAATAGCTCCCTGGCGGTAAGCGGTATCTCTTCGGGAACGGTCAATTTTGAACTATCCCTTACGGAAGTCGCCCCTCCCACTAACGATCTCCCCTGTGGAGCGATTGAGCTGGGTGCGTTATCACTCGGCGATACGCTTGGCAACGCCGAAATCGGCACCTACAACAATCATTGCGCAACGGCCAGTGGAGATATTCAACCTACCGATCAGGGTGCTTTTCTCTTCAATGATGCGGGGGTCTGGTTCACGTTTACAACCAGCCTCGACGCTGGTAACCTCTTCACCGTAGAAGCCATCAGCGATCCGGAAAACACCGGAGATCCTTTAGACATCGAATTACTGGTATTCCGGTCGATGGACGGGTCCTGTGCCGCCGATCAGCTCATTTACGAACCAAATATCCGCTACGATCTTTCCGGGAACGACGGTACGCTGAGTGTATTTTGCACCCAGCCAAACACCCGGTATTACATACTTATTGATGGCCAGAATGATCCTCCGGAATCCTTGGAGGGCGTTTTCGGGATCGAGGTACAGGATATTGGGGTGCCAGATGCGGGGGATTTGCGCTGTGAGTACGAAGACCTGGGTACGGTTCCGGCTAATGGTCAGGTACGCACCGATGGTCTGCGCGCCAACTTCTGCGCTACCCGACAAGACGACCCCTTCGTTCGTGGGTTTTCCAGTCGAAATTCGGTCTGGTTTTCGTTCAACGCCCCCGAATCCGGCCACGTTATCATCGAAGCGCTAAGCGGTCCTGCCCCCTATGGAGTGGATATCGAAATGGCCCTTTACTTCAGCCTGAATGACGCTTGCACAGGGTCGTACCGATTTATTCGCAGTAGTTATGCTGCCGATTCCTTTGATGAAACCATGCAATTGGACTGCCTCGATCCGGGCCGTCCCTATTACATTTTAATCGACGGCAGTGCACGCACGCCCCCCGGGACTTTTTCCGTCGTCGTTTCGGATGCCGGCGACAATCGCCCGCGCGTAGAATTGGATACGACCGTCTGCGCCGGAACGCGCTACCAGGTCGGAAACTCCACTTACACTGAATCCGGCATTTACGTGGACACGCTGCAAAATAATCGCGGCTGCGATAGCATCGTCACCACCCGGCTGACGGTACTGCAACCGCTTTCCTTGGCGCTGCAACAAACCGACCCGGCTATTGGTGAAAACGGCACCGACGGTCGGGCAGAAGTCGTAGTATCGGGCGGGGCACCGGCCTATCGCATCCAGTGGTGCGACGGAACCCAGGGCCCGACGAATACTTCCCTGGTGGCGGGAGCCACCTGCTGCGTGTCGGTCGTGGATATGGCCGGATGTCAGCAAGACACCTGCTTTGTAGTCGATTTTGTGCGTCCTATTCTACCCACGTGGCAGGACGGCTTCGTCGATTGTTTTGGAGATACCGACGGGGTCATTTCCTTTAGCGCTACCGGTGGCGAACCGCCTTTGGCCTACGAGTGGGCAACGGCGGCCGGCGAACTCCTGGGTACGGGTACCATTTCAGTAGAAGGCCAAGAAAATCAAATCCCCGCCCTGCCCGGCGGCAACTACTTCATCACCATTCGGGATGCCTATTTCGATACCACTTTTACGGCCACCATCTCCGAGCCGCCTCCGTTGCGGATTCAACTGGATAGTTTCGATGATGCATCCTGCAATGGCAGTTGCGATGGTCTTATCCAAACGTCAGCGATGGGCGGAACCGGGAACTTATCCTTCCTATGGTCAGACGGCTCCACCGATCCCAGCAGACAGAATCTATGCGCGAATACTTACCAGGTAACCGTAACGGATATGCAGGGCTGCGCCGACAGTCTCGAACAGGCCATTCAACAGCCGCCGCCTTTTATTGTGACGCCACTCATCCAACAACAAGTTAGTTGCAACGGCGGCAGTGACGGGAGCGTAGTGCTCCTTACGAGTGGACAGCCAATCCGGTACGCCTGGAGCAACGGCGCGGAAGACGCCGTGGTAAGTAATTTACCCGCAGGGCTGTTTACGGTTACCGTCACAAACATCGATAACTGTGACGGCAGAGCTACGGTAGAAATCACCGAGCCCCCTTTTCCACTCACCGCCTTTATTGCTCAATCCGCGCCCATCCGTTGCGCCGATAGCCAGGATGGAGCCTTGTCCACCGCCGTAGTCGGAAGTTATTCCAGCCTTTTCTATCAGTGGTCGAATGGAGCCACCAGTCCAGCTATCGATAGTCTGGGGCCGGATACTTATGAGGTTGTAGTAGAAAATGAAAAAGGTTGTCAGGCCGAGGCCAGCTTTCGGCTGGAAGCTCCCGACCCTTTATCCGTAGAACTCATCCACCGGGATCTCAACTGCCTGACTGGTCCCAACGGCGGTAGCGTAGAAATTATCAGCAGTTCCGGCGGCGTTACTCCTTACGTTTACCAACTTGCTGATCGCACCTATACCGCACCTGGTATCTTCGACGGCCTTGCCGCCGATACCTACACCTTCGAACTGAAGGATTCTTTAGGATGTATCCTGGCCGAAGAAGTTACGATTGATCCACCTCCGAACATCACCGTCGACCTGGGCCCCGATCTTGAAATTGCCCTTGGCGATTCCGTCCAGTTGACTGCCGTGACGAACGCCGAGGAACCACTCTTTTTCTGGCAGCCGATCGATAGCCTGAGCGGAGACCGGCAATGGATTCGCCCCCGGGAAACGCAATCTTACAGCGTCCTCGTCGAAGATGCCATTAGCGCCTGTACGGCAGAGACCTTCGTCCGGGTATTTGTCGACAAGAATCCGCGTGTTTTTCTACCCAATGCTTTCAGCCCCAATGCCGACGGCCGGAACGACACCTTTCTGCCCTTCGGCGGACCGGACGTGGTAGCCTTCCATAATCTGCGCATCTACGCCCGCAACGGCCAGTTGCTGTTCGAGCAGGAAGAACTGCTCCCCAATCAACTCGAAAGTGGCTGGGACGGCACCATCCGCAATCAGCCCGGCAACGCTGGCGTCTACCTCTTTACGGTTGAAATCGAGTTCTTCGACGGGCGGACGGAGGTGTACTCGGGAGACGTCGTGTTGGTTCGGTAGCTCTAACTCGTTAGCTCAACAGTTCATACACCCCGGCAATCCCCTGCCCGCCTCCGACACAGGCAGTAACCATCCCGTACTTCTTGCCCTGGCGGCGGAGCTCGTTGAACAGCTGAATGGAGAGCTTGGCACCGGTGCACCCAAGCGGATGCCCGAGTGCAATCGCACCGCCATTGACGTTGACGATCTCGGGGTTAAGGCCCGCTTCGCGGATGACGGCCAGCGCTTGCGTTGCGAAGGCCTCGTTGAGTTCGATCAGATCGATATCCTGGAGTTGCATGCCCGCCTGCTTGAGCGCTTTCGGAATCGCTACGCAGGGACCAATCCCCATGTACAGCGGATCGACCCCTCCTACTGTACAACTAACCAACCGAGCCACCGGCTCCAGATTGAGTTGCTTGACCATCTCCTCGCTCATGACAAGGGTGAAGGCAACCCCATCGGATGTCTGGGAAGAATTCCCGGCAGTTACTACTCCCCCTTTGGCAAAGACGGGGCGAAGTTTTCCAAGTGCTTCGATATTGGTACTGCGGCGCACTCCCTCGTCCATCTTAACGGTATGGGAACTTTCTACGCGCTTGCCGTCCTTGACGAATACGTCGGGCACTTCTACGGGAACGATCTCGCCGTCGAACTTTCCGGCGTCGATCGCCGCTGCGGCCCGGGTGTGGCTCCGAAACGCAAATTCGTCAGCATCCGCACGGCTAACATTGTATTTCTTGGCGACCTGTTCGGCGGTAATCCCCATGCTGACCAGGTAGTCGGGCGTGGCGCTGGCCACCTGATAGCTAGGTGCCAACTTGTAGCCGGTCATGGGAATCATACTCATGCTCTCCGCACCTCCGGCGATGTAGCAATGCCCCATACCCGCTTTGATTTTAGCCGTGGCAATGCTGATTGTTTCCAGGCCGGAGGCACAATAGCGGTTGACGGTCATGCCAGGTACCTCCTTGCCGAGGGCCCGCAGCGAGATTTGTCGGCCAATCTGTAATCCCTGCTCGCCTTCGGGATTTGCGCAGCCAACGATGACGTCATCGACCTGCTTGGGGTCGAGCGCCGGTACCTGACTGACGAGGTGCTTGATCACGTCGACCGCCAGATCATCGCTGCGGTAATGTGCAAATCCGCCCTTCTTTGCTTTTCCGACGGCCGAGCGGTAGCCCTGTATGATGTATGCGTCCATTGTTGTAATAGTGAATGGTGAATGGTGAATCTAACTTAACCTCCGCCTAATTTCGTAGTGGCTTGTTCGTTTGTAGCATGTGTTGGATGCGCTCCAGGGTCTTCTGCTCGCCGAGCAGGCTGAGGAAGGCCTCGCGTTCTACATCCAACAGGTAGTGTTCGGAGACGCGCTGTTCGCCGGTGAGGTCGCCGCCGCAAAGGACATGGGCCACCTTTCGGGCAATCTTGATGTCGTGATCCGATGCGTAGTTACCCAACTTCAATTCGTTTGCCGCGCTGAAGAGGGCGGCCATCCCGCCGCGTCCCAATACGAGAACATCCTCGCGCGGAATGGGTTGGGTGTAGCCTTCCGACAACTCCAGCACCATGTCTTTGGCTTCGGCAATGTTGCGCTGGCGATTCATCACCACGCGATCCCGGCCCGGCATCAGGTAGCCGTAACCAAAAGCCTCGTGAGCCGAAGTGCCGACATTAGCAAGCGCAATGCTCTTGAATCGCTCGATCAAGGTGGGGATCTTCACATCTCCCTCGGTGAAGCTATCGCTGGCGCGCAAGGCAAATTCCTTCGTACCCCCACCACCCGGGATGAGGCCTACACCAACTTCCACCAATCCGATGTAGCTTTCGGCGGCTACAGCTGCACCGTCGCAGTGCATCAGCGTTTCGCAGCCACCTCCGAAGACGTATCCCTGGGTAGCTGCCACTACCGGAATGGCCGAATAGCGGCACCGCATGGTGGTCTGCTGGAAAAGCTGGACCGCCATGTTCAATTCGTCGAACTCCTGCTGGAAGGCTAGCATACCCATCATCATGAGGTTGGCACCTACGGAGAAATTGGTGGCGTCGTTGCCGATCACAATTCCCTTCCAGTCGCCATCTTCCGCCAGTTGAATGGATTCCTGGATACCGCGCAGCACTCCCTCCCCGATGGCATTGTGAGGGCTGGTAAATTCGAGGCACAGCACGCCGTCGCCGATGTCGTGCAGGGTCACTTCGCTGTTTTTGAAAACGGGCGCCTGCTCGCGGTAGTTATCGAGAACGACGATAGCATCAGTGCCCGGCTTCAGCAAGTAGTCTTTTTTGTGCGTGTCGTAGTATTTCAGCTTGCCGTTTTCTCGCCGGTAAAAGTGGGTGTGCCCGGCGGCGTGCATCTCCTTTACCCAATCGGCGATTTGCTCTCCTTGTGCTTCCGCCAATTGGATGCCCCGTTCCAGTCCGATGGCCTCCCAATATTCGAATGGCCCCATCTCCCAGGCAAAACCAGCTTTTATGGCATCGTCGATGCTGTAGAGATCGTCCGATATTTCGGGAATGCGATTGGAGACGTAGGCGAATAGGCCCAACAAACTGCGCCGGATCAGTTCGCCGCCTTTATCTTCCGCGTCAAACAAATACTTGACACGCTTGGAAAGGTCGTCGATCTGCTTGGACTGCTTCAGGCTTTCGAGATTGGGTTTCTGGCTGGGTTCGTATTCGAGCGTCTCCAGGTTGAGGGCTAGAATCTGGCTGGAACCGTCTTCGCCTTTTACTTTCTTGTAGAATCCCTGGCCGGATTTATTACCCAGGTACCCTTTTTCGAGCAGGAAGTGGTAATAGGGCGGAATTTCGAAGGCCGCGGCCTGTTCGTCGTGTGGCGCATTTTGCCGTACCCCTTCGATAACCTTTGCGGCCGTATCGTGTCCGACCAGGTCGCCGAGCCGGAAAGTGCCGGTTTTCGGCCGGCCGATGGCCGGGCCAGTCAGCTTATCCACTGCTTCAATGGGTAGTCCCAGTTCGCTGGTTAATTGATAAATTTTGGCCATCGCATACACCCCGACCCGGTTGCCAATGAAGGCCGGCGTATCCTTGGCGAGTACTGTCTGCTTACCAAGGTATACATCGCCGTATTCCATGAAAAAATCGATCACCGCCGGATCGGTGGCCGGACCGGGAATGATTTCCAGCAACCGCAGATAGCGCGGCGGATTGAAGAAGTGGGTGCCGCAGAAGTGCTTGTTGAAGTCGTCGCTGCGGCCCTCCGCCATCAGGTGAATCGGAATACCAGAGGTATTGGAAGTAACCAGCGTACCCTCCTTGCGAAAGCGGTCTACTTTCTCGAATATCTGTTGTTTGATATCCAGCCGTTCCACCACTACTTCGATGATCCAGTCGCAGTCTTTGATGCGTTCGAAATCATCTTCAAAGTTGCCGGTTTCGATGCGGGAAGCGAAGGATTTATCGTAGAGCGGGGCGGGCTTGCTCTTGATGGCTGTTGCCAGAGCCTTGTCGGCTACACTATTGCGGGGGGCACCTTCCTCGCGGGGAAGAATGTCGAGCATGAGTACCTGCAAACCGATATTGGCAAAATGGCAGGCAATACCCGAACCCATGACGCCGGAACCCAGTACGGCGGCCTTGCGGATTCTTCTACTCATAAGTTTGGTTTAGTAGTGGATGTCTGGAAATGGTAGTGGTTAGCGAATTTTCGCTAGATTACAAAAATAGAAATCCAGCGAATATTCGGAAGTAGTCTAGCGGTTTTTCTCTTTGGCCCGGACGTAAATAACCTTTTCTACCTCCGCAATGACCTCATCCGTCTCAGTTGACCGTACTACCGTATGAAAGGTAAAGTCTTTCTTACCGCCTGCGGCCGCTACCTCGTTGCGCATTGCCTTCATCCGATCGGCAGGAATAGGAAATTCGGCGTACACATTAGACCGGCCGGGCCGGCGGAAGCGGATCGTGGCCGCCTTATCCCAGATCACATAGTCCTTCGCCGGTAAGCCTCCCATTAGCAGCAACATAAAAAAGGGATCGACCATCGAGTAAAGGGAGCCTCCGAAATGGGTGCCCACGATATTGCGGTTCCACCAACGAAGCCGCATTACTACCCGGCAGTAGGTGAAGTCGTCGGACAGCTCCGTCATGCGTACCCCCGCACCGATATAGGGCGGATAATAATTGATGAGACGGACTCTTCGTTGATAAGAAAGCTTTCTGAACATTGCGAAATGGCGGATTTGGCTAATTTTAGGCGGCTGTCAATACTTAGGCAGTATGTCAAACGTTAACACTTTCATTCCGGTTTGTTGCGGCGCTGGATTTGCAAGCAGCATCTGCAACACCGGCGAGCACTAGACAAAAAAGGAGAAACCACATGTTCAAGCACACCCTGCTGCTCTTCCAGACTGTCGAATTCGATACGCCACAGGATTCCGTTACCGTCGAAAGCCAGAGTCTATTTGAGATCGTAGCCGCCTCGGGCGTCCTCGGAATTGTCATTGTAAGTATTCTGGCGGTTTTATTCATTATCGCCACGTACATCTTTGTCGAGCGATACCTGACGATTAAGCAGGCTGGACGCGTCGATCAGAGTTTCATCAACAATATCCGAGCAAACGTGCAGGCCGGTAATCTGGCCGGAGCGAAGGCCCTCTGCCAAACGACCGACTCTCCGGTGGCACGAATGGTCGAAAAGGGGCTCCAACGAATCGGCAAACCCCTGCGCGATATCGATGCCGCCATTGAAAATACCGGTAATCTGGAAATTTTCCGCCTGGAAAAAAACCTCACCACCCTCGCTTCCATTGCGGGTGCGGCCCCGATGATCGGCTTTTTCGGCACCGTCACGGGTATGATTGCCGCCTTCGCCGAGATGGCTACCGAGAAGAACGTCACCCCCGACGTACTGGCAGGTGGTATTTACCAGGCGCTCATTACAACGGCCGCCGGCCTGTTCATCGGCATCCTGGCTTTCATCGGCTACAACCTCCTGGTCGCTAACGTCGAACGTGTCGTCTACAAGATGGAGCGCACCACCGCCGAATTCATGGACTTATTGCAGGAACCAACCACGTAGAACAGGTGGCGAGATTGGAAGTACTCACCACCTCACCACCTCATCACCTCATCACATGTCGTTAAAGAAATCAAATAAAGTCAGCGCCGAATTCAGTATGGCCTCCATGACGGACGTCATCTTCCTGTTGCTGATTTTCTTTATGCTGACGGCCAATTTCGTGCGCATTCAGCCCTTCGATTTGCCGGAATCTGATTCGCAAACCGTCGCAGCGACTAGCGTAATCGTAACCATCAACCGGGACGGGAAGTATACGCTGGATAATGTAGATATCGGGGAAAACGACCTGGAGACCGGCATTCGGCAAAAAGTGGCCGAACTGGACGACCCGGAAAATACAACCGTGACCATTGTTGCGGAGCTGGGCGTTCCGTTCGACCGGGTGACCCAAATTATGAATATCGCTGCCCGGTTGAGAGCAAAGGCGATTATTGCCACCCAACCCCGCTCTTAAATACAAGATTATGGCTCTGAAAAAACGCGCCAAGGTTACCGCCCAATTTAATATGTCCTCATTGACGGACATCATTTTTCTATTGCTCATCTTTTTCATGCTTACCTCGACCCTGGTGGCTCCCAATTCGTTGAACCTCAAACTACCTGGAAGCAATCGAACGAGCCCGACCACCACGTCTGATCTGGACGAGGTGCGCATTCTGACCGACGGCAGTTACTTCTTCAACAACCGGAAAATTGATCCGGAGACCCTCGATGCCGAGCTGGAAAATCGGGCTCGGCGCAGCGCAGCCCAGTACTCAATTACCATTGCCCCCGATCGGGGAGCCCCTGTAGAAGCAGTCGTATTTGTGATGGATATTGCCTTGCGTTTTGATATTAATGGAATATTGGCGGCTGAAGAATAGTTGTTAAATTAACCTAAAGCAGCCGGAGGGTTTGTAACAAATGCCCTGCCACTTAGCGTTTTATAAAAAACTACTACAACCATGGATACCACGATCGTCCAGCGGGAGCAAATAAACGAACGAAAAGGCCGACTTGCCGGAGGCATTGCCTTCCTGCTCGTGGTGGTCTTGTTGTTTTTACCCATTATTTTTTATCAAACTCCACCTCCGGGTCAGGAGGGTATTTTGGTCAATCTTGGTTTGCCCGATTTAGGCCAGGGTGATGAAAATGCCGGTCCGAGTGCGCCGGCGGAGGTCAGCGAGCCGGAATACCAGCCGGAGCCGACGCCGCCCGAACCCGAACCGACACCGCCAACCCCTTCGGAAAGCAATCCGCAGCCCCAGGAGCGAGAAGTAGTAACCCAGGAAGATCCACAGCAGGTAGCCATCGAGCGCCGCAAGCAGCAGGAAGCCCGCGAACGGGCGGAGGCCGAACGCCGCCGGCGGGAAGAGGAAGCCCGCCGCCAACAACAACTCGAGGCCGAACGCCGCCGCCAGCAGGAAGCCGAGCGCCGTCGGGCTGAAGCAGAGGCCGCCCGCCAGGCAGAAGCTGCCCGAACCAAAGACCAAATCGGGGGCCTCTTCGGCAGCGGTAGCGGCAAAGGCAACACCGGAAAACCAGGCAATCAGGGCGACCCAGAAGGCGATCCCAACGCCAGCCGACTGGAAGGCATTTCCACAGGCAGTGGCCGAGTGGGCGGTGGCCTGGGTGGCCGGGGGATTCTTGCCGCCCCCTCCGTACAGGAAAACTCCCAAAAGCAAGGGGTAGTTGTCGTACGCGTCTGCGTCGACGCCGCCGGCAATGTCCTTTCTGCCGATTATACACAAGCCGGATCAACTACAACGGATCGGCAGCTCGTGCAGGCTGCCGTGCGCAACGCGCGCCAGTGGCGCTTCTCCCGCGGCCAGGTGGAAAAGCAGTGCGGAACAATCAGTTATAATTTCAAAGTTCAGTAGGTCATTAATGACTTACCAGGCCACCCTCGAGTACCTTTATGCGCAGCTTCCGATGTTTCAGCGGCAGGGCGCACCTGCCTTCAAAAAGGATCTGACGAATACCATTGCCCTGCTCGAGTTTTTGGGCCATCCCGAACGGCAATTCCGCGCTATCCACGTCGGCGGGACCAATGGGAAAGGGAGCATCTCCAACCTCCTGGCAGCCACCTTCCAGGCGGCAGGGTATCGAACTGGTCTTTACACCTCGCCGCATTACCTTGATTTCCGGGAGCGCATTCGCATCGATGGGGCCTACATCCCCGAACATCGGGTCGTTGATTTCGTGGCGCAGGTGCGGCCCGTGATCGAGCGAATTCAGCCGAGCTTTTTTGAACTGACCGTCGCGATGGCTTTCTGGCAATTTGCAGCTGAAAAAGTCGACATGGCTATCGTAGAAGTAGGGCTCGGTGGACGACTCGATTCTACCAATGTGCTACATCCCGATCTAAGTCTAATCTCCAATATCAGCTTCGATCATCAGCAATTTCTGGGGGATACGCTCCCGCTCATCGCCGCGGAAAAGGCGGGCATTATCAAGCCTCAAACTCCCGTGATTATCGGGCAACGGCAATCGGAAGTAGCAGCAGTTTTTCTGGAAACGGCCCAAGAACGAGGTGCCCCACTCCACTTTGGTGATGCCCTGTACCAGGCGGAGCGCATCCGTGAAACCCTGGCGACTACCTTTTACCGCATTCACCGGGAAGGGAAATTGGCGTACGAGGCCCTGGAAGTGGGGCTGCATGGCCCTTATCAGGCCTTCAATGTACAGACGGCACTGGCTGCCGTCGACGTTTGGCAACGAACCACGGGCAATTCCCTCCCTCCAGAAGCACTGTTGGAAGGCTTCCGCGACCTCCGCCGATTGACGGGCTTCCTGGGTCGTTGGCAGGTACTTCGCGAACATCCGCTCGTGTTGGTCGACAGCGCCCACAACGAGGCCGGATTACGGTACGCCATGCAGGGGCTACAGGCTCAATCCTACCAGCGGCTGCATTTTATTCTTGGGGTTGTTCAGGATAAAGAGCTGTCCGACATTCTGCCGCTTCTCCCCACTTCGGCTACGTACTACTTCGCCAAAGCGGCCATTCCCCGAGGGCTCGACGCATCTGTACTGCAAGTTGCTGCCTCCAAATACGGGCTGCAAGGCAAGGTGTATACATCCGTTGTTGACGCCTACCAGAAAGCCCTCCAGCAAGCCGATCCGGCTGACCTCATCTTTGTGGGCGGAAGCATTTTTACCGTGGCGGAGGTGTTAGGAGTCGCTCTTTAATGGTTAGTTTATTAGAAATTAGATTTTAAAACTTAGCGATTTTCGGTTTAGCATTTAATGAATTCGTAGTGCCGTAGGCACCAAATATTCCAAAACGAGAGCCCCTGTTTAGAATTTTCCTTCTTTGACAATTTTTGTGGTCGACACAAAACCGATAGCCGAAAAGGATTGAAGGCAGAGGATTTGTGTCGATATAACCACGAAAATTGTCAGAGAACCAGAATTTTTTCGATAAGCCCTGAAGCCTAAATATCTAAAAGTCTATACAGCACATACCTCACCCCTCCCCGCTCCAACTCCACCACCGGCTCCCAATTGGGTCCTTCCAGCGTATCCAGCTCGTAGTCGGTGAAATCGTTCATGATATTGCTGTAAAGAATATAGGACTGGGTGGCCAGATTCTTTTCTGTATACCCTCGATCGTTTTCTACCAGATCTTTGTACCGGAGCGGGCCGATTTCCGGGAAGGCCGTTCCAATCGAATCCAGCGGGATGCCCCGCTGCTCAATTTCCGCCCGTATTTGCTGTCGGAGGGAATAATGTGGCACATGAGCCAAAGTGCTGTCCCACCCTTGAGCAATGCGATCGGGATAGATCCAGCGGTTACCGGAAAGTAAGCCTACGAGCAATAGCAGGAGCAAGATACGAGCAGCTTGTTTTCGCTGCTGTTCGAGCAACCATAGCAACCGCGTACTACCAAATAACAGGGCCAGGTATATGGGCAATAAATAACGGTGCGCCATCAGGTATTTATGGATCAATAGCGAAGGCAAGAGGAATAAGGCTAAACAGATCAGAAGGAGGCCAATTTCTTTGAGAACGGGATCGAGCCACCATCGGCTTGATTTAGCAAGCCACCAACCGGCCAGGCCGGCTACGGCCCACGCGAAAAGCAGCCCGAAATCGAGCAGGCGCCAGCCCAACAGGGCGATATTATACAGGAACTCCCCCGCCCCCAAAATCCGCTCAAAACTCGGTGCCCAGGGAGAAGCCGCATGATAGCCGATCCAGCCGGTTTGCTGATAGTGATATAGCAGAAACCCTCCCGCTACAATTCCACTCGGCAGAAAAGGCAGCAATTGCCGCAGAACTTTCGAAAACCAGCCGCTGCGTCGAAATAAACCCGGAGTACGCAGCAAACCGAAGGTAAATAAGGAAAGTACCACCAACATTCCCCGCATGCTGATCAGTCCGGCAATGAGGGAGCCAACCAGAATGGCCCACCGCCGACCACTCAAAATGCCCCAAAGCCCGAGCAACCAGCCAAATAGTAATACGATATCCGGACTCACCAGTACCGCTTGACTTTGGAAGACCGGCAGACAACAGGGTACAATCAACAACCAGTATGCCCGCCGTCTATCCAGCCAATACCGGCCGATGGCGAGTAACAATGCGCTAATCCCCACCAGGAAAGGATACATCAACCAATGACTAGCCGCCAGCGAATACCCGAGCCAACGCCACCCCATAGCCAGGTACCACCCGAATACCGGAGGGTGACCACTGTCGATTTCTGGCGGAAGAATCAGGGAGGCATTCGATTGCTGATAGAACCAATGGGCTTGCTTGGAGCCCAACTGGATAGTGTCCCAAAAAAAAGCGTGATCCTGTACAAGGAAGGTAACCAGGGCCCAGCCCGTCGCTGCCAATAGCAGCCCGCTATTTGTGGGCGAAAAGAACCGTTTCTCCGCTGCGGAGGCCATAGTATGCACTTTCATCAGAGGCAGGAAAGGTACAGACCTCCACCCGAAATCCGGCATCTGTAAGCCGCTCTTGCAAACCCTCAACGCTGTAAATCCGCACATGATCGGCCTGACCGAAATGCACCAGGCGGTCTGCCGGATCGGTAATTTGTGAATCTTCGTAGATGGTACCTTCCCGGAAGGGCGTCTGAACTACCACCTGGCCACCCGTACGGCAAACCCGGTAAAGCTCGCGCATCGCCTGCCGGTCGTCGGGAATGTGTTCGAGCACATGGTAACAGATGAGCAAATCGACTGATCCATCGGATAGTGGTAATTCCGTCAAATCGTAGCGGTGATCGGCCGGAAATTCCGACTCAAAATCCGACGTCACATAGGTCATTTCTTTTCGATCTTTGAATAAGCGAGCCAGGCAACGCGCCGGCGAGAAATGAAGCACTTCCCCCCGCAACAATTGCCGGTTGCGGAGCAGCAGCCAAAGACGTCGGTTGCGATCCAGGCTTCCGCAATACGGACAAAGCCGCCCACCATTCGCTAGTGGGATGAACGCGCGGAAAGTGTGATCGCACAGTGGGCAAGCTACCGTGTCTCCGTGAAAAAATAGCCGCGCATACCCCCCGCGTATGGCAGGCTCCAGATCGACCAGCCACCGCTGGGGGATAATTCGTTTGGCAATGCTCTTAATGCGATGGTAGGCGCTCACTGCTTGTTGCGTTTTCCGAAAAAACCGGCGGGCCAACCTGCCGGTTGTTCAAATTGGGTGTGGATCCAGATAAGCCGAATCGAACGGTCTACAGACTGGCCGGTTGCTCCTCTGAATTGAATAGCTTTAATCGGTGCCGTTGTGAGGGTATCAGTATGCCGATCAAACAGATACGGATTGATCCAGATACCATCTGCTGCATTTTTCGGAACGATCCGGTAATCGTGCACGGTCCCATCGGCTAGCTGCAGCCCCATCCATACCGCTTCTTCTTTGTAGAGTATCCCGCGGAGCCGTTGGCCTAGGGTTTGGTCGAACCTGGGGTGTACCCGCAGCAGTCCGCCGGAAACGTTCGGAACCTTTGCCCATTTTGTCCACCCGATCGACTCATCGGCGAGCGTATCCTGATTGATGAAAAGCGGGGACGGTCGTTTTCGGTACAGGCCCCAGTCGGCTTCAATGGCAATAGGTTCGTAGTGGCGCAACAAGGCCAGAATGGTTTGAGGTTCATCGTTGAGCAGGTAACGCCCATCGATGCTGGCAAAATCGCTTTCGTTTGGTCCGCTAATAGCCGTGTTTCGGTGCCACAGGAGCAATTCGGCGGCGCGATCGGAGGTCACGTGCTCGGCATTCTGCCGATCGAGCCAGGAAGTATAGCCGACGTAACTTTGGAGAACGACCCGCGGTTGCCAAACGAGGTCGTTGGCGGGCAGTGGGCTGTAATCCCAGGGATACACATCGACGGACTCTTTTCCGATTAATTGCCGCAGGGAATCCGGCAGGCGGCTCGGAGCCACCGCCGATTCGCTGACGGACTGCAAATCCCGCTGCCAATCATTGAACCGAAATGCATAATCAACGAAGTGGTGGACGCCCATCAATTGCACATTCGGCTGCGCATAATAGGGCAGCGAACGAGCCGCCACCATCAGTAGCCCGGCGCTCACCAGCGTTCCGACCAGGTAGTATACTCTATGTCGCTTCACAAATAGCGATAACAATAAGCCCGACCCGAACACCCAGATCCAAAGTCCTTTCAGATGAAACCAATCTTCCCGGCTCATCCCGTGTTTCCAGGCGGCGAACAGGGCTAGCGTGGTGAGGCATCCGAAGAAAATCCCCCGTCGGTCGCGTCCCGCAAACGGCATACCGAATTGAAGCAGCAAAAACGGGATGAGTACCCACCAATTATTGTCGGGATAGAGCGATACGGCCGCCGAATTATCACTAGCCAGCCGAACCATGCCAAGTCCATACCGCAAAAATCCGGCTACCGTCCCGTAGCATAGCATCCATATAGCCCACAGCATCAGAAGAATCAGACCGCCATCCATCAGCAACCGTTTCCAGTTCCGCCGTCCGGCAAATTCGTAGACCAAAAAGGCAACGGTCAACAAACCGGCCAGAATGGCAACGTACGAGCGGATGTAAAACGCTATTGCTACTAATGCAAATGCCACATAACGCGGAGCTTTTCCCGGTCGTGAAAAGTGAAGCAGGTAGAGTGCCAGTACAGCAAACAACAACAGGTGATTGAAACTACTGACTGCCGCCAAAATATAGGCAACCAGCGTACCTCCCCACCACCGAAGATCGGGGCGCTTGGCCAGGAAATTGCTGGTGCAATACACCAGAATGGTATTTAATACCAGGGTCATTCCTACCGCCAGATGCACGCGAACACCGGTCGGATACATCAGGAAAGCCAGCGGCCCGTGGGGAAAGATAATCCGGCGACCCAAGCCCGGATTTTCCGCAATCAGATAATTGAAGACCCAGATGAGCGGCGGATCGATCCCCGGGGCATAAGTCCAATCGTAGGCTGGAAAGGTGAGCAGGGTCACCAGAAACCCGAGAAAGACCGTGCGCAGTATATCGCTCCAGAGACGTGACATGTTATATCATTGGTGATCAGCCCTGTGCGCGCGCTTTGCACTGCCTAGCCATAGAAGCTTTAAGGCATCGAGTGCGTACAGCACAGGTGGTTCCCTTCGCAAGGCGCGATAAAGATACGGTTCTACGAAACTCATCAACCGGTATACCCCCGGTTCAATTCCAATCCGTTCCAACCGCTGGAATAATGTAAGCAGGCGCGATTCGATGGGGTACCCTTCCCGGTGGAGCATCCATAGATTGTGTACCGCCTGCCGTTGCTTGGGTAAGAAGACGGAATCAGGTTCCAGGCCAATATGCACCACGGGGTTGTCGAAGTGCTGAATGGGCGTACCGGTCCGACTAAGCTGAAGCCCAAATAAGGTATCCTCATGGCCGTAGTGACGCAACCGCTCTTCGAAGGGTAGGCGTAGTTGGATGTGCTTCGGGATGAGATAATTATTGGTCATAAATCGATGGTAGGGCTGATTGCGCCGCTGCTCGACTGGTTGCTCTTCCCGCAGTCGTCCGTAGTACCAGTGCAACCGCAGGCGCTTATCTTCCGGAAGGTTGGTAGCGTAGATCCTTCCACCGTACCATACCGCCTCCGAAGGTAACTGCGAAACGTATTGCGCCAGAAAGCAATCGTTGGGCAAATGGGCGTCGCAATCGAGAAACAATAAGTAGTGATAAACAGCTTCGCGCGCCAGCAAATTGCGAATAGCCGCCCGACCGACATTCGAGGGTAACTCCCGGTAGACTACCCCCGGAAGGTGTGCCAACCGGCGGTTAGGCAGTCGGTCGGCTTCGGAGCTGCCGTCGTCGTAACACCGGATTTCGACATCGATGCCCAGCCGGGAAGCCTGCTCGGATAATTCCGACACCAGCGGCCCAACCGAGTATTGGTAAATAGGAATACAGACCGAAAGCATTGGGTAAAGATGCGCTTTTTTTACTTTCGGGTCAGAATGAGGAAACTGGCGTTCAATTAAAACTGAAAATTTCGAAACTTGTTAGTAAGGTACAATTCTGACATATGCAATCAACTGCCTCTCTAGCGACTCTCATCAATGATCCCGGGCTATCCGCCGAATTGCAGGCCATTGCCCACAAAGTGGAAGCCGCCGAGCGGATCACCCCCGAAGAGGGGTTACTGCTGTTTGAGGAGGGAAGCCCGGCCTTTGTGGGCGCACTAGCCAATCTCATACGCGAACGCCGGCACGGCAATCGCACCTACTTTAATCGCAACTTTCACGTCGAGCCTACAAATGTGTGTCTGTACACGTGCACTTTCTGCTCCTACTCCCGCCTGATCAAGCAACGATCCGAAGGTTGGGAATACAGCCTGGAAGACATTCTCGATATTGTGCGAAAGTACGATGAGCAGCCCGTTACGGAGGTGCACATCGTCGGGGGCGTATTGCCGCAGTACGACGTGGCGTTTTACACCGATCTGTTTCGCAAAATCAAGGCCCACCGCCCGGAGCTCCACATCAAAGCCCTGACACCGGTGGAGTACCACTACATTTTTAAAAAGGCCAAGATCAGTTATGAAGAAGGCATGCGCCTGATGCAGGAAGCCGGCCTCGATAGCATGCCGGGAGGCGGAGCAGAAATATTCCATCCTGAAATCCGGGATCAGATCGCCGGCGGCAAGTGTACCGGCGAACAGTGGCTGCGCATCCACGAGATATGGCACGAATTGGGCGGGCGCTCCAACGCCACCATGCTCTACGGACACATCGAACGCTTTGATCACCGCATCGACCACCTGGAGCACTTGCGGCAGTTGCAGGATCGCACCGGCGGTTTCCAGACCTTCATCCCCCTGAAGTTTCGCAACGAAAACAACCAGATGAGCCACGTACCGGAATCGACCGTGATCGAAGACTTGCGCAACTACGCCATCAGCCGCATTTACCTCGACAACTTCGACCACGTCAAGGCCTACTGGCCAATGATCGGCCGACAAGCGGCCCAGATGCTGCTGGGCTTCGGCGTCAACGACATCGACGGAACCATCGACGATACTACCAAAATCTACAGCATGGCCGGCAGCGAGGAGCAGCATCCGGCTATGTCGACTCGCGAGTTAGTCAACCTGATTCGGGCAGTGGGCCGCCAGCCGATCGAACGCGACACGCTGTACAACGAATTGAAAGACTACACCAACGAGCAATTTCCGGAAGACGAGCAGTTTCGCGGCTACGTGAGCCTGCCCGTCGTCAATTAATCCCAAACATGGCAAAAACCATCTATTTGCTCCGGCACGGACAAACGGAATTCAACCGCAAGCGCCTCATCCAGGGGAGCGGCGTCGACTCCGACCTCAACGATACCGGAACGCAGCAAGCCACTGCTTTTTTCCAAAAGTACGGACACCTGCCCTTCGAAGCGGTGTATACCTCGGCCCTGAGGCGTACCCAACAAACGATGCAGCCATTTGTACACCGTGGAATTTCTTGGCAGGTTTTTCCCGAACTCAACGAAATGAGTTGGGGCGAGCACGAAGGCAAGCAAAGCACCCCGGAAATGATTACCGAATACCAGACGGTTAAGAACCAGTGGTCGGAGGGGCAGTACCACGCACGGGTACGGGGTGGAGAAAGTGCGGCAGAACTCGCCGCTCGTCTGGATCGCTTCATCCGACATCTGCACGGCCTTTCGAACGAACTCGTCTTAATCTGTTCGCACGGACGCGCCATGTGCGGGTTGGTGAGTTTGCTGAAGGGCGATCCGCTGCACACGATGAATAGCTACACCCACTCCAACACCGGGCTCTGGATCGCACACCGCCGGGATCATTACTACGAGTTTGCTCTCGAAAACGATACCTCTCACCTGCCACCCGTGGAGCAATTGCTCCCCTAAATTTAAGCTACATGCGCAAGCTCTCAATTACGGCAGTTAGTTATCTGAATACCAAGCCCCTACTGTATGGGTTGCTAGGCAGCCCGCTGGCCGAACAAATCGATTTATCCCTCAACATCCCTTCCGTTTGCGCCCAATTGCTTCGGGAAGAGGCTGTGGATTTAGCACTCGTACCGGTTGCGATACTGCCGGAACTGCCTGCCTATCATCTGGTTTCTGATTACTGCATTGGTACGGATGGGCCCGTTCAAACGGTTTGCCTCTACGCCAACCGTCCGCTTGAAGAATTAAAGGCACTCTACCTCGATCACCACTCTCGAACCAGTGTGGCGCTCACGCAATTGTTGCTGCGCGACCACTGGAAGATAGACCTCACGCTGCTGCCGGGCAAGCCGGGCTACATCGACCACATTGGCGATGCAACGGGTGGGCTGGTCATTGGAGATCGAACCATTGGCTTGGAGGAGCGCTTCGAGTATGTCTACGACCTGGGAGCTGCCTGGAAAACTTATACGGGCCTGCCATTTGTGTTTGCAGCCTGGGTGAGCCGCCAACCAATTGCTCCCGATTGGGAACAGGCTATGAATGAAGCCTTCGCAGCGGGTGTCAAGGCTATTCCCCGGCTCAAATTTTTGCTCCCCACTCCAGATCCGACCTTCGATCTGGAGGCCTACTTTACGCACCATATCAGCTATTCGTTCGATCGGGAAAAACGGCAGGCCCTTCAGTTCTTTTTGCGAGAACTGGACCGGCGGCCAGTGCAGCAGTTTGTGCGGGCGTAGAGCGGTTGCCTACTGTTTATAGATTTATTCTACGTGTAGGGAAAAATGGACCAGCACCATACCTTCCATCGATTCTATGCGCAGATCCAAGTAAGGCAGCAGGTCTTGGGGAGTTAGATTTCCGGGCAAGGGAGGAGGCCCAACCGGTGTACTTGAAGCCGTAGCGGACGAGTTAGTCGATTTGGAGTCGCGTTGTTGTTGGAGGAACTCCTGCACCACGTCGTTGATGATCCCATCGCGCAGCGGAACCGTGCCAATTAACTTCATTCCCCGGAAGGGAGTTAACCCATCTGCTAATATCTGATTGAGTAGCTCTTCCATATGATCAATCTAAGGCAGCTTTTACGTGAACTATGATTTCTCCGGGAGCGGTTTGGATGTCAATTTCCCGCAACCCATCGGCCAGAGCGGCAAAGCCTTGTTCGGCCATTGCTGCGCGCAGATTCACTTCGATGCATTCGTCGTGAAAGCGCACGAAGTCGGGAGTGCGTTGGTTAATTTGTTTTTCGAATACATCCATAATGATGCCTTCCACCGCACTGACCCCGCCCACGATGGGCATGGACAGGATGGGATTGGAAGCGGGCTCGGAATGTGCGGGCAAGGCCAGGTACAAGGTGCGCTTCAACCGTTTCCTGACGATGGCAATCTTTACGATGGTCTCCAGGTGAATGGCCAGGCGGTTGTCCGCTTGGGGTTCGAGGCGCAGGGACTCCAGTTTATCCTCCTGCCGGACTACCTCTGCGGCCACTTTGTCGAGAATGGCCTGCCGTATGGGGAGCTGTAGCTTCAAGCGGCTACCTGCCAACGCCGAGAAATTCCCGGATTGGAATTGTTTGATAATTGATTTCATAAAAGGCCGATCTCGGCGAACTAGTTTTTGTAAAAGTCGATGAAGCGCTCTCCGGGCCTGGCGTATCCGCGGTACATGCCTTCCGAATTGAAGGGCATGGCGACGTTGCCCTTATGGTCGAGAGCAATCAATCCCCCCGAACCACCAACTGCTTTCAATTTGTTGTGGATGATTTCGTTCGTCGCTTCCTCCAGAGACATGCCGGAGTAGGCCATCAGTGCGTGGACGTCGTAGGCAACGGCATAGCGGATGAAAAACTCGCCGTGCCCGGTGCAACTAACGCCGGCGGTCGCGTTGCTGGCAAACGTCCCGGCACCGATGATGGGCGAGTCGCCGATGCGATTGTAGCGCTTGTTGGTCATTCCGCCGGTACTCGTTCCGGCCACGATAGTGCCGTTGGCATCGAGCGCTACGCAACCTACCGTGCCGAATTTAGAGTCGTTTCCCGTAGGATCGTAGCCGTAACTTTGCTGTTGATTGGCTTCTGCCCGACGTGCCTCCTGCAGGGCATCGTAGCGGAATTGGGTGAAGAAATACTGTGGGTCCACAATTTCCAGACCTTTCTCCTCCGCGAATACTTCGGCACCACGGCCCGTTAGCAAGACGTGGGGCGACTGCTCCATAACTGCCCGGGCAGCGGAAATGGGGTGCTTTACATTCGTCACCCCTCCTACTGCACCCGCGGCGCGATCCGTGCCTACCATGATGGAGGCATCCAATTCGTTTTTACCCTCGTTGGTAAATACCGCGCCCCTACCTGCATTGAAATAGGGGGCATCTTCGAGCGAGCGAATCGTCTGCTCTACGGCATCGAGGGCGGAACCTCCTTCCTGCAGAATGGCTTCCCCGATGTCGAGCGCCTGGCTCAAAGCGGAGCGGATAGCCTCCTCCTGTTCGGGGCGCAGATCACTTTTGCGGATCGTCCCGGCTCCGCCGTGGATGACAATTGCGTATGCAGGTACTTCCATTTCTTCCGCAGGTTTCTCGGAAATGGATGCTTCTGGTTCAGACTCCGGCGATTGACAAGCGGGTAACCACAAAAGCATGGCAGCGAGGGCCACAAAAATAAAGTTATTCGGACGCATGATGGCAATGGATAGTTGGCCCATTAATATAGGAGAAAAATCCTACTCGGTAGGCTCGTCGCCGGAACGCAACTCGATGGTTTCCCTGCGGCGTTCTTCCCGCTCCTGGCGCTCTTTGCGCAGGGAGTCCAGCTTGAGTTTCTCATTGCGTTCTTTCATTTCTTCGCCCATCTGCTGGCTGGCCACGAAGGAGGCGGTCATATTCGTCAGCATATCTGCACCGGCCGAAGGCGCATTCGGTAGCATGATGAGGTTGCTGTTGGAATTTTCACCCATCGCCTGAAGCGTATCGTAGTGCTGCGTAACGACGATCAACGCAGAGGCTTCCTGCGAGTTAATGCCCACACTGTTGAGGATGTCGACCGATTCTTCCAGTCCCTTGGCGATCTCCCGGCGCTGATCCGCGATACCCTGACCCTGGAGGCGTTTACTTTCCGCTTCGGCTTTCGCCTTGGCGACAATGCGGATGCGATCCGCTTCGGCCTCGTATTCAGCAGCCAGCCGTTCGCGTTCGGCCGCATTGATTCGGTTCATCGCTTTTTTGACCGTCAGGTCGGGGTCGATGTCTGTTACCAGGGCCTTGACGATGCCGTAGCCGTATTCATTCATGGCCTCTTCCAACTCGCGGCGAATGGCCACCGCAATGTCGTCTTTGCGCTCGAAGACGTCGTCGAGATTCATTTTTGGTACTTCCGCCCGCACTACGTCGAATACGTAGGCATTGATCTGTTCTAGTGGATTTTCCAGCCGGTAAAAAGCATCGTATACGGCCTGCGGCTGTACGAAGAACTGTACACTGACCTTCAATTTGACGAAAACGCTATCCTTCGTTTTAGTTTCCACCAAGACATCCAACTGCTGGACTTTCAGGCTTAGCCGCCCTGCCACACTATCGACAAAGGGAATTTTAAATTGAAGGCCGGCATCTTTAATACTGTGAAACCGCCCGAGGCGCTCCACCACTGCCGCAGATTGCTGGCGCACCGTGAATATACCGGATAAGAGCACCAGTAAGGCAAAGAAAAAAATAACGAGTATCAGAGTCATAGCTAATTCTTTATTGCAAGTATTCGCAGGCCATCCGGAGCGTGTCCGGATGTTGGTTAGGTAATCTGATAAGTAAACAACACACAAGTCTAATGTTACGCATTTTCGACCAGATTTGACAACCATCGGATCAAAGATGAAGAAAACCGAGGGCCCAGGGAATTACCGCGGAACCGGGATTACTCTTACATTTAGCAGATTATTCAAACTCCCTCCGATTACGAGTGGTTTCATCTTTTACTTTCAAACACTGTGTGCATGATCAATCCGTACCGAATCGTTTCCCTTCCGGCTCTCTTAGGAATAGCAGGTGCCTTCTTGCTGTGCGGATGTGCCAATTACCAAATCCACCTCGCCGAACCAACCACCGTATCGCCCTTACCCAATAAGGATTCGCTTTCCTACACACTCTATCTAGTCGGTGATTTGGGCTACGCCCCGCAAGCCGGCCTTCATACATTAGAACAACTGACGCGCTTGGCGCAAACATCCGACAAACAAGCAGACCTGTTGCTCCTGGGCGATCTTACCGATCCGGGCGGCTTACCGAGGAAAAAAGAGACCGAAGATCGGAAAGAAGCCGAACAGCAGCTCGAACGGCTAACCCAATCGCTGGAGTCGTTTTCGGGGAAAATCTACGTGGCGCCCGGCGATCGCGAACTGGGGCCCAAGGCAAGTGTACGCAATCTCCAGCGATTCGAAAACTACCTGAAAGATACTGAACTGGACCTCGAATTCGTCCCCGATGACGGTTGCGGCGGCCCCGACGATGAAGAATTGACCGATGACATCAGTCTGGTCGGAATCAATACGGCCTGGTACCTCTCCAACTGGAATAAAGACCCCGACATCAATGCCGACTGCGACATCCGCGATCGCGGAACCTTCATGCTGGCCTTCGGCGATGAGGTGCGCGGCCTGCGCGACAAAACCGTAATCGTAGCGATGCATCATCCGTTGCGTTCCAGCGGAAATAAGGACGGTTATTTCACGCTGGAGCAGCACCTTTTTCCGCTGCGCGACCTCTCACCGGGACTGTATGTTCCGTTGCCGGTGGTCGGTTCGCTGTTTCGCTTCATCCAGAAAGTAGCCGGAGGCCGACAGAGCCTTTCGGGCATTCGCTACAAGGAGATGGTACGCGGCCTGACTGCCCAGATTGAGGATACCGAGCATATTATTTTCGTGTCGGGCCACGAGCGGATTATGCAATATACCAAGGAGGACGACGAGTATTACCAGATCATTGCCGGTAGCGGTAGTAAACCCGGCCCCTCCGGCAAGGCTGCCGAAACGCCTTTCAGCTACGGGCACCGGGGTTTTAGCCGGTTGGAGTTTTACGAAAAGGGCAGCGTTTACGTAGCCTTTTACACCGTCTCCGAAGAGCAGGCGACTCCGCAGTTGGTATTCCGCCAGAAAATCCAGGATAACCGCTTTCTACCGCCCGAACCGGACCTGCCGCCCGTGCCACCCTTGGAAACGAATGACACCTCGGTGCTGGCAACCGTATATGGTACGGAAGCCCCCAAGCGAAGCAAACTCTTTTTGCAGTTGTTCGGCAAGCATTATCGCCCCCTTTACTACGAGCCGGTTCGTGCGCCAATCGTTCAGCTCGACACTTTATTCGGTGGTCTCTCGCCCTACCGCCGGGGAGGTGGTATGACCACTCAGTCGCTGCACCTCGCCGACAGCCGGGATCGACGCTATCAGATGCGCTCCGTGCGCAAAAATCCCGTCCAGCTCCTCCCCTACCCGCTCGAAAGCTCCTTTGCGGCCGAAGTAGTTCGGGAGCAGTTTACCGCCATCCATCCCTACGGAGCGCTTGCGGTTGCCCCAATGGAAGAGGCCCTGGGGCTCTACGGTGCTCGCCCGATGTTAGCCTACGTACCCAAGCAGGATCGCCTGAGCGATTTCAACAGTGGATACGGCAATGAGCTCTACCTGATCGAGGCTCGCCCCGATGAAGATTGGCGCGAGTTGGACTATTTCGGCAATTCGAAAGAAATCATTGGTAACGATAATGTCCGAGAGGAAATCACCTCCGATTGGAAAAAGCGCGCCGATCAGCGCCAATACTTGCGCGCCCGATTGCTCGACGCGATCCTGGGCGACTGGGACCGCCACCGCGATCAGTGGCGCTGGGCCACGATCGAGCAGGAAGATAAGCATGTACTCTACAAACCCATTGCTCGCGACCGCGACCAGGTCTTCAGCAATTTCGACGGAACGCTGCTCGCCATTATCCGACGGGCCGTACCGGCTGCACGAAAATTGAAACCGTTCGACGAGGAACTCGACGATCCCTACTGGCGCGGCTCGAACGGAAAATGGAACGACCGCTTCTTTCTCACCGAACTCACCTGGGAAGACTGGCGCGCCGAAGCCTCCTTCATCACCGAGCACCTCACGGATTCACTGATTGATGCCAGCCTCCGGCAGCTACCGGCGGCTACCCAAAAACCCTCTCTGGAAACCTACCAAATCGATCGCAAGCTCCGGGCCCGGCGCGATCAACTCCTCGAATATTCCCGTGCATTCTACGAAACACTCGCCAAGGAAGTCAACGTAATCGCTACCAATGACGATGACTATTTCGTAGCCGAGCGCGCTTCCGATGGGCAATTAACCATTCGGCTCTACGACCGCAGCGACAAAGGCGACGCCGACGAGCTCTATTATTCCCGCACCTTCTTGCCCAAGGAAACCAAAGAGGTGCGCCTGTACGGCCTCGGCGGTGAGGACTACTTCCAGCTCAGCGGCAGCGGTCGGTCGCCAATTCGCGTGCGTATCATTGGTGGGCCTGATAAAGATGAGGTAGGTGGCACCGAGGGCCGGGGCCCCACCATCGTTTACGACGGAATTGAAGGCATGAAGGTAAACAACCGCACCCCCGGTACTCGCCTCCGCCTAACGCCTATCCGCAATTTCAACCAGTATAACTTCCTGGAATTCCAACAGGATTACGTCGTTCCTACTCCCGTATTCGGATTCAACCCAGACGATGGTCTATTTATCGGTTCGGGGTTTCGGTGGCGCAAACATGGCTTCAAGCACGATTCCCACGCCCAGAGCCATCAACTCAAGGGTGGCATTTCAGTCACCAACTGGGCCATCCAGATGGCTTACGATGGAGAATTCAATGACCTGTTCGGCTATCGCCGCGATTTTGCCATGCGGGCCGACTTCCGCAGCCGGCAGTATGTCGTCAATTTTTTTGGATTGGGTAATGATACCGAAGACGATGCAGATGATCTCGATTTCAATCGCGTGCGTCAACAACGCATTTTGGCGCATCCGACCGTCCGATTTCGGTTTGGCGAACGCGCTCAGCTCCGCCTCGGACCAATTTACGAGGCCGTATTGATCGATAGTACAACTGGTCGATTCATCGTCAGCGATGATGCTAGGGTTCCGGATCGCGTCTTCGACCGCCAACACTTCGGCGGCTACGAAGTCAACTTTTCCATTAATACCTTAGCCATTCCAATGCTACCCGACCGCGGATTGCATCTGGAGGTATTCGGCGGACAGCAGTGGAACCTCGAGGAGGGCGACCGATCCTTCTACCGCATTGGCGGTTCGTTGAGCTACTATCTCTTCTTTGGGAACCGCATCGTCGGCATTGCCACCCGGGTGGGAGCCGAACACGTAGATGGCGATTTCGAGTTCTACCAGGCCGCCCGCCTGGGCGGACGGACCAACCTGCGGGGCGTTCGGTCGGAACGCTTCCTGGGTAATACCGTCTTTTACCACAATACCGATTTGCGCTTTCGCCTTTTCGGTGTTGGCAAGGGCTTCATTCCAACCGTGGGTGGGTTACTTTTTGGATTCGACTATGGCCGGGTCTGGCTGGAGGGAGAAGACAGTGATACCTGGCATACTTCTTACGGAGGCGGTATCTGGGTGGCCCCTTTCAACATTGCCATTATCAGCGCTGCCTTCTACACCTCCCCGAGCGATCAACGATTCATTCTTAAAGCGGGCTTCCCGTTCTAAGTTACTCCTGATGAAAATACTCGAACGACACTCCACCTTACTTTCCATACTCATCCTGGCTGCCATTTCGCTGGTGGCCGTGATTTACGGAATCGCTACGTTTCGCAGCCAGCCGACTAGCAGCAGCTTTAGCCCGGTGAGTAGTTATGTGTTTCCATACGACCTTTCCGAGCCCTCTCAGACTTTTTCCCTGCCTGCGGAATTAGAGGAAATTTCGGGCCTGGCCCACTATCAGGGTTCGGATATTCTGGCCGTCCAGGACGAATTGGGCATCCTCTACCAATTCAACCTGGATCAGCAGAAGATTATCCGAAAAATCGAATTCGGCAAAGATCGCGATTACGAGGGGGTAGCCTTTAACGACGGCCATGCTTACATTCTCGAAAGAGATGGCGACTTGCACGTAGTCAACGACTTTTCGGCGGACGTTGTCGCCTCCGATAAATTCGAAACCGAATTTTCCTACCGCAACAATACGGAGGGGATTTGCTACGATCCCGTTTCCGGAAGGCTACTGATCACGCCGAAGGAGCGGGGGCTGGAGGCGGCCAACCGCACCGAAAACCGGCGCGGAGTGTACGCCTTCGACCTATCGGAAAACCGGCTGCTGCCCGATCCCGTCTACTACGTCGATGAAGAGGATCTGGGAGAAGTTATCTACGAGCGGGCTGAGCGGCGATTGATGAAGCCCTCCGCCATTGCCGTAGAACCGCAAACCGGACATATTTTCGTACTTTCTTCCGTCGGGCAAGTGCTCGTAGTACTTGACCGGCAAAGCCATATCTTACACGTGGAAATTTTGCGCCGAAACGATTTCAAACAACCGGAGGGCATTGCATTCACTGCCGAGGGCGATTTACTAATCAGTAACGAAGGGCAGGGTTCGGGAGCCAATTTGCTCCGATTCATCCGACAGTCGGATGTGACGACCGATCCGCAAAACACCGCCGAATGAGTAAGGATACTGCGACCAAGGAGCTGACTGAAGCGGCTGAGGAGTACGTTCGCGAATTGCTGTTCAACGAGCTGGATACGAAAGTCGTGTTTCACAACTACGGGCACGCCGAAGAACTGGCCGACGTGGCAAAAAAACTCGCCAAGACCGCCGATCTGGAGGAAGCGGAGAAAACCCAATTAGTCCTGGCGGCCTGGTTCCTGGATACCGGCTTCACTGTCGATCCCCGAGATCCCAACCCCCACAGTTGCCAAATTGCCCGCGATTGGTTGAACGGGCAGGGCTACGAAGCGACCGACGGAGTTCTTCGGCTGATCAAAAGCGTCCGGGAAACCGATCCCGATCGGTATACCGACCTGCAGGCGCTGTTTCACGACGTGCGATACAACTGGCTGGGTCGCAAGCGTTTCGACCGCCGGGCAAAATTGCTGCGCCTGGAGGAGGAACAGCTGCGCGGCGAACCGATCCCACACGCCGAATGGGAACGCCGGATGCAGGGCCTGCTCATCGACCGCCGCTACCTGACCGAAGCAGGAATAGAAGAATACCAGGAACGGCTGCAACGCAATCTCGCCGAACAGCGGGATACTACCGCGAAAGCCGTGCAGAAAACCACGCGCAAACAATCCGGAAAAAACTACGGCCGCGGCATTGATACCGTCTACCGCACCAGCTTCCGCAACCACATCAATCTCAGTCGGATTGCAGATGGTAAGGCCAACATGATGATCAGTATCAATACGATTATCCTGTCGATTTTACTCGCGGTGTCGGGGGCGGGGCTTAGCTTTTTCGAAGATATCATCTACACCAGCCCGGGCTTCATTTTACCGATCATTTCACTTATCCTCAGCTCCCTTATTGCGGTCGTGTTCGCGGTGTTCTCCGCTCGCCCGAAAGTGACGGAGTACAAGATTCGCCACCGCACCCCCGAAGAGCGCGACCCCGGTGCCAGCCTGCTGTACTTTGGCAATTTTTTGCAACTGCCCAAAAAGGAATTTGTGGAGTACATGGCCGACGTCAAGGATGATCAGGAGATCCTGTACGACGATCTGGCCCGTGACCTGTACGATTTGGGAGGCGTCCTGCAAAGAAAGTATTTCCTCTTAACCATTTCGTACAATATCTTCGTGGGCGGATTGGCACTTAGCGTGCTGATGTTCCTTATCGTATACTTATTTTCGATCGTATAATTACCCAGATTCATCATTATCCAATTACCCATTCCTATGACCAGGTTTGTCTTCCTGCTCACCTTGCTGCTGGCTTTGGGCTGTGCTCGCCAGCAGGAGCTGACGCGCATTGCGCCCACCTACTATCCCATCGATGGCGAGAACCGTCCGGTCGACGCCGATTTCGGCGAGGCCCTGACCGTTGCTCCATCCACCTACGACCAACGAGCCGGTAGCATCGATAGCATTGTAGCGCCCTACCAAAGCCAGCTCAATGCCCAGATGAGCGAGCAGATTGGGTCGCTTCCCCAGGCCCTGCAACGCTTCGGCGATCAGCCTACCCTTGGATACTGGGTCGGTGACCTACTCGCCATAATGGCGGATAAATACTACGACGACCACAACATCGACTTTGCTATTCAAAATGCCGGTGGCCTGCGCATCCCCGAATTGCCCGCCGGCACCCTCACCGTTGGGCAGATTTACGAATTGATGCCGTTCGATAATGTCCTCGTCGTGTTGGAAATAAAGGGCACGACCGTCCAGGAACTCGTCGACCGCATGGCTGCCAGCGGAGGTTGGCCCTCCAGCGAAGCCCTCACCTATACCATCCAGGATAAAAAAGGAATTGACACCCGTATCAACGGCGCGCCGCTCGATCCGTCCGCCACCTACTACGTCGCCATGCCCGACTACGTGGCCAATGGCGGTAGCGGCTGCGATTTCCTCACCGATAGCCCCCAATTTTCCACGGGCCAGTACATCCGGGACGTCATCATCGAGTACGCCAAGCAGGAAACGGCCGCCGGCCGCGCCATTGAGGGGCGGATGGAGTCGGGGATTAGATCTTAGTACTATATCACCACCCTCCCATCCAGCAGCCACTCCGTTGCTTCGCGCAAGCTCTTTGCTTCCAGGTAGGTATGTCCGTCGAGCTGGTGTTTTGCAACTTGCTCGTGGGCCCAGGTTTGTTGAAAAGGGACGTGGATGGCTTGCGCTCCTAGTTCGAGCACCGGTAGGATATCCGAGCGCAGGCTATTGCCAATCATCAGAAAGGATTCGGGAGGAATTTGATATTGCTCGAGGATTCGGCGATAAGTGGCCGGGTCCTTTTCCGATACGATTTCGACGTAGTGAAAGCGGTCGGCAATGCCGGAGCGCGCCAGTTTGTTTTCCTGATCGAATAGATCGCCTTTAGTAATGACCAGCAATTGGTAGTAATTCTCCAGTGCATCGATCGCGAAGGCGACGTGATCGAGTAGCTTGACGGGCTGGGTTAGCATTTCCTTACCCCAATCGATGACTTGCTGAATCTGCCGGGCGTGCAAGCGGTAGTCGCTAAGCTCAATGCAGGTTTCGATAACCGAAAGGATGAAGCCTTTGACGCCGTAGCCGAAGAGTTTTAAATTTTCGCGTTCCCGGGCATATAGCTCGGCCTCGAACCGAGCCGAATCTTCGATGAAATCGCCGAGCAGCTCGGCACAGCGCTCCTGGATCCGGACGAAAATGGGTTCATTAACCCACAGGGTATCATCTGCGTCAAAGGCTACGTATTGTAAGGACTCCAATCTCAGTCCGTCCATCGAAACAGGTTTTTATTTATTTATACCGGGTTAACAAGAAAAAAAAAAATGTAGTTTCGAGCGGTAAAAGCGGACCAAACAATGCGATCGACTACTTATATGTACCGATTTCTCCTCGGTATGGGTGCCCTCTTTCTATTCAACATGTGCGCCGCTCCCTCCAACACGATCATCGAGCCGGAAACCCTGGCCGATCCTACTACGGTTATTTTAGTACGCCATGCGGAGAAGGACTATGGCCACGATCCGAACCTTACCGAACAGGGGCGCGAACGCGCCAAACGCCTTGCCTTTATGCTCGAAAACATCGACATAGATGCCATTTACAGTACCAATACCCGGCGCACCCGCCAAACGGCGGAGCCTACCGCACTAGCCAAAAACCTGGAAATTAAACCCTACACAATGTTCGATGTCGATGTGCTCGCCCGAATTATCCTAAAGAAGCACAAGGGAGAAACCGTGCTGGTGGTTGGTCATTCCAACACCACACCTGCACTAGCCACCCTTCTGGCCGATCCCCAATTGTACGATCGGTTCAGCGAACTGGACTACACCAACATGTACATCGTGACGCTGGCCAACGGCCACGAGCCGCGGGTTTTGAAGATGCGTTTTTAGAATCTATTGAATTCCCAACACCCAGCCTTCTTCCAAAAGAACGGTCGTCCGGTCTGCTGCCGAGAGCCCTTTTGGTGCCTCAAAATAGGCGGCTAATCCCTCCTGAACATTCAACTGCCAAAGATGAGCACTTAGTGCTGCTACCTGCCGGGCATCTTTCACCTGGGGGCCATCGGGAAGCGGAACGATACCCGGCCAGATTTCTGCGTGGACAATCAGTGGTTCTTCCCCGTTCGGTAGCTGAAAACCGGTTTCGAAGGGCCAGACCAGGCTTTGGCCCTTTAAGCCCGGCACCTCAAATCGCAACTGGTGTAAGTAGGGAATCCCGGTTAGCGCCTGGCTACCGACGCTCGCCGGATAGGCCAATTTCCAGGCTGGCTGCAATTGTTTGTGCCGACGCTCGACCAGGCGGCGCTCCGTCAGTACCACCGAATCGATGGTGACCGGGAAGGAATGCTCTTTGTGAGTCGATAAGTACATACCGGCCTTACCCGCCGGACAGGCCCAAAAGGGGTAGCAATCGCCTGACAACCGGCGATTCAGGGTTTGGGCGGCGGCAAAGCGGTTATTCGCATTCTTCTCGGTGTCCGAGATTAAATCCGACCAATATTTCCAAATCGCCCGCCAGGCGGGGCCTTTCTCCAGTCCGAGCGCAGTAGCCAGGCCCGACGGGTAGCCGTATACGAAATCAAAACCAAGCAGGATGCGCTCGCCCGTAGAGACGGCCGCCAGAAGCTCCTCGATCAACCATTGAATCAGCGCACGGCGGGTTCGAAAATACCGGGGTGCCATAGCTCCTTGGCGTCCATGCATGCCCACCCAAAGCGCATTCGCCGACGGGCGGACCGGGGTGGGCCGATCTGCCGCACTCCAGTCGATGATGATGATGCGATCAAACATGAATTAATTCCAGCTAGTGGCCCGCAGTTTCATTTCTTTAGCCACTTCTTCTCCCAAAAAGCGATCCATTAGAAAGTGAGCCCCGTAAATAGCCGGCGTGAGGATCAGGGCCATCAAAAACTTGTAGGTATACTGTACCGTGGCAACGGCAAAAAGTTGGCTCCAACTCCAGGGCTCCACATTCCCCACCAGGCTCGGCCCGAGTTTGAAGGCAATGTACAACACCACGAAACTGTCGACCAGCTGGGAAATCACGGTGGAACCCGTGGCGCGTAGCCACACCTTGCTTTCCCCGGTGATTTCCTTGATGCGGTGAAAGGAAAGCACATCCGTGAACTGCGCCACTAAGAAAGCCGTCAGCGACCCGATGATGATCAGTAGCCCCTGCCCGAAAATGACGGAAAAGGCCGCTTGCATGCTCGGCACCCCCCGCGACTGATTCTGCCCCTCCCACCAATCGGCCGGCACTAACTGGATAGCGGCTGACACCGCGCCGAAGGCAAACAGAATCAGCCCGACAGTCATGAAGGAGAGCAGCCGAATGCCACGTTTGCCGTAGTATTCGTTGATGATATCCGTCATGACGAACACGATCGGCCACAACAACACCCCGGCCGAAAATTGGAGCGCTCCAACCTGGCCAAACAAGTTGAAGTTGAAAGGCGCTATTCCTAGGGAGTCTTCGAGCGAGAAAATCTTAACGCCAATGAATTGAGCAACCAGCGCATTGGTGACGAAAAATCCACCCAGGATCAAGAATAATAAGCTGGGCCGATGCGACACCACGTCGGCATATTCTACATTCCGGGAAATACGCGCCTTTGCTTCAGAAACAGATATCTGATTCACGTCGGGAAGTTTGTATAATTGGGAATGCGGAGGTCTTTAAATTGTTGCATTGTTGCCCTAACTGCACTGCTTTGGCTGCTTGGCAATCCGTTGGTAGGGCAAATTAGTTGGTCGATCGAGCCCAATCTTCAAATCGGCGACACCACACAATTGCACATCCTGATGAGCGAGCGCGGCGACCGGCTGCTCGGCCGAATTGTCTTAATCACTCCCGACAGCCTTCAGTATCGCCTGCAATCTTCCGGTGATACGCTTTCCTTTACGCCCCCGGAGGTACGCCGTATTCGCATCTTTGCGAGTGGATTGAGTGCCAATACCCCAAATGGTCGTTATCCGGTGGAGGACTACTATTATTCCCCTAGTGGCTTCCCGTTGCCCCGAAAACGCGTGTATCGCAATACCTCCATTTTGTTTAACGAACTGGAATTCGGGATTGGTCAACACGGTCGAATCGGTGTGGGGTATATTGTTCCGGTTGTGCTAACCAGCCGTGTCCAATTATTTGGTGCACTGAGTGCGAAGTGGCGGTTGTTTTCCACATTCAACACCGCCCTCTTTCTTTTAGGGGTAAACGACAATCCGGTGGGCTCGCACGTGCTGGGCGGCATCTCCTACGGACGTCAGCAGACCTTTGCCAGTGCCGGCTTCGGGTACTTCATCGACTGGTCGGATCGGGGGGCCATCTACAGCGGCATCCAATTGGGGGGGAGTTGGCTGCCAAGTGAGCGTTGGCGGGTATATTCCGAGGCCTTCATTATCTTCGAAGACGAGCAGACCACGGTAGTCCCGTTATTCGTCGGGTCGCGCTTTTTTCCGAAAAGCCGCCTCGACTTTGGCCTGGCCGTACCCCTTACCCTGGTTGGGGAAGGAGTTCCCATTCCCGTTCTCGGCTTTCGCACCTACTTCTAGGTTATCGATCGGCCAACCATTCCTTAGCTCGCCTTGTTGCACGAGCAACCAATAATCCTTCTTTGACAATTTTTGTGGTCGACACAAAACCGATAGCCGAAAAGGATTGAAGGCAGAGGATTTGTGTCGATATAACCACGAATATTGTCGGAGAACCTCAATAATTAAGCATTTATGGCCAAATTTTCCATCGACCTTAAAGAAGGAAAGATAAAAGAAGATAGCGAACGCATTGTCGGCATCGACCTGGGTACTACCAATAGCCTGGTAGCCTACATGGACGACGACACGGCAAGGGCAGTCAAGGGGAAAGATGGCAAATCGACGTTGGTACCATCGATTGTCCACTTCGATGAAAACGGTCAAATCCTGGTCGGCGATGCCGCCAAAGAAAAGTTACTCACCCATCCGGAGCGCACGATTTATTCCGTCAAGCGACTGATGGGTAAAAGCTATACCGATATTTCGGCTGTTGAAGATTATTTCGGCTACCAGATTCTGGACGAAGACGAGGAGCAGTTGGTTAAGATTCGCGTAGGAGACGCCTTTTATACACCCATCGAACTGTCGGCCGAAATTCTCAAGGAGCTGAAACGCCGTATCGAAGACGATCTGGAGGCCGTAGTCAGCCGAGCCGTAATTACGGTACCCGCCTACTTCAACGACGCTCAGCGCCAGGCCACCCGCGACGCCGGCAAACTGGCCGGGCTCGATGTGCTGCGGATCGTCAATGAACCCACCGCAGCGAGCCTCGCCTACGGCATCGGCCTCGACAAAGATGCCCCCGGTCAGCGCATCGCCGTGTACGATTTGGGGGGCGGCACCTTCGACATTTCCATCCTTTCCATCGAGCAAGGCATTTTCGAAGTTCTTTCCACTAACGGCGACACCTTCCTCGGCGGCGATGATTTCGACCGGGCCATCGTCGACTATTGGCTGGAACGAGCCGGCCGGGAATCCGCCACTTTGCAAAGTGACAAATCACTCAGCCAGGCGCTGCGCCTGGAAGCTGAACAGGCCAAAAAAGCACTCACGGCTTCCGAATCGTACGACGGAACGGTGGGAGAAATTGACTGCCGCATCGATCGCGCCACGTTCGAGTCGCTCATCGAGCCGCTCGTCGAGCGTACGCTCACCGCCTGCCGGCAGTCGCTGCGGGATGCGAATCTGCAAGTAGATGCCATCGACCACGTGGTGCTGGTCGGCGGCTCCACACGGGTACCACTCGTGCGGCAGCGCGTGGGGGATTATTTCCAGAAGGCTCCTCACGACGGCCTCAACCCCGATGAGGTAGTCGCATTGGGTGCCGCTATCCAGGCCGATGTACTGGCCGGCAACCAGAAGGATGTGCTGCTGCTCGACGTGACGCCCCTCTCGTTGGGGATCGAAACCGTAGGTGGCTTGATGGACGTCATCCTCCCCCGAAATTCGAAAGTACCCACCCGGGTAGGGCGCAAGTACACGACCTCCGTCGATGGCCAGCGCAACCTCAAAATCAGCGTCTACCAGGGCGAACGCGACCTCGTAGAGCACAACCGCAAACTCGGCGAGTTTATCCTGCGCGGCATTCCGCCCATGCCCGCCGGCTTGCCCCAAATCGAAATCCAGTTTATTCTGGATGCCGACGGCATTCTCCGGGTGAAGGCCAAAGAGCTCCGCTCGGATACCGAACAGGAAATCACCATTAAATCGCAGTACGGCATTAGTGAAGAGGAAATGGCTAAAATGCTACTCGACAGCATCCAAAACGCCGAATCCGATCTGCAAACACGTGCCCTGCTCGAAGCCCGCAACGAAGCCAACACCATCCTGCTCTCCGCCGACAAATTCATCGCCCAAAACCGCGATTGGCTCACCCCCGAACAAGTCGCCAACATCGAATCCATGCGCGACGAATTGAAAACTACCGTGCAGGCCGAAGACAAAGACGCCATCAACCGCACCATGCAGGCCCTCAACGAGTACACCGCTCCCCTCGCCCATGAGGCGCTCGATCGCAATGTGGCAAAGGCGGTAGCAGGGAAGTCAATAGCGGATGGTAACTAGTGAATGCGAATTTCACAATATTCAACATTCAACATTCGCCATTCATCATTCACCATTAAAAAACCATGAGTAAGAAAAACCGCAAAGGCATCGTCTACAGTACTAATCCCGATTTCGAATACCAGCACGAAGCCGCACCCGAAGAGGATACCCTCCCCCCGCAGCAACAGAAATTGCGCGTGCAGATTGACCGCAAAAAGCGCAAGGGCAAGGAAGTGACGCTCGTAACGGGCTTTGTGGGCACCCAAGACGATCTGGCCGATTTGGGCAAGTACCTGAAGAGCAAGTGCGGCGTCGGCGGCTCGGCCAAGGACGGGGAAATTATCGTGCAGGGCAACAATCGCGACAAGGTGGTGGAGCTACTGAAAGAGAAAGGATACAGCCAGACGAAGGCGGCTGGGGGGTGAGTGGAACCCGATAAGTTTTCATAGAGCGTCTAGCACTTTGAGAAAGGACTCACATTGACAATTTTCCGCCATTTTGGACACCAAGATTTGGCATGGAAGAGGAGTATAGTACATGGGAAGCCAGATGGTGGTGGGATTCTACTCGACAGCGGCGGGCGGTCGGCCTGACGAGCTTTCTGAAACGTTTACACCACTTTTTAATCTTTTGCCTTCCGCACCGTGTTTTACGTAAAGAACAAATATTTTTACACGTGAATCTCCGATATGGATAAGAAACTGACGCTCAGTCTTGACGGAAACATCATTGAAAAGGCCAAAGAATATGCGAGAAGCAACGAAGTTAGTCTATCAAAACTCGTTGAGTCGTATTTGAGCTCCTTATTGGAAAGCAACACAGAGGAAGTGGAGATCACACCACTTGTGGAAAGCTTAATTGGAATTATAGACATTCCAGAAGATTTCGATGAAACAGAGGGGTACACCAACTATTTACTCGAAAAATATAAATGAAGTCGTTATTCGTAGATACAAATATTGTTATCGATCTCCTTGCCAAGCGGGAGCTTCATTATTTAGATGCTGCCAAATTATTTTCCTTAGCTGATCGCGGAAAAATTACGCTTTGTGTTTCGTCACTTTCCTTTGCGAATGCGAATTATATACTTACGAAACTAAAAAACGCCAAGGAGGCCAGAACTATCCTTGTCAAATTCAAAGTACTCGTTACAGTATCGAATCTATCCGATAAAATAGTTGAATTAGCGCTAAATGATGCGTCCTTCAAGGATTTTGAAGATGGGCTGCAGTACTACACAGCGATTGAAAGCAACTGTACAATAATCATAACCAGAAATCTTAAAGACTATCGAGCAGCTAACATCCCCGTTATGACAGCAGCACAGTATTTGAAGAGCAGGCAATAAGATTGCTGAAAACGGATATGACCACAACTGGTTTAGAAACAACCCCTTTGACACTACCAGCCTGTGCAATAACTGGGTGAAGTCGGTGTTGAAAGACGCTGCCGAACCCCTACTGTGGCTAGGGTCTACCCAGGGGCTTCAGCCGATTCGACCTACGTGCAGAAACCTTCCTCAATTATCCCGTCATTCCCGTTAGCGATTCATTCGAGCGTAGAAGCGAATATCCTCGGCCTCTGTCGATTTGACCGCGTGGAATGGTTGTGCCCAGGAAACAATCCACTACAGAGTCAATGCCAGCGGACACAACTGGCCGGGAGGCGTCAGTAGTTTCCCCTTCCTCGGCAACTTTAACCTCGACATCAGCGCCAGTTCGGAGATCTGGAATTTCTTCAATCGAAATACTTTATCCGACACGACTACTTCAATAAGACCACATAGGCCTATCTCCACCATCCAGCTCCAAGTCGCACCTACCCCCTTTTCAGATGTATTGGACCTGGAGATGGAACTCGAAAGTGCTTCCCGAGTTGAGGTTTCGTTGATCAATGCGCTCGGTCAGACGCTGCGTACTGCTCCAAGTCAATTTGGTTCTCTGACCATTTTCGTGGTTATATCGACACAAATCCTCCGCCTTCAATCCTTTTCGGCCATCAGTTTTGTGTCGACCACAAAAATTGTCAAAGAAGGGTCAATTTTTCCCGGCGGGTGTCCACTGATTTAATTGGTCGTTTGGCCCGCTAAACGCCACCCCCGGTATATACTACATCCGACTGCAGGCTGCCGATGAAGTCCTCGTGCGGCCCGTTTTGTATGCTCCGAGCAAATAGACCAAAGCCTTCCTGTAGCCACTGCGGGAAGGCCATTCTCCAAACTTATTATCGATGGAATCCCATCCCCTTCAAATAACGCCCACCGATGTATGCCACTGCCCTGCTCGTTTGCCTTTTGGGAATGCTCTACCTTTTCAAAATAAGCGGCAAATGGAGTTCGAAATTAAGGTGGAGACTGAGGTTGTAGTCGTAAAGGGAGCATGCTATCTTCGCACGGAAAGTCTCACACCCCCATGAAGCACGCCCTCTCCGCTCTTTTCTTCTTTTTTCTACTTGCAGTACTCGTCGACTGCACCAACGAAACGGCCCAATCGGATACGGATGCTTCCGGGGCTCAATTAGCCCGGGTTCGCTGCGGAAGCTGTCACCAATATCCCGAGCCGGATTTGCTGCCGAAAGCCACCTGGCAACAATATGTACTGCCCCGGATGGGCTACCTGCTCGGTGTGTACGATGCCGACAATCCGCGAGCCACTCTGATCGAATCGGGCCCGGGTGGGGAGGCCGTCCGAAAGGCGAATACCTATCCGGAGGAGCCCCAAATTAGCGCTGATGATTGGGAAGCCATCCAGGCATTTTACCTGAACAATGCGCCGGACCAATTGCCAAAACCCGGGCTCCCTGCGTTGGATACGAATCTACTCCTTTTCGAAGCGGTCTATCCGGAGCTTCGTCTATCTCCCCCAAGCGCGACGCTGGTGGACATCGGTCGTCAGGGAGGGCTGTTTTTGGGAGATGCCAATACCAAGGCGTTTTACCAACTCGATCCCAACTTACAATTGCAACAGGCCGCTCAAGTGCGGGAAGGAGCCGTTGCGCTCACCGAATTCCCAAATCAATTGCTGCTTACGGTGATGGGTTCGTTTTCTCCGACCGATGCCGCTTCGGGCTTTTTGATGGCCTTACCCAAGCAAACGAACCAATCTCCTCAGGTGTTGATCCCGAATTTGCAACGACCCGTCCACACGGCGGTAGGCGATCTGGATAATGACCAACGGCCCGATTTCGTCATTTCTGAATTTGCTAAATGGACCGGACGCCTGGCGTACTGGACCCTGGTGGACGGGCAATACCAACCGACCGTCTTGCGAAATGCGCCTGGAGCCATTCGATCAGTACTAGTCGATTGGAATCAGGATGGGCGCGACGACGTGGTTGCCCTATTCGGACAAGGGGCAGAGGGCATCTACGTGTTTTACAACCGGGGAGATGGCCGTTTCAAAGAAGAACGCATCCTGGAATTTCCCTCCTCGTATGGCTCCAGTTATTTTGACCTGGTCGATTTGGACCGCGACGGCGACTTTGACATTCTGTACACCAACGGCGACAATGCGGATTATCCCCCGATATTAAAACCTTATCACGGCATTCGTTTCTTTACCAACGACGGGAATAATCAATTTTCGGAAACCTTCTTTTATCCCCTTGCCGGGGCCTACAAGGCGATTCCCGGTGATTTCGATGCCGACGGCGACTTTGATCTGGCAGCCATTTCCTTTTTCCCAGATTTCGCCGGGCAACCAGAGCGTTCCTTTCTCTATCTGGAAAACCAGGGAAATGGGCAGTACCAAACTAAAACCTTCCCCGGTTCCACCAATGGCCGCTGGATCACGATGGATGCCGGTGATTTGGACCGCGACGGCGACCTGGATATCGTGTTAGGATCGCTGGCCTTTGAGGTGGTGCCTTCCACGGGTATCTTGAACCAATGGGTAGCATCAGGGTTGCCGTTTGTGGTGCTGGAGAATCAGTTGAAATAACGATTAATACTTTCCTCCAACCACCCGCTCATTCCATTCCGGTTGGGTTTCGAATTGCGGCAACCGTTGGGGAACGGCCGTCATTCCGGTCGTATCCGTGAGGGTTTCCATGAAGGAGACTAAGTCAGCAACTTCCTGTTCGTTCAATTGAAGATTATCAAACGGCAGTGTCTGGTGTTCTAGGTCAATGCCCATGCCGGCTCCACCACCCTTGTTGTAGAAATCAACTACTTCCTCCAGGGTTGTGTAAACGCCGTTGTGCATGTAAGGAGCCGTTAGGGCCGCGTTGCGGACGGTGGGAGTTTTGAAACTGAACTGATAGAAGTACGCTTCGTCGATGGGGCGCCCACTGGCAAAGCGTCCCAGGTCCGGATCCAATACTGCCGGGGTGTCCACACTTACCGGCGTACCCAAAACTTCCGATTCGTGCTCCTGGTAGAAAGGAGGCACCAACCCATTAAAGGTGGGCGCAAAGTGGCAGGTACCGCAAGCGGCTTTGCCCATGAAGAGATTGTAGCCACGCGCCGCCGCTTCCGGATAGCTGTCGGTTTCGTTGCGGGCGTAACGATCAAAAGGACTGTCAAAGCCCGTCAGGGAGGCAACGTAGACGGAAAGGGCATTCGTCATACTCCACTTGGAAAACTGATAATCACCAGACTCAGGATATGCCTCTGTAAATAGTTCCCGGTATTCAGCGCTTTGTGCAAGTTTATCGAGGATGGTGAGGAAGTCGGTGCGAAACTCCATACTGTCCATCACCACGTGCTTCATTTGCCGTTCCAGGCGGGGTTCGCGCAAATCCGCAAAGAAGCGTTCGGTATACACGCAATTGATAAGTGTGGGGGAGTTCCGCTGGATGTGGCCTTCGCCGTTATAAGCAATACTCGTTTTTTGGCCGTCGGTGAAGGCATTCTCCGGATGATGACAACTTGCACAGGAACGTTCGTTATTGCCACTTAACAGCGGATCAAAAAACAACAGGCGACCGAGCTCCCGGCGCTTTTCGGTCATTTGATCTTCTCCGAATCCCGCGTAGTAGTAGGGGTTCAGCCAATCTTCCGAAAATAACTGATCCGCCCGGTAATTGTGGGAAGTTGGGAGTTGGGTGGTTTCGTATTTGTCCTCGATTTCTAAGGCTTTCTGCGCTTGGTATACTAAAGCCACGAGCGGATTGTGGAACGTGCGCAGGAAGTGCAGGCGGTCGAAGGTATCGAAGTCATTGTTTCCTTCCAGATAGCGGAGCGCTTGGGTGAAGTAATTATCCAACTCCTCCGCCAAATCGGCGTTTGCCGCCGACAATGGGTCGTGGTAAGCCCGAATAGCCCGCTGGCAAGCCTCGAGTGCCGTATGAGCTTCCGGCAGTGCATTGACGGACCCCGGAGTATCAAAGCCCGTCAAACCAAGCGTGTAGATGCGTACCAATTCCAACCGCACCGCCTCGAAAATAGTCCGATTCTCGAGGGGAACCACCCGCTGGTAGCGGGCTACTTGCTTGATATTGTGCAGCAAGCTCTTAGTTAGCTCCAGGAGTTCTTCGGAGTCAATCTCGTCACCGAATACCACCTCATCCAGTACCTGGAGGCCTTTGGGCTCAATAACGACAACGGCAGGCACATTGGGCTCCAGCTTGGGAAGCGGCGCGCCGTTGATGTGTTTTTTTATGGCTTGCGGATCGATGTATTCCAGCAAGAACTCTTGGGATTTAAAGCGATCCCGCATGGCCAGGTGTTCCTTCTGAAGGTCTGCCTGCTTGATTTGAGCGGCAGCGTATTGTTGGGCGGCAGCATGATATCCTTCCGCCTGGGCAATTAGGTCATCCAGGCCGCTGTGAAATTGATTGGTAATCGACTCGAGCGCGGAGGTTGAAGAAATGTTGGGTGAAGAAGGAATGAATTGGTTGCCGAAAAAGGAAAGCAGGGCAACAACAGAAATAGATTGAAGGGCGAGAAGTAGCGTTTTCATTCCAGCAAGTTCTAATACTATGGAAAGAGAGAAAAAAAGAGAATCGGGTACGCTCCGTTGGAGCGTACCCAATGGTGAGTAATGAAAAATTACTCAACGATCAACTTAGTGAATTCACCTTCTGCGTTGCGCAGGAAGTAAATACCAGTAGGCAGGTGGTTAACCGTGATTTGGTTAACGTTGCGGTATACGTTCAGACGCTGGCCAGCCTGGTTGTAGATGGCTACGTCAGTGGTCTGATTCAAGTAAACAGTCTGGAGGGCAGGGTTAGGATAAGCCTTGAACTTTTCCTCCAACTGGATTTCCGGCTCCTGCAGGTCAGTAACCGTCAGATCACCAAATCCGTGAATGGCGAATGTCAGTGAGTGGTTGTACGGGAACGAGTTGGTAGACCGCGGGTGCTGAGAGTTAACCAGCAGCGTCTGTCCGTCAGAAGTAACCTGGGCACCAGTAACCTCGGCACCGGCAGGTACGGCAGAGATACGGATGAGGTCGTCAACCGTCGGGTTCTCGATGGAAAGGTTCAGCAGGTAAAGCTCGCAGGTGCTGTTGTCCTGAGCATCGGAAGGCATGCGGCCGTAGTCGCGGCCGTTCAGGTCTTCACAGATGATCAGAAACTGCTGGTCGTCGATGGTCATTACGTTAAGACCGTCGGGGTTGGACAGGTGCTTGGCAGGATAGTTAGCAATGTCCGGACCAACTTCGTCGAAGTCAGGACCACCCTCGATCAGTACGCTTACTTCTTCAGTAGCAGGATCGTAAACCAGTACGCGACCGTAGAAGTCGTTGTAGTCACCGGCAGTAGGAGTGGTACTCTGAGCAGTAGCACGAGCAATGTGGTGCGGAGCCAGTACGGCACCGTCGTTGAATTCACCTTCCCAGCGGCTACCCGGAGCGTCGCGACCAGTTTCAGTCATGTATACGAGGCCGGAAACGGGATCGATGTTCACCCATTCGATGCGGTTGTACATAGTGGCAGCAACTGCAACGGAAGCGTCGCCGAATTCCAACATCTTCTGCGGGTCTTGGTTGTCGATGGTAATCCACTTGTCGCCGGTAGCGTCGTGCTTGTACACCTGAGTGATACCCGTGCGGAAGTCGCCAGGAGTATCAGCGATGAAACGCGTCCAGAAACCGGGAGTGCCATCCCATCCGAGGTATACGGTGCGGTTGTCAGTAGCGATAGCGCCACCTTCCCAGCCACCACGGCCCCAGTTGTACTGCTTGCGGATAGCTACGGCTTCGCGCGGATCGATTTCAACCATCCAGTTGAAGTTCTCGAATGCCTTCCAAGTCAGGCCATCGAAGCCCGGGATGTCGGAGGAGATGGTGTAGTCCATAGTGTCGCGTACACCTTGGTTGGTGTTAGCAGAACGACCAGGACGCAGCGGCAAGTCTTCACCGATACGGAAGTCGGCAGAAGAATTGTTGATATCCGTGTTGTCGCCACGGAACCACTCTTCGGCTGTCCAGATACGACCGTCTACAGTGGAAGTGATACCACCGCAGTTCATACCAGTTTCACCAACGGTGTTGGCAAAGTCTACGTTGAAGTACTTACCAGAGCGGCCGTCGCTCAGGGTCTGGTCCATTACCTCCAGGGTACCGTCTTCGGCACGCTGAACGCGGAAAACAGTCATACCGCCACCGTCACCAATGCGGTCGTCGCGGTAGATCATCTCGTGGTTCACAGAAACCCATCCGAGGCTGGCTCCAGTAGTATCGGGTGTGAAACCGATGAAATCGTGCCATTCCTTAGCAAACTGCTGACCAGCAGGGTTGCCATAGGTTTCAGTAGTCTCAACTAAATCGACACCACCTACAAACAAAACCTGAAAGTCCAGTGGGCTCGGTGGCATCAGCACCTCTTCAGGAACGTAGTTTGCGGGCATGTCAATCGACTCCGGGAAAGAAGTTTGGGCGTTCGTTGCTACAAATGCAATAACAGCCGCTACCAGAGTAAGTAGTGCTCTTTTCATCATATGTGTTTAGACAGAATTAAGCATGGAAATCTTCCATGGGGGTAAATTTCCACCACGGATGTTAACCAGGGGTGAAGTAAAGCGTGGCTATTATTTGCTAAGCGTTAATTGACGGTCCAAGGAATTAACCAATAGTTAGGGCATATTATTTGTAATTCTTTTTTATCTCTCAGCTCTTTCAATAAAAGCATTTTATACACTGAACTATTCTTCATATAGATAACTAATGCAATCTATCGCTAATATTTCAGCAGGTACACCCTGCTTATTTGGGATTTGTTTAAATAAGCATGATTACCGTTTTCTCTTCTCTTTTTTACAATTAGATGGCAAAAAACAACCTGACAAAAATTCAAAATAATAGGCAGTTTATGAGACTATAAGGACACTGCTTTTTTATAGGTCTTGGGTGTGTTTAAATTTCAACTCGCCCTTCATTCACACCCATTAATCTGGATCGATTCAATAATCCGATAGAACTACGCCCTAAAATGCGCCCGCGCCATCCTACCCATTCAACACCCGCCACACCAATTCCCGAAGCAACTCCCCACTCGGCTTTCCGGTACTGTTATACCCTACTCCTTTCGATTTGAGATCGTATTCGCGCAGCCAGCCGATGATCTGCTCCACCTGCGGACGCGAGTAGTGGCGGGCGGCCAGGCGGTATTCTTTGAGGAAGAAAGGGGAACGCAATTTGAGTGTCGACAGGATGTCTGACTCCGCAGCGCGGCGGGCCTGGAGTTCGTGCAATTGGTAGATCTTGCTGAAGTAGTTGTAGAGGCTGCCAAGCAGCACGGGCAGGGGGTGCTTGCGGGCATCGGCGGCGAAGTAGTGGACGATACGGAAACTCTTGCCCACGTCGCGCTGCGCGAGGGCGCGCTGCAATTCGAAGACGTTGTAGTCTTTGCTGATGCCGATTTGCTCTTCGATCACGGCCGGTGTTATCGTGCTTCCCTTGGGTACGTTTAGGCGCAGCTTTTCGAGCTCGTTGCTGATTTTGCTGAGGTCGGTACCGAGGTATTCGGCCAGCAGCGCGGAGGCTGCCGGTTCGATGCGCAATTCCCACTGCCGCAGCAAGCTTTCGACCCAGTCCGGCACCTGGTTTTCGTAGAGCGGTTTGGATTCGAAGACCACCGCGTGCTGCTTGACGGCCTTGCCAAATTTCGTATTGAACGGTAGCTTTTTGTACTTGTAGCACAGCACCAGCACCGTGGAGGGGACGGGCTGCTCCACGTAGCCCTGCAAGTCTTTCAGGGAGCGCATTTCCTGGGCTTCCCGCACCACCACCAGCTGTCGGGCCGCCATCATGGGCACGCGGCGGGCCGCGTCGAGCACCGTCAGGTGGTCGGTTTCCTTGCCGTAGAGGATGGTTTCGTTAAACGCCCGTTCGTGCTCCTCCAGGGCGTGTGCGGTGATGGCCTCGGCGAGGCGGTCGATAAAAAAGGGTTCCGCCCCGTGCAAGAAATAAACGGGACGGAACTGCTGCTTGGTAATCTCTTTCAGGAGGCCTTCGTACGTAGTCATAGAAGGCGAAGATAAGGTACAGCAAGCCTAAAGGCTTGCCGTACTACCCACTAATACTTTACTGCCCGCTTGGTAATGAACTGATCGCCCCGTTGCAAGCGGAAGAAGTAAGGCCCCGACGCGTAGCGGCTCATGTTGATCCTGACCGTGTGTTCGCCCTGCGGCAATTTTTGGCTCATGATCGTTTCCACTTCGGCCCCCAGGGCGTCGAATACGGACAAGCGGACCCACTCGCCCTGGGTTTCGAATTGGATATTGGCCGTTCCGCGGAACGGGTTGGGGAAAACGGTTGCGTCGAAGTTAAATTGCTCGAAGTTGTTGTTACTAGTTACTGTACCGCTGCAATCGCCGATGATGGGTAGGTACGTAAACCCGTCGTACAGGAGCGTGCGCACGCCGATTTCGGGCACGTCGAACCAATCCATGAGTACGGAGCCGTAGATGTCGCGAAAGTCGTGCTGCATGGGCACGCCTTCGTTGCGTCTGATGTCATTGCCGATCTCGGGGCTATCGCCGATGAACCCACCATTGACGCACGACCCAAACAGGATCAGGGGTGCGGCGGTACCGTGGTCGGTGCCAAAGCTGTCGTTAGCGCGGATCTGGCGACCAAACTCGCTGAATGTCATCCCGACTACTCGCTTATCGATGCCCAATGCAACCAAATCGGCCTGGAAGGCGGCGATGGCACCTGATAGTTCACTCAGTAGCTCGGCGTGGCGGCCATTGGTGGGATCGTTGCGGTCGATCTGGTTGGCGTGGGTGTCGAAGCCACCGATACTCACCACGTAGATTTTGGTTTGCAAGCCACCGGAAATCAGTTGTGCTACGTTGCGCAGCTTATTCGCCAGGCGGTTATTCTCCGGGTACTTTGCGAGGGTGTTGCCATTCTCCGCTGCGTCGGTAACCACTTCGGCGTAGGCATTGGTTTGCGCGATGCTGGTGCGCAAAAACTCCAGCTCATCGCCGTAGTAGGTATCAGGTACGGCCGTGTCCTCGCCCTCCAGTAGTGGGCGGATGGAGAAGGGGTCTCTGATCGCGAGCGAATAATTTGCTGCAATCCCCTGGCAGGTTTCGGTCACTGTACTACCGAGGCGAATAGCAATGGGATGCGGCGTTTGGGTATTCGGGTAGCCTTCCGGAAAATTGGGATACAATTGATCGAAGTAGCGGCCAATCCAGCCGGAGCTAACCTCATTCTCCGCGGAAGATCCGCTCTGCCAGATATCCATACTGCGGAAGTGCGAGCGGTTTTGGTTGGGATAACCGGCTGATTGAACAACGTTCATGCGTCCATCCTTGAACAGTCGTTCCATGCCCACCATGCTCGGGTGGAGGGCGGTTGTATTGGAAATGGGAATCAAACTCGATTGCGGCAGCAGAATACTGGCGCGCAAGCCGGCCAGGGTATCGTAGCGGTCGAGGGGAATGATGGTATTGAGGCCATCGTTTCCGCCGTTGAGCTGCACGACTACCAGTACTTTATCCGACTCAGGATTGATGAGTTTTCCGAGCACGCCGCTATCGGCAGCAGACAGTCGGAAACCATTTAACAACAAGGGTATGGAGACGGCCCCGGAGGCCTGAAGAAAGTTTCTTCGTTTCATAGTATTTGACGGTTTGCGGGATTAAGAAAGATGGAACTCCGCGGCAGACAATAGTGCCATAAAGGTCGCTTCGAGCTTTTTCACCACTGCATTGCGCAAATCCTGATCGTCTGGATTGGCTAGGTGCTCGGTGTACTCGACCGTCCATTCAAAATCGGGCAGCCCGGGAATCAGGACTTCTTTGAGCGCGGTAATCTGCCCGTCGGTGAGGGGTTGCGGGAGCAGAATATCAGCGGTCTCAGCCAACAGGGCATTCGGATCGTACGGATCCTCCAGCTTTTCCAGGAAAGACAGGTAATCGATGCGGTAATCCTCGTCGTCGACCCGCCAACCGCGGTCGACCACTTTGGAGGCCAGCCCCATTCGCTGCTGCAGAGAGGTCGTATTGATCCAGGTGCGGAAATAAAGCGGCCCCTGATACCAGGCCTTCCATCCGGCCACTTCCGGTACGTTGAAGTAGTCCATCTCCATCGACTTGGCCTCATTGTAAATTGCAAAGGCCACTTTCGTTTCCTCCACCGGCGACTTCGGGAAGGGGATGCGAAGGGGCTTGAAGAGAGAAACCACGTAGTCGATCGGATGCTTGATCATTGGCCCGACGCTCTGGATGCCAAAGAAATGCTCCGAGCTCAGGAGCATCCGCAGTGCGTTCTCCAGTTGGTAATCGTCGGCGATCACCTGCTGCGCCATGGGTTCGATTACAGCGGCTTCTACCTCGTCCGTGATTTTGTAGTAGACAAACCAACGGTAGAGCTTTCGGCAAATGTGGCGCGCCACCTCGTCTTTCGAAAAGATTAAATCGATGAGGTAGCTGTATTCCTCTTCGCCCATATCGGAGATGGTGGCACCGTCGAATCGGAAGCTAAGCTGCTTGGTACCCGTGTCGTGGCGATCCGGATCAAATACCGATCCTACCGGCTCATCAGTGGTAAGGGCGTGCAGGCCTACGTCCTTCCAACCGGTTAGCACATTGGAGATGGCCAGAATATCCTCTTCGGTGAAGTTGGTGTAATCGCCGGGGCCAACCTGCGGGCCCTTGCCGATTGTGAAGAGTTCCAGCAATTCGCGTGCGTAGTTCTCGTTGGGGGCCTTTTTCGTATTCTGGTTGCCGTTGAGAAAGCGCAGCATCGCCGGATGAATGGTGATATCCTTGACGATCTGCCGAAAATTACCCCAAGCTTGCCGGCGCAAAGTAGTGGTGTAATCATAGAGAAAAAAGGGACCTTTTCCATCGGAAATCCCAAAATGGTTGATCCAGAACAGCGTCATCTTCTCGCGCAGGGAAATAGTTTCCTTGAGCATCAGCCGAATCGTCCACCCCTGTAGGCTGCGATGCCGCGAGGTGATGAGGTCGTTTTTGTTTCGCTGGTAGGGCGCTCCGACCCATGTTTCCCCAATGGGCACGTTGGGATCGCCATCGTAGTAAAAATTAATGGGTGGATCGGGCAGTGGTAACTCTTCGAACAATCGATCGAGCGTAGCTTGCAGGCCCAGCCCGACTGCTTCCAACTGCGTTTCCTTTGTCGGCCCGAAGGTCGTGCGCCTCAGCAAATGAGCAGCTTGTACGCGCGTCCATTCTCCACTGTAGGGCTCCAGTCCGGCAAAGGTGGTTGTGGCTGGAGGCGCTACCAATCGGTTTTTGAGGGCGTACCGTTCCTTTCTCCCGGCAAGTACCTGCAGGGTAGTTCTCCTATTCATAAGGGATAATCGTGGTTAGTAAAAGCGTATTAGCGTGTCAAAGCGTATTGGATACTAACCGGGGAGTAGATTACAGACTAGGTATACTGGGGAAGTATAGATGGGTATATGCTGCAATATACGTAAGAACCCGTATAGGTTATTGCCCGAAGGACGAAACTTTTCCGGTTTTAACACGACGGAATCCGCTTGCGCCCGAAATTTTACTCTTTAAAGAGCAAGAGCAGTGTGGCCAACCGCTGCCTCAGGTCCGCACGATCGACGATGAAATCCAGAAATCCGTGCTCGAGCAAAAACTCCGATGTCTGGAAATCCTCGGGCAGGTCGCGCTTGATCGTTTCGCGAATAACGCGGGGGCCGGCAAACCCAATCAGGGCCTCCGGCTCGGCAAAATTAATATCGCCGAGCATGGCATAGGAAGCTGTTACCCCTCCGGTAGTCGGGTCGGTCAGCAGGCTGAAATAGGGCACTTTTGCTTTGGCCAGTTGCGTGAGCTTGGCCGAGGTTTTGGCCATTTGCATCAGCGAGAAAGCTGCTTCCATCATGCGCGCGCCGCCCGTTTTGCTGATGATGAGCAAAGGAGTGCGGTGTTCGATGCTGTAATCGATGGCATTTGCGATTTTTTGCCCCACTACTACCCCCATCGATCCTCCGATAAAGGAGAAGTCCATCGCCGCTACCACAATGGGCAGCTCATCGATCGTACCCGTGGCTACGCGAATCGCATCGTTGAGGCCGGTTCGCCCACGGGCCTCCACCAGGCGATCGGGGTAGGTTTTCAAGTCGCTGAATTCGAGGGCATCAACGGCGATCAAATCCTCGAACAGTAAGGTGTAGTCCTCGCCGAAAAGGAGTCCGAAGTATTCTTCGGAGCCGATGCGCTCGTGGTAATTGCAATTGGTACACTTGAAGAAGTTCTCCCGCAGATCCTTGCGCGTAGACGTGTGGCTACAGCGCTTGCACTTGTACCAAAGCCCCTCCGGTGTATCTTTCTTATTGCGCGTAGCGGTTTGAATACCGTCTTTGAGTCGCTTGAACCACCCCATGATCGTGGAATTTCCTTGTTTCGTTCTGTCCCCCACTACGGTGGGTGAATGATAAAAGTAAGACTTCGTCGGGATTTTGCCTACTTATAGCGATAGTCCTTCACCGCCTGCACAAAGGCGCGCACCCCTTCGAGCGGGGTATCGGGATAGACCCCGTGTCCCAGATTGGCAATGTGATGCCGCCCAAACCGTTCGAGCATATCAATGGTTGCCACGGTTACCTGATCCGGTGTAGCGTAGAGTTGGCAGGGATCGAGGTTGCCCTGAAGTACGGGCTTTGGCCCGACGGCTCGACGAACAGAAACGGGGTCCTGCTGCCAGTCCAGTCCTATTACCTCGCAATCGAGCCGTGCTATGGCCGGTGTGGCAAACCAGGCATCCTTCGCAAATACCGTAACCGGCACTTCGGTGAGGGCCGAGCAGATCCGCTCCAGGTAAGGCAATGCAAAGGCCTGATAGTGCGCACCGACTAGAATACCGGCCCAGCTGTCGAAGAGCTGTATGAGATCGGCACCCGCCCGTACTTTTTCCTGTAGGTAGGTAATAGTTGCTTCGGTGATAAGCTCCAGTAATCGGTGGGCTTGGCTGGGCTCGCGGTAGAGCATGGCGCGGGCATTGCTAAAGGTCTTGCTCCCGCCGCCTTCTACCATGTAGGCGAAGATCGTCCAGGGGGCCCCGGCAAAACCGATGAGCGGCACGCGATCGTCCAGGGCCTGCTTGCAGCGGCGAATGGCTTCGAAGACGTAGTCTAGCTCCTCCACCACGGCAGTCGCCGGCCGCAGCCGGTCAATGGCCGCTGCCGACCGGATGGTTTCGGGAAAGCGCGGCCCGCGTTTCTCCACCATTTCGTAGGGCAGCCCCAACGCCTCGGGAATCACCAGAATATCAGAGAAAATAATTGCCGCATCCACCCCGAGGGCATCCACTGGCTGAATCGTCACTTCTGCGGCCAGGTCGGGCGTTTGCACCAATTCGCGAAACCCGCTCAGCCGCTTGCGAATAGCCCGGTATTCCGGCAAGATACGACCAGCCTGCCGCATGAGCCAAACCGGTGGTCGCTCCGTCACTTCTCCCCGCGCAGTACGAAGTAAAAGGTCGTTTTTTATTGGCATGGGCGCGAAGATAGGAAAGAGTGTGGGTGTGAGTGTGGGTGTGGGTGTGGGTGTGGGTGATTTTTTTTTGAACCCTTTGATTTGGGAAGGGTACCTGGGATACATGTAACCAAACCGAATATTGCTATGGCTGTGATTCAACTGCGGGGAATCTTGCTCCCCATTCTGCTTCTTTGCTTTCTAACCTCTATGGCCCAGCGTCCGCAAAAAATTCTGGGGATTGCAAAAGAAGATAAGCCACTATCCTACTATCAGGAACAGTCCACCTTATGGCAGCAATGGATCGACGCCGACCCAACCGATGCGGATGCCTGGCAAAACTACTACAAAGCAGAACGGTCGGCCTTGCAGCTCCGGCAACCCGAAGCGTTTGCGGTGGTCTACCACCGGCACTTTCTGCCTTTGTGTAAGTACCTTACCTGGCTCACTCAGAATCGAGAACAAGCCAAAGACCTGGCGCAGATTACGCTTTTAAAAATATTTCAGGAACCTCAGCTGTTTGACCCCGCCCGCCCTTTCAACGTTTGGCTCTTGGTCGTGGCAAAAAATCGCTGGAAAAACGACCTGCGGGAAGGTTCGATACGGAACCGACACCTGACCACTTTTGCCGGACTGCTCCCCGCTCAAATTTCCCCGACTGACCAGGAAGCCAAGGATACCAAATTGAAGGCGATCGAACGGGCAATGAGCCAACTTTCTCCTTCGCACCGCGAAGTCGTCGTACTTAAATATTCCAATAACCTGACTCTGAACGAGATCAGCCAGGTACTGGACTGCCGTTTGGGAACGGTAAAATCGCGCTTGTTTTACGCATAACTCACCGCTGTAAACCTATTTCTATCAAAGCAATGCTCCAGTACCGGGTGCCGGTTTACCAAATTGCCGCTGGGATTTTGCTCGTGTTGGGAATTCGATTCGGATGGCTCACTTTTCATCACCCAACCCGAACAACCGAAGAAAAGGTGATCAAAGTGGTAACGGGGGGCGTACCGATCACTCACGATCGATATCCGGAAGCGCTCGTTTTTGAATTATAAACAGGCCATTGGTTGGTTGAAGGTTGTTATTGAAGAAGTAAAAGTGAGAAAATGTCAGCTGAGTAAATAATATCTGCATCCAAGAGGTCAGCCGGCGTTCAATTAGCCGATTTTCCATATTTTCCGCTTCTACAACCGACTAGCATGAAACGATTGGCCCTGCATTGGAAGATATTGATCGGCATGGTGACCGGCGTCATTTTCGGATTGATTGCCGCCCAGGCCGGATGGGCGGAGTTTACGATCAATTTCATCAAGCCGTTTGGTACGATTTTCATCAATTTGCTCAAGTTGATCGCGATTCCGCTGATTGTGGCTTCTCTGATTAAGGGGATTAGTGATTTGCAGGATATTTCCAAATTGTCGCGCATGGGCGGGCGCACAGTTGGGCTGTATTTAATCACAACGGTAGTGGCGGTGAGTGTGGGCCTGATTGTGGTAAACATTGGCCAACCGGGCTCGGTCATTGCTCCCGAAACGCAGGCTAGCCTGATGGACACCTACGGCGGCGATGCCACTGCGCGGATCGAAGCGGCGACCAGCCAGAAAGGTAAGGGGCCGTTGCAGCCACTGGTGGATATTGTTCCGGACAATATTCTCGGTGCGGCTACCGAAAATGCCAACATGCTACAGGTCATTTTCTTCGTCATTTTTTTTGCCATTGGCCTCATCCTTATTCCAACCGAAGCGGCCCGCCCGGTAAAGGTTTTTTTCGATGCCGTTAATGAGGTAGTGCTCAAATTAATTGACCTCATCATGTTGGGGGCTCCGTACGGGGTTTTTGCCCTGTTGGCAGCCCTGGTTGTCGAATCCCCGAGCATGGATCTCTTTCTTGCGCTATTAAGTTATGCCCTTTGTGTGGTCATTGGGCTGTCGATTTTGATCTTTGTCTTCTATCCATCGTTGGTAGTGCTTTTTACCAAGCGCAGCTACGGCTTCTTCTTTAAAGGTATTTCTCCGGCGCAGCTCTTGGCCTTCAGCACTAGTTCGAGTGCGGCTACGCTTCCGGTTACGATGGAGCGGGTGGAAGAGCATCTAGGCGTCGATCGTGAGGTGACCAGCTTTGTGCTACCCATCGGAGCAACCATCAACATGGATGGTACAAGCCTCTACCAGGCCGTGGCGGCCGTTTTCATTGCTCAGGTGTTTGGGATGGATCTTTCTCTCTCCACTCAATTGGGGATCATCACCACGGCTACCCTGGCCTCGATCGGCAGCGCAGCCGTCCCGAGTGCCGGGATGGTGATGCTGGTCATTGTACTCGGGCAGGCGGGCATCCCCGAAGCGGGGCTGGCCCTGATTTTTGCCATCGACCGACCGCTGGATATGGCCCGAACGGTGGTGAACGTAACCGGAGATGCCACGGTGTCGATGCTCGTCGGCAAATCCGTCGGCAAGCTCGGCGACCCGCGTGTGAAAGAATGGGACGATTACTACCCCAAGGAGAAAGAAGCGGAACAACTTGAGGGTTAGGTTGAACCAAGCGAATATTCGCAAAGTTTGGAACTGCATGAACCGATTACTACTGTTTAGCCTACTCGTACTCCTAATGTGGAGTGGTTGTTTTAGCTTCGATAACACGTTCACCAAAGTACCCCCGGGTCCCTACCGGGCCGTGCTCAAGCTGGAGTACAATCCGGTGGTACCAAATCCGAAGGGGGCTCCTATTCCGGAAAAGCTCAATCTGGAATTTGAGGAAGTAACTGCGGGAGAGCTGCCCTTCCAAATGGAAATTACCTACGACAGCGATACTACCTTCTACATTGACATCATCAATGGCTCCGAACGCATTCGGGTACCTAGCGATCAAATTCTTTTTGGCCGTTCACCTGAATTGGCCCGTGATACCTTTCGAATCGATTTTCCGGTTTACGATAGCTACATCAGCGGCTACTACGAGGAGGATATCCTGGAAGGTGTGTTTGTAGTGAATTACCGAGATCAGTACCGCATTCCGTTCGTTGCTCAACACGGGCAGAATCATCGCTTTACGCAGCTGCGCAAGGAGCCGATCATGGATGTGAGCGGGGAATGGGCAGTTGAATTCGGCCAGGTAGGCACCGACGATTTCTATCGGGGCATTGCCGAGTTTCAACAATCCGGCAATGAGTTGTTGGGCACGTTCCGCACCGAAACCGGCGATTACCGCTATTTAGCGGGCACGGTGCAGGTGGACAAGCTCTACCTCTCGACTTTCGACGGTTCGCATGCCTTTTTATTTGAAGCCAAAATTCTTCCCGATTCGACGATCGTGGGTTCGTATCGATCCGGCCAGCACTTTCGAACAACCTGGCGAGCTACCCGAAATCCCGGGGCCGATCTGCGCGACCCGAGCACGCTGACCAAACCGCTTGACCCCGGCCAGCCGCTGGCATTTACCTTTCCCAATTCCGACGGGGTACCTGTTTCCCTGAGCGACCCTGCTTTCCGGGGAAAGGCAAAGCTCGTGCAAATCATGGGCACCTGGTGCCCCAACTGCCGCGACGAAACGCAATTCCTGATCGATTACCTGCAACAGTCGACCACTGAGGACCTGGCCGTCATTGCCCTGGCATTCGAGCGCTACCGCGACTCCAGCCGGGCGATACAGTCCATCCGCCGGTACGAGCAGCAGATCAATCCCCCGTATCCGGTGCTGTACGCCGGCTACTACGGCAAGGAAGAAGCTAAAGCGGCCCTTCCGATGCTCGACGCGATTCGTTCCTACCCGACGTTGCTATTTATAGATCGTAATGATCAAATTCAATATATTCACACAGGATTTAACGGGCCCGCTACCAGTACCTACGCCGATTTTGTGACCGATTTCGAGCAAAAGGTAGGGCGTTTGTTGGCCGAAGAGCCAACAATGCAGTAACATTAGGTCTGTTTATTGCGTAAATTAGACTTCAGACAATACTTCCCAAAAATGACAACCATACCCCACACAGTCGCATTAGCCTATTGCCAGGACAACACACACACCGCCCAGGAGATCGATCATGCGTTGAATTCGGTTTGCTCCTTCGAGCACTTCAGTGCCGGCAGTGACAACCAGGAGACGCCGCTCAGTGAAAAAGTGGGAGCGTTCCAGGGACCCCTTATCTTGTTGGTGAGCGATAATTTTCTGCGCGCACCAAATTGCATGTATCAGGCCCAACAAATTCTACAGGGCGAGCGGCAGGTCTTGCCGGTTGTCATTCCCGGCACCCGAATCGATGAAACGACCGGACAAACCGTAGAAGTCGAAACTAATTTCGAACGGGTTTCCGATATCATTCAGTACATCAATCACTGGCAGGATCGTTATCTCGATTTGCGCAAACAGCGGCGCGATCTAGCGGAGGTAGGTGGCGAACCTTTCGAGCAATACCTCAAAAAAGTAAGAGATATCAGCAGCGAAACCGGAGAATTCCTTCGTATGCTGCGCTCTTCCCTCCACCTGAGTTTCCAGGAATTTCAAGCGGATAGTTATCGCCAGTTCTTCATTTTCAACGATTCGGAAGAACTTTGGCACTCCTACAAAGCCCGCGCCGAACAGCGCCGGGAATCTCAAACTACTGCCACTGCGCATCAATCGGAACCAGAGCCCTTCTACAATAGCTCCGCAGACCAATCCCAGGAGCCTGCCCACCCGTCGTCCACGGCGGAGCCCCAAGCTCCCCCTGCTGCTGAAGAACCTGTCGCTCCCTCCGAAGTAGACATGAGTCAGATCCCCGGCATGTCGATGCTCAGCGAGCAATTCGAAACCGAAGAACCTACCCCCATAGAGCCCCACCGGGAAGGCGGTGTGCCGCCGCTGTCCGAACAGCCAACCGCCGCTCCTACGGAACAAACAAACGGCCTGGATCACAGCACGGAAGCCCTCGATCAGCAAGCCTCCAACTGGATTCGAAAGGCCTGGAATATGGCCGATGCCGGTCAGGTACAGGAGGGACAAGATCTGCTGGCGGCCACCCTCGAAAACTATCCGGGGCGGACCGACCTGCGGTACCATTATGCCCTCATGCTGGCTCAGAATGCACAGGATACGGAGGCCGCCCGCGAACAACTCGAAATGATCCTTACGGCCGATCCCGACCATACCGATGCCCTCTTCCTGCTCGGCGAAATTGCCGACGGCAATAACGAGCCCGAGCATGCCCGGCACTATTTCGAGCGCGTCACTTCGCTCCAGGAAGATTATCCCGACGTGTGGTATCGCCTCGGTAGCGTTACGGTGTCCTATTTTCCGGACGAAGCCAGAGAAGCGGCCAAGTTTTTCAAAATGGCCATCAAGCACGATCCGGACAATTCGGATGCTTTTTATCAGCTGGCTCGGTTGGAAGCAGGCTTGCTAAACCGACCCGAAAAAGCGGTTAAGCACTTCCGCAAGGCTGTTAAATCAGATCCGGAACACCCAACCGCTTTCTACGAACTGGCCTTACTTTATCGCCAACAAGGGGAGCGAGATCTAGCCTGGCGCACCTATCAGCAAGCCATTTCCATCAATCCGCAATTCCGCACGGAGAGCAACGACACCTACTTCCAACCTCCACAACCGACGGTAGCCCCTGCCATTACACCAGCCGGTCGAAGCGACCTGGTCGGCGGGCAACAGGAAACACTTCAGGCACTCCGGCAAAATATCCAGCAACTGGAAACCATGCTCCACACCCTGGAGTCTGAAAATACACAGCTGCGTACGCAGCGCCAGCGCCCGGGAACGGGAAAAACGGTCTTCATTACCGGCGCTACATCCGGTATCGGCCGGGCCACCGCCGAAATATTCGCACGCAACGGCTACCGCTGCATCCTTAATGGCCGCCGCCACGATCGGCTGGAAGCAATGCGCAATACGTTTTCCGAACAATACGACAGCGAGAGCCAACTCCTCCCCTTCGATGTACGGGATGCCGCCTCCGTACAGCGAGCAATCGAGGAGCTGCCGGAAAACTGGCGGTCGATCGATATTCTAATCAATAATGCCGGTAAGGCTAAAGGGCTGGCTCCCATCCACGAGGGCCAACTCGAACACTGGGAGGAAATGATCGACACCAACCTTAAAGGGTTGCTCTACCTCACTCGTGCAGTGGCTCCGCTCATGGTAAAGGAGCGGCACGGGCACATCATCAACGTCGCCTCCACGGCCGGCAAGGAAGTATACCCGAATGGCAATGTGTACTGCGCCACCAAGTACGCCGTCAACGCACTGACCCAGGCGATGCGACTCGATCTGCACACCCACAATGTCCGCGTTAGTCAGGTCAGCCCGGCCCACGTAGACGAAACGGAATTCGCCCTGGTTCGCTTCGACGGTGATACCGAGCGCGCCCGCATCTACGACGACTTCAAGCCGCTCAGTGCTACCGATGTGGCGGATGCGATCTACTACATCGCTACCCGCCCGGCCCACGTGAATGTGCTGGATGTGGTGCTGCAAGGCACGCAGCAGGCGTCTTCTACCGTAATCGACCGGTCGGGAAGGGATCGATTTGAAGAGGAGGAATGATTTGTGCTTATAGTTACCTCGGAGCCAAGGTCGCAAAGAGATTCTTGATATTCGTTGCCTCCTCCGGCTTCATGCGGCCACTCAGAATGAGGCGCACTTCCCGCCGACGAATGGCGCTGTCGAAGCGTTGATGCTCTATTTCCGTCAGGGGAATGACTTCAGGTACCTTGACGGGTTTCTGATTGTTTTGGTCTAACCCCACAAAGGTAAAGTAGGCGTGGTTGGAACGCCGGGGATTCTGCCCCTGCATATCGGCGACGAAGACTTCGACGTGCACCTCCACCGACGTACGGAACGCACGTGTAACCGTCGCTTCCAAAGTGATGACCTCGCCGTTGCGAATCGGCTTGGAAAAAGACACGTGATCCACGGAAGCCGTTACCACCGGGGCTTCGCAGTGCTTCCCGGCGCAAATACCGCAAGCGATATCCATCCACCGCAGTAAATTTCCCCCCATGAGGTTACCCATTGGGTTGGTATCGTTGGGCATGATCATTTCCGTCATGACGGTGCGGCTCTCGGCCACCGTTTTGGAGCGCTTTTCCACAGGCATAAGTTCTTTTTATCGTTACCGGATCATCACTCCTTCCCGCTTAAGTAAGGGGATTTGGGTAAAGTTATCCGTGTGGATGCTTCCGGCTACGAAAATGTATTTCTTGTCAAACATGAAATCATCGAAAGTGAAGCTAATCCAGTATTCGTTATTAATATCGAATAACTTTGTTTGGATGGGCTCGATTTGTACGGCCGACTGGGCATCAATCTCCTCGAAGAAATGCCGTAGAGTGGTGGTGCGCATTTTCTTGCCGTTGATATCGCCATAACCCTTAGACCGCACGAGTACATTTTGGATGGGTTCGTCCTTCAAGTTCAAAAGAAAGGTGTCCCAGAGTTCCTCACCCGTTCCGTTCGATCGCGGTGTAATGACGAGCGCAACGTCTTCCACTTTCTTTTGCGGAATATCCTTCTTCATATTTGGTACCGTGTTGTAGCCGGAGTGGCAGAGCCACAAGCGCTCCGGGCAAATGGAGTGCAAAGGTACGGCGGCTAAGCGGCAAAATCAAATTGAAAGAGCGTTGCCAAATGCCTTTTAAGGCGATCTTTAACTTCCTGTACGTCAATAGCCCGACCTAACTCCCGCTCCATGCTCGTCACATCGCGGTCTGCTTCCTGAATACCGCAGGGAATGATGTTGGCAAAATGGTCTAACTGGGGGCACACGTTAAAGGCAAACCCGTGCATGGTCACCCAGCGGCTGAGATGGACGCCGATCGCACAGATCTTTCGCTTGGGCCGGCCGTCGATCCATACCCCGGTATAGCCCGGTTCTCGCCCCGCTTCGATGCCGTATTCGGCCAGGGTACGGATAACGGCTTCCTCCAGATAGCGCACATAGCGGTGTACATCCGTAAAAAAACCGTCTAAATCAAAGATGGGATACCCGACGATCTGCCCCGGACCGTGGTAGGTAATATCTCCTCCGCGATTGATCTTGAAGTACTGAAAGCCCTGTGCCCGGAGTTGCTCGCTATCGAGCAACAAATTAGCTGCCGATCCACTTTTGCCCAGCGTATAGACAGGGGGATGATCACAGAAAAGTAAATAATGCCGCCGCCCCGGTGCCGGCTCGACTCCGGAACGACGCGCAGCCAGCTTGGCATCGATTACCTCCCGTTGCAGCTGGGTCTGATAGTCCCAGGCTTTCTGATAATCGATACAGCCGAGATCCTGAAAGACGACCCGTTCGCGTACAGAAATGCTTTTCATCGATGATAAAAGGAATGAGCGCCTACTTTGGTTGACCGTACTTTTTCATTACAGAATAGCTATTTTAGCCGCCAATTCGAAAAACTATATGACACGACGCACTTTTCTCTTTGTGATACTCCTCTGTGGACTCCTGGCCTGCCAGAACACAGCCGACCAACAATCCGCAGCCGATAGTGACGGGGCTGTTGCAGCCGATACGCTGCGCTACCCCGCCGAACGCCATTTAAAGAACCTCCGGCAGTTGACTTTCGGCGGAGATAATGCCGAGGCCTACTTCAGCTTCGACAATCAGCACCTGGTCTTTCAGGCCACCAATCCCGACTGGGGGGTTGCCTGTGACCAGATTTTCTATATGCCAACCAGCGGCTATTCCGGCGACCAACCAACTATGATCAGTACCGGTAAAGGGCGCACGACTTGTAGCTACTTTCTGCCAGGCAATAAAGAAATCGTGTATGCTAGCACCCATCTGGCGGACGAGGCCTGCCCGGAAGCCCCCCGTGTAGTGGACGGCAAGTACGTCTGGCCAATCTTCGACAGTTTCGATATTTTCGCAGCGGACCTGGAGGGCAACATCACCCGCCAGCTTACTGATGCCGAAGGATACGATGCCGAAGCGACCCTGTCGCCGGACGGTTCCAAGATCGTATTTACCTCCGACCGCTCCGGCGACCTGGAATTGTACACCATGAATACCGACGGCACGGACGTTCGCCAGATTACCGACAGCCTTGGCTACGACGGAGGTGCTTTCTTCTCCCCCGACGGGAGTAAGCTCGTCTTTCGGGCCTCCCGCCCGCGCACGGAGGAAGACATTGCAACCTACACCTCCCTGCTCGAACAAGGATTGGTACAGCCTACTAATCTGGAAATCTTCGTCTGCAATATCGACGGCTCCGACCTCCGGCAAGTGACGGATCTAGGTAAAGCCAACTGGGCCCCCTACTTTCATCCGAGCGGCGAGAAGATCATCTTCGCCTCCAATCACCACCTGCCGAGCGGTCGATCCTTCAATCTCTTTATGATCAATATCGACGGCACTGGTCTGGAGCAAATTACCTTCGACGAGACCTTCGATGCTTTCCCCATGTTTAGCCACGACGGTAAGCAACTCGTTTTTTCCAGCAACCGCCACAACGGCGGCACTCGCGCGACGAATGTGTTTATTGCAGATTGGATTGATTAAGAGTAGATCTTAGTACTTTAGTCTCTTAGTACTTTATCTAGTCTTTTGATACTTTGGTCTTTTAGCCTAAATCTTGGTCTCCGCTTTTGCCTAAACCTTAGCCTAAATCTCAACTTCAAATCCTCCCTATGCAGACACGCAAGTCATCCAGCATTCTGACCGGAATTCTATTGCTTGGTACCATTTCCCTATGCGGCCAGCAGGCCATTCCTACCGGTGGCGCGCGCAGTTTTGCGATGGGCGGTACGGGGTTGACCTTTCAGGATGTACATGCGGTGTGGACCAATCCAGCCGGAATAGGTGGCGTGCAAGGCCCATCGGCGGCCGGCTACGTCGAGCAGCGATTTGGCCTGGAGGAACTGCGCACCGCCAGCCTGGCGGCGGCCCTGCCAACCGGGAACGGCGGGGTTGGCGTATTCGTGCAAACGTTTGGTTTTTCTACTTACCGCGAACAACAGGTAGGTGTGGGATACGGTCTGCGCCTCACCGACGTACTGCGATTAGGGCTCCAGGTGGGTGCCTACGGATGGAGCATCGAGACCTACGGCAACCAGTGGCTCATCAGTGGTAGCGTTGGGGTACAAACCGACATCACCGACAATCTGAACGTAGCACTACGCGTCACGAATCCCGTTCGGCAAGAGGTGGCGGAGAATACCGAGCTGCCCAGTTTACTTTCACTGGGCCTGAATTACCGCCCGAATCCTTCCATCCAATTGCTGGCCGAAGTGGAAAAAGACATCGACTTCCCCGCCCGCGTACGCGTGGGGCTGGACTACCAATTGCTCGATCCGCTGCAATTACGCCTGGGCGTAGCCACCGATCCGGCGCTCCTCTCCTTGGGAGTAAGTTACCGGCTCGTATCGATGCTGCGACTCGATCTGGCGGTTCAGTACGATCAAATCCTCGGGGTGTCTCCCGGATTCGGCCTGGTGTACCAACCGGATCGCCTATGAATTTTCTGATCGTAGCGGCCACACCCTTTGAAGTTGCGGGCTTGCAGGCCCATTTGCAACGGCAATTACAGGCTATCGATTCTGGCCGCTACCAATCGGGGGAGGTTACCATTGATTTTCTGATAACGGGAGTTGGGTTGCCGCTGGCTGCCTTCCACCTCGGCCGGCAATTGGCTGCCAATCGCTACCAATTAGCGGTGCAGCTGGGAGTGGGCGGCGCATACGATCGGGCCTTGCCCCTGGGCAGCCTCGCGCAGATGGCCTCCGAACAGTTTGCCGATCTGGGCGTCGAGGAAGCCGATGGCCGTTTCACCACCGCCCTGGACATGGGGCTGACTGAATCCGATAAATGGCCGTTTCGGGAAGGCCGTTTGTGGCAATCTGATCCCCCCTTTTCCGAACGCTTCCCCTCCGTACATGGATTGAGCGTCAATTGCGTTAGCGGCACCGCGGCCACCATTGCGCAGCGCCGTCAACGCTTTCCGGACGCCCAGGTCGAAACGATGGAGGGCGCAGCCTTCTTTTACGCCTGCCTGCTCTCCCAGCAACCCATGCTTCAGATCCGCGCACTGAGCAACTACGTCGAGCCCCGCCAACGCGCCAACTGGCGGCTGGCCGAGGCTATTGAAACGCTAAATGCATTTGCAGTGGGTATGGTAGAGGCGTGGTTGGAACTTGGTAGCGACAGTGTGAGTTAATAGTTATCTTTATTAATGAAATTTCTGTAGCACCACGAAACCACTGGACGTATGAAAATGGATGATTTGCTACGTCGGTATTGGGCCGGTGGCTATCATTTCGGTGATCCTAGCCAATTAGAGCATTTTCTTCAAAAGGATATTTGGAAAGTCGGATGGTCGGTGAAGGAGGAAGGGAAGCCATCTTTTAACCAAATCTCTGAAATCAAAGTTGGAGATTTTTTTGCGCTTAAGTCCATAGGAGGAAGGCATGATTTGAAAATAGCTGCTTTGGGAATCGCAATTGAGAACGATAACGCCAATCCGGGATAGTGAAGGTCAAGTGGTTGAAATTAGATCAACTTTACAGAGGGAAGGCTCCATCGGGTCCTGGTTCAGGAAACTGGTTTGGGGCGCTACTCGAAGTCAAGCGAATCGAAGATATCACCAGGATATTTGCTCCTCTTTTCCAGCCAGAAGAAGATAGGCTACTTTCGAATGATCCAGATGCTTTTGAGTTCTGGAACGATGAGCGGGAAGACCTTTATCAGGATTTTCTCGACCAACCTGGATAGGTTAACTCAGAGCAATCAAGCTGGACTTTCCCCTTCTCTATCACGATCAATCACATGAAAACTGGCGATATTGTACTAATTCCCTTTCCATTTTCAGAGCTTACCAATGTCAAAATCCGGCCAGCAGTAGTTGTAACTATCACAAAGGATCGATGCAACGATTTGGTTTTGTGTGCTGTTAGTTCCGTGCTTCCAACCCATCTTTCCCAAAATGAATTCGTGGTGAAAAGTGGAACCGGCAACCAATAAAGAGTCGACTCGGTGGTCAAAGTGGATCGGCTGATTACCATCAAAAGACAAAAAGTTAGAGGTCGGTTAGGCACACTTACCAATCAGCAATTACTTTTATTTAAAGAGTTATTCAGAGCCCTAGTTGAGTAATACCTCCAAATACACCGGCTGGTGATCGCTAGATGCAAAATCCTGATCCAGCGTTTTGATAAGTAGTGCCCGCATATTGGGGCTGAGCAGGTAGTAATCGATTATCGTGGTAAAGGTTTCGCCCTTGCTGTACGGTGCTGCTACCGAGCGATTCGTGGCCACGGTAGGATCGTATACCCACTGCCAGTCGGGCGGCAGGAAATCCGAGGGTACGTTCAGGCCCTCCCGTACTTCCGATCCGTCTTCGGCAGCGAAGGTATCGTATTCGAAGTAGGGCGGTGCCTGGTTCCAATCGCCGCCGACAACGACGTAATTGCCCGCCTCGTATTCCGCCAGCACGCGCTCCCGCAGAAAATCCATTTGCTGTTTTTTTAAGACCCCGCCAGCATCGTATGCCGATAAGTGGATGTGAAACAACACCAGTTCGTTGCCCCAGGCGGTCGGGAAGCGCTGTAGGAGCGCACAGCGGTCGAGCTGGAAAATGCGTGTGGGCCAGCCGTATTCGCCGGGCAATTGGAGGCGCTGCGCTTCGGTGGGCTGGAAACGCGACAAGGTCAGCAGTCCCGATTCGGTCTGCCCATAGGCGCGCCAGGGCTCCAGCACGGGGATGGGCACGCGCGCCACGCGGTAGTTGGGCGCGTAGTAGGCACTGTAATCCGTGCGCAGCGCCCGGAATGTATCGAGCTGATTCGTGAAGTACGACCGGCGGGAGGCCGAGTCGACTTCCTGCAGGAGGAAAAAATCGGCCTTCGTCTGGTCGACCACCCTTCGACTGCCACTTAAGTAAGACTGCACTATGGGTTCGTCGGGCCGCACTTCCTTCCCGGGCGCTATGAAGAAGCCGCCGTTTTCGTAAAAAAAGGCCGACTGCGCGCCGAGACCGGCGTATCCAATATTGTAGATAACCAAACTGAGGGTGCTATCGCGAATCAGATTTTCCTCTCCCACTTGCAGAATGGATGGCTCCATTACTTGCGGGGGTTGCCAGTCGCTTGTAGTTCCTGTCCAGAGAGTGATCCCCACGTAGAGTAGTAAAACCAATAGAATTCCGAGCAAAAGGCGCAACAAGCGTTTCATATTGTACCGGATTTAAAAGCCTAACATACTGGCCATTCCGAAAGAGCCGGATTTCCCGACCAGCCAATGAGCTGCCTGCAAAGCCCCCCGGGCAAACCCTTCCCGCGAGTGAGCCACGTGCTGAATGGTCAGATCGTCGATGGCCGACTCGTAGCAAACTGTATGCGTGCCGGGGGTCGGATCAATGCGTTCGGAGGTTACGGCCAGTGCCTCCGGACGATCGGTGGGCCCGGGTATCCATTCCGACTTTCGGCCGACGAGCCGCAAAATGTCCTCGGCGGCGTGGATGGCCGTTCCGCTGGGCGCATCGACCTTGGCGGTATGGTGAACTTCGTGCAGGCGCACGCCGTATTGCGGCTGCTCATTCATAAGGCGCGCCAGGTATTGGTTGACCGCAAAAAATAAGTGCACTCCCACGCTGTAGTTAGCGGCGTAGAAGAAGGCACCATTTAATTGCCGTACGAGCTCCTCCACCTCCGGTTTACGATCCAGCCAGCCCGTAGAACCACTCACCACGGGGACACCGGCCTTCAGGCAAGTGGTAATATTGTCGAAGGCCCCGCTGGGACCACTGAACTCAATGGCGACCTCCGCCTTTTGCAGCCCGGTAGCGACTTCATCGGTGGGCGTGCGGACATCCTGGCGCAGCACGATGGTATCCCCCTCCTCCAGTGCAATGGATTCGATGGCCCTGCCCATTTTTCCGTATCCGATCAATGCGATATTCATCCGTTGGTTTCTTCCTCTAGCAGGCGTTTTAATTCGTTGAGCTTCATCATGCATTCGATAGGGGTCAGGTGGTTGATAGAGATATCACGCAGGAGGCGCTTGAGCTGTTCACCGACGGGATCGATGGGTTCAAAAATATTGAGTTGCGCGGGTTGATCGCTCAAGGTACCGGTTTGGGGGCGCCGCACTTCGGGAACGCCCGCGCCGGCAGAGTCAGCTTCGATGGATTTTTGTTCCAGTTGCCCCAAAATCTCCGTGGCTCGCGCCACAATCGACGCCGGCATGCCGGCCATCCGCGCCACGTGAATGCCGAAGCTGTGCTGGCTCCCGCCGGCTACCAGCTTGCGCAAAAAGATGACCTTGTTGCCGACCTCGCGCACCGAAACGTTGAAGTTTTTGATGCGCTGGAAGCGATTCGCCAGCTCGCTGAGCTCGTGGTAGTGCGTGGCAAAAAGCGTTTTCGGGCGGGCCCGCCCGTTGTTGTGCAGGTATTCTACGATCGACCAGGCGATGCTGATCCCATCGTAGGTACTGGTGCCCCGGCCGATCTCATCGAGCAGAATGAGGCTGCGGTCGGAGATGTTGTTCATGATACTCGCCGTTTCGTTCATCTCGACCATGAAGGTCGACTCGCCGCTGGAAATATTATCGCTGGCCCCTACTCGGGTGAATACCTTGTCTACGATGCCCAGTCGGGCTGACTCGGCGGGCACAAAGGACCCCATTTGGGCCATCAGACAGATGAGGGCGGTTTGGCGCAGCAGGGCCGACTTTCCCGCCATGTTTGGCCCGGTGATGAGCAAAATTTGCTGCTCTTCCGCATCCAGGTACAGGTCGTTCGGCACGTAGGCTTCCCCAAGGGGTAGTTGCTGCTCGATGACCGGATGGCGACCGGCGCGGATGTCGATGGGCGCATCATCGGTCAATTCGGGGCGGTTGTACTGTTGCTTGCGGGCCAGGTGGGCGAACGCCAACAGGCAATCGAGCCGGGCCAGCAGGCTGGCATTGTGCTGCACGGGTTGAATGTAATCCTGGAGGCGCAGAATGAGATCTTGGTAGAGTTGTCCTTCCAACTCGAGGCTGCGCTCCTCCGCCTGCAGGATTTTGCTTTCCAACTCCTTGAGTTCTTCGGTGATGTAGCGCTCGGCATTGGTCAGGGTTTGTTTGCGCACCCATTCTTCCGGCACCTGATCTTTGTATTTGTTGGTCACCTCCAGGTAATACCCAAAGACGTTATTGAAGCCAATCTTCAAACTGTTGATGCCCGTTTGGGCTTGCTCCCGCTCCTGAATGCCGGTTAGTCGGCCCCGGCCGTTGCGCATGATGTCCCGGAATTCGTCGAGCTCGGCGGAGTAGCCATCAGCTATTACGCCCCCTTTGGTAAGATTGACGGGGGGCTCCGGTACGAGTTGCTCTTCGATGGTAGCACAGAGCTCCGGGCAACCCGACAGGTTATCCGCCAGGTGGACCAATCCGCGCTGATCGGTTTGCTGGAGTACTTCTCGGATCGGACCAATTTCCAACAGGGCCCGGCGCAGTTGAACCACCTCCCGGGGATTGATCTTTCCGAGCGGAGCTTTGGAAATCAGCCGCTCCAAATCGCCAATTTGATGGAGGCGCTGCCGCAAATCTTCGGCCAGCTCCGGATGTTGGTAGAAGAAATCGACGATGGCCAACCGCGCTTCGATGGCCGGCTGTTCGCGCAACGGCAACACGACCCACTTCTTCAACAGCCGCGACCCCATCGGCGATACGCAGCGATCGAGGATGCGCAGAAGCGGTACTCCGCCTTCGTGGGGTGAATGAATCAGCTCGAGGTTGCGAACAGTAAATCGATCCAGCCAGACGTAGCGCTCGGGTTGGAGCCGGCTCAGGCGATTGACGTGCCGGATGTTGTGATTTTCAGTGGTCTCCAGGTAATACAGCACGGCCCCGGCGGCAATCTGGCCCAGTTCCATCTCTTCTACGCCGAAGCCTTTAAGGCTAGCCACCCCGAAGTGCCCCAGCAGTTTTTCGCGCGCAAAATCCATGGTGTAGATCCACTCGTCGAGGTGAAAGGTGTGAAAGCGCTCGCCGTAGCGCGACTCAAAGCCGCGCCGCTGATCTTTTGCCAGGATAATCTCGCTTGGCTGAAAACTCTGGAGCAGATTGTCGATATAGTCGGAAGCACCCTCCCCGAGGAGGAATTCGCCGGTAGACAAATCCAGCAGGGCCAACCCGAGCCGGTCTTGCCGACCGTGGGCAAGGCTGGCCAGGTAGTTGTTGCTGCGGTGATCGAGTAGTTTGTCGTCGACGGCCAGCCCCGGCGTGACGATCTCGGTGACACCCCGCTTGACGATCTTTTTCTGCGGCGACGGTTTTTCGAGTTGCTCGCAGATAGCCACCCGGAAGCCAGCCCGCACCAGGCGTGGCAAATACATATCGACGGAGTGGTGGGGAAAGCCGGCCAACTCAATGTCGCTGCCGCCGTTGTTGCGACTCGTAAGTACGATACCCAGTATTTGAGCGGCTTTGACGGCATCTTCGCCGAAGGTTTCGTAAAAATCGCCAACGCGAAAGAGCAGAATTGCGTCCGGATACTTCTGCTTTACCTGAAAATACTGCCGCATCAGCGGCGTTACTTTTTTCGATTTTCGATCGGTGGTGCCCTTTTTGTTTTTGGTTGTGTTGGCCAAATCGTCCTTCTTGGGTGTGAAAAACAAAGATAGGAAACCCTCGCGGTTTCGAGATAGCTTCCAAAGTCGGGATAGGGCAAACGCACCAAAATGGGCGGCACGATAGTTTGGGGCTTGCTTCTGTATTGATAAGCGCGTATCTTTGCGGCACCATCCAATAACTGCCCTGGCGGCAGTCGTTCTCACAAAATAGCCCAGGTTTTCACACGGCCGTTTCCATTGCTGGTAGCCGCGTGCGCAGCGCACGCCTGAGCTGCCTGCAGCCCCCGAGGTTGGCAGGTATGGTGGGTGGGCCGTTTTTTAATTACCCACCCACATGGTGTGGGGCGCCCCGGGCCCAGCCACCGGCCAGAGAGCCGAGGGTCCAAGCTATGTCTCGCCGGGTGGACTTACGGTCTCCAGCATTTGATGCGTGCGCCCTTAAAGTCGGGAGATGCGCCGAGGCTTTTCGCGGAAATGCGGTAAAACGTGGCTATATTTGCAGCGTTTTGCCGATAAGCGGCGCGAAAACTTAGGGGTATGGTACGATATTACGCCGCCGAAAACAATCGCCCACGTGAATTGGAATCCGCCCAACCGGATTGCTGGGTTAATATCTCCCCCCCCTTCAGCCAGGAAGAACTCGAAACCGTTGCCCAGCAATTCGACCTGCCGCTCGACTTCCTGACCGACTCCCTCGACGTAGACGAACGCTCGCGCTACGAACGCGAGGATGAGGTACGCCTCATCTTGCTCAACACGCCCATTCTCAATGAATCGGAGGAGGAAAATGACGCTATCTACGTAACCGTTCCCATCGGAATCATCCTCACACTCGATTACGTGATTACCATCACGGCCTTCGAAAACCCCGTGCTCCAACTTTTCCTCGACGGAAAAATCCGCAACTTCAATCCGAGCGACTTCCGACAGTTTGTGCTGCAAATTCTGGAGCAAAACGTCTACCGTTTTCTCACCTGCCTCAAAAAGCTCAACCTCAAACGCAATCTCATCGAGCAGGAGCTGTACGACAGCAGCCGCAACCGCGAATTGATGCAACTGCTGAGCATCGAAAAGTCGTTGGTGTACTTCATGAATAGCCTGAGTGCCAACGAACTGCTCAAGATGAAGATGAAGCGAACTGATTTTCTCCAAATCCGCAGCGACGAAGATAAAGCCGACCTCTACGAAGACATCATCATCGACAATAGCCAGGCCCTTGAAATGGCTCAGGTGTATACCAACATTCTCAACGGCACAATGGACGCCTACGGCAGCATTATCTCTAACAACCTCAACCTCACCATCCGCCGGCTCACCCTGATTACCATTATCCTGATGGTTCCCACCCTTATTGCGAGTTTTTATGGCATGAACGTTCCGCTGCCCATGGAAGACGGCAAGTACACGGTGGTGATGATCGTTGCCCTGTCGATTGTTCTCAGCGCACTGGTGACCTGGTATTTCCAGCGTAAGCGGCTCTTTTGATAATGGTGTATATTAGATTATGGCCACTAATTCATCCTATAATTTTCCCGAACTCCTCCATCTGCAGCGCAGCTGGACGCTCGACGAGTACCACGCTATGATCCGGTGCGGCATTCTCGGGCCGGACGATCGGGTCGAATTGATTCAAGGTAAAATTATTGAGATGAGTCCATTTGGAAAACCCCATTACCCTCCCCGATGCAAGTGAGCCCGAACCAGCCTTTGTAATTGCTCGAATCAAACCAAGCCGGTACCTGGACAGTCAAACCGGAAGATATCCTGCTGACTATTGAAGTCGCCGATCATACCCTATCAAAAGATAGGAATGTCAAAGGAGTCATCTATGCCAAGGCGAGAATTCGAGAATATTGGATTATAAATTTAGTCGAACGCGAACTGGAATGTTACACCGACCCCACCTCCGAGGGAGTTTATGATATCAAGCGCACCTACCACATCCGGAATACCTTCGACCACGCGCTATTTGGGACAATTTCAGTAGCTGCTCTTATTCCCTGAATATTAATTAAACACACGCTGACATCCAACCCCTTACACATTAACCCAACGTTAACATCACTAATACGCGAATAAAACAAATACGTAAGTTTTCCACTTTTCCACAATGTGGATAAACCTATCCACATTGTTAATTAACTGACTGTCAATAAACAAAAACGTTTATCCACACTCTGTGGATAAGTGATCCATCCTGGCGATACCAAAGCTGTTATCTTAGAGGTTATAATCGCGATTTTATAAAATGATCCCACAAGGGGTACGGTAGAAAAGCACTTCTTGCTGTTTCTCACCAACTGAAAAACGATTATTAACGAAAGCCAGGCAACTACTACGGCAAGCGTCTCGACGGCGGTTGCCCCTAGGTAGCTCTGCCCACTAGGAACTTCGCACTTCAAACAACTTAACATTAAAAGCTCCGCAAAATGAATGCACCGATCGAACCGATCCTACAAGAAAATCCGAACCGCTTTGTACTCTTTCCCATCAAGCACGACGATATCTGGAAGATGTACAAGTTGCAGGAAGCCAGCTTTTGGACGGCCGAGGAGATTGATTTGAGTCAGGATCTTAACGACTGGAGCCAGAAACTCAACGATAACGAGCGTCATTTCATCAAACACGTTTTGGCGTTCTTCGCCGCATCCGACGGAATTGTCAATGAAAACCTGGCTGAGAACTTCGTAGCCGAAGTACAATATACCGAAGCGAAATTCTTCTACGGGTTCCAGATTATGATGGAAAACATCCACTCGGAGACGTATTCGCTACTGATCGATACTTACATCAGCGACCCGAAAGAAAAGGACTACCTATTTAACGCGATCGAAAACATGGAGTGCGTGCGCCAGAAAGCCGAATGGGCCCTGCGCTGGATTGAAAACGGCAGTTTCCAGGAGCGTCTCATTGCGTTTGCCGCGGTAGAAGGCATCTTCTTTAGCGGTTCGTTCTGCAGCATTTTCTGGTTGAAAAAGCGCGGACTTATGCCGGGTCTGAGCTTTTCCAACGAGTTGATAAGCCGCGATGAAGGCATGCACTGCGACTTCGCCTGCCTGCTGTACAACGACCACGTCCAAAACAAGCTCGATCCGGAGGTCATCAAGGGCATTATCACTGATGCCGTAGCCATCGAAAAGGAATTTGTGAGTGACGCTCTGCCCGTCAATCTCATCGGTATGAACGCCGACCTCATGTGCCAGTACATCGAATTCGTAGCGGATCGCCTACTTGTCGAATTGCAACTAGAAAAGATTTACAAGGTAGAAAATCCCTTCCCCTGGATGGACATGATCTCGCTGCAAGGGAAAACCAACTTCTTCGAAAAGCGCGTGGGCGAATACCAGAAGTCGGGCGTCAACAGCGACCGCGCCAAGCAGGTCTTCAGCCTGGATGAAGATTTCTAAACCCAAACCCAAACTTCACACTTCACACTATCTATCATGGAAGTAATAAAAAGATCCGGACGGCGCGAGCCCGTCTCCTTCGATAAGATCACGGCCCGCATTAAGAAGCTGCGTTATGGCCTCGACGAAGATTACGTCGATCATATAGAGATTGCCAAAAAGGTTATTCAAGGGCTTTACGACGGTGTTTCTACTACTGAGCTGGACAACCTGGCGGCGGAAACGGCGGCCAGCATGTCGACCGTCCATCCCGATTACGCCAAACTGGCGGCACGGATTGCCGTAAGCAACCTTCACAAGAATACGAAGAAGTCCTTCAGCGCCACGATGAAGGCCCTACACCAGTATCTCGACCCAAAGACGGACGAACCGGCGGGCTTGATTGGAGATGAGACCTTCGAGATTATCTGGAAAAACCGCAACCGGCTCGATTCGGCCATCATCTACGATCGCGATTTCGATTTCGACTTTTTCGGCTTCAAGACCCTGGAGCGCTCGTACTTGCTCCGGATGAACGGTCAGGTAGTGGAACGGCCTCAGCAGATGTTGATGCGCGTGGCGGTCGGCATTCACGGTGAGGATATTGAATCGGCTATTGAGACCTACCAACTCATGTCCGAAAAGTGGTTCATTCACGCCACTCCTACCCTATTCAACGCGGGCACGCCGAAGCCACAGCTCAGCAGCTGCTTCCTGCTCAGCATGACGGAGGACAGCATTTCCGGCATCTTCGAAACGCTATCGCGCTGCGCGCGCATCTCCCAATCGGCCGGCGGTATCGGGTTGAGCATCCACAACATCCGTGCTACAGGCAGCTACATCAAAGGAACGGGCGGCACTTCCAACGGTATCATCCCGATGTTGCGGGTATACAACGATACGGCACGCTACGTCGATCAGGGAGGTGGCAAGCGCAAAGGCGCCTTTGCCGTTTATCTGGAGCCCTGGCACGCCGATATCTTCGAATTCCTTGACCTCAAGAAAAACCACGGAAAAGAAGAATTGCGCGCCCGCGACCTGTTCTACGCCCTGTGGGTGCCCGACCTGTTCATGCAGCGCGTGAAAGAAGACGGTCAGTGGGCCTTATTCGACCCCAACGAAGCACCGGGGTTATTCGACGTACACAGCGGGGAGTTTGAGGCGTTGTACCACAAATACGAGTCGGAGGGCCGGGCGCGCAAAGTTGTCAAGGCGCAGGACCTCTGGTTTGCAATCCTGGAAAGCCAAATCGAGACGGGTACGCCCTACATGCTGTACAAAGATGCTGCCAACCGCAAGAGCAACCAGCAAAACCTCGGCACGATCCGGTCGAGCAACCTCTGTACGGAAATCATTGAATACACGGCACCCGATGAGGTAGCCGTCTGTAACCTGGGCAGCCTGGCGCTGAGTAAATTCGTGCGCGAAGACCGGACGTACGATTTCGATAAGCTCTTCGAAATCACCCGAGTACTCACCCGCAACCTCAACAAGGTTATCGATATCAACTACTACCCCATCCCCGAGGCCCGCAATAGCAACATGCGCCACCGCCCAATCGGCATTGGGGTACAGGGCCTGGCTGATGCCTTTATCCAGATGCGTTATCCGTTCGACAGCCCCGAGGCCCGCCAATTGAATAAGGATATTTTCGAAACGATTTACTTCGCTGCCTTGACCGAGAGTGTGGAGCAGGCGAAAAACGACGGCACTTACGAGTCCTTTCCCGGTTCGCCGGCCAGTGAGGGCAAGCTACAGTTCGACTTCTGGGGAGTCACCCCGAGTGATCGCTGGAACTGGGCCGGTTTAAAGAAGCAGATCAAGAAACACGGCCTACGCAACAGCCTCTTGGTAGCCCCCATGCCTACCGCCTCCACCAGCCAGATACTCGGCAACAACGAATGCTTCGAGCCCTACACCAGCAATCTGTTTACGCGGCGCACCCTTTCCGGTGAATTCATCGTGGTGAACAAACACTTATTACACGACCTCATCGGACTGGGCCTGTGGGACGAGCAAATGAAGAACCGCCTGATGGCGGCCAACGGTTCTGTACAGGACTTCGAAGAGATTCCCGATCACATCAAAGAACTGTACAAGACCATCTGGGAAATCAGCCAGCGCGTCATTATCGATATGGCCGCCGACCGGGGGGCATACATTTGCCAGAGCCAGAGCATGAATCTCTTCGTGCAGGACGCCAACTACAGCAAGCTCAGCTCCATGCACTTCTACGCCTGGCAAAAAGGACTGAAAACGGGCATGTACTATCTGCGTAGCCAGGCTGCCCGCGATGCTATCAAGTTTACCGTCGATCAAAGCGCCTTAAAGCGCAAAAAGGTGGCCGCTACCGATGCCGAAACGACCACCCAGACTACCTCTGCACCGGAGGAAGCAGCCGGGCAGGCCTGTAATCTGGATGATCCGGATTGCATCATGTGCAGCGGATAAAATTCGCCTTACTCTGTTATCTGTAACCTACTGATACCAATTGAGGGGGTGCGGCCTTGGCCCACCTCCTTTTTTTAGTAGCTGCTTCGGCAAAACTTTTGTATATTTGGATAGGTTGAACAGCACTTCTCTTATCCCACTTACCTACACACTCGAAAACAGCACCCGCCGATTTACTCGTTTTTCAACGCCCAGAAAAAGCTACATCACCGGGTCGACTCGGGGTTAATGCCCGAAAGTCATCCCATTTTCTGGCGAATTACTGGCATTGCTGTATTTCGCACGCGATTGGCCCTAGGAGTTGGGCCTGGTATGTAGCCTAATTTTGTTAGTCGTGCTATTGACTAATCAGGATTTTAATTGGCGGAAGGCACGCCCTAAATACCGGATCACATCTTCGGCGAGCAAACACTCCTGTTCCAGCTCTTCGGCAGCCAGATCGCCTGCCAATCCATGTAGATACACTCCTAACTGGGCTGCGGTAAGCGAATCGTACCCCTGAGCCAGCAGTCCGGTAAGGATACCCGTCAGTACATCCCCCGTACCGGCGGTACCCATTCCCGGATTACCCGTGGTGTTGAAAAACAACCGGCCGTCGGGAGCAGCGATGCTTGTGGCACCGGTCTTTAGCACGATAACCAATCTACGCTCCTGCGCTTCGGCACGCTGTAGCTCGAGCCGCGCCACATCATCCGTGCTTGGCCCGAAGAGGCGTTCGAATTCCTTGGGATGGGGAGTTAGGATACTTCCTTCAGGTACATGCGCCCACAAATGTGGGTGATACGCCATTAGATTGAGCGCATCCGCATCCATAACCAGTGGCCTTTTGCTCGCTTTCAGTAGTGCCTCCAGCGCACTGCAGGTCAGTGAATCCGTGCCGAGTCCGGGCCCTACCCCAATGGCCTGATAGGAGTCGACCGGCCCCATTTCCGAAAACACGAATTGGTGGTCATCTACCTGTACCATTGCCTCGGGGAAGGCAATTTGTAAAATTTCGTAGCCACAACGCGGGGCGTGGACCGTCACCAATCCCGCTCCCGCCCGGAGGGCTGCCCGGCTGCAAAGAATAGAGGCGCCCATTTTTCCGTAGCTTCCCGCTACGATCAGTGCATGTCCGAAGGTGCCTTTGTGATCGAATCGCCCCCGTCGGCGCAGCTGTCTCTGCAGAGTGGAAGTTTCCAGAACGTAGTAATTGGTTTTTGCTGCGGCAATGCCCTCCTCCGATAGCCCGATGGAACGCACTGCCCACTCGCCAACGGCCTCCCCGTTTGCGGGCAGGAAGAAAGCCAGCTTCGGCAGTTGAAAGCTGAGGGTGCGATGCGCCTGAAAAGCCGGTCCCTCAGCAGGAAGGTCGGCAAACAACCCCGATGGCAGATCGATTGCAACCCGCTCTACCGGTTGGGTATTCAGATAAACCAGTAGTTCTGCCCAGTACCCCTCTACCGGACGGCTCAGACCCGAACCAAACAGCGCATCTACCACAATGCTATCCGGTTCTAACGGCGGAAACGCTCCACCGCTTTCGACCAATCCAATTGGAATCACGCGCTTCTCGCGCAGGCGGGCGAGGTTCGTGGCATTGTCCGGGCTGCGCGAATCGCCGACGGCACAGAGATACACCCGCACGCGATAGGTGTGCTCGTGTAACAGGCGCGCCACTGCCAGTCCATCTCCGCCGTTATTTCCCGTTCCGCAAAAAAAGACTACCATCCGATCAAGGTCGCGATAATGCATCCGAAACCAATCTACGAATGCGTTGGACGCCCGTTCCATTAAATCGATGGAAGCGATCGGTTCGTGGGTGATGGTATACTGATCGAGTTCGCGGGTCTGTTGGGCGGAGAGAATTTTCATAAGAAACGTTGAGGCGGTTAAGCGGTTATTTAACCAAGCAAGTAGTTGCCTAAATAAACGAATAAACGCCAACGATGACCATACCATCCATCTCTTCACTCAAGATCGTCGAGCTCGCCAGTGTGCTGGCAGGACCTGCCGTCGGACAGTTTTTTTCCGAATTAGGTGCCGAAGTCATCAAAATTGAAAATAAGACCACCGGCGGAGACGTCACCCGGCGCTGGAAAGGTCCGACCGAGGCACCGGAAGCACCGGATTCGGCCTATTACCATTCGGTCAATTACGGAAAAGAAGTCTACTTCCTCGATTTGCGCCAGGAAGCAGATCGTGCCTGCGCGGAAGCATGGATCGCCAAGGCGGATGTAGTCATTAGTAATTTCAAGCCCGCTAGTGCGCGCCGCCTGGAAATGGACTACGAGCGACTCTCGGCTCTTAACCCCCGGGTAATCTACGCCGAGTTATATGCCTTCAGCCCTGAGAGTACTCGTCCGGCCTTCGACGTGGTATTGCAGGCCGAGACCGGCTTTCTCCACCTAACCGGCGAACCGGACGGTCCGCCCAGTAAATTGCCGGTTGCGCTCATCGATCTGTTGGCGGCGCACCAATTAAAAGAAGCTATCCTTATAGCACTGCTCGAACGAGAGCGCACCAACCTTGGAGGGCGTGTAAGTACCAGCCTCTATGCATCGGCCCTGGCCAGCCTGGCCAACCAGGCCACCAACTGGCTGATTGCCGGACAACCGCCCCGCCGTATGGGCAGCCGACATCCAAACATCGCTCCCTATGGGGATATATTCCAAACGGCAGATGATTATCAAATTGTTCTGGCAATCGGAACGGAAGCACAATTCGGAGCCTTATTAGCGCTATTGCAAATTCCTGCTCAGGAACGCTTCGCCACTAATGCCGGCAGAGTACGGCACCGCGAAGCCCTCATCGAGTGGCTGCAACCGGCAATCGCTCGTTGGAAACGAGATGAACTATTGAAAAACGCCACCGACCAAGGTATACCAGTAGGGGCAATTCGCCCGGTTGAGGAAGTGCTGGAAGCCCCGGCGAACCAACCACTACTCCTGGAGCAAGAGGTGAAAGGAAGAACTATCCGCAGCGTGCGAACCGCAGTATTTAATTACGAACCAATGGAGGATAGTAGTTCGGTGACCTGAAGTACACACTTCAAACCACCAAACTCCACACGGTAAACTGCTATTTATCGATTCGGCTGTGGCGTGGTGCGCAAGTAGGGTTTCACACGGGTGTGGCCCTTCGGAAACTTCTCTGGAATATCATCATCACTGATCGATGGGCTGATCACGACGTCTTCTCCGTCCTTCCAGTCGACGGGGGTTGCTACGCTGTAGTTATCCGTCAACTGCAACGAGTCGAGCACCCGCAGGATTTCCTGGAAATTCCGACCGGTGCTGGGCGGATAGGTCATTGTCAGGCGCACCTTTTTATTCGGGTCCAGAATGAAAACGGTGCGAACGGTGAACTTGTCGTCGGCCTTTGGGTGGATCATGTCGTAAGCCGTGGCGACGCTGCGGTCTTCGTCGGCAATGATCGGGAAGTTCATCTCGACTTGCTGGGTTTCCTCGATGTCTTTCACCCATTCATTGTGATCCTTGAGTGGGTCGACACTCAAAGCAATCACTTTTGTATTGCGCTTGGCGAATTCTTCCTTGAGAGCTGCCGTACGGCCGAGTTCGGTGGTACAAACGGGTGTAAAATCAGCAGGATGGGAGTACAGGACCACCCAGTTATCGCCGGCCCAATTGTGAAAATCGATTTCTCCTTCGGTGGTAGTAGCTTTGAAATTGGGAGCAACGTCTCCTAGTCGAAGTGGCATAGGTTCTCTGATTTTTAGTGAATGGTAGTCTACTGTCAGTAACCATGTAAGCGAGAAAATGGATGTCCGGGAGCAGCATTTTGATAAAAATCACCTTTCAGTCAGCCCGATTGACTTGGCAATTATAGCAACCTGGCCCGGCATTATGCACGTGGATATACTGGATAATTGAATTGGCAAAGAAGTCTTTAATTGCGGTTTCCAATTCGGTTCCGGGAGTGATCATCGCACCGACCATTAGGCCGTTTTCATCGTAGGCCCGCAACGAAAGCAACCGATGCCGGAGCATAACCGGTATTTCATTTAGTCCATAATTTGCCGTACGGGCGTACTTGCGCACGTATATCGGTCCGGAGGAACGGTAGGGCGAATCCACTGCGTGGTGTTCGTAGGGAAGCAGTAGCACTTCCTCTCCAATCTCGGCGTCTTCCAGGCTGACGCGGCAGGGGTATCCAGGATGGGCATCGACGATCATTTTCCGGATACCTAACTGAGCTAGCTGAGCTTCATCGAGCTCAAAAAGGGGAACAAAATGGTGATCAGACAGTGCGGTAAGTTGAAACGCAGGCATGGGCTTTTACTTTTGGTACATTAATTAGCTGCATGCTGTACAAAGGTCAGCCCTGGCGGGTGCGTTTTCAATCTGAATCTTGCGGAATTAACTGGAAATAGAGCAAGCATTACTACCGGAAGGCAATTAGTATGGTGAAGTCTGAATGCTGTTTGGGCATACCTCTCGATCCCGGTCATCGTCCCGGCTCAGGGCTCGGCCCGCTGCACACCATATGTGGGTGGGAAAAAAATAGCCCGCCCGCCAAACCTGCCTACCTGAAGGGTCGCAGGAAGCTCAGGTGTGCATCGCGCACACGGCTACCAGCAATGTTATACGGCCGTACTAAAAAATTATATTGGGCACTTGAAATGACGCGCTGCCGGAAGGCAACTACTATATAGAGCGGTAGCTTAAAGTTAAGCAATTACCAGATAGGAATCAAGCTCCTTTCCCCAACTTCCTGAAAACCAACGTGCATGGAATGGCCGTAAGTTGCCCCATTAACCGTTACCCTCCCTCCCAAAACCGCTTGTATAAATACTGCCCCAGGCTAGTATTCACCCGCCCGCTCATCAGCACCGGTACGAACAGTAACGTGCAGTCGTATGCGTGTCCTTCACCGGCAATTGTAGGCTCGTAGGTTGCTGGTCCACGTTCGCGGTAGGCGGTTGTATCCGGAAAAATCATAAATCCCCGCCCCGCTTCGAAAAAGCGTTGATAGACATACAACTGGCGCAGATCATCGGGCTCGGGGCAGCCTTGGGGCAGGATTTTCCATTTGGCATCGGCAATAATCCGGTCTTGATTCCGCTCGATGTAGATATCCGGTTGCAACCATTGCTTTTGCCAGAAGGGATGCCGTTGCTGAAAGCGCAACCGCACTTGTGGTGGTCGGTGGGTGGCTAGTTGCCGGCAAAGAAAGCGCTCAAAGACGTGGTGCATATCGAACAACAGCGCCCCGGCGGGTTGACTTCCAAAACGCCCGCTTGCTCCCTGTAACTGTAGGATAAGCTGGCCCAACCGGACCGCCGGTTGGTAGGTAGACTGCCAATGCTTGGGCAGGTCCGGAGGTTCCGACCACTGGAGTGGTCGCTCGGCAACCGGCCAGTAAGCTCCCAGCGCCTTACAACGGTCGGCCAGCGCCCGGTCGGTAGCATAGTGTCTGGCGATGCGCAGCGCACTACCCAGGAAATGGTGCAATGGATGTTCGTAATGATAGGGCCGGATAAACTGCGGTAACTGTAGGTTGCCCCCCGGTGGGCGGCGGTGTTGTCGCGACCAGTCGATAGGCCCCTTCACAGACGTGTGCCATTCCAAACTGGGTGATCCGTAGCATTTCTGTCGGCGAGACCAAAGGAGTTCGAGTTGCCGGCAATATTGTCTGATTAGGTAATCGAGGAGTCCTCCGCTGCGCAGCTCCTGTTGAGCCGGCAAGGGTGGCAGCTCCGGAAGAATTCCCGCCGCTTCCAGCAGCTCGATGAACCGATCCGCCACCAAGGAAGTCGAAACTCCTGCTTGATCGAGCTTTGGAAGGATTTCCAGGTGCCAGGTTCCCATCTGTACGATACCGACGTATTGGCGAAAGCGCACTGACTGTCCGTCTACCTGCCAGTAGGAAGCAGCCGTAGCAGCCCGCCACCGAGCCAACCCTTCGATTAAGGTGTGATCGATGCGGTGCCCCTGGTAGTGCTCTCCGACTCGAAGGCGTTGGTATTCGTACACTTGCAACCGCTTGCCACTCATGCTTTTTCGTAAATCTGAATGAAATCGGCTTCCGTCAGCTCTTCCATGGGGCGCAGGCCGTAGGCCACCCCTTCACGGTATTCATTGGGCAATGGATAGTCGAAATCGGCCAGTAACCCCGTTTCCGCGCGGGGGCGCAGAAAGGCACCTCCGAGTACGAGTCCTACTTTTCGCACATCGTCGTAAAAAAAATCGCGCAGCAACGGGATGATTTGATGTTCGAAAATACGCCGCAGATCGTCGAGGTTTTCCAAATCCAGAAAATAGGAATGGCCGAGTTGATGATCCTCATCGATCAGGAGGCTCAATCGGGCGTTGATCGCCCGCAACAGGCTGGAAAGCTTGACTCCCCCCGGCTGTGGCGTCCGGCCGATTTCGTCGATCAATTCCGGCCGTGGAGATACTTCGATGAAGCGAAAACGCCGCCGCAGGGCCGTATCCATTGGCTCGGTCGAGCGATCGGCCGTATTCATCGTTGCCACCAGGTAGAGGTTGGCAGGAATACTAAAGAACCGCTTGCTGTAAGGAAGAATGGTCGACAGGGCCTCGGGCCGCCCCTCCCGTTTATCGGCTTCCAGCAGGGTAATCAACTCCCCGAAAATCGACGCAAGGTTGCCGCGGTTGATCTCATCGATAATCAGCACGTAGCGCCGGCAACACTGAATGGTTTGATCGGATACCGGCGGCAGCTCGACGAGTTGATCGCTGTCTTCTTCCACCAACTCATCGGCTTGTTGTTCGCGGAAGAAATGCTCGAACTTTTTCAATTCCCGAAAAACCGTCAGATAGGCCCTCGAATCACCGCTACCGATCAGTGGAGCAATTTGCTGTTCGGAGGACAGGTCTCCCACTTCGGTGAAGTAATTGTACAATTGGTGCAAAGTGCTTTTCTGTACCGTGAGGGTACTGAACGATTTTTCCGGACGCAAATCCAAATTGCCGAAGCGCAGAATGCGGTGTAAAAAGTAGCGGTACTTATCCGGCGATTCGAAGTAGTGAAAGTGATCGGTTTCCAGATAGCGCAGGAATGCGCCGTAGAGCGGGTTAAACTCCGTTTGCCGGGGCTGGGCGGCAGTTTCCGGAGCTACGGTTGCCTGAAGCAACGCACCGCGGGCAGCTTGTGCCATGAGCATGAATAATCCATTCTGGATTTCGTAGTGCACCTGCCCTTCCTTAGAGACCGGTTTGATACCTTCAATAAAATCTTCGTACGTAAACGATTGATGAAACGTCACAAAGGCAATCTGCCCGGTCGACATATAGTGATCATAGCGCCGCCGCAGGCTGGCTCGGTCTTCCAATTGGAGCTCTTCAAGCGACCGGTTTTCGACAACGCTAAGGGCATGAACGACCGTTTGGTAGGTCTTGCCCGTACCCGGAGGCCCGTACAGGATGCGATTGAGCGGAGGAGCTAACCACGGACCGCCGCCGTAGTCTGCCTGGGTTTCTTCGAAGGCATCCTGTACGGCGGTCAGTTGCAAAATCGCCCGGTATTGCTCGGCAGTGGCCCTAAAATTGCGGCCGGCCCGCCCACCATTAAATTTCTGAAAGGCAGGCAGCCCCCGCAGCGCCTCCCAACGCAAGGGCCGGTCGTGCAGATTGACAATAATCCGTAGGGATACCCTTATTTGTTCCGCAGGAAATTCGATCGTCCAGTATCCCGACTCCGATCCGGAGAGGGGGTGGGCATCCGGCCCGGCTTCCACCTCTGCCAGCCCGTAGCAGGCCGCCTTGCGCCCGGTTTGCCAAAGAATGATGCCATCACCGGGCCGAATGCGCCGGGCGTGTTGCTGTACAGGGAACGTTTGAAGGTCTTCCTGTTGCAACACTTGCGCCAGATTCAGCTCGGCCGGATTGGCCTGGAATAACCAGTAATTATTGGATGTTTGTGCCATGTACTGAAATCAACCGGCTTGTGTAGCCGACTGTTACTAATTCAATATTAAAAAAATAGCTAACAATCCTGCTCATGCCCGATTATCCACTCGTTTTTCAGGCCGATCACCAAGATTTGTGGTTAACCGTTGCCGTTGCCGGACTGATCGGCTTAAGCTGCCTGGGGATTGCCTTCCGGCTGGAGCGAAAACGACCAGTGAAATGGCCCGCCGGGCAGCGCATTTTACTTTCGATGGCCTTGTTTTTTGGTGGTCTGATTGCCCTTTTCACGGCAGCATCGGCGGTTATCCAAATCACTCGCTTACCCGACATCCTTCTCACGGCAGAGGCCCTACAGATCGGTGACGAAACCATCCCCCTGGTGCAATTAAAAGACGCCACTATTAGTAATGTAGGCCAACGCTCCCTGCTACGGCCCGACCAGGTCGTCCGTCCCAGCAGGGTTTTGCAAATTGAAAGTCGCTCCGGAGCTGTGCACCGCCTACCCGAGGAGCATTACCAGGTTGGGCCGCTCCTCGACGCGCTGCGCACTGCCGTACGATCGGTAGAATAGCCACTAATACGAATATTGCCTCTATGAAGATTGCCTGTTGGTTTGTGGGAAAAACGAACGAAGCCTATTTAAAAGAAGGCATTGAAAAATATGCCAAGCGGCTGAAGCGCTATTATCCCTGCGAATTCACCATCTTACCGGATATCCGGCAGGCGGGAAAACTGTCTCCCGACCAGCTCAAGCAGCGCGAGGGTGAACGCATTCTGCAGGCCCTCCGCCCCGACGACGGTCTGATCCTGCTCGATGAGCGCGGTACGGCCTTCACCTCCGTAGAATTAGCCCACTGGCTCGATCGCCAGCTCCAACAGCCCTACCGCCGACTCATTTTCCTGGTAGGGGGTGCCTATGGCTTCGATTCCGCCATCTACGAGCGTGCCAATTTCCAACTTTCGGTTTCCACGCTCACCTTCAGCCACCAGATGATCCGCCTTTTTCTCGCCGAACAACTCTACCGGGCCGCTACTATTTTGCGGAACGAACCGTATCATAATCAATAGTGAATGGGTGAACTATTGACAATCAAATATATACACTCCTTTAGGTCTTTTTTTTCTGTTTTTTTGGCTAGCAATCCACGCGAAATTTGCCCTTTCACCTATCTGAAAATCGATGCTTTTTTGGAGTAGAATAAAACTCTGGAATGGCTTTCAATGAAGATTTAAGGCGGCGCACTTATCAACTGGTCAAAAAAAACCGTGAAATGGTTGGAGGAAGGTGATTTTCCAAAAAAATCAGGATTCTTCGTTATGGAAAAGCAGCTCATTAGAAGTATCACTTCAATAGCTGCCAACTTTAGAGCTGCGACCCGAGCTAGATCGCCCCGAGAATTTTATACCAAATTATGTATCGTCTTAGAAGAAACCGACGAAGCTGAATATTGGGTCGAACTCATAACCGACCTATATCTATCCGAAAGTCAACGCCCCAAGGATTTACTCGATGACCTTCAGCAAGTCCTTAAAATAATTTCCGTGGTTCGATCAAGATTGAAGGATGAAAAAAAGTAAGACCAACTGGAACATCACAATAAAATGATTCGCCATTCACTTTTCGCCATTCGGCATTAAATCAACCGCGAAAATCTTCGCCAGCTCTTCCACCACCTGATCCATCTCCTCCACGGTATTGTGGTGGCTAAAAGAAAAGCGGATCGTAGTATTGGGGCTGTCGGGATGGAGGTGGCGCACAACGTGGGAGCCCGTATCTACCCCCGAGCTGCAGGCGCTACCGCCACTGGCGCTGATCCCTGCGATATCCAGACTGAGCAGCAGCAAATCGGATTTGTCGGATGGCGGGAAGGATGCACACAGTAATTTGTAGTGCCCATTGTCGGGGTCGCCGTGGAACTCCACCCCCGGAATAGTAGCTTCCAGGCGGTTACGGAAATAATCCCGAACGGTTCGAATTTTCTTGGCGCGCGCTTCCATTTCCCGAGCCTGACGTTCCAGCGCGGCAGCCAGCCCTACAATGCCATAGATGTTTTCCGTACCCCCGCGCATGTTGCGCTCCTGGGAGCCGCCATCTATGTATGGCTTGAGGATATTATCGCTATTGATGTACAGAAACCCTATACCCTTGGGGCCATAAAATTTATGGCCCGACCCACTGAGAAAATGGATGGGGGTAGCAGCCACGTCGATCGGGTAATATCCCATTGTCTGCACCGTATCGCAGTGGAAGAAAGCGCCGTATTCCCGGCAAAGCTCGGCAACGGCATTTGTGTCGAGTAATGTCCCGATTTCGTTGTTGGAGTGCATCAGGCTCACGAGGGTCTTCTCCTCGGAATTGGCGAGCAATTCCCGGAGATGCTCCATATCCGGACGTCCACAGGCATCAAGCCGAATCCAATCAACCCGGGCGCGACCGTCGCGCTCAACCGATTCGACTGAATGCAATACGCAGTGGTGTTCGATCCGGGAGCTAATTACGCGTTGAACGCCCAGGTCGCGTACGGCATTTTTAATGGCCATATTGTTGGCCTCCGTCCCACCCGACGTGAAGAAGATTTCGCCGATCGAGGCATTGATCGTTTGGGCAACGGTACGGCGGGCCTGTTCGATGGCCGTCCGCGCTTTGCGCCCCTCGGCGTGGATGGAAGATGGATTTCCGTTGAGGTGCTGCATGGCGTGCACCATCACCTCCATGACGGCCGGGTCAAGGGGTGTGGTGGCAGCATTGTCCAGAAAAATACGCGACATGGTGGTTGGCTTTTAACGCTTTGAAACAACCTCCCGACCGCGGAGGTTGCTCGGCGTTAAGCCGGAGCGAGTAGTTCCTCCTTGACGCGCCCGGCCAACTCGGTGGCAGTCTCTAAATTATTGGCCTCGGCGTAGACGCGCACGATCGGTTCGGTATTCGATCTACGCAAATGTACCCAACCTTCCGGAAAATCGAGCTTCAGTCCGTCTACCTTGCTGATTTCGGCTTGCCCGAAACGCCCTTCCAGGGCTTCCAACCGCTCTTCGACGTTGAAGCCCGGCTGAAGTGCAATTTTATCCTTAATCATTTCGTAATGCGAATAGCCAGCCCGCAATTCGTTGATGGTCTTACCGCTTTTGGCCAGATAACTCAACACAAAGGCAACTCCAGCCACGGCATCCCGACCGTAGTGCAAGTCCGGAACGATAATGCCGCCATTGCCCTCGCCGCCGAGCACTGCTTCAGAAGCTTTCATAGCGGCTACTACATTGACTTCGCCCACTGCCGAAGCGCGGTATTCCTGTCCATATCCTGCGGCTAAATCCCGCAGCGCCCGGCTGGAGGAGAGGTTGCTCACTACGGTTCCCGGACGGTGTTGCAGAAAGTAATCGGCCACGGTTACCAAGGTGTATTCCTCGCCGATCCACTGCCCACCGGGACCGACCAATGCGAGGCGGTCGACGTCGGGGTCGACGGCAACGCCCAGATCGGCCTGTTGTTCGCGTACCGCTGTAAGGAGGCCTTCCAGGTTTTGTGGCAGCGGTTCCGGATTGTGGGCAAAGTGGCCATTCATCTCGGCATTGAGCACGGTCACTTCACAGCCCAGGCGTTCCAGCAGCGCGGGGATGGCAAGTGCTCCAACGCTGTTGACCGCATCTACTACCACTTTGAACCGCCGCTCCTGCACGGCAGCCGTATCGACCAACTCGTGCCCCAGAATGGCTTCCAGATGGTACTCCAGCAAGTCGGTGCGGTTGGAGTAAGCACCCAGTTGTGCCACCTCGGCGTACTGGACTTCTCCATCAGCCAACATGCGCAGCAGCCGCTGCCCGTCGGCGGCACTGATGAATTCACCATGCTGGTTGAGTAATTTGAGCGCGTTCCAGTTTTCGGGATTATGACTGGCCGTGAGGATAATTCCTCCGCCGGCACCCAGGTGTGGTACGGCCATTTCGACCGTCGGCGTGGTGGCCAGGCCGAGATCAATCACCTCGATGCCGAGCATTTGCAGCGTAGCACTGGTCAGCTGAGCAACCAGATGCCCGCTCGGGCGCGCATCGCGCCCGATGATCACCCGGGCGGGTACCCCGCTGCTGAGCAACCAGGAGCCGTAGCCTGCAACGCTACTAACAATATCTTCTGCTGTTAAATTATCACCCACCGAACCCCCAATGGTTCCGCGAAAACCGGAGATAGATTTGATTAATGCCACGTGTAGTTTATTTTTCGGGATAATACTGCACACCAATTGGACGTCAGTATACTCTCTTTAAAGCGGAAAGGTTACGATTATTGCCTCCCCATACTCCCAATGATGAGTGAAATTATTGCCACCGACTACGAACTTTTCTATCTCATTAATGGCCTCTGGCGGACCGACTGGTTGGACGCCCTGCTACCCTATTGGCGAAAAAAGGAATTTTGGATCCCAGCCTATGCCCTCCTGGCCGGTATTTTACTATATCGCTTCCGGTGGAAAGGGTTTTATTTTCTGCTGCTCATCGGATTAACGATTGCCATCGCCGACCAGACGAGCAGCAGTCTGATCAAGCCAGCCGTTCAACGACTGCGGCCATGTCGCGAACCTGCGCTCGACCCGCCCGCCGTAAACATCGTGCACTGTGGAGGTGGATTCAGCTTCCCGAGCAGCCATGCCACCAATCACTTTGCCCTGGGCATGCTGTTATTCCTGACCTGGGGACGGAAATGGGGGCGCTGGCGATGGCTCCTGCTTCTGTGGGCGGCAACAATTGCCTACGCACAGGTGTATGTAGGTGTGCACTTCCCGGTCGACGTTCTGGCCGGCAGTCTACTAGGCTCCCTCATCGGAGGGCTACTGGCCTGGGGCTACCGGCGGGCTGCGGGTTGGCACATCGACGCCTTTTACCATCCATCCCCTGGCTCATGAGTTTGCTGGAGTATAGCTTATTGATCTTTTCCGTCCTACTCGGAGGCGGGCTCGTCTTCTTTCTCAACCGCCGCATGGCCGATCGCGGGCTCCCCCTCGTCCTGTCTTTTAGCGGGGCTTACCTGTTGGGAATCAGTATTCTGGATCTAATGCCCGGCATTTTTACCGACCGGGGCTACGAGGCGGGTTATTGGTTATTAGGCGGGTTTTTGGCCCAACTTTTCCTCGATAACCTCAGCCAGGGCGTTGAGCACGGACACGTGCACCGGCGTTCCGGCGCCGGCCTCGGATTTGCGCTGCAAATCATGTTGGGATTATGCCTGCACGCGCTCCTGGAAGGGTTGCCGCTCGGAAATTATCAGACCTTCCACGAACTGCACCACCCCAGCGACTCTACCGCCAATTTCCTGCTCTATGGCATTATCCTGCACAAAGCCCCCGCCGCCTTCGCCCTAACTGCGTTGTTGCTGCGGTCGGACTTTGATCGCCCAATCATTTACGCCTGTCTGCTGATTTTCTCGATTATGTCCCCACTTGGTAGTTGGATAGGGAGTACAATCGGAGTTTCTCACGAATGGATCGACCGAATTATGGCACTCGTCGTTGGGTCGTTTTTGCACATTGCCACGACTATCCTATTCGAAACCGACCGCCGAAACACGCACCAAATATCCCTGACCAAACTCGGTTTGATCATTCTGGGAATTGGGGTAGCTATTTTAACAGTCGTCGGAAACCATTGATTAGAAAGACGTCGCACCCAGGCGTTTTGGTGAGGTAAATTAAAAGTTAAGTCGCGGACAGGAAAAAGATCTAGGTAACAATTAGGCAGTAGCGAATTTTCACTAAATTGGCCCGACTTAGAACATACTTGCACCATCGCCGAGGCTAGAAACATGAAATTCGCAATCACCCCAGCAACACTGAATTTAATTTTATTGCTCGGATTGACTACTACCGCTTTCGGGCAGTCGATCATCCGGGGAACGATCGTCGATAATCTGAACAACGAGCCGCTCATTGGGGCTAGTATCGTCGTGAAGGGAACCACCGAGGGGACCGTCACTGACTACGACGGATCTTTCGAACTTCGCACCGAGCAAACATTTCCTCTCATCGTTGAAGTGACCTACGTAGGCTATTCACCGATAGAAATTACCGTAGAAGATCTTTCCGAGGAACTCCGGATTGCCCTGAGTGAGAGCGCCATTACTACCGAGGTGGTAGAAGTGCGCGGCCAGCGTATCTCGGAAAAACAAAAGGCCGCCCCCCTAACGGTCGAAAGCCTCGATCTGCTCGCCATCAAACAGACGCCATCCGACAACTTCTACGATGGCCTGGGCAACTTGAAAGGCGTCGATCTGACTACCGCCAGCCTTGGCTTTAAAGTGATCAATACACGGGGCTTCAACAGCACCAGCCCGGTGCGCTCCCTACAGCTCATCGACGGCGTCGATAACCAGGCCCCCGGCCTCAATTTTTCGCTGGGAAATTTTCTTGGCTCTCCGGAACTGGACGTACTCCGAGTCGACCTCATTCAAGGAGCCAGCTCGGCTTTTTACGGCCCCAATGCCTTTAACGGCGTCATTAGCATCACCACTAAAAACCCTTTCATTCAGAAGGGCCTGGCCGCTTCTGTCAAGGCGGGAGAGCGCAATTTGCTAGACGTCGCCTTCCGCTGGGCCGACGACGTGACCAACGCCGACGGCCGCCCCTGGCTGGCTTACAAGTTTAACTTTGCCTACCTGCGCGCCGACGACTGGGAAGCCCGCAACTTCGATCCAGTCGATGATACCGAGACCGGCATTGGCAACCCCGGGCGCTTTGATGCCGTCAATATCTACGGCGATGAATTCAACAGCCTGAACGATTTCAGCGCACCTTCCAACCTGACGACTAACCTGGCCGGCCTGGGTATTTTTCACCGCATCGGTTACATAGAAGAAGACCTCGTCGATTACGACACGCGCAACCTCAAGGCAAATGCGGCCATCCACATCCGGACCAATCCCGCAGCCCAGTCCGAATCACCGGAGCTCATCATCGCTTCCAGTTTCGGTACCGGTACGACCGTCTACCAAGGAGACAACCGCTTCAGCCTACGCGACATCCTGTTCTTTCAGAACCGACTGGAGTTTCGAAAGCAAGACAAATTCTTTTTGCGCTTCTACTCGACCAATGAGGATGCCGGGGACTCGTACGACCCTTACTTTACCGCACTGCGCCTTCAGGAGCTCGCCAAGTCCGATGCCCTCTGGCAGCAGGATTACATCCGCTACTGGCAAAACAATGCCTTCCCGCGCATGCTTGCCGCCGAATATCCGCAGGCCTCCGTCGACAATAATGGCAACCTGATCTTCGATCAGCAGGCCGCCGAAGCTTGGATTCGCGATAACCAAGACAGCCTCACCGTCTATCACGCAGAAGCAGCCATGGCAGCCAACCTCCCCAACATATTCAATCCCGAGACCATCGACTTCCTCGAGCCGGGCACGGAGCGCTTCCAAGCCGCCTTCGACAGCATCGTCTCCCTGAAGAACAACGAGGGGGGGACCCTCTTTTTTGACAAATCAGCGCTTTACCACGGCCAGGGAGAATACCTGTTTAACGTTCCCGGACTTGATGCACTGCGGGTTGGGGCCAGCGCACGCCTTTACCGGCCCAACTCGGAGGGTACCGTATTTACCGATTCGCTGGAGCGGATTGAAAATTTCGAGTACGGCGTTTACGTCGGAGCGGAAAAGAAATTTACCCGCAAGTGGATCCTAAATGCCACCTTCCGGGCCGATAAAAACCAGAATTTCGACTGGGTCTTTTCGCCCGCCGCCTCCATCGTATACTCTCCCGATCCGATCAATTATCTGCGGGTGTCCTTCTCAAGCGCCGTGCGCAACCCCACCCTAACCGACCAGTACCTTAACCTCGATGTCGGCAGGGCCACGCTGATCGGTAACCTCGACGGCTTCAACGACTTGATTACAGTAGAGTCGCTCTCGGATTATTTCAACAATAACTTCAATCGGAATTTCCTGGAGTTTTTTAGCGTCGCCCCGGTACAACCGGAAAAAGTACGGACCATAGAAGCAGGCTACCGCACCACCCTCTTCGATAAACTCTACCTGGATGCCGGCTACTACTACAGTTGGTACAACGACTTTCTCGGCTTCAATATCGGCGTAGACGCCGAGTTCAACCGGTTTGGATTCCCTACTCGGTTAGATGTGTTTCGCGTAGCCGCCAATTCGGAGAATCAGGTAACGACCCAAGGGTTTTCGCTCGGAGCCAACTACTACTTCGGCACCTACTACAGCATCAACGGTAACTACAGCTTCAACCGCTTAAACTCTGACGTAGACGATCCTATCATCCCGGCCTTTAATACACCGGAACACAAGTACAACATCGGTGTCAGCGGCCGAAACGTACCCGTCAACCTGGGCTTTGCCCGCCTGTCCGACTTTGGGTTTAATGTCAATTATAAATGGGTGCAGGGATTCCTCTTCGAAGGCTCCCCTCAGTTCACTGGCTTTATCGACGATTACGGGCTGCTCGATGCACAAATCAACAACACGTTCCGGTCGCTCAACACCACCCTGAAAATCGGGGCCTCCAACATCCTGGACAATCGCGTTTTCCAGACCTACGGCGGCCCGAGAATCGGCCGGCTGGCCTATATCACCCTGACCTATCAGTTCGACCGATAGTCATATTTTTAAATAAACCGATTTCTAATGCTAAGAACACTTACACTACTATCTACTTTTGCCCTTTTCCTAAGCACGGCCTGGTCGCAGGATCGATTTCTCGATGCACAGTTCGACGTCAATGTGACAGCGGACATCGAGTACGCGCAGAACGCTACCAAACTCTTCGTAGCAGACGGAATGGGTGCCCGTACGGTTCCCTTATCACTGGATCTGTACGAACCCGTCGGCGACGATGGCCTTGGCTCTCCACTGCGCCCGCTGATTGTTCTGGCGCACACGGGGCTATTTCTTCCGCCTGATAATAACGGCGGTTGTACCGGCACGCGAAAAGATGCCGACATCGTCAATCTTGGCAATCGACTGGCCGCCCACGGATATGTCGTCGCGGCTATTCAGTACCGGCTCGGGTGGAACCCGGCTGCCATGGAACAGAACGACCGCGTATTCGACCTGATCAACGCGGCCTACCGCGGCGTACAGGATAGCCGGGCGGCTATTCGCTTCTTCAAGCGGTCGGCAACGGAAAATGATAATCCTTACTCGGTCGATACTTCTCGCATTACCGTTTGGGGTGTTGGAACCGGTGGATACATATCCCTGGCTTCCGGTACTCTCGACACGATTACGGACACTTTCCTGCCGAAGTTCACCACACAAGAATTCGGCTCGATGATCAACGCGGAGATCAACGGCAACGTAGACGGGACGACCTTCGGCGTTCTGGAGCCCACCGATGCTCGTTTCGTCCGCTTCGGCATCCTGCCAGGTGATACGCTCAACATTCCCAACCACGTCGGCTACAGTAGCGAATTCCAACTGACGGTCAACATGGGAGGCGCCATGGGCGATTCTTCCTGGATCGACGCCAATGATCCGCCGATCATTTCGTTCCATGTACCTGCCGATCCGTTCGCCCCCTGCGTTGGAGGTATCCTCAACGTACCACCGCCGATCAACCTGCCGATCGTCGAGGTATTCGGTAGCTGCGGCATCCAGCCAATCGCGCAGCGCGTTGGAATCAATGATGTGTTCGACGGTATCGACACCGACTCGGATATCAGTACCATCGCTTCCACCCGCAACGCACAATTTGGAGCCGACATCAACGCCTTCCTACCTCTACTGAGCGATGATCCCACCAGCGGTGGCGATTGGAGCTATTCCAACACGATCAGCCCCTACGGCATTCCGGATGTACCGCCCTGCGACACCAATTCGGTACTAGCCAATAGCGTGCTGGACAGCATCATGGCCTACTTTACGCCCCGGGCGTACGAGGCGCTCAACCTGGAAGCACTGGTTACCTCCGTGGAGGTAGTGGAAGCGGGAGAGATTGGGTTGCGTATTGCTCCCAACCCTGCTTCAACTGCCGTAACCTTCGAGGTGGATGCCACCCATCCGATTCAAACGGTACAGCTGTTCGACATGAGCGGTCGGCAGGTAGCCTTCCGCCAAGGCATCAACAGCCCCATTTACACCCTCGACCGCGGCCGAATACCCGCCGGCGTGTACATCGCCCGCATCGGTCTCGGAGATCGAGTGGCCGCTAGCCGGATCGTATTCACCGACTAGCCTGAGTCAATGCGTTAATGCTCTAAGGCGTGCCTTCGGCAAAACCTTAAGGCATTAACGCATTCCTACCTCCCCCTGCTTCAACAAAAACTCCAACGTATCCACCCCATCCGCGTAATCCGGCAGCCCCGGCTCCTGCGCCTGCCCGAAAGAAATAACGGGGTGTTCCAATTGGCGGGAACTGGAAACGACCAACTGAATTTGATCCTGCCTCTCCGACAGCTCCTGATCGACCGAGGCTATCCGGTCGTAGTAACTGTAGTGCAATTGTGAAATCCGGCTCTGAATGTCTGGGTGCTCCAGCAGCATGACGCAGCCGTTGGATTTGAACGGCTCCTTGTTCAGCACCAGCAGGGCGTAATTGTAATCGAAGTTATTCTTGTATTTCGGATGATTGATGATTTGATTGTAGGTGTGCAGCGATTCCAGCAAGGGATCGAAGTTATAATCCCGAGGTACGTATAGTTTGGATACGTTGCGACACCCCAATCCGAAGTAGCGGAACACATCCTTTCCTAAAGCGTGCAATTCGTCGGGTGTTTCTTCTCCGGTGAGTACGGCTACGCCGTGGCGATTGCGCCGGATGATATGGGGCACCTTGCCGAAATACGCCTCAAAATACCGGGCGGTATTATTACTACCGGTGGCGATGACGGCATCGTACTGCTTGAGGCGCTCTACCACGGAAAAATAGCTGCCTGCCCGCTCGTCCCAACGCCCCAACAACTGGATGAAGTAGGGAAGTACGAAGGGGTCGCGATCCGACAATTTGACTTGCGCCCGATGCCCGCTCACAAAGGTGCAAAGCAGATCGTGAAAGCCGACGAGCGGGATATTCCCCGCCATCACAATCCCTACGTTGAGTGGGTGATTCGGCTCCCGCCAGTGGTAGGAATCAATCCATTTTCGCAGGGCCTGTTCATCTAAAAATTGGCGGGCAATGGCTTGGAGGGCGCGCTGCTGATTTTCTTTGGTAAACCATCCGTTGTGGAAGGAAGTCCGGTGGATCAGCGCGTCCAGAAATTCATCCGTGCCTTGTAAATGGTTTCCCAGGCGAATAAGTAGTTGCAAGCGCTCCTCGAGCGTCAGGGAATTTGACATAAACCGATTAAGTCTTCTATTCTGATTGGATCAGGGCTTGTAAATAACGAGCATTCCGGTCGGGAATCCGTTCGATATCCGGATAATTCATCCGTGCTTCCTCCACGCTCTCCTCCCGCAGCAAATGCAAAATAGGAACCGGCGAACGCCCCACCCGGTTGCCGGGATCGTCTTCCGAGGTATCCCGAAAGCGGAATTGGGGATGAAAAAAGGCCACCTGAAACTCGCCGATCAAGTGAGCCTCCTCGATGAGTGCCTCACAATGCCCTACCAGCTCGAGAAAATCCAAAAATTGATCCGGTGCATTCGGAAGGATTAGCAAAGACGTCTCCACTACTTCTCGGGAATAATCAAATAAATGTTGCAGCTCCCGCAAGAAGGCGGTCGTCCAGGATTTGTAGGCGGTTTGCGGCTCCACCACGTAGCGAATTGTGCCCATCTGATGGGGGGCAGCAGCAAAGGGACACAATCGGTGGGCCAGTACGAAGTCCTGCAACCAAGTGCGGACAGCTCGTTCGGCAGGATGCATCAGGACAGGTTTTTCTTGAGTCGGGCCTGGCTGACGTATTCGCGCCACATATTCAGACCATCCAGGAAATCGGTGGGAAGTTCACTCTCGAAATACAGACGTTCCTTCGTGCGCGGGTGCTCGAAACCGAGCGACTTGGCGTGCAGGGCATGGCGGGGCAACACGGAAAACACCCGCTCTACGAACAGTTTATACTTGCTGTAAATGGTACCTTTCATAATGCGGTCCCCTCCGTAGCGATCGTCGCTGAACAACGGATGCCCGAGGTGTTTCATGTGCACCCGAATTTGATGCGTGCGCCCGGTCTCGAGCTTGCATTCGATCAGGCTGACGTAGTAGAGCCGCTCCAAGACTCGAAAATGAGTGACGGCCCATTTGCCGGTCTCGCCGTCGGGATAAGCCTCGAATTGCTGTCGAAAGCGGGGGTGCCGGGCGATGTGTGCCCGAACCATGCCGGCCTCTTCTTTGGGCTCGCCCCACACCATTGCCTGGTACGTACGCTCGATGGTATGGTGAAAAAACTGCCGCGCAAGGTGGCTCATAGCAAACTCGCTCTTAGCCACCACCATCAGGCCACTGGTGTTTTTGTCGATGCGGTGTACGAGGCCGATGCGGTCGCGGTAATTGCCTTCCATAACCGGAAGGTCCTTGCCGAAGTGGTAAGCCAGTGCATTGACCAGCGTACCTTTGTAATGCCCAACTCCGGGGTGTACCACCATATTTGGCGGCTTGTGCACGATGAGCAGATCCTCGTCCTCGTAGCGAATGTCCAGCGGAATATTCTGGGGAATCAGTCGGGCACCTTCTCCAGGTGGCCGCGGCAGAATTACGGATACGTGATTGCCGGGTTTGATGCGGTAGTTTGGCTTCACTTCCTCCCCATTGACCAGCACGCTGCCCGCCTTGATCGCATTCTGAACGCGGTTGCGGCTCACCTGTTCCATGCGAGTCAGCAGGAATTTATCCAGCCGCATGGGGCCTTGCTTCGGATCAATCGTGATTTCCAGCGAATCGTAGTATTCGTCTTCGTATACTTGCTGATCACCCGAGGAGCGTTGCTCCGCCATATGTTGTCTTTTGCTATCTATGTGTCGGCAACTTTTAAATTAATCAATTCGAACACAAAAATTGTAGTTCTCTTAAAGCGAACTCAAAAACATCCAACAATGGACAATCCGATTGGGTTGGATTCTCTTTGTGTGCGCGATCCCGAGGTCGTACAGCACAATCCCCCCCACCAGGTGCCCATCGTGGCAGCTTCTTCTTTCGTATTTGATACGATCGAATCCGGCATCCGCATCTTCGACGGGGCGGAAGCCGGCCACATTTACAGCCGCTTCGGCAATCCCACCATCGATGCGGCAGCCCAAAAGATAGCCGCTTTAGAATCGCACACACTGGACCAATCAGCTACCGGCCTACTCACCAGCAGCGGTATGGGGGCCATCAGTACGGTACTAATGGCCATGCTGCGCCCCGGTGATGCCATCCTGACCCAAGCCGACCTCTATGGAGGCACCGCAGCGCTGATGCGCGACCTATTAGGCCCTCTCGGCGTGGAAATGATCGTAACGGATTTTCGCCAAATTGAAGCCGTAGAGGCGATTCTGCGGGAGCGAGAGCACGTTCGACTACTCTACTTCGAAACCCCCTCCAATCCGCTGCTCCGCTGTGTCGATATGGCCGCACTGTGCCAATTGGCTCACCAACACAACGTGCTAACCGTAGCAGATAATACTTTTTGTACCCCCGTCTTGCAGCAGCCTCTGCAATTTGGGGTCGACATGGTAATCCATTCCACGACGAAATACCTCAACGGCCACGGTACCGGTATCGCGGGGGCCATCATTGCCCGCGATTCGAAGGTAGCCGAACAGCACTTGTTGCCCACCCTCAAACTCACGGGCCCCAACAGCAACCCCTGGGACGCCTGGCTGGTACTCAATGGCCTGAAGACCCTGGCCTTGCGCATGCATCGGCACTGCGACAACGCCGAACAGGTAGCCCGGTTTCTTCAACGACATCCCAAGGTGCCCCGCGTGCTGTACCCGGGCCTGCCCGACCATCCCGACCACGCACTTGCCCAGGTGCAAATGCGACGCTTTGGCGGCATGATCAGTTTCGAGGCGGGAGCCGACCTCGCCAGCGCACAACGCTTCATGAATGCCTTGCGCTTCTGTACGCTGACACCCACACTGGGCGACGTAGACTCGCTCGTGCTGCATCCAGCTACCATGAGCCATCGCGCCCTTTCCGCGGAGGTGCGCCAAGAACACGGCATTACCGATCAATTGGTCCGCATCTCGGTTGGCGTCGAAACCATAGAGGATATTCTATCCGATCTCGAGCAGGCACTAAGCACGGTTTAATGGAGCAATCGGATTTCGACATACTCATTGTTGGCGGGGGGGCAGCCGGTTTTTTCGGAGCCATCCGGGCCGCTGAAGCAGCACCCCATCTCCGAATTGCCATCCTCGAACGCGGCGGAAATGTCCTGGAAAAAGTCCGCATCAGCGGTGGTGGGCGCTGCAATTTGACGCACGCCTGCTTTGATCCGGCCGAACTCGTTCAGTTCTACCCCCGTGGCAGCAAGGAACTCCGTGGCCCCTTCCACCAGTTTGCCTGTGGCGACACCCTGGCCTGGTACGACGAGCGGGGCGTCTCTACCAAAATTGAACCGGACGGACGGATATTTCCAACCTCTGATTCCTCCCAAACCGTCATTGATTGCCTCATGGATGCCGCACGGGGGCTCGGCGTGCAAATCTTGCCCCGGCAGCGGGTAGAACGACTAGACCCGCCAGCCGATGCCCGGACAGGCCAATGGATGATACGGACCAAACACCAGCGATTTACAGCCCGCCGCCTGTTGATCACCACCGGAAGTAATCCGGCAGTTTGGAAGGAATTGGAGCGCTTGGGCCACCGTATCGTACGGCCGGTTCCCAGCCTCTTCACGTTCAATATCGATGATCAGCGGTTGCATGAATTGGCTGGAATCTCCCTTCCCTGGGTTCAGATTGGATACCTCGGAGATCGATTACAGGCGGAAGGCCCCCTGCTCATTACTCACTGGGGGCTGAGCGGACCGGCGGTGTTGCGTCTGTCGGCCTGGGGGGCCCGCACCCTGCACGAGACGGGTTACCGGTTTCGGATCGCGCTCAACTGGATCAACCAACCGACCGATCGGGCCATTACTGAATTGGATGCCTACGGGGCACCACACCCAAAACGCCGAATCGCCGCGCACCCACTGTTCGACTTGCCCCAACGTCTGTGGCAGCGACTCCTTCAAGCCGTTGATATCGACCCTAAGCTACAATGGGCGCAGCTTCCCAAGGCCACTAAACGGGCCCTGGCTCGGGAATTGACCGGCGGTATATTTCAGGTTTCCGGAAAAAGCACCTTCAAAGAGGAATTCGTCACCGCCGGAGGGGTGGACTTAAGGGAAGTGGATTTCCGCAGATTTCAATCCAAACGCTACCCTACCTTGTTTTTTGCCGGGGAAGTGCTCGATATTGACGCCATCACTGGCGGTTTCAACTTTCAGGCAGCCTGGACCGGCGGCTGGATCGCAGGAGATGCAATCGTGCAGGGTGTGGAGTGAAGTCCCGAACAGTCTCAAGTTATTCCCCTCTCCCGGCCCCAAAGCACGGACCTATATGCCGGAGAAACGTTTTACACGCTGTACGACCAACCAAAAACCGTAAATAACTACGCTCTTACCAATATGCCTGATCAACTAGTAGAAGGCCGCGACTACTATCTCGAAGACGGAAATTACGTATTCACGGCTGCTTTTCATCTTCGGAGGGGACACTGCTGTCAGAGCGGATGTCGCCATTGCCCGTATGGGTTTCGGAAGCCTCCGATTCCTTCGAATCCGCCTCCGCCGCGGGGCGATCACCAAGCTGACTAGCACTTTTCGGGAGTTCTTTTTGATCCGGATATTGGATGCGGGTATGGTGAACCGACTTCATCACAGACCGGAATTCCGTGCGGCATGCCTCCAACTCCTGGAAGGTAAGCTGGGAGTCCTCCAGTTGTTTATTGCTGATTTTGGAAGTGATGACGTTGTCGATGAGCGACATGAGTTCTTCCTCCGTCGGGTTTTTCAGGCTGCGGCAGGCCGCCTCAACGGAATCGGCTAACATCAGAATGCTTTCCTCCTTGGAGGATGGCCGGGGCCCCGGATAGCGAAATCGCTTCTCATCGATCGGGGTATCGGGGTGGTTTTTCAGGAAATTGCGGTAGAAGTACTCTACCCGCGTGGTGCCGTGGTGGGTTCGGATAAAATCAATTAGCAGCCCTGGCAGCCGGTTTTTTTTGGCCATTTGCACCCCTTCCGTAACGTGGCTAATAATCATTTCGGCACTCTCCAACTCCGTGATGGACTCGTGGGGATTGCGGCCCGATTGGTTTTCGATGAAAAAGCCCGGATTCTGGGTTTTGCCAATGTCGTGATACAAGGCACCTACTTTCACGAGCAATGGATTAGCACCGATTCGACGGGCCGCACTTTCCGCCATGTTAGCAACCTGCAGCGAATGCTGGAGGGTACCCGGAGCCCGAATAGCCAGCTCGCGCAGCAAGGGTCGATTCATATCGCTGAGCTCCACCAACGTAATGGGCGACAGGAACCCGAACAAGCGCTCTACCAATGGAATAAGCGGATAGGCTAGCAAGGTAAGGAACACGTTCAGAGCCAACCAAATGTAGTCGCGCCAGGGCAATTCGTTGATATCCCCCACCTCAATGAGCGACAGCCCGAAGTAACCGGCAGCGTAGCTCAGAAAAATAAAAATCAACGAATTGAAATAGCTCGTCCAGTCGCGCGTGTCCACATCACTCAGAATGACTACGATGCCTGCCAGGAGTTGCAGAAAAGTAAACTCGTAACCAAGCGATGTTAAGAAGCTGGCAATGAGCACGTTGGCAATGTGCGTAAACAAGGCGAGTCGCTCGTTGAAAAAGGTCTTCACCACAATGGGCACGATGCAAAACGGAATGAGATACGAGCTCAGCACCTGAGATTCCTCTACCAGGAAAACGAGGTAGCTGTACAGTACCAGCCACATCATCACAAAAACTAATTTGTGAAAGCGACTGTAAACAACCGGCGCAAACAACCGAAGGTAAAAGACAAACACCGTCACAACCAGCGCCGTCAGCAGGCTGTATCCGGCAAATACCCCCAGATACGATTTATTATTAGTGACCTCCTTCTGATATTGTTCGCGATAGGAAACGAGCTGCTGATAGATTAAATCCGTGATAATTCCCCCTTTGGAGATGATGAGGTCTCCCTGCCTGACCACTCCTTCGGAAGGTGGAATCAGATCGACCGCGCGTTGCCGGAGTTGCTGCGTAAGGGAATCGTTGTAGACCAGATTGGGCAACAGGTGCCGATCCACCAGAGGTAAAATGAACTCGGTTTCCGACAAGCGACTTTCAGAAAGTTCGTCGCGGATTTCGTCGCGGACCTCCGCCACTGTGAATAAGTTGGCCCGGGTGCGCTCGCGCATCTCGCTGCTTTCCAGGACGGTGATGACGAAATTTCCCGACTTGCCTCGGTGTTCCTCGTTGAGATCGATGATTCCGCTGCCGTAATAGCGATTCAGCAGCGTTCGCCCATAGCCGCGATACGATTGGGGTCGATTCAGTACATCCTCGAATTGATCCCCCTCTTCCAGTGCGGCTAGCTGGGCATCGAAAGACGCTTCGAAGGCCTCCCGCTGTTCCTCCGCCAGTGCCGTATTGAGCTCGTAGACCGGAGATACGAGCTGGAGGGCCGCTTTCTTTTCTGCCTCGAAAACCTTGTCGGGCTTGCGGATTGGAAAGGTGAAAGGCGCTCGTAAATCCTCGTAGCGCCACACTTGCCCCCGTTCGAATTCGTACTGGAATTTGATATTGCTCGGAAATAGCAGACTAATGAACGCAATCACGCCCACTACAAATAACACCCGAAACAAATTCGGAACGTGTTTAATAAATCCAGTCTTCCTTAGATTCATGCCCTTGGCTGTCAAAACAATATGTTTTCAAACAATGACGCAATGTGATTGTTTCACACTCTGCTATACTGCTAACCCGCTATGACAAAACTATCCAGACGCGAAAAAGCCGTCCGTATTGCTGAGCACCTCGATGCGTTGTATCCCAATCCGCCCATTCCACTCGATCACCGCGATCCCTACACCTTGCTCATAGCCGTATTGCTCTCCGCTCAATGTACCGATAAACGGGTAAACCAGGTGACTCCCAGCCTCTTCGAGCTGGCCGACCGGCCCGAGGTTATGGCCGAAGTTCCGGTTGAGGACATCCGCGAGATAATCAAACCCTGTGGCTTATCGCCGCGCAAAAGTAAAGCCATCTCCGAGCTTTCTCGTATCTTGATAAATGAATACGATGGCCAGGTTCCCGCTTCGTTCGAGGCCCTGGAACAACTGCCGGGCGTAGGGCACAAGACGGCCAGTGTGGTCATGTCGGCCGCCTTCGGCGTACCGGCCTTCCCCGTAGACACCCACATCCATCGCCTGGCTTACCGCTGGACGCTCAGCACCGGCAAAAACGTCGAGAAAACCGAGGCCGACCTAAAAAAAGTATTCCCCGAAGAAAATTGGAACAAACTGCACCTACAGATTATCTTTTTCGGCCGTGAGTACTGCCCGGCCCGTGGCCACGACCCCAACACCTGTCCGATTTGCAGCCGCTACGGGCGGCGGTCGATGTTTCGCTAGCGCTTTGCTTCCTCCAGTATCTCTGCGAATACCTCACTGATTTTTCCGAACGCATTTCCCGCCACCCGCTCCCGGATATGTTGGGCAAAATCGACCTCCCTTTGCAGTTCAAAAAAGCGCTCTACTCCCGCGGCAATTGCTTCCGGCGTGGCGGCATCGACGACGATGCCGGTACGTCCGTCATCTACACTTTCTCGCAGCCCTCCTACATCGGTAATCACCACCGGCGTATCGTATCCGTAGGCAATGGCCAGGATGCCACTTTGCGTAGCACTGCGGTAGGGCATGACCACTACTTCACTCAGTTGAAAGTACTGCGCCACCTGTTCGTTGGGGATAAACTGACTAATGATACGCACCTGCCGATGGAGGCCAAGACGAGTGATTTGCTCGCGGTAACTCCCCTCGTCGTCGTAAAACTCTCCGGCGACGAGCAACTTGAGCTCCGGATGCCGGGGATGCAATTGGGCAAACGCATCGATGAGAATATCGAGCCCCTTGTATTTGCGGATGTATCCGAAAAACAACAGCACCCTGTCGGTTGGCGCAAAGCCGAGTTCCTGTTTAGCCGCACCGGCATCAAAGTGATCCTCCCGGCGGTACCAGCCAAAGGTCGGTAGCTCTGAGCGATAAATGGGTGCCTGGGTGCCGAACATCGCCCGAACTTCCTCTGCCACGCGCTCGGATAGGGTCAAAAAGCGGCGGGCGTGGCGCAGCCCCAAGCCGGTGAGCAGTCGGTCGACCGACCGCCCTTCGTGCGATACCAAATTCTCGCAAATGAACAGCAGCCGGCGGCGCAGCTCCGGCTTCAGCAGGGTCGTTATGCCGTAATAAGTCGGACCAAAGTAAGGTTGGTACCAATCGATCGCAATCAAATCCGGGTTCAATCGGTTTAAATAGCGAGCCGTTTGCCACCAGCTGATAGGATTAAGGGAATTAATCAGCCGCTTGCTCGGGACCCGTTCGAAATGCTCGGTGGAGCGGTCGAACTGAGTAGCTCCCGGAAAAAGCAAACTCGGATACAACAAGCTGAAGTTGATGAATTCGACCTCGTAATCATCCAGCAGGGCCTTGTATAGATGCGACATGAATAAGGCGTTCCCCCCGCGGTAGGGATAAGCCGGCCCAACGAGTGCAATCAAGGGTTTGGACATAGATCAGCATTAGGGCGCGAAGGTAAAAAAGATGTTAATACCGGGGGCGAATGGTGCATGGTGATTGGCGAATGGTGAATTTTGCCCCCGAAGCCAATGTACTAAGGAACTAACGTCACGTACCAAAGAACTAACATACCAAACACATGCGATACGGAATATTTCTGCTAATCGGTTTGCTGAGTGCGGCTACAGCGCTTGCCCAACAACCGTTCAACATCACTATGCACATCGATGGCTACGAGTCAGATACCTTGTTGATTGCCTTTAGCCTGACGAATAAGCAGTACGTTGCGGATACCGTGTTCCGCAATTCGAATGGCGTTTACGAATTCAAGGGCGATTCCCTGAAGGCCGGTATCTACATGGGCGTGTTGCAACCGGAGAACACCTTTTTCCAATTCCTGGTAACCGATGAGGAACGCAACTTCACCATCCGGACCGAACGGGAAAAGCAGGTGGGAAATACCACCTTCGAAAACGCACCGGACAATCAATTGCTGTACGATTACTTCGCGTATCTGGAAGCTCAAACGGCCAAAGCAGAACAGTTTCGCGAAGATGGCGATGCCGGGCAAGCCAAAATGGAGGCCCTCAATCAGGAAGTGACCACCTTTCAGCGTACCCTCGTAGAACAACATCCCAAGTCGCTGACTGCCGCCATCGTGCGGACCAATATCCCCAATAATCCACCTTCATTCGAAGGCACTCAGGAAGAGGTGCAAATCAAAAACTGGCGGTGGCTACAACAACACTATTTAGACAATGTCGACCTGACCGACGAGCGCTTGCTGCGTACTCCTTCGGCCATTTTCTTCGATCGGATCGATTACTTCGTGCACAAGCTGCAAGTACAACATCCCGATACCCTCAGCCTGGCCATCGATCAGGTACTCAAACAAATGCCGACCGATTCCGAAAACTTCCGGGTCTTCCTCATCCACTTTCTGAACGAAGCAGCTCAGTCGAAGATCGTCGGCATGGACGCCGTCTACGTTCACCTGGTCGATAATTACTATGCCAAGGATCTGGCCCCCTGGACCGACCCGGAGCAATTGCAGAAAATCATTGACAACGCCAACAAGCTGCGTCCCATTCTGATCGGAAAAACGGCTCCCGATTTCACCGCCCAACGGCAGGATGGCTCCTCCGTGCGCTTACACGAGGTCGCCTCCCCTTATACGATTCTGTATTTCTGGCGCTACGATTGCGGCCACTGTAAGGAATCGACCCCGGTGATGAAGGAATTCTACGAACAGTACAAGGACAAGGGCGTCAAGATCTTTTCGCTCTGCACCAAGACCGGTGATAAAGTCTCTCCCTGTTGGGAATACATCGAAGAAAACGAAATTGGCGAATGGTTGCACACCGTCGACCCCTACCTGCGGTCGGGTTACCACACGCTTTACGACGTGCAGACCACCCCGCAGATTTTCGTGCTGGACGCCGACAAAACGATTCTATTCAAGCGGATTGGAGCGGAGCAATTAGGGGAAGTAATGGATCAACTGTTACAAGATCCCGAGCTGGGCGGAGGTGCGGTCGAGCAGGGAAAGCGCTAGCTAACCTGCCGACGCGCTACGATGTTGGCCAGCATACCGGGAAAGAACCGTTTGAGATATACCCCGTAAATTTCGCGCTTTCCGATCAGCACTTCGCGCTTCCGGGCGGCGATGGCGCGAAGGGCTCGTTTGGCAAAAACGTCGGGTGGCAATCCGGCGGCCGTCGTTTCGGACATTTTCGCATGTTTGGTGCCATCGCCGGTCAACGCATTGATAGAAACTTGCGTCTGCACAAACCCAGGGCAAAGCAGTGTGACATCGATCCTGCTGTCGGCCAGTTCGGCGCGCAGGCTATCGAAGTAGCCGTGGAGGGCGTGCTTCGAGGCCGCGTAGGCTGACCGCTTGGCCGTACCGAGCTTTCCCATGACGCTACTGACCACTACAATGTGCCCGAATTGCTGTTGCATCAGATAAGGTAAGACGGCTTTGGTGAGCGCGATGGTGCCGAAATAATTAACTTCCATCACTCGCCGATCAACCTCCAGGTCGGTATCCTGCACAAAGGCCCGTTGGCTGATGCCGGCATTATTGATCAGTAGATCGATTCGCCCAAAATGATCGATCACCCGACGGGTCAGGTCGGGCAGCCGGTCGGTTTGGGTAACATCGAGTGGCAAAATGAGATGATTCGGCTTTTGGTGTAGCCGGGAGGCAACCCGCTCGAGTTCCGTTTCATTGCGAGCCGACAGGACGACTTGGGCGCCCTCAGTGGCAAATGCGTAGGCGAGGTGCTCTCCGATGCCGGAAGACGCCCCGGTAATCCAGACCACCTGATTGTCAAAATTCATGTGTTGCTGTTCGTTCAATATGGGGATAGCAGCACGAATGTAGCGAACTATGAAAGTACTTTACCTGGTCCGGCACGCGAAAAGTAGCTGGGCGTATCCGGAATTAGCTGATATTGACCGCCCCCTCAACGATCGCGGGAAGCGCGATGCCCCCTTTATGGCCCGGCAACTCGCCTCCCGTGGTCTCCGCCCCGATGCCTTGTTGGTAAGCCCCGCCCGCCGCACCAGGGATACGGCACGGTTCTTTGCCGAGGCACTCGCAGTACCGGCCGAGGCAATCCATCAGCACCCGGATATCTACGAGGCCGGCACCAATACATTGCAGAAAATCATCAACGAGCTTTCTGATCAGTGGCAGTTCGTCCTCCTGTTCGGGCACAACCCGGGCTTCACCTACCTGGCCAATTTATACACCCAAAAAGTAATCGAAAACGTGCCCACTTGCGGAATAGTGACCCTATCCGGGCAGGTGTCGGACTGGCGCACTTTTGGTCCAAATACGGCCAGCGTCACCGACTTTATCTATCCTAAGTTGTTTAATCGGAAATGAAATACTTGATACTTTCGGTGGTTGCTCTCTTTGCCCTCGGCTCCTGCAGCCCCGCAGAAGTAAGTCTGCCCTTGCCAAAAGATCAGTTGACGGAAGTGCTGATTGATATTCATCTGGCAGAAGCTGCCGTACAGGAATTACCCGTCGACCGGCGGGATACCGTCCTACGGGTACTGTATGCCGAAATACTGCAGCAACACGGTCTGGATTCCGCCACCTTCGACTCTGCCATCGTCCTCATCCGCAAACAACCCAAGTTGATGGACGGTATGTATACCTCCATCCTCGACAGCCTGCGGGTGATGGGTATCCGGGCCGGACAGCCGGCAACTGATCGCTGAACGCCCCATACCGCCCTTCAATTGGTTGGGGATGGTTCCAAACCGTTCCGCGTCACGTATATTGTGGCTCGCTTTGGTACAATTGCGTAATTTACATCGCCGAGTAAACTCACTTCGCCTCATGAATGCAGCCAAAATCCTGATTGTAGACGACGAACCGGATATCCTGGAATTTCTGCGTTTCAATTTGGAAAAAGAGGGCTTTTCCGTCTTTTCCGCCCCCAACGGAGAAGAAGGTATTTCCCTCGCCGAGCAAGAACGCCCCGACTTAATTATTCTGGATATCATGATGCCCGTGATGGACGGGGTCGAAGTCTGCCGGACCCTGCGGTCCAAACCGGAATTTTCCAAAACCATCATCGCATTTCTAACCGCCCGGGAAGAGGATTACAGCCAGATTGCAGCACTGGAAACCGGTGGAGATGATTACATCACCAAGCCCATCCGTCCGAGGGTGTTCATTAGCCGGATAAAGGCTTTACTGCGCCGCTCCGAACGCATCGACCTCGACGATGAAGGCGAACGACTGCAGGTGGGCGACCTGATTATCGATAAGGAACGCGTGACCGTGCAGCGCCAGGACGAAGAGATCGAACTGGCGAAAAAGGAATTTGAACTGCTGTCGTTGCTTGTTTCGAAACCGGGTAAGGTATTCAGCCGGGAAGAGATTTTCAACAAGGTGTGGGGCACGGATGTCATTGTCGGCAATCGCACCATCGACGTCCACATCCGAAAACTACGCGAGAAGATCGGCGATGATTACATAAAAACGATCAAGGGAATCGGCTATAAATTTGAATTTTAATGCGCAAGAACACGACACCCCGGCAAATCGCCCTGACGATTGCCTGCATCGTGTCGATTGGAGCGACCGGCCTGTTTGCTAGTATCAACCTGATGGTGGGGCGGTCTTTTGATCCGCTTTGGCTCCTGCTCTTTGGAGTATTGCTGGTGGGAACGTACACCATCACTATCTACTATTTGCGAGAATACATTTATCGCCGCATCAAGCTGATCTACAAAACGATCCATCGGCACAAGGTACCCAAGGAAGAAAAGGGCCAGGCCGTCGACCTGGATTCCCACATCATTGATGACATCGAGCGCCAGGTGACGACCTGGGCCGAAAACCAACAACTCGAACTCGATCGTTACAAATCGTGGGCTGAATACCGCCGCCGGTTTGTCGGAGATATTTCCCACGAGCTGAAAACTCCCATTTTTAATATCCAGGGCTATGTGCATTCGGTGCTCGATAGCGATCTGGAAGACAAAGACACGACCCACTATTTCCTCAAAAAGGCGGCTAAAAACATCGACCGCCTACACACCATCGTCGAAGACCTGGGAGCCATCGCCCGCCTGGAAACCGGCAATCTCATGCTCGACCTCCAGAACTTCGACATCAAAGAGTTGGTCAAGGAGGTATTCGAAGATCTCGAGTTCAAAGCTCTGGAACGCAGCATCTCCTTGATTTTCAAAGACCGTGCTGATGAAAGCTGGATAGTTCGTGCGGATCGGGAGAGCATCCGACAAGTACTTACCAATCTCGTGGCCAATTCCATCAAATACGGCAACGATTGTGGCCGCACCAAGGTCGGCTTCTACGACATGGACCGGTACATCCTGGTGGAGGTAGCCGACAACGGCATCGGCATCCCAACTCAGCATATTCCTCACGTGTTCGATCGCTTCTATCGGGTAGATAAAAGTCGCAGCCGCGTGCAGGGTGGTTCGGGGCTGGGCCTTTCCATTGTCAAACACATCATTGAGGCCCATCACCAAACGATCAACGTGCGCTCTACGCCCAAGTTGGGCTCCACCTTTGGCTTCACGCTGGAAAAGGCCTAACTCATCACCCCATTATGCGTATACCGTTCTACAAATACCAAGGCACCGGCAACGATTTCATCCTCCTCGACCAGCGGGAACGGCAATATCTGACAACGGCCGATCAGGCCCAAATCGAGCGGCTGTGCCATCGCCGCTTCGGCATTGGTGCCGATGGGCTATTGCTGTTGGAGCAGGCGGAAGGCTATGATTTTCGAATGGTTTACTTCAACGCCGACGGACGCGAAAGCACCTTCTGCGGCAATGGGGGGCGCTGCATCGTCGCATTGGCCAACGCGCTAGGCCTGATCGACCGGGAAGCGCACTTCAGCGCCACGGATGGTCCGCACCGGGCAATCGTTCAAGCCGACGGCCTTATCGCGCTCGCCATGCAGGAGGTGCAGGAAGTACGGCAGAAGTCCGACCATGTGATTCTGAATACCGGCTCGCCGCACTACGTGCAGTTCGTCGAAAACCTATCCGAAATCGACGTGGTGGAGGAAGGGAGGCGCATCCGACACAGCCCCCCATTTGCCGAGGCCGGCATCAATGTCAACTTCGTCCAACCCAATGAGGGCTACCTCGAAATTGCCACCTACGAACGGGGCGTCGAAGCCGAAACCCTTTCTTGTGGCACGGGCGTCACGGCAGCGGCCCTGGCTTACGCCCTCGCCCACCCCACGGCTCATGAGGAAATCATTGTCGAAACCAAGGGCGGCACGCTCGCCGTCCGGTTCAGCCAGGCGCCCAACGGGACGTTTCGACGGGTGGAGTTGATCGGTCCGGCCGAATTGGTGTTTAGGGGAGAACTATCCTTATCTTTGCCTCTTCATTAATTAAAAGTCCCCCATGCCAGAAAGCGCTGTACAGATTACGCTCGATACCGCCAAACAGCTCGGCCTGACCGAGGAGGAATTTGCCCGCATTCAGGAAATTATGGGGCGGATGCCCAACTTCAACGAGCTGAGTATTTTTTCGGTGATGTGGTCGGAGCATTGCTCGTACAAGAATTCGATTCGGTGGCTGAAAACCCTGCCCCGAGAGGGGGAGCGCCTGTTGGTAGGTGCGGGAGAAGAAAACGCCGGCCTGGTCGATATTGGCGACGGGCTTGCCTGCGCCTTTAAAATCGAGAGCCACAATCACCCTTCCGCCATCGAACCCTACCAGGGAGCGGCAACGGGCGTGGGGGGTATCCACCGCGATATTTTTACCATGGGCGCCCGTCCGATTGCGGCGCTCAACAGCCTGCGCTTCGGCGAAGTGGATCGACCCCATACGCAACACCTGATGCGGGGTGTGGTGCGCGGCATCGGCGATTACGGGAATAGCTTCGGCGTACCCACCGTCGGGGGCGAAGTGTTTTTTCACCCTAGTTTCAATCAAAATATTCTGGTGAATGCCATGTCGGTCGGCACCGTGCGGGTCGGAGAAACGGTATCAGCCGTTGCCGACGGGCCGGGCAATCCGGTATTTATCGTCGGCTCTGCGACCGGCAAGGACGGCATCCACGGCGCGACCTTTGCCTCCGCCGACCTCACCGAAGATTCGGCCGATGACCTGCCTGCCGTACAAGTAGGCGACCCCTTTCAGGAAAAACTATTGCTCGAAGCTACGCTGGAAGCCATCCGCACCGGAGCTGTGGTAGGCATGCAAGATATGGGCGCTGCCGGTATTACCTGCTCCACCTCCGAAATGAGCGCCAAGAGCCAGACCGGCATGCGCATCGACCTCGACCAGGTACCCACCAGACAAAGCAACATGCAGCCCTGGGAAATCCTGTTGTCCGAAAGCCAGGAACGCATGCTCATCGTCGGCCACAAAGGACAGGAAGAAAAACTGTACGAGGTATTCGATCGCTGGGATCTCCAGTGCGAGCAAATCGGAGAAGTGACCGATACCGGAAGGCTCCACTTCTACGCCGGCGGGCAACTGGTAGCCGATGTACCCGCCGAACCGCTGGTCCTCGGAGGTGGCGCGCCGGTATACGAGCGCGACTACCGGGAACCGAAATACCGAGCCGAAATAGCCGCTTTCGACCCGAGCCAAATTGACCAGCCTACCGACTGGATAGCCACGGCCCGAAAGGTATTTCAGGCCCCCAACATCGTGAGCAAACGCTGGATCTACGAGCAGTACGACAGCATGGTACGCACGAACTCCATGGGGACCAACGCCCCCAGCGATGCCGCTCTGGTGCGCCTCAAAGACACCGACAAAGCCCTGGCCCTCACCACCGACTGCAACCCGGCCTACGTCTACGCCGACCCCTACGTGGGAACCATGATTGCCGTAGCCGAGGCAGCGCGCAATATCGTCTGCTCGGGCGGAGAGCCCGTGGCAATTACCAACTGCCTCAACTTTGGCAACCCTTACAATCCGGAAGTCTACTGGCAGTTTGTGCAGGCCATTAAGGGCATGGGCAACGCCTGCCGAAAGTTTAATACCCCCGTTACGGGCGGCAATGTCAGCTTTTACAACCAGTCGGTATTCAAGGACCGCACCGAGCCGGTCTACCCCACCCCAACCATCGGCATGCTGGGTATTCTGGACCACCTGGAATGGCAGACCACCCTGGACTTCAAAGCCGAGGGCGATCGCATCTTCCTCATCGGCCAATCGCACAACGATCTGGGCAGCAGCGAGTACCTCCGCCGCGTACACGGCCTGGAACACTCTCCGGCCCCCTACTTCGATCTGGACGAGGAACTTGCGCTACAACAGCATATTTCGAAAATGATTCGGACCGGGCTGATCCAATCTGCACACGATGTATCGGACGGAGGGCTCTTCACTACTTTAGTAGAGAGTAGTATCCCTAAGCAGCTGGGCTTCGATATTCGCACGGATTCAGCGGTGCGCAAAGACGCCTTTTTGTTCGGAGAAAGCCAATCGCGTGTAGTGGTCAGCACGAGCCCGGCAAAAGCGGCGTCCCTGATCAACTATTTTTCGGAGGCAGGCGTATCCTATTTCGAACTCGGTCAGGTGACTAGCGGTTCCCTACGCATCGACGGCGAGGCCTTCGGCCCAATCACTGATTGGAAAACGATTTATGAAACAACGCTGGAAGAGGCGCTCGATGGCCCCGAATCTTCAGCCATTAGCTAATAACAAGATCAATTATTATCCCATACAACATCAAAAATATCTTTGCTATGAATCGTTTGTGGAGCGGATTGCTCATCGGGGTGGTGGCCCTGATCCTGAGCAACTGCCAATCCGAATCCAGTACCGGTACCGTTATTCGGGGTACACTTCAGAATGCCCAGGATCTGCAGGTGTTTATCGATCAGGCAGCCATTGGGAAGGCCAATCACATTCTGGCTAAGGCCGAGATCGATCCGCAGGGGAATTTTCAGTTGGCGTTTCCGGAGGGACTAGAGGCCGGCGTATACAAGCTGCGGGTAGGTGCCCAGCAGGCCTTTATGGTGCTGGACGGCGATGAGTCGGAAATCACCATCGACGGAGATGTGCGCGAACTCCAGCGCTACGGATTCGACGTTTCGGGTTCGGCCTCCTCCCAAGTACTCCAACAAACGATGGCAGCCGTGACCAGAAATGAGTTCGATGCCAGCGATCTCATCAATTTTATCGATACCGTATCCAACCCCGTCCTTTCGGCCGTGGTCTCCTACCGCGTCCTGCCGCAAAATAGCGGCAGCGCCGTAGAACTTCAGAAGCGCGCCGCAGAACGCGCCACCAAAGATGCCCCCGGCAATGAATTTGCCCAACAGTACGCGACTTTCGTAACCAACCTGGATCGGCAGTACCAGCAGTACATGGCCAAGCAATTGATTCGGGTCGGCCAGGAGGCTCCAAACATCAGCCTCCCCAGCCCTAATGGCCGAAACCTCGAGCTGGAAGAATTGGAAGGAAAGATCGTGTTACTCGACTTTTGGGCGAGCTGGTGCGGCCCCTGCCGGAGGGAAAACCCCAACGTCGTTAAGGTATACGACAAGTATAAAAACCAGGGATTTACCATCTACAGCGTTTCGCTCGACGGCATGGATAGCCGCACTGCACGCCGGTTTAATGAAGAGCAGCAAAAAGACCTGATCGAACGCTCGCGCAAGAAGTGGATTGCCGCCATTGCAGACGATAATCTGAAGTGGGATTACCACGTCAGCGATCTGAAAAAGTGGGAAAGCAGCGCCGCTACCCAGTACGGCGTTTCCGCTATTCCGCAGACCTTCCTCATTGATCGCGACGGCAAGATCGCCAAAATCGGATTGCGGGGAGCCAGCCAGATCGAGCAGGCGTTAAAGGAATTGCTGTAAGCGGTTGTCTACCGGGCTGTTTGGATAGCGGCGCACAGGATGCCCGTAGCCACGGCGGCATTTAGTGATTCGGCTCCTCCACCGGGGCTGCGAGGAATGCTGAGCCAGCGCTGGATGTGCGGAACGGTCTCCGGTCGGATACCGCTGGCCTCTCCACCGATTACCAACAAGCCGCGGGGTGGAAGATTCATCGAAAATACATTTTCGCCCCGGCTATCCGCTCCGAAAATAGGTACATTCGTCAGGTGGGAAAGGAAGTCGGTTAGCGGACCTTCGTAGTACCGGATGCGCAGGAAGGCTCCCATGCCGGCCTGAATGGTTTTGCTGTTGAAATAATCTGCTGTGCCGGGGCCCCCGATGACCCGCTGGAAGCCAAACCAGTCGGCAATCCGCAAAATTGCCCCTACATTGCTGGGCGATTGGATACCGTCGAGATACAACAGCCATTCGTCGGCTTGGGGGGAGGCGAAGGGCGGCGGCATCTTTTGTTCGACAACTGCCAAAACCTGGTTTGGAGTACGCAGTTGGGAAATCTGCTCGAGGTTGCGGGCGTTGATGACTTGAAGCCGCGGGGTTTGGGGATGCCGTTCGGCCCATTCGGGTAAAGCATAGACGGCATCGGTGTGGAAGCGCTCCTGGCGGAGCACTTCGTCGACGATCTTTTCGCCTTCCACGAGGAATTTTTTATGCTCCTGCCGATACTTTTTTTGGTGGAGGCTGCGGATATACTTTATGGTATTCTTGCTTAAACTCATAAGAACTAGCCTTTACCCGGTGCTGATTGCGGCAGTGGGGGCCCTGCTTTTAGGTTCCTGCTCCGCGACCAAGTACCTGGAAGACGATCAGTTGTTGTTGCGGGAAAATACCGTAAAAATCATTGGCAAGGCCCGCAACAAACGGAATATCGCCTACGACCTGTGGACGCTTGCCCGGCAGCAGCCTAACGGTCGTTTTATTTTTCTGCCGCGCGAGGGCATTTACTTTCGCGGCAAAAATGCCCGCAACCCCGACAGCGGCTACAACCGCTGGAGAAGAAATTCACTGGGGGAAGAACCCGTCATCTACAAAGACAGCCTGACGCGGGCCGCAGAGAAGGATATGCAGTCGTACCTGGAGTTTAACGGGTACCTGCGAGCGGATGTAAAGGCATCCGCCCGCACCAAAGGACGAAAGATCTTCGTCACCTATTACGCTCAGTTGGATACCCTGTTTGAAATTGATACGGTAACCTACGAAATCGACAACGAGCACATCTCCGAAATCATCCACTCGAATCGGGAAGAAACCTACCTCGTTCCTAAAGATGGCACCCCACTGGACTTAAGCCTCTACAACCAGGAGCGCGAACGCATTACTCGTCTGCTGCGCAACAACGGCTATGCCTACTTCACTAGTTCCTATTTTGATCAACTCGAAGTCGATACTACCGAACAGTCGACCAAAGGCCACCTGTATCTCAGCATCGATTCGATCGGACCGGAAACCGCCTTTCGGGTGTACCGCATCGGCGAAGTAAATGTGTTTCCCGATTATCAGCCTCCGCTCGACTCGCTGCTGGAACCCACCCAGTACGACACGAGTTTTCTGGGCGGCGTCCGTTTCTTTTACCCGTCTGGTCAGGATTCCATCATCAAGCGGGGAGCCTTATTGGCGAATATTTTCTTGCGCCCCGATTCGCTGTACCGGCAATTCAACTACAACAAAACCAACGAGCAACTCGGCGCGCTGGGCATTTACCAATTCGTGCGCATCAAACAGCGTATCGATACCCTGCAACCCGACGTACTCCACTTCGATATCGAACTGACCCCCAACAAGCGCATGGAAATCGGGGTGGATTTCGACATCAATTACACCAGCCGCAGTGCCAGCGCCGGTGTGGGTAACCTGATTGGATTCAGTATCGGACCGACCTTCCAAAATCGCAATCTCGGACGGGGCGCCGAGCTCCTGCTCATCAACGCCTCCGCCGGTGTTGAAATCAATCCGAGTCCCAACCAAATTTTCTGGAACACCGTCGATCTGCGAACGTCCGTAGAATTGTACCTCCCCCGCTTTGTCGATTATCTCAGCCTGTACCGATCGCTCTACAATGTACCCATCGGCAAGGATCGACACCTGTTGGATCAGGACTTTTATGCCGGCCTGACCGAAAATGCGACTACGCGCTTTTCCGTGGGATACGAATACATCAACATCCTCGATTATTACAGCTATAACCTGTTTAATGCCCGCTACGGCTACGAATTTCAGAAAAGTGCCACTTCCCGCTATTCCATCAATCACATCGGAATCGATCTCCTGTTACCCCAAACCTTCGATTTATTCGAAGACATCCTGGAGGCCAACGACTTCCTGGAAAATAGCTTTGGTAAGCAGGTCTTTGTGAGCCTTCTGCTACGGGAGTTCAATTACATTCGCAACAGCCGTACCAACCAAAAGGGGCAATCCTATTTTGCCAACGCCCGCCTGGAAATGGCCGGTGCCGAAATTTGGGCAGCCAACCAAATCTACAATCGGTTTGCCACCCAGGATACCGATTTCCGACTCGGAGACAGCACCGATTTTTCTCAGTATGCACTGGTGGAATTCGATTTTCGGTTTTACGACCAGATCAACCAGGGCCGTTCCTGGGCCACCCGGCTCAACTTCGGGATCGGCCGGCCGTTCAGCCAGGTCGACACGATAGAAGTCCCATATATCAAGCAGTTTTACGCCGGCGGCCCAAACAGTATTCGCGCCTTTGCACCCCGCGGCTTGGGGCCGGGTGGTTTCCTCGATTCGATTAGCTTGGAGCGGGAAAATTCGTTTCGACTGTACCAAACGGGCGACATCAAACTGGAAATCAACCTGGAATACCGCTTCGACCTGTTTTGGTTGCTGAAGGGAGCACTGTTCCTCGACGCAGGCAACGTCTGGACGGTCCGACGCGATTTCACCCGCTGCGGCTCTCAGTTTTTATTTCGCGAACAAACCTACAACTGCGGTGGAGAACCCTTTACCCATTATCCCTTTTACCGCCAAATTGCCATTGGAGGAGGGGTGGGTATGCGCTTTGACCTGTCCTATTTCATCTTCCGCCTAGACCTGGCGGTTCCGCTGCGATTCAACTCTCCCCGCCCGCGAACCGACAATCCGCGCGAGGCGGATTGGTGGAATGATTTCCGAGACTTTCAGATCCAGGATATTTCCTTTAATCTGGGATTGGGCTATCCGTTTTAGAAACATAAAAACGAAGAAACCGTATCCTCAATAAAAGGATACGGTCCCGGTAAGAATGTGTTTATGAGATAAGGCGAACCTTTGAACAGATTGGAATTAATATATCTTGCGAGTAAAGTTAATTCATTGAAAAAGAAAACTGGTCAGCTGCCTTTGCAGCCAACCAGTCCGGAATAATAGCAACTATCTACTTATCTCCAATTGCCCTTCTGAAGATAAAAACACCCTTGCATCTTAGGATCGATTTCGATCCGGGATGGCCGTCAGTCCAAGTTCAGGGATGACTTTTGGGCCGCGGCCGTCCCGGTGCGAACATCCGGGCGCGTGTTTGCTTATCCCGCTTTAAATGAGGTTTAGTTCTTGCTGGGTATTTGTAGATGGGTCCACCCAAAAAAGTGGCAGACCCACCATACAGCCCTCGTAAACGTACTTCTTGGTTTTTCACTCTGTTGTCCAAAAAGGTTGGACGGCACTCTCAAGCGCCGTCCGACCATGATAAGGACAGATAGATTGAGAAATAAACCAGTTCTTCAATATCTTTCAAGCTGGAAGCTCCGTGTTTTCAAGTTGTTGTTGTATCCCGTTGAATACATTACAAACATACTCCCCTCTGCCGCCCAAAGAAAACAAGCTTCGTAAAAAAGTTCGACTTTCTAATAATTCACATACACACACCTCAATTTAATAAGTTATTCATAATCAGATTTTTAAATCATATAATTACTCAAATACATCTCATTTAATTCGCCCTTCTAAAAAATTCATTTTTTTTGAAACACTGCCCATTTTCTTCAATTCCGGGAAAAATTGAGCATTTTTGTTCGGTTTCGTAGTAGAATGACCATGAAGGAGCGGGCCATCGCGCAAGACTTTTACCGACAATTTGATCGACAAATCTGCCAATCGGGCGTTTCTGTCGCTGAGGCGTTACCAACTCTTCATTTTTTGCTCCACCGCTGCATAGAGGTTGCGACCCAACCAGAGCGGCTCCACTTTACCACGCTTTATGCGCGCATTGCATTTTTGGGGCACAAGCATCAGTTGTCGCCGGAGTTGATCTATCACCTGAATGCCTTTCGCTTTCGGGAGCGTGCTTTTGATCGTACGACGCCGGCCGGTTGGCAGTCTATAGGAAGCCGTATCTTGCTGGAGCTCGTTGAATCGATTTACCAACAACCCGTTCCCACAGCTCTCCGGGATATTCGCCAATCGCCCTGGCCGTGGCCGCGCCCCGATCATCCTCCGGGTACCTACTTTCCTGCACTGCGCGTAGTGGCACTGGAAGAAGTGCCCGAGCAGGAGCAGTTGCTCGTCCGCCTGGAAGACCGGCCGGAGCAAACGGCCTATCTGTACTACGGCGGCCCGGAAGCCAACGAGCAGCTTGCCGCCACAGCACAAATCCTGCGCCGGATTTGCGGGTTTCCAGCCACCCTCAATTTGCTGGACGTCCGCCAAACCGGGGAGGAAATACGCGCCCGCACGGTCATCATCGAACCGGATTACCTCATCGATGTAACGGCCGTAGCAGAGAGCTTCCAAGGGCACGCGACCTATCCCTGGAGCTACCTCGCCAAGAAATTGCTCCCCTACCGATTGAGTGGTCCCCTCCTACGAGGTACGGTAGCAAACTTTTTTCTCGATGAACTCATCCACCGTCCGGATACCACTTTTGCCGAACTCAAACGGCGCATTTTCAGCTTGCATCCACTCGGTTTCTGCCTGCTCCCCGATGGAGAGATCCGCAAGATCATGGGCGAGCTGCAGGCCCAATTCCTGACCCTAAAACAAACTACCCTCATCGAGCTGCCCGACCAGGAAATCGTGGCCGAGCAATGCCAACTGGAGCCGTCCTTCTACGCCCCCATGTACGGGCTGCAAGGCCGCCTCGACCTGTTGCACCGTCGAACAACGGACAGGCCGCGTACGGCCATCGTCGAATTGAAAAGCGGGAGTCCATTCATGGCGAATAAGTACGGGCTGGGGGCTAGTCATTACGTACAGACTATTCTGTACGACTTACTCATTCGTGCCACGTACGGGGCAAAGAGTCAGGTGGCCAGCTATATCCTGTATAGTGGTCTAGCCGAGCGGCCCCTGCGCTTCGCACCGCCCGAGCGCAGCATGCAGGAGGAAGCCCTACAGGTGCGCAATCAATTACTGGCCATCGACTACAAATTGGCTCAATTGGGGCACCCGACCGATCAATTACTCGGCCAAACCGACCGCCTCTTTGCCCGACTCGATCCGCAAAACCAACAGGGTCTACGGGGGTTCCTGCGCAATGACTTCGAACGAATGGCCACGGCCTACCAGCAACTCGATGCAACCGAACGCTGCTACCTGGGAGCCTTTCTGGGCTTCACCGCCCGCGAGCACCGCCTCGCCAAAACCGGCGAACAGGGGAACGACCGCCTCAACGGCCTGGCCAGTCTCTGGCTAGACGACGGGGCCGACAAGGACGAGCGCTTCGAACGCCTCTGCCGACTTACGTTCGACCACACCCGCAGCGGAAACGATTACCTCATCACCTTCAATCGCCCCAACCAGGAAGGTCAATTGGTCAAATTCCGAACCGGAGATATCGCGGTGCTCTACCCCATGGCAGACCCGAACGACCAACGGGCTATTCTGCGCAACCAAATATTCAAGTGCACCATTGTCGAACTTACCGCCGAACAAGTCGTCTTGCGGTTGCGGAGCCAGCAGCGCTCCGATCGGATATTTCGTGCGCACCCGCACTGGACGGTCGAACGCGACCTGCTCGATAGCGGGTTTGCCAGTTACTACCGCAGCTTGTTTGCCTGGGCCGAGCGCCCCCGCCCCATCCGCGACTTATGGTTGGGTCGACGCCATCCGCACACCGCGCCACCCGCTGCGATCGACCGGCCAAGTGGCATGACCGACGAGCAGTTTACCATCTTGCGGCAAATGCTCGCCGCTCCCGACTATTTTCTTCTCTGGGGGCCGCCCGGAACGGGGAAAACCAGCGTCATGCTGCACCACTACGTGCGGCAACTACTGGAAAACACGGAGGAACAACTACTACTTTTAGCGTACACCAACCGGGCAGTGGACGAAATCTGCGAGTCCATCGAACGAATTGGCGGCCCGGAGCCATTTCATGGCTATTTGCGCATTGGTTCTCGCTACGGTACCGCAGCGGCCTTCCAGGATCGACTCCTCCAGGTGCAGACCGAATCGTTGACGCGTCGCAGCGAAGTCCGGCAACTCCTCGCCGAGCACCGCATCCTCGTAGGAACGGTAGCTTCGCTCGCCGGAAAGCCGGAATTGTTCGAGCTCAAGCATTTCGATCGAATCGTCGTCGACGAAGCCAGCCAAATATTGGAACCCCTGCTAATCGGTTTGTTGCCCAATGCGCCACGCGCTCTCCTCATCGGCGATCACTACCAACTGCCCGCCGTGGTGGGCCAATCTTCCGATTGGACGATTATCGACGAGCCCCACTTACGGGAAATCGGCCTCACCGATCTTTCTATCAGCTTATTCGAACGGCTGTTTAAGTACGCACAAAAAAACCAACTCGACGGCACTTACGCCATGCTGACTCAGCAGGGGCGCATGCATCAGGAGATCATGCGCTTTGCCAGTGATCATTTCTACCGCGGCCGGCTCGATATTCTTCCGGAAGGTATCCCCCATCGCAAAAAACAACTGGCTCCCCTGCCCTCCACACCTCACCACCTGTTTACTTCTCGTCGCTTTCTCTTCTGGAACACAGCAGCCGACCCGTCGGGAGCCGACCTGAAAACGAATCGATTCGAGGCCCAGCAACTCGTGGTGCTCGTGCGCTATTTCGAAGCCTTCTACCAGGCACAGGGGGCGACCCAGGCCTTGCAACCCCACGACATTGGTATTATTACGCCCTATCGGGCACAAATCGCTTGTATTTATCAGGCACTGCGGGAAGCAGGCCTGCCCACCGAGCACTACACCGTAGACACGGTAGAACGATATCAGGGTGGAGCCCGAAAAATCATTTTGGTTTCCCTGTGTGTCAATTCCCCATTTCAACTCCACACGCTTTCCAGCCTGTCGGAAGATGGCGTCGACCGCAAGTTGAATGTAGCACTGACCCGGGCAAGAGAACACCTCGTCATCCTGGGATGTGGCGAGCTGCTCGAAGCAGCTCCCACCTACGGGAAGCTTATTGAATTTTGCCGTGCCTCCAATGCCTATATTCCCAACAACCAATCCATTGAAATATTCACGACACCCTAGCGCTTCGGCGGCTGGGAAGGCCGCATTTCGATTTTGCTCGGTAGAGTACGTGCCGGAAGCTTGAGCAAATCAACGACCACCTGAGCAATATCTTCCGGCTGGATTTTCCAACTATCCGCATCCGTCGGAGTATGATCATTGAAATAGGTAGCTACGGAGCCGGGCATAATCGTAGAAACATTAATGCCCATGTGTCGGACATCCAGCATCATGGCCTGGGTGAATCCCACCAAGCCGAATTTGGAAGCGTTGTAAGCGGCTCCCTGGGCAAAAAAGTTGGTACCGGCCAGGCTGGCGATTGTGATAATGTAAGCTTGCTCGGAGGCAATCAGTGGTTCCAGGGCGGCTTTAACGCTGTAAAATACTCCGGTGAGGTTGATATCGATCACGTCATTCCATTGCTGTGGGGTCATCTCGGTGATGGGCGCAAAACGGCCGATTCCGGCATTGGCGATGAGCACATCCAGTCCGCCGAACGCTTCCTGGACTTGCTGCACACATTGCTGCTGGCTTTCCAGGCTGCGCACATCGCAGACAATGCCGAGCGCGCGACCGGGTCCGCGATCTGTTAACGTCTGCGCTGCTTGCCGGACCTCTTCTTCCGTGCGGCTGGTAATACCGACGTTCATGCCTTCGGCGACCATTGCTTCGGCGATGGCGTAGCCAATTCCCTTTGATCCGCCCGTTATCAGGGCAACTTTGTTGGTGAGTGTTTCCATGCTCCTGACAACAGTGGTTCGAATTGCCGGGTTTAACTTGCTTCCATCCAAATCTTTTCCCATTCCAACTTGCAGCGATTCGGTACGGCATGATAACCAGACAGCTATCAATCGGGATGAAACACCCTAACCACGTCGGGAAGAAATCTCAGCAATTTCGTCCTGGCGCGCTATTCATTTGCGCCGTAGTTTTAAGGGTATCATCAAATCACATGGAGAAATGAACCACTTATCAAACCAGCTCAATCGACTGTTCTCGATTGGCCATTACCCCGATTGTACCTACCGCATTATCGACATTGACGACACCGGCATTTAAGCGCGATTCTGCAGCTTGCAATTCAGCGTGTGACCCACCTAATT
>CAZDET010000003.1:0-167937 GCA_964504335.1 uncultured Saprospiraceae bacterium
CATAACATATTCATGTACAGGCTTTTAAATCTAGTCGTTCGCGGAGGAGGAGGGATTCGAACCCCCGGTACCTCTCGGTACGCCGGTTTTCAAGACCGGTGCAATCAACCGCTCTGCCACTCCTCCGGTTGCTTTTTTTGCAAGCGGGGCAAAGGTAAGAGTTTTTCCAGGTTGTTCAAAGGATAGAGGGGCGGAAAAGTTCCCTAACTCCCTAAACGGGATTAGCGCAAAGTAGCGCCACAGCCGCCTCCGGATCTTCCACTTCAATGATGAGCTGGTTGAAGGACTCGCCGTCCAACTCCACAACGATGGCGTTTTCCTTGTTGGCCACGTCCCAGAATACCTTCTGGCCATCCTGGTAAAAGGTGCCGGCGGTGAGGACGTAAGGAATGTGCGTGCCGGGCAATCGGATGCCCTTCCATCCCGTGATTTCAGCAACGTCCGGCCGGTAGGCTCGGCGGATGTGCTCACCGGGAATACTCAATTCACTTCGAAAAGACCACAACTTGTGGAGTCCTTTTACCCTGAAGTGGTAGTGGTTGTTTTCTTTCTCGATGGTAACCATAACTAGGCAATTATTGGGCTGCTGATGTGCCGGTTGAATAGTGTTGCTCTACAAAGTACAACTGGTTTACTTACTGAATATGTTGTACCCTTCTAGAAGTAGTAGTAGGCATTTTTCGGATGAGCTTCGCATCAGCCCATTGACTAATTGACACATTGACTCATCGGTACATTAGGACATTGACTAATTGCCTCATTGGCAAATCACCATATCTATCCCTACCTTTAGCGCTGCTAAATTGTAAATGACACTCATGAAATACTTGCTCCTGGCCGCTGTAGGGTTCCTCCTAATCGGCTGCGCTCCCGGCGATACCACTGATCAATCGGCCGATCTATTGCTCGAAAACGGCTCCTTCTTCCGCGGCCAGGGCCTGGCACCGGCAACGGCGGTTGCTATTAAAGGCGACCGCATCATTGCCGTGGATACGACCGGTGACGGACTCGAAGCCTTCCGCGGTGATAGCACGAAGGTCCTGGATTTGGAGGGGCGCTTTGCTATGCCCGGGTTTATCGAGGGGCACGCCCATTTTTCCGGATTGGGCAGCAGTTTGCAGAACCTCAATTTTCTCAAATCGCGTTCCTGGGAGGAGATTGTGGCGCAGGTAGCCGAGCGGGCGGAAACGACCGAAGAAGGTGCCTGGATTACGGGCCGGGGCTGGCACCAGGAAAAGTGGGACAAGCCGCACGACCACTCCATCGGCGGCTATCCGATCCACGACGCACTGAGCGAACTAACGCCCGATAACCCCGTCGTGCTGCGCCACGCCAGCGGGCACTCGCTCTACGCCAATGCCAAGGCCATGGAACTGGCCGGCGTAAGCGCCGAAACGCCCGACCCGCGCGGCGGTCGCATCGTGCGCGATGGGGCCGGAGCACCGATCGGCGTGTTTGAAGAGCGGGCCATGTCGCTCATCACGACTGCCTACCAGGAGTACCTCAATACGCTCTCGCCGGAGGCACGCAAGCAAGAATGGCTCGACGGTATTGCGCTGGCCGAGGCCGAATGCCTCCGCAAGGGCGTCACATCCTTCCAGGATGCCGGCAGCAGCTTTCGGGAAATCGAATGGTACCAGGAGCTGGCCGAGGCCGGTGAGCTCGACCTCCGGCTCTGGGCCATGGTACGCCATCCCTACCGCCTGCTGGAAGGCCAACTGGATGAATTCCCCATTATCAATGCTGGTAATCATTTTTTCACTTCCCGAGCCATCAAGACGGAAGTAGACGGGGCTCTCGGCGCCTACGGCGCGTGGCTGCTGGAACCCTACAATGATAAGCCCGGCTTCGTCGGTCAGAACACTACCTTAGTGGAAACCGTCGACAGCATCGCCGGACTCGCCGAGCAATACGATCTACAGCTCTGCGTACACGCCATCGGCGACCGAGCCAACCGCGAGGTGCTCGATATCATCGAACGCCGCTCGCAAAGCAACCCGGCCATCAAGGAGGCCCGCTGGCGAATCGAGCACTCGCAGCATCTGCACCCCGACGATATTCCGCGCTTCGCCGAACTGGGCGTGATTCCTTCGATGCAAGGCATCCATTGCACCAGCGATGCGCCCTTCGTAGTCAAGCGCCTGGGTGAGCAGCGCGCCCGCGAAGGCGCCTACCCCTGGAAAAGCCTGTTAGAGTCCGGCGCAGTCGTCACCAACGGTACCGATGCCCCGGTCGAGGACGTCTCCGCCCTTGAATCCTACTACGCGACGGTCACCCGCAAGCGCGCGGATAGTGGCGAGGCCTTTTTCCCGGAGCAGGCCCTCACCCGCGAAGAGGGGCTGCACAGCTACACCCTCGCCCCCGCTTATTCGGCCTTCGAAGAAACCGACAAAGGTACGCTCGAGGTGGGCAAGCTGGCCGATATCGTTGTGCTTTCCAACAACCTGCTCGATTGCCCCGAAGAAGAAATCCTGAATACCGAGGTCATTCTGACAATGGTTGGGGGAGTGGTGAAGTATCAACAATAATGTGCCAATTAGTCAATGAATCAATGTTTCGATTGACTTATTGGCGCGTCGACACATCAGCAAATTGAACAAATGAAGGTAGACATCCTCGCCATCGGCGTCCATCCCGATGATGTAGAACTCAGTTGTAGCGGGACTCTTCTAAAACAAATTGACGCCGGACGGACCGTGGGCCTCCTCGATCTAACAAGAGGGGAGTTGGGTAGCAGAGGAAATGCCAACATCCGGCACCAGGAAGCACAAGCGGCGGCCCGAATGATGGGCGCTGCTTTTCGCCACAATGCCGCCCTGGCCGATGGCTTCTTCACCTGGTCGGAACAAAGCCTGCGCACCATTATTCGCTTTATTCGAACCCACCAACCGGAGATCGTACTGGCCAACGCACTCGAGGATCGCCACCCCGACCACGGGCGGGCCGCCAAATTAATAGCGGATGCCTGCTTCTTTAGCGGACTGGTTAAAATCGAAACCCTCGATGAGGCCGGCCGGCCGCAGGAAAAATGGCGGCCGCGGGCCGTCTATCACTACATACAGGATCGTATGTTGAAGCCGGATTTCGTGGTGGATATCAGCCCCTACATCGATCGCAAGGAGGAATTGATTTTCGCGTTTCGCTCGCAATTCTACCAGGCGGATGGCGACGACTACCAGGACGAGCCGGAAACGCCCATTTCCGGAAAGCAATTTACCGATTACCTGCGCGCACGTGCTGCCACATTTGGGCGAGTCGCGGGCTTTGATTACGCCGAAGGCTACAACGTGGCGCGTACGCCGGGCGTCAACGACCTGTTCGATCTCCTCTGACGGACGAAGTACTTTGGTACTTTAGTCAGTTAGTCAATGGACTTCGGCCTAAAAAAGTACTTGTTGGTAATTAAAGAACTAAGGAACTAAATTCTAAAAAACTAATATCTAAACCGCGGTCGTACCAGCGCCGGTATTTCCCGAAAGGGCACAAAGAGGGTGATTTCTCCGGCGGCAAACGAGGCGATTTCGTAGGGTGGATAATTGAAGACCAGCCCGCCTCCCGTGAGCCCGAAGTTGGAGGTGGGAGCGACTCGATCCTGGAATAGAAACTGGGTCAGGGGGGTGCCCTCCCCGATGTGGTAGCGCTGTCGGACCGCTTCTGCCAGGTGAGGTTCCAACTTCGTTTGTAGCTCGGGAGGCAGCACGTCTTCCAGGGTAATCGGTCGGCGTTCGATCAGATCGAACGACTGGAGGGCCGTAGTGTAGTAGCCGTGAGCGCCCCCCGAAAAATTGTAGAAGGAAAAACCGAGCGTCAGCAGGCTGTCCGTATTGTAAAGCACATCCACTCCGACGCTCTCCTGATAGCCCAGGGAGAAATAATCCGTCGAATCGAGAAAGCCTTCCGCAACCATTCCCCCCACTTCCCGTAAATAATTGTTGAAAAATTGATCGCGGTAGGCTTTAACGGCCGCCTCCGTGGAGCCATACAGCCGGGTAAGGCTATCGCCTACCAACTCCTGGCAGAAAGCCTCATCGAGGAAGGCATCGAGCCGAGGATTCGCGGATTTTGCCTCCAGCCACTGAGCACTAAAGAGTGCTACGGGACTACTGTCCGAATCGGGGAACAGCCGAACACTGTCCACGAGCACCTTTGGTTCTAGACGGACCCCCGTTTGATTTGGTTTCCGGACTTTAAAAGACCGCTTTGTACGACTTTCGGGATCTTCCCAGGTCGCGTCAAACTCCACATCGGTGGGTAATTGCCCCTGAATGAAGGCCGGTTGCTCTTCCAGGTTGTCCGGTTCGGTAAGGGTGAGGGTTGAACCAATCACCTGGCCGTATACGGGGATGGGGTTCTGGATGGAATCCAGGTAGTAGTAGCCGCTGTAGAACGGACCGTAGCCACTGTAGACTCCGGGGCGCTTGACGAGGTTCAGCACAATGCTGTCGTCTCCGAGCGTTCCGATGAAGTGAAAATACGCAGCATCCTCCGACAAAGCCTGCCTGTTCGAAGCAGCTTGCTTCGACTCCGAAAGACGGTCAACGGGTGGCTCTTCATCGGGCCGACATCCCCAAAAGAGGCAGATGCAGGCCAGCAGCCAGGCTAAAGCGAATCTGCGCACGTCATTTCCATTTAGCAACAACAAATGGGCGGGGCCTAGCGCAAAGGTAGCGGTTTTGGGGCGTCGCCGCTCCTATTAGGCAGGGGAAAGATTGGGCATATAACGATTCGCCTGCCCGATAATTGTGGCTTAAACGGGATGTAATCGAGCGAATTAGGTAAAAAACAGGGCCCGGGTAATGCCATTTTTCCGATATATGCGTTAATAAAAGGCTTACTAATAACTATCTCATCTCACCGCTACCCCATTTGTGATAATTGAAAAAGCGTATGGATACCAACGGAATCGCTAAGACTGAAAAAAATAAGCAACTAAAACAGGCGCAAATGAAGCGCTGGAGCCGCCAGATCAGCGGGGAGAATAGCTGGACGATGTTTAAAGTCATCTCCGAATTCGTGGAGGGCTTCGAATCCATGACCCACATCGGCCCGAGCGTCAGCATTTTCGGTTCCGCCCGGACGGCTCCCGATCACCCCTACTACCAACTAGCCGTTGATATTGCCCGCCGCCTAACCGAAGAGGGCTATGGAGTAATTACCGGTGGTGGCCCCGGTATCATGGAAGCCGGCAATAAGGGGGCACATCTGAACGGCGGTAAGTCGGTGGGGCTCAATATCGACCTACCCTTCGAGCAGGGTACCAATCCGTTCGTAGATCACGACAAGGCCATTAACTTCCGCTACTTCTTCGTGCGCAAGGTCATGTTTGTCAAATATGCCCAGGCCTTCATCAGCCTGCCGGGTGGCTTTGGTACTATGGACGAATTATTTGAAGTACTGACGCTCATCCAAACGAAAAAAATTACGCCCGTTCCCATCATCTTGGTCGGAAGTGCCTTCTGGTCGGGCATGAAAGACTGGATTGCCAACGTCATGTGCAAGGAACACGGCAATATCAGCGAATCGGACCTCGACCTCTTCCCGATCGTCGACACACCGGACGAAGTCATCTCCATCATCAACGAATTCTACGCCCAGTCTGAATTGCAGCCGAACTACGAACTGTAGGTAGTTGCTCATTGGGCGTAGGTGACAACTAACGAACTCCGCCACAGGAGCACTCGGCCGGTGGGCCCATCAAAAAAGGGCTATCGCCAATGGGGGTGTAGCTACAGGATTTCGATCTAATTGCAAAATCGGCGATTACGCAGGTGATCGCACCGAGAATGGTACCGGGCAGGCAACCATCGGCCCAGGAATATCGTTTTTCTTTTGGCAATTTAATCAACCTGTTAAAGCTATGACAAAACATGCTATGTTCCTTACTCCCAGCAGTTTAGAGGATTCGATCGTCCATACCATCAGCTGGAGCCTGAAAGTACCTGCCCACCGACTGAACTGGTATACGCACCTGCGCGATGACCTGCTACTTGACACCCTCGACGTTCAACTGTTGATTGTTACACTGGAGAGTCACCTGAATGTATTCCTAAGCGAGGAAGAGGCGGATGCCATCGAAACCGTGGGTGACTTTAAACGACACTTTATCCGTTACACTGCTTAATCGACTATCGCCTATATCATCAGACTTTTCCTTCGTATCTCGCTTTCTATACCTACTCCTTTCTGTTTCATCCCTTTCATTGCGGAAAGCCGGTTATTGGCCATTTAGATTATTTCGACGCGCCCTCCTTTCTCAGACCAAATTGAAATTGCATGTTGCGCAGACGCGTGCGCAGGCTCAACGTGGAGTCGCTGATCGATTCGATGGTGTAATTGGCATCGATAGTGGTTTCTGTTTGCCGAATCGTTTCGTGGTCCAATTCGAAGTGGCCTTGCTCCACTTGCCCGCTCAGATTGGTCTCGAGCGTACCGTCGTCTTCGAACCTGAAATACAGGTCGACCAGCGATTGGGTAGGTTTCCCGTTTCGGCTTGCCTGCTCCAGCTCCCAGCGCCCTATTAGTTGATCACGCCTCACGTCTTCCGATTCGCCGCAACTGTTCCACGCGCAGCTCCCTGCCAGTAGTACCGTGATGATAAACAAACGCTTAGACGACATACCTGCTGTGATTTTACTATTTGGCCTCACCTCCGAATAATTAGTTATGTAATGGGAGGTAAGGAATGATTTAATTAACGCATGGCCGGGAAATCTGGTGTGAATTATTCCGGCTTTTCACGAAGCGGCCGCCCGGCGCAACCGATCGTTGATGGCCCTTCCCAGGCCGTGTTCGGGTACCAATTCTGCATAAATCGTTTCAATTTCGGGAATATCGAGCTGCCGCAAGCCTGCAAACAGTCGTCGGGCCGCCTCAGACAGGTCCCCTTCAGGAGAAAGCAGGTACTGCCGGGCAGCAGCAATACCGGGCAGCGGCTCGCGCCAGCACAGGGCTCCGCTAGAGGCGACATCAATCTCAGGCAACGGCCGATCGCGGCGAAAAAGCTGTACCCGGCGGCCAGGAGCATAATGGCTCATCAATTGTCCGGGCGTCGTGGGGTTGGAGGAAGAATGAGTTCGCACCGCTACCTTCCGGGCCAGCAGGTCTTCAATAGCTTCCACAGCCACCCCTCCTTTTCGGTAGACGACAGGGCCGCCATCTTCAAACCCTATAATGGTCGACTCCAGGCCGACAACACAGGGGCCACCATCGAGCACGTAGGTAATTTTATCTCCCAATTGATCGACCACGTGTTGAGCGGTAGTCGGGCTGACATAACCGAAAGGATTAGCACTGGGCGCTACTACCGGAAAGTGAAGGGTGCGCAGCAATTGCCGGGCAACCGGATGGGCCGGAATGCGAATAGCCACCCGTGGCAGGCCGGCCGTTACCAAATCGGAAATCCGCGCGTTCTTGGTCAATAATATAGTTAGAGGACCGGGAAGGAAAGCGTCCGCCAATCGATTCGCCAGGGGCGGCACTTCCAGTACGTACGGCGGCACCAGGCTCCAGTCCGGAAGATGCACGATGAGCGGGTCGAAGGAGGGACGGTTTTTCGCCTCGAACACAGCGGTAACCGCCGTTGCATCGAGCGCGTTGGCGGCGAGCCCGTAGACGGTTTCCGTTGGCATTCCTACCAGCTTGCCCGCGCGCAACAATTCGGCGGCACGGTTGATATCCGTTCCGACCGGGGCTGCCATCATTATTTCAGAAATCGGGCCCGCAGAAACTGGCCAATTAAATACCGAAGCTCCATCGTAGGAGACTGATTGGGGGCCAAGGCCATTACCGAACGGTCTTCTACCAGCACGTCCAAACCAATGCCCGAGGCATCTACCGATTCTTGAAGTCGATTCAAATCCGATCGACTAACCCCCGGATAAGAGCGCAGGGCGTACCGAAAAGTGGCGTTGTTGGAAAAGGAGCAGACCACTCGACGCTCCTCCGGTTGCGACTCGACGCGCAGGATTCCTTCCGGACAGTTGCACTCCAAGTCGGCCGTCAGATCGAGTTTTTGAAAAAGAGAAGCGTAATTCAAGGTGGGTAAAAGATGAAGAAAGGAAGCAATCTGGTACTGCTTCCTTTCTGCGTTTAAGAATAACTATTCCGCAACGTTGTCGCGAGTGGTGATCTTCAGCGTGCCGTTCATCCGCCAGCGGGCGTGCTGAGCATTGTCGGAAGCATTGCTCGGTACATCGACGTTGAAGTCCTCAAACTTGTAAGTGATCTCCGCGTTGCGACCCGTCAATTTATCGTACAAACCGATTGCGAGTTCCGGCCACGTGGTTGTATTTGACTCAGACATACTAAACTATTGTTTTGTAGTTCGATAAAATTCACACGTACAACCAGAGGCCCCGGGTTATGTTCAGGTCCGGGCCGCCGGTGAGCGGTTAACCCGCCATCTTACCGGTTTGATTTTGGGGCGGGTTTGTCCGGAAGTGAGTCCCACCCCCCCAAAGTACAGCATTAATATTCCGAAAGTAGACACACTGGCCAATCCCGCCACTACCAGCCACAACGCCGCGAATCCAAACTGTTCGGCGCACCACATGCCTAAGGTCGGTGCCAGAATGAATGCCACGGCATAGCCGATGTTGAGCAACCCCATGTAGGCACCACGCCGGCGTTGGGGGGCTCGCAGTGCCGCGAAAGTGCTCGAAAATGGCATCGACAAAATTTCTCCGAACGTGAGGAATATAATGAACAAAAAGGGCACAAAAGCCCAACCAGTTCCTGCGGCGGTAAGCACCAAAAAGCTGAGAGCAGTCAGTCCAATGCCGATCGCAATGATCCCAAGCGGCCGAAAACGCGCCCCGGCCAAATGTACCAGCGGCATTTCCGTAAATACGATCAGCAAGCCATTGACCCCAATCAGGATGCCAATGTGCCATTCCGAATACCCCAGGTCACCCGTTAGATAAATGGGCAGCGTACTGAAAAACTGCATAAAGGCAACCGCGAACAGCAGGATGCATCCTACGAATACCAGATAAGCCGGATCGCGGTAAGGCGATTGGTTTTCCGAAAGCACCAACTCCGAATCCGTCGGCTCTTCGGCGGGTCGAATTTTCCCGGGTGGCAGTAATAGCCGATAGGCCAGGGCCGCCAGGATGCAGGTCAGGCCATCGACGAAAAACAGCCACGAGTACCCCAGCGAACTAATGAGCAAGCCCCCCAACAAAGGCCCTACCGAAAACCCCAGGTTGACCGCCAGGCGCAACAGTCCATAGGCCCGGCTGCGGTTTTCCGCCTTGCTGTAGTAGGCGATCGCCGACTGGTTGGCCGGGCGAAAGGCTTCTGCCACCGTACTGAGCAAGAAAATAACCAAGCACATCGCAGTGAGGGAATTCACCTGGCCCAACAACCAAAAAAGGCCGCCGCTACCAAGTAAGGTCAGCTGCTGAATTTTGTGGAACCCAATCCGGTCAGTCAGATAGCCGCCCACGTAAGAACCCACCAACGACCCCACGCCAAAGGAACTCATAACCAGCCCCGCCTGCTGCAGGGTAAAATCCCGGCTGGTGGTGAGGTACACCGTCAGGAACGGAATGACCATGGCCCCGCTTCGGTTGATCAGAAGCACAATGGCCAGATACCATACTTCCTGACGTAATCCCGTCAGGGAAGCGCGATAGAGGTTGATTATGCGATTCATGAGCTGCCCTTAGGTTTAGTGTGTGGAGCAATAACTACCCTACCAGAGGATCAAAAGTTTCCCGACTTAAACAATCCGATCGGCAAGTTGCTTTGAACTTGTTAAGTCGCTGTTAAACCATACCTATTAAGCGACATTTTTTGGGTAATCGGTAATCGTATTCTTCCGACGACCGTTTATTTTAGACTTTCCCTGCTTAGGGCTATTTTTTATTAAGCAACAGACAATTCTCAACACCTATGTGGCGCAGCACCGGTTTTCTTGCAATACTTCTCCTTCTCGGGTTCAGTCAGCTCAAGGCATCTTATATCTTGCTGCCGATGGATGCCGAATCCCAGCAAAACCACCTCAAAGCCTACGGTATCACGTATTGGGTACTCGATAATGGCGTGGAAGCGTGGTGGTTGCTCAATTACCGCGGTGGTTCTTTTGCCTTTCCGCACAGCCGCGCCTTCGAACGCGAATGCCTGACCCGCGGCGTCAGCTTTGAGGTTATTCCCGACGGGCAATTCAACAAAATCCTGGCCGATATCGGCGACGCGGAGGTCAACCAGGATGCCATGAAACTCGAAAAAGCGCCCAAAATTGCCGTCTACACCCCCGAATTCAACTTCAAGACCGGCGAACGCGTGCAGCCCTGGGACGATGCCGTCACGCTGGTACTGACCTACGCCGAAATCCCCTATGAGACCATATACGACACGGATGTGCTCAACAACCGCCTGTCTGAATTCGACTGGCTGCACCTGCACCACGAAGATTTCACCGGGCAGTACGGCCGGTTTTACCGCAACTACCACACGCGGGCCTGGTACCGGGAGTCCGTGCGGTTTCAGGAAAGCCTGGCCGCAGAAAATGGTTTTCAAAAAGTCAGTCAGCTGAAATTAGCCGTCGTCAAGAAAATCCGGGAATACGTCGGTGGTGGCGGATTCATGTTTGCGATGTGCTCGGCCACGGATACCTACGATATTGCACTGGCTGCTGCAGGGCTCGACATTTGCGCGCCAATTTACGACGGTGATCCGTCCGATCCGGCGGCACAGCAGAAGCTCGACTACACGGCCTGCTTCGCCTTTCGCGACTTTCGCCTGGAGCCCGATCCGCTGACCTACGAATTTTCGTCTATCGATCACAGCCAGGGGCGCAACGTCGCTCCCGATCAGGATTACTTCACCCTGTTCGACTTCAGCGCCAAATGGGATCCCGTGCCGACCATGCTTACCCAAAATCACACCCGAACCGTCAAAGGGTTTATGGGCCAAACAACGGCCTTCCTCAAGCGGCACATCAAATCCGACGTGCTGATCCTGGGTGAAAATAAGCCCGCTCTGGAGGCCCGCTACATACACGGCAATTTTGGGGAAGGCTTCTGGACCTTCTACGGTGGCCACGACCCGGAGGATTATCGCCACTTCGTCGACGACCCGGAAACCGATTTGAATCTGCATCCGAAAAGCCCCGGCTACCGACTCATTCTCAACAACGTCCTCTTCCCGGCAGCCCGCAAAAAGAAGCGGAAAACGTAGAGGAGTATGTTAGTTCAGTCCTTTAGTCTGTTAGTTCTTTAATAAAAGACATGTAAGTCTGTGCGTAAATACGATCAATGACAGGAGCTTTACATTAACTAAACTGACCAGAACCAATGCGGATCGTACTTTGGATACTGCTCCTCGCGGTAGCTTTTGCTGCAGGATACTTTCTGAATAATACCCGCTCCGAGGCCGCCCAGGCGGAATCGGACAACGAGGTGCTACTTGTCAATAATGCCGACCCCGTTGTGGCAGACACCAGCACAGCACGCAGCATTACTCCCCTGGAAAATTATACCGGCGCTGAACTGCACACTATCCGGTTGTTTGAAAATGCCGCCCCATCGGTGTGCTTCATTACGACTACGGTCAATCGGCGCAGCCGATTTTCGCTCGATATCACGGAAATTCCGCAGGGCAGTGGTTCCGGTTTTGTATGGGACCGGGAAGGCCACATCGTCACTAATTTTCACGTCATCCGGGAGAGCGATAATGCCCAGGTGACCCTGGCCGATGGCCAATCCTTCCGCGCGGAAGTAGTCGGGTTTGCTCCGGAGAAAGACCTGGCGGTCTTGCGCATTCAGGCGCCGGCGCGCCAACTGACCCCGATTCCGGTAGGCACCAGCCAAGACCTTCGGGTAGGGCAGGCAGTCTACGCCATCGGCAATCCCTTTGGCCTCGACCAAACACTGACTACCGGCGTGGTAAGCGCACTGGGAAGAGAAATTCAATCGGAGGCCGGCATTCCCATCCAGGATGTCATCCAGACGGATGCCGCCATTAATCCGGGAAACTCTGGCGGGCCCCTCCTCGATAGCGGCGGACGACTGATCGGGGTGAACACCGCCATCTACAGCCCCTCTGGTGCATCTGCCGGTATCGGCTTTTCCATTCCAGTTGACGTCGTGCGCTGGGTCGTACCCGACCTCATCCGCTACGGCCGCATCCAACGCCCCATCATCGGAGTAGAACTCACCCGCCCGCTGCGCAACATCGAAGGAGCGGCCATCTACCGCGTAAGCCCCAATGGGCCGGCTGCTCGCGCCGGCTTGCAGGGCCTATCTCAAGATCGCATGGGCGGTATCATTCTGGGGGATGTCATCATCGGCCTCAACGGCGAAAAAATCGCCAGTAGCAACGACCTGATCCTATCTCTGGAAAAATACAAAGCCGGTGATACGGTGGAACTGGTCGTAGAACGCAATAATGACCGACGCCGGGTAGAAGTGACGTTGGTGGCACCGCAGTAGGGGTACCTTGGTCTTTTGGTACTTTGGTCTGTTAGATTTTAGACGCGTTTCAACAGACTAAAGTACTAATTGACTAAAGAACCAATTCACCCTCCCATTTCCGCGCGCAGGCGGTTCATTTGGGTTTCCCAGAGCTGGCGCTGGTCGTCTACTTCGTCGGAGTCGGCGTAATCGGTGATATTGAGGATGGTTTCTCCGGTGACGGGGCTGACCATGATGGAGTATTCGAGGAATTCGTCGTCGTTGTCGGCATCTTCCCAGCGGAAGCGCAGGCGCTCTTCTTCGATATCGTCGATGAGCTCGGCTTCTTCTTCCGATCCGCTCCACACGAAAATGAAGGTATCCCCACTGATGTCCACTTCATCACAAAACCAGCGCGTTAGGCAGGAAGGGGTTGTTAGGAATTTGTAGAGAATGGCCGGACTTGCCCGGAACAAAAACTCCATGGTAAATTGGACTCTTTCCATACGGTGGGTGGCTTAAACATGGGCCTGATCGCTCGCAGAAGATGCTTTGCCTTTTTATAGAGCGTGAAACACAATAAAGGATAATTTGACCATTTATCCAAATCATCCGAGGCGATGCAGGTCGTGTAAACAATTTGTAAAGTTCCTGAAACTATCCTCATTTCCAACTGTTTAAAGAAGCGTGCTTTTTTTTACGGGTCTAATGTCTTGACTAGAAGCAAGTTTGAGTGTACCTTTGTAGCTTGAATGGAAGATCGATCGACGCATAATTGTCTACCCAATTCGGTTACCGCTGTTCCGGTATGCTTCAGTCGCATCTTTCTTACCGACCTGTCCTTTTCTTATTTAATTGGGAATTGAGCACGTTTACCCCGCTGCCGTAGGCAAGTGGGTATCATTTTTGTTGGATCATAAGAGTAATAAACGAGGCACGTAGATGAGACAGCTTAAGATCACAAAATCTATTACGAACCGCGAGAGCCAGTCGTTGGAGAAATACCTTCAGGAAATTGGCAAGGTGGATCTCCTCACTCCGGAAGAAGAAGTAGATCTGGCCAAACGGATCAAACAAGGTGATCAGGCAGCTTTGGAAAAGCTGACCAAGGCCAATCTACGCTTCGTAGTATCGGTGGCCAAACAATACCAAAACCAGGGATTGAGCCTGAGCGACCTCATCAACGAAGGCAATCTGGGATTGATAAAAGCTGCTCAGCGCTTTGATGAAACGCGCGGCTTTAAGTTCATTTCTTACGCCGTTTGGTGGATTCGCCAATCGATTCTCCAGGCGCTGGCCGAACAGAGCCGCATCGTGCGCTTGCCACTCAACAAGGTCGGTTCGCTCAATAAAATCAACAAGGCCTTTTCCGAACTGGAGCAGGAGTACGAGCGCGAGCCCAGCCCCGAAGAATTAGCGGAAACACTCGAAATTCCTACGGAAGAAGTCGAAACGACGCTCGGCGTCGCCGCCCGCCACGTCTCTATGGACGCGCCCTTCGTCGAAGGAGAAGACAACTCCCTGCTCGACGTGCTGGAAAATACCGCAACTCCCGACACCGATCAGGCCCTGGACTATCAGGAAAGCCTCCGTCGGGAAATCGAGCGCTCCCTGTCCACCCTGACCGAGCGCCAGTGCGATGTCATCAAGCTCTACTTCGGAATCGGGGTAGAACACCCCATGTCGCTGGAAGATATTGGTGAAAAATTCGGCCTCACCCGCGAACGCGTTCGCCAGATCAAAGATAAAGCCATCAACAAGCTGCGTTCCGCCAACCGGAGCAAGCTGCTGAAGCACTATCTCGGCTCGTAATTGGTATTTTGGTCTGTTGGTCCTTTTATTTGGAAGCCGTTATTTCAACAGGTCATCTGGTTCAAGAAAATAAACAAGAGACCAAAGTACGAAATTACCAAAGTACCAAACAGCTACTTCGAAGAAGGCTGGTTGTCAGGAATTTCCTCTTCGCTTTGCAGAATGTGAAGGGGGCGGTTGATACTTTCCTGAAGGGAAATAAAGGTTTCCGTGCGCTGAATACCGTTAATTCGCTGAATCTTGTCGTGCAAAACGTCTCTCAGGTGGTTGGTATCCCGGCAAATGACCTTGGCGAAGATGTTGTAGAGCCCCGTAGTGTAGTGTGCGGAGACAATCTCCGGAATCTTCTCCAACTCCAGAGCTACGTCATCGTAGAGTGAACTTTTGTCCAGATAAATGCCTAGAAAGGCGCTGACGTCAAACCCAAGTTGCTCGGGATCGATGTCCAGGTAGTGCCCTCTGACGATGCCCGCCTCAATCATTTTATTCATGCGCACATGGATCGTTCCTCCGGAAACAAAGAGCTGCTGGGCGATCTCGGTGTAGGGGCGCTTGGCGTTTTCCATTAACAAGGAAAGAATCTGCCGATCGAGGGTATCGATTTCTTTGGCTTTACTCATGGCTGTGGTCGGTTACCGAACAAAGATAGGCAATCAACATATTTCCCGTAGTTTTGTATTCCTTGTGTCTATGCTTAGCAAGACGTATCTGGACCGAACAAGGATTTTAAATGGCAAGCGATTTCAATAAAAGGCTGACGATTTTTCTGCCGCTTCTGTTTGCGCTCGTACTGGTAGCCGGGCTTTTCATCGGCATGAACCTGCAATCGAATGCCCCCGGGATAGTTATTGATACCCAACAAGCTGATCCGAAGCTGTCGTTACAACAGGGGCGTGTGGAAGAGGTCTTGCGATACATCGATGCGAAATACGTAGACGAGGCAAAACGCGAACAGCTTATCGAAGCGGCCATCAATACCGTACTCGAGCACCTCGACCCCCATTCCAATTACATCCCGGCGAAAGACCTGCGAGCCATCAACGAACAACTCGAAGGCAACTTCGATGGCATCGGCATCGAATTTATGATGCTGGATGACACCATCGTTGTCGTAGCGCCGCTCGCCGGCGGCCCTTCCGAAGCAGTGGGGATACAGGCCGGCGACAAGATTGTATCCATCGAAGATAGCATCATCGCCGGCAAGGAGCTGAGCAACCAAGAAATCATCGGAATGCTGCGAGGAGAAAAAGGCACTCAGGTGAAAGTCGGGATCAAGCGCTCCAACCAATCCAAATTGCTTTCCTTCACCATTACCCGCGACGAAATCCCCATGCACAGCGTGGATGTAGCGTACATGCTCGACGAGTCGGTTGGCTACATCAAGATCAATCGCTTCAGTGCTACCACATACGACGAATTCGTCCAATCGCTGGAGCAGCTTTCAGAGAAGCAGAATATGCAACACCTGGTGCTCGATCTGCGCCACAACCCCGGCGGCTATTTACAACAGGCCACCAATCTGCTGAGTCAGTTGTTCGAAGAACGGGGCAAGTTGCTCGTATACACCCAGGGCCGCGCCGTCAACCGGACGGATTACGAAACGAACGGACGTGCCTTTTACAACATCGACGATATCGTCGTACTCATCGATGAAGGCTCGGCTTCCGCCAGCGAAATCGTGGCCGGCGCTATTCAAGACCACGACCGGGGCGTCATCATCGGTCGGCGATCGTTTGGGAAGGGGCTCGTACAGGAGCAATATCCCCTGTCAGATGGCTCCGCGCTCCGCCTTACCGTAGCGCGCTACTTCACCCCGTCGGGGCGCTCCATTCAAAAGCCCTACGACGATCTGGATGCCTATCAGGAGGATGTAAGCAAACGGTACGAATCCGGTGAACTCGCCGGAGAGGAAGAGGAGCCACGCGATTCTACTCAGAAGTACTATACAGACAACGGCTATGTAGTGTACGGAGGTGGCGGTATTTCGCCGGATATTTTCGTGCCCCTCGATACTCACATGCTGGAGGAAGATTACCTCATCTACCGACAGTTTGTCCCGGGGTTCACAATCCGACACCAGGATATGTACAACCCGACGGACCTGGACGACTTCCTGCGAACCGCTCGTATTAGCGAGCCTACCGTGCGCGCTTTTATCGATTACGCCCAGGAACAAAGCGAAACGTCATTACCCCCAATATCAGGCCGTAGCCGCCTCGAACTAAAGCGCTATCTGAAGGCGCGGTTTGCCAAGCAGTACTTTGGCGACCTGGGCTTTTATACCTTCTGGAATCAGGAAGACGCGATGGTGCAGCGCTCGCTCGAGGTGCTGCGCAAGCCCGACCCCCTTGCGGGGGCCCGGATGCCGGAAAACTAAGCGCTATTCGCGGATGAAATCGAGTTCTTCCTCTACGCCCAGCTGCACCATTACGCTCGGGCAGGGTGCCATAATATCGCGCTGCCGATAGCGAACTACGTGATCCACTTCCTGCAGAATATCCGACCGAATTCGACCGAAACTATTCGGCAATACCGATTCGTCCCGTCGGGCCAGCGCAACGGCCAATGGATGGCCCAGGCAACTCACAAGATGCAGGCAGAGCTGATCCTGGACGACGCGGGCTACCAGTTCGTTGTCGTTGTTCAAAGCAGCCGGCGGCAAGTACCGCGGTTCCTTCAGCACAACCGAAAGGGGGCGCCGGTGCAGCTCCAACAGCGTCTCCAATCTCGGGTGAATGTGGCCGGTATAAGCCCGCAGCATCGGCAAAGAGGAAAAGAGCACTTCGATGGGGAAATCGTCCGTAGGAGGGCAAAAAGCACGTAACTGGCGCAGCGTCTGCTCGTTGGTCGCATCACATGCGACACACCACAACGTGTCGGTGGGCAATAAAACCAATCCTCCGGATTCGATGACGGGAAGGGCCCCCGTAAAATCGTAATCAATGTGTGCTGTGGTGCTCGGTGTGTTTGTAAAGGTCGTCATCATCATGTATAACAACTGGTTTAGTTGCGCTTCTCAGGTCTAATGACCCGGAGCGTTCTGTTTTGTCATAGTCTCGACGAACCTTCAGTCGTGGCGGTTTCGCCACGGGAACTTCCTTATATTGAAATGCTCGAATACGGCCGTATTCGACAGCTTTTGGGATGGGAAAAAATTGAAATACCGAGTTGAGCGTTTGTACATCATAATGAACTCTTTTTTTGGTGAGCTATTGTCTTCTACTCTCGATTTTTGGCCTTTTTACTTTTTTACCACCTACCCACGGGCGATAGCGAAAAATCGTATATTTTCAACTCCCTTTCCGTACCGATTCCGATTGGATTAGCCCGGGAATTCGGATAGCAGGTACCCAAAACAGCGATGCGTACTATGGAGCTACGGCGACTTTCTCTCAGATTTATTTTCGGTGGTTTGATGTTGATAATGGGCCTTTCGGTCCAGGCCCGTCACATCATCGGCGGGGTGATGACCTACGAGGCCCTGGGAAACGATCGGTATCATTTCGTATTAAAGATGTACCGGGATTGCAATTGTACGGATTGCGCCCCCTTCGATCCTCAGGCCGCCATCGGCGTATACCTTTGCGATGACAACGGATCGTGTGCCGGCCAATCGCAAAACCGCCCCTTCCGGCAGTATACTATAGACGTACTGTCTATAGAGCGGGTCGATCCTCCGGATTATCCCTGTCTGATTCCTCCGGATGTCTGTGTGCAGGAAGGCATCTACGAATTTACCATCGAGTTGCCCCGGTCGGATCAAAACTATGTGGTATCCTACCAGCGGTGTTGCCGGAACGAAACCATTTCCAATATCTTCGATCCGGGAGGAAGCGGTGCTACGTTTTCCGTAACGCTTACCGCCCAGGCGCAGGAACTAGGCAATTCCAGCCCGACCTTCGACGATTACCCTCCGAGTATTTTGTGCAACAATCAACCGTTCACCTACGACCACCGTGCTTCCGACGTAGACGGGGATGAGCTCCGCTACAGCTTTTGCGAACCCACGATTGGCGGAGATAATAACTTTGGCCAGCTCACCCAGACCTGTGATGGCGTGCAGCCTACCCCTGCCTGCCCCCCACCCTATCGGAGTGTTAACTTTCGGGCGCCGAACTACGCGGCGGCCTATCCGCTCGGACTCGACACGACCGGGCAGTCGGTCATTCGGATTGATCCGCTAACCGGGCTGATTTCCGGCACCCCCCGCTTTCGGGGCCAATTTGTCGTGGGTATTTGTGTAGAGGAATACCGCAACGGTCAGTTGCTGAGCCGCGTTACCCGCGACTTCCAGTTCAACGTGGCGAGTTGCGATGCCGAGGTCGTGGCCGATGTGGCGGCCGACGAAATCATTAATGGAGAAGAGTATCTCATTCGTTCCTGCGGCGATTTGTCGGTCGAATTTGATAACGAAAGTTTCCAGCGTCGATTCATACAGAATTTTCAGTGGCAATTCGATCTGGGCAACGGCGATACGATCTCGAACGTCAATGACTGGGATCCCACCATTGATTTTCCAGCCTTTGGCACTTACTCTGGTGCTCTCATTCTCAATAAAGAGCTGAATTGCAACGATACTGCCAATATCCAAATCGAAATTTTCCCTGCCGTAGCGGCCGATTTTTCCTTTGAATACGATACTTGCATGGCCGGGCCGGTGTCCTTTACCGATTTGTCCGAAACGGGCAGTTGCTGCCTGACCGGATGGGAATGGGACTTTGGCGAAGGCGGGGCCAGCAGTCAACGCAATCCGCAATACTTCTACCCCGAACCCGGCGATCACCCGGTATCCCTAACGGTGCGCGACACCAATAACTGTACTAATACGACGGTTCAGACGATTCGCTACTTCCCGGCCCCATCAGTGTTGATCGCCTCTCCGAGTGCCGCCGTGGCCTGTGCCCCGGCGATGATCACCTTTACCAACCTCTCGGATCCGATCAACCTGGAGTACGATATTCTCTGGAATTTCGGCGACGGGAATACCTCCAGGGAGTTTAGCCCGACGAATACCTACGAGTCGCCGGGTACCTACACTGTGAGCCTGGAGGTGATCTCCCCCATTGGATGTGCCGCCGACACCATATTTGAGAACATTGTCGAAGTGAAACCCTCTCCCGATGCCGACTTCGACTACTCCCCCAAAGAGCTTTCGAACATCAACTCCCGGGTGAACTTCACCGACCAATCAACGGGAGCCATCCGCTGGCTCTGGGAATTCGGCGACGGCTTGGGAAGTACGCTCAAAGATCCGGTACACAATTACCGCGATACGGGCCAGTTTCAAGCGCAACTGGTGGTAGTGCATCCCAGCGGTTGTACCGATACTACTACTGCACTGCTGGACGTGGTTCCGGAAGTGCGCTACTATCTCCCCAATGCCTTCACGCCAAATGGCGACTCGCGCAACGACATCTTTCTGGGTAAGGGGATTATGGAGGGTGCCAAAGATTTTCAATTCCTTGTCTGGAATCGCTGGGGAGAACTGATTTTTGAGAGTAATGACCCCGCCATCGGCTGGAATGGCCGCTACAAAAACGTCGGTGCCGAATCCCCTGCGGGGGTTTATCTGGTATTAGTGGAATACCGCGATCCCCGCGGTAATCCCTATGTTGAGAAAGGGTTCGTCACGCTTATCCGATAGACAGAAAAACTTACCTCGATCTTTTGAATACAGGGGAGGAAGCAGTACCTTTGCACGGCTATTCAGGTACCAAGAAATTCCCATTCATCATGGACGCTATTAATTTCATCCACGAACAACTGACTCCCGAGCGGTCGCTTCCCGACTTTCGCCCGGGCGACAATATCATCGTCGATTATCGAATCATCGAGGGCGACAAGGAGCGGATCCAGTCATTCCGTGGTGATGTCATCCAGATTAAAGGTGAAGGTGCCACCAAGACTTTCACCGTACGCAAGATTTCTAACGGAGTTGGAGTGGAGCGCATTTTTCCATTCTCCTCTCCCAACATTGCAGGCATAAAGGTAACGAAGCGCGGTAAAGTGCGCCGTGCTCGCCTATTTTACCTACGCGACCGCGTCGGTAAGAAAGCCCGGATCAAGGAGCGCAAGTTCACGAAGGATACCAGCAAGTAAGCAGTAACAGCGCCCGGAAAACAAAAAGCCCCGGTGGATTCGTCCGCCGGGGCTTTTTGCTGTAAGTAATCTGAATAGGATCGGTTAGCAAAAATGGGGGTAAAAAAAAGAGGGATCATTGCGATCCCTCCTAGAAAAACACCTAAAACCCATATTCATATTTTAGTAACCGCCAAAGGCGGTTTCTGTTGCTTGTCTTTGTGTCACCTGACGCCGTTTTGACGAATTTGTTATCCAGAGGTCACACTCAAAACTAATTTCTGCAAAATTGGTTCGAAAACTTTCATTTCAAACTCCTAAGCATAGGATACAAAGTTACATACAATAACTTGATTTAAAAGGAAAGGTTTTAAAAAAGTACTCCTTTAGAAGTAGCCTAGGCGTCAAATCAGACCCAAATACAGAGATTTCAATGGATTGTAGAGAATGTTAAACCTGATCTGCTGGCGTGGGTTATCGGATAAACCCGATATATGGAACGATTCGACCGGCTTCAAGACGTGGTGCACGCTAGTTGGCACCTCCTCATCCGCTCGCAGCACGAGCGAAACCATCCCATGCGAACACCAGCGATTGCAACCCTTTCGGGCGATCAACCGGCTGTTCGGACAGTGGTCCTGCGCAAAGTCGACATGGAGCAACGCCGGCTCCGCTTCTACACAGATCGCCGCAGCGAAAAAGTAGCCGAATGGAACCGGCAACGGTACGTCGCCTGGATGTTTTGGGACGCCCACAAGAAAGTCCAAATTCGCGCATCAGGTCCTACCACAGCTCTCGATCGGGAGCTATCCAGCTCAATTTGGAATCAACTACTCGTTGGGGGCCGCAAGAGCTACGCCACGCTCCAGGCTCCAGGCACCCCAGCGGATGATTCAACCGACGGCTTGCGCCCCGATTGGTCGACACTCGACCCGGCGGATACGGACTTGTACTTCGACCATTTTCTGGTTCTGGAAACGGAAGTTACCACCCTCGATATTCTCCACCTCCATCCGGATGGCCATCAACGTGCCCAATTTCAGTGGGATTCAAGCCGCAAGGATTGGAATGCCCAATGGGTCATACCCTAACCCCCCACACTCACCCTCACACTCACTCCCTTCTTTCCTTATCTTCCCTCCAAAAGGAAAACGGCATGGAGGCCATAGTGGGACTTGCATTTGATGATCCGGAGGTATTGCGGCCAAACCGCATTCGTGGTGGCACCTATTATCTCGGTCCAAGGAGATTGCTGCAGTTGCTGGAGGTATACCTCGGCTTTCAGGAGCCCCTGGAAGAAATCGACTATTTACGCGTGGAGCAGTACCGCCAGTTGCTCTTCGAGTATGTGGACTCGCATCCCGACACCTTCTTTCGAGCGGCATTCGAGGCGGACGGCCCGGCTACGGCGGCCGATCTACTCGAACGCCGGGACAACCTGGTGGCCTCGGGATGGTCGTTCAAACTTCAGGATGATATGCCTCCGCGCTTGCGCTGCCTCGCGGAGCTGGAGCAAGTACTTCGGCAGGAAGACGAAACCAACCTGCTCCAACGCGGTTGGGCCGACCGGCTCCAGCGGGTACTTCAGGCGCTTTCCTACCGCTCCCAACCACTGCAACGCATCGTTCTTCACGAGCCGATTGCTTTATTGCCACCGGGCCTGCAGCGGCTACTTGAAGCACTTCGGCAACAGGGTGTAGTAATAGCAACGCTGGCGCGCCCGGTTCTCGGTGAGGGGGCAACCGATCTGGATCGGTTCAAAGCGGCCACGCAGGGAGGCCCTCGTTCCGCTTCGCTCCGTGGAGATGGCAGCCTCCTGATCCTGCGCGCCCGGCGAGAAACCCATCTGGCAGCCTATCTGGCCGCGTTACTCCGACAAAATGCCGGCTGGCAGCCATCCTGCTTGCTGCCCGGAAAAAACCGCACCCTCGACAATGCCCTCGCCCTGGAGGGCCTCCCGAGTATCGGAGTGCCCAGTGCCAGCCTGGCCCGCCCCACCCTACAGGTACTGAAGCTGGTGACAGCCTTCCTCTGGGAGCCCGTCGACGTTCAGCGAATTATGGAATTCGTATCGCTGGCAGTTAAGCCGCTCCCCGATGATCTGGCCGATACAATGGCGGCCGTACTCGCCCAAACACCCGGACTGTTTTCCGATCGATGGATCGCCGTAGTGCGCTCCTATCTCGAAAGTCGCCCACCCAAAGAAGCAGAAGAAGCCCGCTTTCAGTACGACTTCTGGTTTAGCGCACCGCGCTACAACGCACATGAGACCGCCCCCAAAGAACGGGTACGAGCATTGTTTGCCTACTTGCAATCGTGGGGACGGCAGCGGTTCGAAGAAAACGGAGGGCTTAACTCCAGTTTGCTCATCTTGTCCAATCAGGCCCGCCGGGCGGTAGAACTGATTGACACCCTCCCCGAACAGGAACTGGATTTTTTGCGCGTGGAGCGCATCGTCCGCACCGTATACGAGCCCGCTCCCGTGGCCTACCAGGCAGCCGAGGTGGGCAGTATGCAGGCCGTGTATCAGCCAGCTTCCGTTCACGCCGATTTGGACGAACTCATCTGGTGGGATTTCGTAGCCAATGACCCGGATTACTTTTTCTCGCGCTGGTATCCCGGAGAAATCACCTTTCTACAACAACAATCAGTAGAGCTGGACGGACCCGATCGACAAAACCGCCGGCTCACCTGGCAGCGGCAGCGGCCACTCCTACACACCCAGAAGCGCTTGCTACTGTGTTTACCCGATTCCGTCGACGGTGTCGATACAACCTCTCATCCGCTTTTTGGAGACCTACAGGCCGCTTTTACCAACCTGGGTAGTCTCATCCTGGACATCGACAAAGAAACAATCCCAGCGGCCTGGAAACAGCATTTCAAACTCCCGGTTTTTCAAACTATCGAGACGCAGCCGCTGGGACATCCCCGGCCTTTCTTTCAGCTGCCGGTTCTTCACGAACAGGCTCCGCGGGTCGAGACATTCAGCAGCCTGGAGGATCTTATCTATTATCCGTACCAGTGGGTTTTCCGACACCAAATCCGGCTACAGAAATCCAGCATCCTCAGCGTAGTATCGGATCGCGTTCTCTTCGGCAATTTGGCCCATCGCTTCATCGAACGCCTGATGGATGACTGGTCGGATTCCTGGCAACAGCAAGACGTCTACCACTGGATCGACCGGCATTCCTACGATATTCTACGCAAGGAGGGAGCTCCGCTGTTGCTCTACGGCCGGGAGCCGGAGCGCATCGCCTTTCTCGAACGACTGAAGTACGGTGCCTGGAGCCTGGTGCACCATCTACAACGAAACGGTTGGACCGACCCGCAGACCGAAGTCGATTGCGAGGGTGCATTTGGCGATCTCTCTGTTAAGGGACGAGCCGACCTCATTGCCCGTCGGGGCAATGAATGCGTAGTCATTGACCTCAAGTACCGGGGGGGCCGGCGCTACCGCGAATTGATCAAAAACCAGGAAGATCTCCAGCTCATTCTCTACGCACAACTAATCGGCGACGGTGTACCGGCCCATTCCGCCTATTACAGCATCGAACGCGCCGATATGATCGCCCGCAACAGCGCAGCCTTTGAGCAGATCGATGCTATCGCTCCGGATGCCGATCACCTGACTGTCCACCGGGATATTCTCGATCGCCTGCAGGCCACCTACGCGTGGCGATTGCAGCAGCTCCGAGCAGGAACCGTGGAAATCCGTTGTGCCCAAACCGCGGAAGAACTGGAAGAAACCTACGGAAGCCAATTACTCGACCTGCTGGAAATGCGGCAGGAAGACGCTCCCTTTGACGATTATCGGGCCCTGATCGAGCGGTTGATGTAAGGATGCATCAGGTCGTTACGATCTCAATCTCGACGGTGATCGTATCCAGCTCTTCCCGCAGCCAATCATCCAGCCCCCGGTACCAGTCGATGTGGGGAGACATCTCCTGGCAGCCGCCGGCAAACGGGATGCAACTGGTGTATTTCCATTGCTTTCCGCAGTTCGGACAGCGGGCGGCCGTGCTGAAGGTATCCCACACATGCCCGCAGGTGCAGGCCCAGTAGGGGCTGCCGTCGGGTTCCCAATCGCATTTAGGACAGGCAATATGTACCTCTGCCACGTTTCGTTCTTTTAGTTAAACAGTAAGATGTAACCGAACCGCAGCGCCCAGCCGAATAGTTCCGGACTGAAGCACCCGGGCGCAGATGCCGCCATGGCCACGCATGGCATTGTAGCCCCCCGGGCCAAAATTTTCTTCCATGCGGGAGCAAGGTGCGCAGTTGTCAGTCATCTCCAGGATCACCTCGTCGCCGATGATGAACTGCCGCCCGCGAAAGGCCTGCAGGTTGATGCCCCTCACGACGATGTTTCGGCGGGCCAAGGCAGGGTCCAGGGGCTGATCTTTTCCAAGCAATTTGGCGGCAGCCTCCAGGTGTTCTTGCTGAATGAGCGTGACCTGCCGCTTTCCGCTTTTTCCCTTGTAGTGATCGCCGATAAGTCCGCTTTCCGTAGTCGCCTCTACTTGCTCCACGGAAGTCAGTTCGGCCCGCGGTGCCGGCCGGATACCGATCCATTCGATCCGACCTACCTGGGGCAGGGTGTTGATGATTTCAGCAAGGGTGGCTTTCGACGTGGCCATATCCGGGATTTTCACTATTTGACAATGCGCCGGTAGTTCTCGCAAATTACTGGAAAGTGCTGGAATAGGCGGGGGTGCTTGTCGTAGTATTTCTTGATCCGATACCGAAGGTTGTCCGTATTTTCCAATCCCATTTGAACGGCGACATCCTTCTTCACGCCGTTTTTGGTGATGAGCAGCTTCTCGATCTTATCCAAATCGATGAGGGCGTGTTCTTCCTCGATGGTATGCGCTTTGAGTACGGTGGTATCCGTGGCAGGGCCTCCCTTCTCGGGGGTTATCTGGAAGACGGATTGGGTGTTTTCTTCCTTTATCTCCACGGGCAGGCAGTTGAGATCGATGAGGTCGCAACCCAAAATACGACGGCGCAGCTGCATGTAATTGACCGTGTTTTTCAACTCCCGGATGTTGCCTTCCCAATTGTAGTGCAACAGGCGCACCTGGACGTCCGGATCGAGGAGCGAAGAAAGATCGTCGACCTCCAGGAAGTGCCGCAACAGCAACGGTATATCCTCCCTGCGTTCGCGGAGCGGGGGAATTTCGATTACCATTGCTTTAAGGCGTTGGTATAAATCGGCGCGGAAATCACCGGCACGCACGGCCGCTTCCAGATTCCGGTGGGTAGCAGCCACGACTTGTACATCCAGTTGAAGGTCTTTATCGGACCCCACCGGTCGGATTAATTTCGTTTCGAGAAATCGCAGCAGTTTTACCTGAATATTGGCATCAATATCCCCAATTTCATCGAGCATCAGGATGCCGGTATTGGCCTGGCCAAAGTAGCCGTCCATGTCGCGGGTCGCTCCGGTGAAGGCCCCTTTGCGGTGGCCGAAGAGCGTACTCTCCAGGAGCGTATCCTGGATGGCGGACAGATTGACCGCCTGAAAAGGCTTATTGCGACGAGCACCGTGGGCGTGCAGATAGCGGGCGGCCACCTCCTTGCCCGTTCCCGTCTCGCCCGTGATCAATATGGTCACGTCGGGCTCTTCGGATACGAGGCGCAAAATGCGCTTAATTTCCTGAATCCGTTCGGACTCTCCGATGAAGGAATAGGCCTCTTTCTCAGCAGCCCGGTGCCGCTTGACTTCTGCCTTGAGCACCTGGTTCTCGGCTTCGAGCTCGTGGTGGCGGATTACCGATAGGAACTTTTCCTTCCACAGGTCGGTATCGAAATCCGTTTTGACCAAAAAGTCCTGCGCACCGCGCTTCATGGCTTCTACCACCGTGGCGGTGCCGCGCTCGCCGGTAGTAATGACGATGGGCAGCCCGGGGTAATTTTGCTTGACGCGCTGAATGAGATCCAACCCCTTCGGATGCCCCGAATCATCGAAGACCAAGTCCAGTAAAAGCAGGTCGTAATGAGGTGATTCCTGCAGCTTGCGGAAGAGATGATCGGCACTGAGGGCCCCTTCGAACACAAAATCGCGACGAAAGGCATAGCGGATTTGCTGATGAAACTCCGCGTCGTCGTCAACGATCAGTAATTTGTAATTCTTGGCCGACATAAATTTCTTCAATCAACTGCAACGTTTGCTGAATGGCTTCCAGCGCCCGCATCAGGCTCCCGTTTTCCAATGGTTCGGGCTCTTTACAATCGGTGGCTATCCAATTTTCCAGCACGGTGAAGCAGGGCAGTAACTCCTCCAGGTGCGTTCGAAATGGCAAAATACTAAAAAGCGGCAGGTAAAAATCCCACCGACTGCGCCATTCTGCCCATTTTTCGATCAGATTGGCCGGTCGGATGAGTGCCCGATAGATTTCTTCGTAGGGCGTTTGCATCTGCCGATACTCCCGTTGGGCCACTGCCACCGTCATTTTCAGCCGCCCGGTGATGGTCACTACGCTCTGATCGCCGTGGCCCGCGAGGAAGCGCTGGAGTTTGTCCAGGAGTTGCAATCCATCGGTTGGCGGCAATTGCCAATTGGACTGGCAAGTCAGCGCTGCCTCCAAGTGGGCTTCCCAATCATCCGGTAAAGCTAATAAATCTAAATAGTTCGTATGAGTAATCGCGGAATAACCTGCGATTAGAAAGCGGTGGGAGGGGAAATTTGCCACAAAGTAGCGATGCCAGATGGCCCCCACACTGCAATAATGGCCCTCGTGCCACATGGGATCTTCCACCACGACCAACTCCGGCCATTCGTCACGTGGATAAGGCGGAAAACAGTGTACCTCCGCTCGACCGGTGAGGTAGCGCGTCAGTACCTGCGGTATCTCCGCACGCGTGGTGATGTACCCCAGCCCAATCATTAAGGATAAGTAGGTTCGGGTAAATGCTCCAACAGGCGGTCGAAGGTGCGGCGCAGCTCGGCGAATTGTACTTTTCCTCCTCCGGCCAGTACCTGGGAGCCGAGCATTTGGCGGGCCGTTTGGTAAGCCCGGGCCGTCGATTCGCCGTAGATCGTCTGCAGGTCCACTCCGAGGTCCGAGAAGACGTACTGCCGGTTATCCGCAGCTTCCAGGGCCCGAAGTTCTTTTTCGAGGGAAGACTTGCGCCGGATTCGTCCGATAAAGCTCAACAGGCGCAGGAAAATGCTCCGTTGGCCCGGTTGGCGCAGCCAATTGTACAGCTCTGCACTGTCGATTTCGGGTTGGTGGGTGAGCGCGTCGAAGGCGCGAAAGAAATCTTCGCGCAACTCAAAAAAGGCTGCGCGAAAGGCGTGCTGGTAGATCTGCCAGACGTACTCGAAGTGTATAGCCTTGATTATTTGTTTGGATTCGTCCTGGACGGACGAGGTAAATTGAGGTGCGACATCCGATCCGCCGGACATGGCAGTGAAGGTGCCACTCGTACCGAGCAGGCCCCGGGGGCCTTTCGACAAATAGATCGGATCAGCTCCGTCTCCAAACAGGAAACACCGAATCTGGCCGGATCGATCCGGCTGGTTGAGGGTTGTTAACTGCTGAAATTGCTGATTGGTATATCCGTGCCGCCGGTGCAAAAAAACGAAGACATTAGCAGGGCGGTCCAGGAGTGAAGTAATCAGATGCTGAAGGCGCTCCACGCTTTCTTCCCGGCTGGGCCAATCGAGGCAGTGGACGCGGTCTCGGCCGTGGCGGGGTCCTGCTACGGTCCAGGAGGAATCAGATTCGACCATTCCTCCTGCCGACCACGACCATACGATTATCATATGGCGTTCGAGGGGAGGAGAAGAGGCAGGCAAGTAGGTATTCTCGGCCCTGGTAGGCAAGATTTTAGTATCCAAAGGAGTGTGTTTTGGATGGTTTTCTCACGTCTATGTTCAAAAAGGGCCTCGGTGCCGACTCTAAATTAATTTATTTTTTTTTGATTTATATAGGATTTTAACTACCGAATAATACTTTGGTCAGGTTGAATTTGAGTTCCAGATCATCCTGTCGTGCCAGTGCGTTCTCGGTAGCGGAGATTAACGACTCCACCGGCCGGAAGATGGTGAAGGAAGCATAGTCGCGGTAGCGGTCATCGTCCTGGAGGCGAGTCCACCATTTGGTGCGCCCGCGGCCCGTGGTGATGACGAGTACGAAATTGTTGCGGATGTCTCCGCGGCTATCCACTACGTGAGGAACGATATCGCGTTGGATAAATAGTCCGATATTTTCCTCTTCGTATTCGGGGTCGTCGGCGTATTTGCGCAGCAGGATTTTCTCGATGTAGGAAAGGTGGATGATCAGGAAGTGGCAATCGCACAGCACCTCTTTTTTCCGCGCTTCGAATTCGCAGCACATCTCTGCCTCGCCTTGCTCGTTAACCTGCGAGAACCCCTCTCCGAAGATCGACAACTTCAATTGGTGGCGATAGGCTTCCAGCCGTTGGCTGCTGCGCACCCGCCCAAATATGCGATTGTCGAAGATAACTACACGCGTGAGCAGTGATTCGAACAATTCGGCGGCTCGAAGGCGCGCCCGGGTGCTCGGCCGTTCGCCCGGAATGAGTTGGCTTTGAAAGTAAGACCGGTAGATACCGTGGTTGCGGTATCGCATGGTGCCTAGGTGCTCGGAGTTACCGCCGTGTGCCAGATCGATCACGTGGAGGTTGAGCTCCTGGGCTCTCCGGAAGCGGCTATTGCGCATCTCCCAGGCGGGGAGGTAACGCAGGGTGGGGTCGGTGCCCGGCAGGTAATTGAATTGCCCGACTATCTGCCCATCGACGCGCAACTGAACCAGGAAGGAATCCTCCTCCAGCCAGTGCTGTAACCAGGTATTATAGGCATCCACCAGGGTCTTTTCCGGATCGGTCCAGCTCAGTGGGCCGTCGATCACCCGAATGACCCCCTTGCGGCGAATCAGGCGATACAATTCCTGAAAACGGGGTTCGGGAATGGGCGCGTGCAGGAATTTGAAGCGGGCGAGGTTTTCCCAGACGAGATTGAGGTCCTCGAGCTGTAAAATCGTCAGGATATCCGCTGCCTTCCAGAGGTGGAAATATTTTTTGAAGTAGCCGGTTTCCAGTGCCGGAGTGCCGTTAACGCGCTCCCAAAGCTTCTCGTTGAATCGGTTGATTTCCCAATCTTCGTGGGGCCGATCCGCGGCGCTGACGGCCGGTGTGATCCAGGGGTAATAAGCCTCATCGCGCGCGGTGTCGTCGGTCTGATCGCGCATGGGGTTGCCGTCGCCGTTCTGGACCCGTTCGAAGCGGTTGTTGAACAACATGCCCGCACAAATCTTGTCTTGAAAGCCTCCACCCAAACGGGGGCTGAAGGTTTCGCTGTCCATGATATCGCTGCGCAGTACCTCGAACCGCCGACGAACGAGCTGATACTGCTGGGTATGCAGTACGGTTGGCTCTCCGATCCACACTCCGACCCGCACCAGGTTGCGGTGCTGCATTTCCGGTTCGGCTTGCATTACGGTCGTTTCCTGGATAGCGATGCACAAATCCAGGCCGTTTTTCTGAATGCGTTGCAGGGCATCTCCCCGGTAGTGCTTTACGTTGCGGATTTCATTTTCCAGAATAGTGAAAAACGCATGGCGGCCCACAATTTCGCCCGGCAGAAATACGCGAACGGTTTTGAGCCAATCCCGGAGGGCCACGTAGGTTTCTCCGGGCTGGACGAATTCACTCATCTGCTCCAGCTCCGGATGCTCATCGAAGTACAGGCGATACTGATCGCCGGGCATTTCGAGATAGTACCCCCTTCCCTCTTCGAAGTGGGCAGGTTCGCGGCGTTCCTTCAGATCGACTACCACCAGGTTACCTTCCAGCAACACCTTCTTGGCGTGGCGGATGGACTCCGGCGGGTATGCATCCGACTGGTAGTGCAGGATGCGCAGCCGGATACGGTGAATATCTTCGGTTTTGGCGATGGTGCCGAGGTAGAGCGGATTGTTGATGAAATCTTCGTAAAGCACATCGAACAAAGAGACCGACTCACCCCCGAAGTGATTATCGCGAGCAATACCACTCCAGAATGCCCCCTTCTGCATCAGAAACTTGATCAGCGGCTGGATTTCCTGATCGAGCGAACCGGCATAACGCACGACGTCGTAGTCGTCTTTCACATCCGAAGGGTAGAGCCCCTTGATCCAGGGGCTGATCAACTCGAAAAGGCGGTCGCGATCGAAGCCGGGCTCGATGTGGTCGTCGATGATGGCCTCCGCTTCCTCCACTTCCGAGCGATGAATCTCGCGGCTGTTGCGCAGGCCGTCGGCCCGGCGCTTAAACCACCAATTGAGTGCCACCAGACTATGGGCACTCACGTTGTGCGCGAAAGAGTCGATCATGATCGACATAATAGCCGTTTTCAGATACGGCCGGTACACCTTGGAGTGCATCAGGTTGTCGTTGAACCGGATGCGCGACTGGAAAAACGGCAAGTGCCGCCGGTAGTATTGGTCGAACTTGAGTTCTTTGAGAATCGGGTTGCGGTTAACGCGGTCGTAGAACGAGGGGTTGAGCGGCAGCATCACCGCCTTGGCCTTGTCGAAGTTTCGGCTCACCAGATCCCACTCCAGCACTAGTGTTTCAATGACCGTCGAATAGGACCGGATCAGATTGGAGATACTCCGCAGGTTAATGTTCTGAGCATCCGCATCGTGATAACAAAGGTGTACGATACCGTCGAATTCGCCGAATTGGACGAGGGGAATCGACAAATAGTGGTCGGCGTATATATCGAAGTAATTCTTCAGAATGTGATATTCCGCCACCTGCCTGGGCGTGGGCTTGGAATCGGTCCGGTTGGGCTCCAGGATCGGCTCAAAATAGCTACGCAGGCTGCCCTGCCCTACTTTGGGGATATCCTCCAGGCTGTAACTCCCCATGTTGAAGGATCGATACAGCTGCGAACTAACCACGGCCGTATCGGAGTTGAGGTCGGTGGAGTCCAGGAAGTTCCAGTACACGGATAGATCCTCGGTGTGATCCTCCTCTCCTTCAATCAGTTCGCGCTGCCGCCGCACCCCTGCGTAGATGAGGGGTACATTTTCGTAGCGGTTGATGTAGATGAGTTTCTTACGAGGGAGCGCGTTAATGAAGAGCGTGTACTCGTGCTGCAGGATGTAGCTACCCGTAACCATGTGCAGGCGGTCCTGAAGGAGGTCGTAAAACTCGTCGATCCGCGGAAACGGTATGACTTCGCGTAGGCCAATCTTATCTAGGCTGACGGTAGTTGGAGTCGTCATGTGGGTGCATGTAGTCCAGCTCAATAGTAGAGTAGACACGGGGCAGGAACTCAAAATGAATAGTCTGCGCACCGGCCAGTTTATCCCTTTATCAAGCTCTAAATTACCAAAATAAGCGTATCACTTCATTTTTTTAACGGATAAATTCATTCAACAGACGTAATTTTTCCGATTCTTTTTCTCTCGTTTTGAGGATGTTCAGCCAAGGGAAGGCGTGGGCTGGTACGCTTGCAGCTGTTCGCGCAGCACCCGGACGCCCCGCTGCGGGTTGGCGGGCATTCCCAACCAGGAAGGTTTGACCTGAGCGCGCCAGGCGCGCCGCTGGCGACGAAGCTGCAGGGTCAGCTCCTTCGTTCTTCGGTAATAGGCCGTTTGGCGGTACGCCCGGTAACTGAGGTGGCGATGACAGGGAACGATAAATTTATTCCACTGGGCAATGCCGCAGGTATCGGCCAGATAACAGGCTGCTTCGTTGTGGGGATCCAGATAAGAAAGTGCTAATTCGGTCAGAATTCGCGTATTCTGAATGGATTGATGCAAGGCATTCGACTGTAGCATGTCGGCATAAATCCGCTCCTGCTCTTCGGCCGAAATGACCTCCACCGGATGTAGCAGATAGGGGTATAGTTCTTCACCGGCTCGGTTGGCCAGGTAAAAAGCCAGCGGTAGCGTAAAAAGCCCCCGCCGCAAATCGGACTGAGTATCCCGGGGCCCCCGGCCCTGGGTGTAGAGCGCCATTCCGGAGGGCAGGTAATCGGCATTATCATTGACGAGTTGCCGCATGATGCCGTAGCAGCAGGCAAACTGCTCCATTTCGGTGCGATAGGTCTTCGGTACGTCCAGAAGGCGGCCAATCAGCCGGGTAGCTGCCACGAAGAGGTAGGCACAAACCAGATAAATCCGATGAAAGTAAATGTGCAACGCCTCCTCGTAAATAACCGGAAGGTCGCGTTTTATTTTGTCGATGAAGGGAGCGGCTGCCCGCAAGTCTATTTCCTTGAGTAACGCGGGCGGAAGCAGGCTTTCCAGCTCAGGCCCTCCATTGCGGAAGTGCTGATAGCCCCCTGCCTGGTGGTCGAGCTGCTGCCCCCAGTCTACCGCCTCAAATACCCGACGCACCGTTTCCTCCACCGGAGCACGTGCGGAGCGAGGTAGTTCCTTTTGAATGTATCGATAGAGTTGCTCCTTGAGCTGATTAGCCGCAAGCAGTCGATCACTGGTGGTTAGTTGCCCATCCCTACCCGTCTTTCCGTCGAGCAGGTGATTGTGCAAATATTGAATACAGATAATCGTTTCGAAAATGAGCGGTAGCTGCTGCTCAAACAGGCGCGTCCACCGCGCCTGTCGGTACAATAACCGTTTCCAGGGGGGTAAGGCGGATCGGAAATGCCGACTGATGAGGGCAACGTAATAAGCGCGCAGAGGCCGGTGATCCAGTCGCTTCCATAGTGTTTGCTCAGTAGTTGCTTGTTCTAATCGGCCAAATCCTTGATTCAATAAAACCTTTACCTCCTCCCGGACACGCTCGGCCGTACGGCCCATATCCGTCCTCCTGGGGAGAAACATAGTTTTCTCTTTAAGGTCAACCAAATCCTTAGACACGGGGGGGACACGTCAGTGATCACCCGCACGAAGGGATGCACGTTCAATAGCTGAATGTCTGCTTTACTAGCAGGACTGGGTCGACATCATTCATTCTTGGAATGAGCCTGGGGTTATGGGGTATAGTTTCTTACGAAAAGTGTGCCAGGCCCGGCTGGGGATATGTTGGGATCGTTCTTCCTGAGGTTGCCTTCCATATTGCCATTTCCGTGCCGAAAAACGAAATATCTAACCTACCACTTTGATATTGAATCAATTAAGAAATTACAGCCCCAGGGGCCAAACCCCGCATAACTTCTTTTTTCGACCTGATGGGGTCAATTATTCCGAATGGAAACGAAAAAATTTCGGATCAAAGCCTGCTACCATTAATGGCTCGGGGTCACGGGACGCTGCTGCATTAATCAATTGACCGTAAACCGGGTACAATCAATTATTTGTAGGCGGTCACATCGATGGCCGCTTCGCAAAAGGCGTAGTCGTCGGATACGTTGGAGGCAATTACTACGAGGCGGTCGGCCCGGTGGGCCTGTACGAGTTGTTGGTACCAGTCGATGCCGCGTCGATCGAGGGTGGCGGTGGGCTCGTCGAGCAGCAGCAGGGGCGTTGCGCTCAGGATGGCCAGACCGAGCTTGAGCCGTTGCTTCATGCCACTTGAGAAGTGGTGCAGCGGCTTGTGAGTAGCTTCGCCCAGTTGGAGCAAAGCGGGAAGATCGGACAGCCGCAAACCGGGCTGAAGCTCCTTGAACCGAAAGTGAAACTGCAGGGCTTCCTGCAGGGTAAATTCATCGATTAAATCGATGTACGGGCCCGCGTAGGAAAGCTGTCGGTACACCTCTCCTACCGGGAGGGGCCGGTCTTTATAAATAAAGCGAATGTGCCCCCGCGAGGGCGTCAGATGGCCGGAAAGGAGCCGCAGAAAAGTAGATTTCCCACTGCCGTTCGGCCCGCGCACGGCGTAGGCGCTGCCCTTTTCGAAGGTGTAGGAAATGTGTTTTAGGATCCATTCGCGGCGAAAGCGCTTCCCGACATCCTCCAGCTCAATCCTCATACACGCTGCTGCCGTTTACCTGTTTGTAGCCGCGCAGGATACCTTTTTCCTCGTTTTCAAAAATGAATCGCAGAATGTTTTCGCGTTCCTCAGAGGGCGGAATTTCATCCTCGATGACTTCGATGGCGTGGCTGAGGTTAAGTCCTTTGACGAACAGAATCCGGTAGATATCGTGGATGCGATTTATCTGATCGGGGCTAAACGTGCGGCGTTCCAGGCCGATGCGGTTCACACCGATGTAGGAAAGCGGCTCCCGGGCGGCACGCACGTAGGGTGGCACGCTTTTGCGCACCAGGCTTCCGCCGGCGATAAAACTGTGCATGCCGATACGCGTGAACTGCTGTACGCCTACCTGCCCTTCAATGATCGCATAATCGGCTACTTCAACGTGGCCGGCGAGATTGACATTATTGGCCAGGATGACATGGTTGCCGAGGATGCAGTCGTGCGCGACGTGTACATAGGCCATCAACAGGCAATTTTCCCCGACCTGGGTGCAGCCCGCATAGGCCGTCCCGCGATTTACCGTTACGTATTCGCGGATGGTGGTGTGGTCCCCGATGTACGTGAGTGTTTCTTCGCCGCGGTACTTCAGGTCTTGGGGGATGCCGGAAATGACGGCCCCTGGAAAAATTTTGACGTGCTTACCGATACGGGCCCCTTCGAAGATCGTCACGTTGGGGCCAATCCAGGAACCCTCGCCGATTTCGACGTTGCGGTCGATGTAGGAGAACGGACCGATGTAAACGCCCTCGGCAATTTTGGCTTCCGGATCGATAACACTTCTTTCGAGAAAACCTTCCATAGCTATGAGCGCTTAACGATTTGAGCAGTGAGTTCGGCCTCCGATACGATTTTGTGCCCCACGTAAATGGTGCCCATCATCTGGCAAATTCCCCTGCGGATAGGTGCTAACAATTCCATTTTGATAATCATAGTATCTCCCGGAAAGACCATGTGCTTGAACTTGGCGGATTCGATCTTGAGGAAGTAGGTATCCCAATTCATCGGATCGTCCTGTAGGTTCAGCGCGAGGATGCCTCCGGTTTGCGCCATTGTTTCGACTTGTAGTACGCCCGGGAAAACCGGGTTTCCGGGGAAATGCCCTTGGAAAAAGTGCTCGTTGAACGTGATGTTCTTGATTCCAACGACGTGCGAATCACTGAGTTCGATGATTTTATCGACCAGCAAAAACGGGTATCGGTGGGGCAGCCAGCTCGCGATCTTATTCGTATCGAATAAGGGCGGCTGGTCCGGATCGTAGCGCGGCTTGTTGCGCAGTTTTCGTTGTTCGAGGTAGGCGTTCTTAAGCAGTTGCGTGAACGCGATATTGACCCGATGGCCTGGTTTGGTAGCTACAATTTTTCCCCGAATTGGCCGGCCGAGCAAGGCCAGGTCTCCCAAAACGTCGAGTAGCTTGTGGCGCGCGGGTTCGTTTTGAAATTTCAAATCGACCGTGTTGAGGATGCCCTGCCCGGTAACTTCCATCGTCGGCCGATCCATCCGGCGGGCGAGGTTGTCGAGTTGCTCCTGGGGTACCGGCCGATCGGCAATAACGATGGCGTTCTCCAGGTCGCCTCCCCGAATGAGGTTGTGCTCGAACAACTGCTCCAATTCGTGCAAGAACACAAACGTTCGGCAGGGGGCAATTTCCTCTGCGTAGTCTTCGAGGCGCGTCAACGTGGCATACTGCTGCCCGAGCACCGGCGAGTTGAAATCGATCATTGAAATGACTTCAAACCCATCGTGCGGCAGCGCAATGAGCTCGGAGCCCGTCGTCTCGTCTCGGTAGGTTATCGGTTCTTCCACAATGAAATACTCCCGTTCGGACTCCTGCTCGACGATCTCTGCTTCCAGCAGCAACTCGACGAACGGCGCGGCACTGCCATCGAGAATGGGCACTTCCGGCCCATCGAGCTGGATCAGCGCATTGTCGATTTGCAAGCCCGAAAGGGCCGATAACAAGTGCTCAACGGTCGAGACTATAGCGTTCCCCACTTTTATGGAGGTACTCCGATCGGTACTAACTACGCGATTGACATCCGCATTGAAGATTGGCTGGCCTTCCAGGTCCATACGCTGGAATTTGTAGCCATGATCTACCGGTGCGGGGAGAATGGTGAGATGAATGTAAGCACCTGTGTGTAGACCTACCCCGTCTACCATTACGGGCTTATGGATTGTTCGCTGCTTCATGTTTATGTCGGTAGCATCAAATATAGGATATTTTAATCCCTCTACTACTCGGTTGCTCGTCACGATTTGGCCTGGATTTCCTGAATGGCGCGCTCTAACCGTTGAATGGTGCGGTAAAGCCCGGGTAGCTTTTTAAATACGACGTACGACCGCACGAAATTCGTGTAGGGTATGGCTGGATAACCAAACAGCGCCTGATTTGGTTGGCTTACTGTTGAGCCGATCCCACTTTTTGCCTGAATTTGGGTGCCGTCCGCAATCTGGATGTGCCCCACAAAACCCACCTGCCCGCCAATGCGGCAGTTGGCACCAATCTTTGTACTTCCGGCAATTCCAGTCTGGGCCGCAATGACGGTATTTCGCCCGATCTCCACATTGTGCCCTACCTGCACAAGATTGTCCAGTTTAACGCCCTGCCGAATGACCGTCGACCCTACCGTCGCCCGGTCAATAGTTGAATTCGCCCCGATTTCTACATTGGCTTCCAATAGAACGTTGCCCACCTGAGGCACTTTGCGGTAGTGGTTCTGAGCATCGGGCACAAAGCCGAACCCGTCACTACCGACTACGACGTTCGAGTGAATCACGCAGTGATCACCGATAATGCAATCCGAGAGGATGCGGGCGCCCGGAAAAATGCGCACGCGCTTTCCTAAGATAACGTTCTTTCCAATGTACACCTGAGCATCGATTCGACAGCCCTCGCCTACGCGAGTCTGCTCGCCGATAACGGTAAACGCACCAACGCTCACCTCCTCGGCAAGTGTGGCGCTCGGATGCACGGAAGCCAACGGATCGACCCCGACTTGCCCATCCCGGTTCTTCTGTTCGTCGTACATCGTCAGCAGGGTGGTAAAGGCCGCGCGGACTTCCGGCACGCGAATCAGCGTAGGTTGAAGCGGTTCCTTCGGCCGGAACGATTGATCCACGATCAAAACGGAGGCATCGGTGGAGTAAGCAAAGGGCTCATACTTCAAATCTCCCAGAAAGCTAATGCTGCCGGTTCCCCCTTCCTCGATTTTACTCGGACGATTGACTAATACATCCGGATTCCCCTCGACCTCTCCGTTTATGAGGCTGGCTATTTCTCGAGCAGATAATTGCATGGGCGCTAAAATAGGAAAATCTGCCTTTTCGGAATCTATTGTTGATTTTGACGCCTTTCTGGCATCTACCTTCGTCGAATCCCCTAGTTTTGCGGCAAAAATTTGAAAAATCCTATACGAATCGGAACCCGCGGCAGTCGTCTGGCGCTCTGGCAGGCCCGATTTCTTCAGGGGCAACTCGAAGAACTCGGACACACCAGTTCGCTCGAAATTATTAAAACACAGGGAGATCGCGTTCAGGATTTGGGGTTCGACAAACTGGAAGGCAAAGGCTTCTTCACCAAAGAAATCGAAGAGGCACTCCTCGATGGGGCTGTAGACATCGCGGTACATTCGTTGAAGGATCTGCCCACGCAGGCCCCGGACGGACTTCAACTGGCGGCGGTGTCTCAGCGGGCAAACCCCGCCGACTGGCTACTCATTCGACCGGAGGTATTCCAAACATCATCTCTGCTCCATTTGCCTTCCGGTGCACGGGTAGGAACCTCTTCGGCCCGCAGAAAGGCGCAAATGCGTGGCTTTCGCTCCGATATCGAGCTCGCCGACATTCGCGGTAACGTGCCCACCCGAATCGAAAAGCTCCGTCGGAGCGAATTCGACGCCATCCTGCTGGCGGCAGCCGGCATTCAGCGGCTCGAACTCGACCTTTCCGATTTGCAGGTCCTGCCCTTTAGCCCCCGCGAGTTCATTCCCGCCCCCGCACAGGGCGTTCTCGCCTTTCAAACCAGGACGGACGACATGGACATGCGTCGGCTGTTGCTGCAACTTCATCACGCCCCCACGGCCGAGTGCACAAACGTGGAGCGGAAGGTGCTGCAGCTACTCGAAGGAGGGTGCCACTTGCCATTGGGTGTTTATTGCGAACGGGATGCCCACGGCTTTTTCCACGTGTGGGCCGCGTTGGCCGATAGCTGGGAGCAGCCCCTGCACCGGGTGCGGCAATCCTCCAGCACCCACTTCCAACTGGCCGAAACCATTTTTGAAGCCCTGCAGAATCAGCTCCGTGTTAATTGAAAATTAAGTACCTTTGCGTCCACTTTAAAGAAAGCTAATTGACGTAAGCTAGTTGAAATAGAATTATGCAAGAGAAATTGCTTCGGATTGGCGTCTTTTACGACGGCAATTACTTTTTACACGTAAGTAACTACTACAACTACGATCATCCGCGCAAACGGCGCCTCAGCATCTCCGGATTACACGAATTCATCCGCAATTACGTAGCTCAGAAAGAAGGAACGGAAACGCACCTTTGCCGGATCGTAGATGCACACTATTTCCGGGGGCGGCTCAGCGCCCAGGAAGCCTATCAGCGAGGCGCGGTGCTCTATTGGGATCGCGTGTTTGACGATATACTCATGTCTGCCGGTGTTACTACTCACTACCTGCCGCTGAAAAGCTCCAATGGCCGTCGGGAAGAAAAGGGTATCGATGTATGGCTGGCACTCGAAGCCTACGAACGGACCATACAGAAAAACTTCGATATCCTCGTCCTCATTGCCAGCGATGGCGACTACGTGCCGCTGGTCCGCAAAGTCAATGCCCTGGGCACCCGCGTGATGATTATGTCTTGGGACTTTGAGTTCACCACCGATGCGGGGAAACCAATGGTGACGCGCACCGCGCAGGATCTCCTGGAGGAGGCGTCTTTCCCGGTGCCCATGCACGAGATCATCGACAACCGCATTCGGCGCAACGATCCGCTGATTAGCAACTTATTCGTACCGGGCAACCCGGATTCGCGCCGCCGCCACCCGAACTTTGAAGAAGAAGAAGCCGGCACCGAGGAGCCGATGGAGGGGGAAGTCGGCGAAGTACTGCTGTCGGAAATCCTAAGTCTGAAAAACGGCTACGGTTTCATTAAGTATCCGCCGAATAATCTCTTCTTCCACTATTCTTCGGTAGAAGACCTCGACTTTAACGACCTGCTCGTCGGCGATCAGGTAGAATTCACCCTCGACCGCAACGAAGACAGCCAGCTCATCGCCACTCGCGTTCGACTCATCGAAGACGACGAAGAAGGTGAGGAGGGGTATGACCGGGAGGAGGAGTAGGTAGCGCTAAAATACCCGATACCGCTCGTAGGCCGCTTTGCTCAGTGCTTCCCGATCGTCGGGGTGGGCAATGTCGATAAGTGCGTGGGCGCGTTGCCGCAGGTTTTTGCCGTACAAATAAGCCACACCGTATTCAGTTACGATGTAATGGACGTGGGCACGGGTAGTAACCACGCCGGCTCCCTGTTTCAGAAAAGGTACGATCCGGCCAATCCCCTTTTTCGTGCGGCTCGTCATGGCGATGATGGGTTTTCCCTCTTCGCTTAGCGCGGCGCCCCGCATGAAGTCCATTTGCCCGCCAACCCCGGAATACTGAAAGGTGCCGATAGAATCGGCCACCACCTGGCCGGTTAGATCAATTTCTACGGCGCTGTTGATAGCGACTACCTTGGGGTTTTGGCGAATAATGCTTGGTTCGTTGACATAGTCGATGTCGCGGAAGGAATAAGACGGATTGTCATTGACCGCTTCGTATAATTTTTGCGATCCCAAGGCAAATCCGGCTACCGTTTTATTGACGTCCAGTTTCTTGTACCGGTTGTTGACGATGTCCTTTTGGATCAGGGGCAACAAGCCATCTGAGAACATCTCGGTGTGTACCCCCAGGTCTCTGTGATTGTGCAGGCTGTTGAGCACCGCATCGGGAATGGAACCGATCCCCATTTGCAAGGTGCTCCGATCGTCGATAAGCTCTGCGACGAACTGGCCGATCCGGCGATCGGTAGCCGTAACGTGGGAGCCGAAGTCGGCCGTGTGCAAAGGGCTGTCGTGGTACACCAAGCTATGGAAACGGGTGTGGTGCAAAAAACTCTCTCCGTGGGTGCGGGGCATTTGCGGATTGACCTGGGCGATCACGTAGCGGGCCGTATCTACCGCGGTGCGGGCGATATCGACGGATACCCCCAGGGAGCAATAGCCGTGCTGATCGGGAGGAGACACCTGAACCAGCGCCACGTCGAGCGGCAAAATCTGGCGCTTGAAGAGTTCGGGAATTTCGCTCAAAAACACGGGAATGTAATCGCCGTGGCCCTCGTTGACCGCTTTGCGAACCGACCCGGACACAAACATGGAGTTGAGGCGAAAACTGTTCGTCAGGGCGAGATCATCCACGTGGATATCGCCGTATACGCTGATGAACACCAGTTCTACGTCCTGTAATTCCGACCCACGATCAGCCAAATGCTTTAGCAGAAAGGAAGGGGTACAGGCACTCCCCTGTACGAACACGCGATCGCCGGATTTGATAATGCTGAGCGCCTCTTCCGGTTCGGAGTAGGTAACTTTGGTATAATTCGTATCTGGAAGTATCATACTGATTGAACTGTATGGAATATGATGAGTTGGGGATCCGAGCCCCAAAATACAACCTATGGGAAAGACCTTCTTCATCTCCCGAGGACTAAGTTTAGAAAGTCCGCTGCGCGCCCTTTCCCGACAATGGCACCTGACCCTCATCGACCGCAGCTTACTGCGGTTTGTGGCTCTTCCGTTTGAGTACGTTCCGAAGAGCGATTGGTTGTTTTTTTACAGCCCCCGCGGGGCGGCGTTTTTTGTCGAGCAATTGCCCTCCGCGCAGCGGGCCGTCCTCAATCGATCTGTTGCGGTAATGGGCCCCGGGACTGCCGAGCAGTGCCGGGCATTGGGCCTTGAGGTAAAATTTGTTGGACAGGGGAACCCGGAGGCCACTGCGCGTGCTTTACTTCCGGCAGTACGTCATCAACGGGTTCTGTTTATTCGGGCGGCTCAATCGCGCCGGTCGATTGAGGGGCTGCTGGGGCGGCAGATCGATGCGGTATCGATACCGGTCTACGACAACGTGATCGATCCGGACATCCGCGTTCCCGATGCGGTGGATATAGCGGCCTTTACGAGTCCGCTCAATGTCCAGGCCTTCCTGCACCAACAACCCTTGCAGCCCCGGCAGATCGTGTTGGCGATCGGCCCCACTACCGGGGAGGCACTTGCCGAGCGGGGAATCGATTGGTACCATCTTCCGGAGCATCCGTCGGAAGCGGGCCTGGCCGATCGCTTGCGGGCCTTGTTGCAGGAAGAATCTCTCGGGTAAATTGTATCCTTGCCCGCCGTTGAGCGTTACAACAATACCGTATCCGGTGCCAATCGAATGTTAAAAACCGAATGCAATGAACCGCTTCTTTCTGCTGCTTATCGGCAGCTCGATATTTCTGCTTGCCTGCAACCGGGAACAACCCGATAACAGCGATTTTGATGCGTTTTACCAACGCTTCCTCACCGATAGCCTCTACCAAATGGCCCATATCCAATTCCCTTTAGAGGGCATTCCCAACAATGCCCAGCATCCCGCCGAGTTGGAGCAATTTCGGTGGCAAAAAGAAAAATGGCGCATGCACCGCCCCTTCGATCCAGACTCAACGGGGTTTCGCTCCGAATTTTCGACCTTCGGAGACGAGCTCATCATCGAGCGCATCGAACACGAAAGCGGCGAATATGGAATGGAGCGCCGATTTACCCGTCAGGGGGACGGCTGGTACCTAATTTATTACGCAGGATTAAATCCGTTTGAGCAGTAGAGAGTATGTTTGTGGCCTACAATTCGAATGAATGAGCGAGCAAAAGACGATCCTTTCCGGAATCCAACCCACCGGTAAATTACACTTTGGACGATACTTCGGTGCAATCCAAAACTGGCTGAAGCTACAGGAAACCTACGACTGCCTTTACTGTGTAGTCAACTACCACGCCATGACCATGCCGTTTCAGCCCAAAAAACTGGCCCAAAACAGCTGGGAGCTGGTATTCGACCTCCTGGCCACCGGTATCCGCCCGGAAAACCTTTTCATCCAGAGCCTGGTACCCGAACATACCGAACTCGGCTGGATCATGGGATGCTACTCCAGCTACGGACAGCTTACCCGCATGACGCAATTTAAAGACAAAAGCCGGCAGAGCTCGGAAGGCTCCGACGACGGCTTTATCTCCGCTGCATTGTACACCTATCCCATCCTGCAAGCGGCCGATATTTTGATGTACCACGCCGAATTGGTGCCGGTCGGAAAGGACCAGGAACAACACTTGGAACTGACGCGCAACATCGCCCAGCGCTTCAACAACGAGGTGGGTAAGGAGTATTTTAAACTTCCTCAGCCCCTTTTTACCGAGATCCCCAAGGTGATGTCTACCGCCGATCCTACACGCAAGATGAGCGCCAGTGCCGGCGAGAAGCACTACATCGATATCTTTGCGGAGCCAGCCCGCATCGCCAAGCAGATCCGATCGGCCGTAACCGATACGGGCGATACCCCGGCCGGAGAACTCAGCCCCGGAGTGGCCAACCTATTCCGGATGCTGCGGGCCAGCGGTCAACAAGAAGCACACGACTCCCTTATGGCCGACCAGGATGCCGGCCAGCTGCGCTACGTAGACCTCAAAGAGGCCGCGGCAAATGCATTAATCGACCTGACGGAGCCCATCCGCGCCCGACGCGCCGAACTACTCCGCGATAAGAAGGCCATCAAAAATCAATTAAAGGCCAGTTCCGCCGATATTCGCAAGCGCGCCCAGGCAACACTTCGGGAGGTGAAAGAACTCGTCGGGCTTCCGAATCCCAAAGCAATCTGAACCGCAAACTGCTAGACTTGAAGTCGTTGGGAGGCCCATGCCGATTCGGGGTCGGCTTAAACGGGATGTTTAATTAGACACGCAACTCTTTTGCTCTATATTCGTAGAATACAAAAACCGCATCCCTGCCATTCACGCACCGCCGCCTTATGACGAATTCACTGGTAGTTAGATTGCTATCGGTGGGTACCCAAAAAAAGAGAGCCCTGGTATTAGGATGGGCAGGGCTCCTTTAAAAACGCGCTCTCTCTGATGTGAAAAGTAATTCCTAAGTCAAACGACTTATTCAAATATAGCGTTTTTTGCCGCGCAAAGCAAGATCCGTTTACTACTAACAACCATAATCCCCTGACATGTCTCACCCAATGTGTCACCGCGACCACTTGGTCCTTTGGCTGTTTTTCCTGCTCGTTTCCGCCCCCTTGTTTGGGCAATTATCATTTGAACCTGCGCCCAATCGGCTGTTTTATTCGGATTTGTCCAGTTCTCAGGCGATTGGTACGGGTGATTTCAATTCCGATGGATTTGTAGATGTTTTTCGAATCGGTGCCGATCATCGCCTGTATGTCGATGTGCAATCATCGACCGATTCTGTTTTCAGTGGATTCAGCTTTCAATTGCCCGCGGCCACTTATACCTCCCTGGCCGCCGCCGATATTAATCGGGATGGGTTTCTGGATCTGGCTGTGGGCAGTACGGATTCGGTACTGCTCGTGCTCACCGGCCGATTCGACAATAGTTTCGATTTGCAAGCCCTATCAGTGGGAGATGCTTCGGTACAAACTGTGCATTGGATCGACCTGAATCAGGATGGCCTGTTAGACCTATTCGCCACCAATGCCACCGGGAGCAATCGCACCTTTCGGGCCGAGTCAGCCACTACCTTCGTTGCCGATACCGCTTTGTTTCGGGCACCGCCCGTCGATTCTTTATTGGTCGGCGGCAATCAGGCTGCGCGCTGGACGGACATCGATCAGGATGGGGATATCGATCTGTTTTTGTGCCGCAAAGCTACCAGTGATTCAGTGGCCGGCACTGGCCGCAACCTGCTGTATTTAAACCAAGGCGATTTTTCTTTTGTGGAAAGTGGGCAGGCCCTTGGCCTGGCGGATACCCTCGATAGTTGGGCGGCCGAGTTCGGCGACATCGACAACGACGGCGATATCGATCTCTACCTCATTAATCAGAATGGCCCCAATGCCCTACTGCGGCAAGACTCCAGCGGCTTTTCGGATATTACTTCAACGGCGTTGGGCACGCCTCTCGTCGGAGGCCAGCAGTGCATCTGGGCCGATTTCAATCGCGATCGCGGCCTTGACCTGCTCGTTACCGGCCTCTCTGGTGGCTACCGCGTATACGTGTTCACCAGTGTGGGCAATTACGCGGAATTTACCGGTGCGCTCCCGTTCTTACAGGGCAACACCGCTACCATCGGCCGACTGAATAAAGATGCTTTTCTGGATGTTATGGCGGGTATTCCTCCGGATATCAATGATCAACTTGCACTCAATCGAGGAAACACCAATACACAGTACCTGGCTTTTCAGTTGGAAGGGGCCCAATCCAATGCGCTGGGGATAGGGGCTCAGCTGCGGCTCTACGGTCCCTGGGGGGTGCAGCTTCGGGAAATTCACAGCAGCTACAGCCACGGGATTTTCTACGCCCCGGAGGTTGTCTTCGGCTTGGGTGCATCTACTGATGTGGACAGCCTCGAAGTACTGTGGCCATCGGGCGTACGCAGCCGCCTACTAAACCTTCCTGTCGATACCCTGATTACCTTGTCCGAGCGCAGCAATTGTGCGGGCCGGGCCAGCTTTACCTACAGCGCTGTTGGTCTTCAACATGCATTTATCAACACCAGCACCAACGGCGATACGAGCCGCCAGTGGTCCTTCGGCGACGGGCAAGTCAGTACCGAGCGGCATCCGACTTATACCTACAATGCTCCGGGCACTTATCAGGTGTGTCTGCAATCAAGCGGGATTTGTGGCGAATTCATCCGCTGCGATAGTATTGTCGTTTCCTGCCTGCCCCTGCAGGTTGGCTTCACGTATGAAGTAAACGGTTTGGAGGTACAATTTACCAATACCGGCAGCGGTCAGGAGCGCGGCACGAATTTGTGGACCTTCGGCGACGACAGCACCAGCACCGAGATCAATCCGGTTCATGTCTACGATTCAGCCGGCCTCTACGAAGTGTGCTTACAAACGGCCGATGACTGCGGGACGGATATCCGATGCGAAATGATAGCCATCGATTGCCCGACCATTTTACCCGGCTTCAGCAGCACGGCCGGTGAGCTCACCGTCAGTTTTGTCGATACGACGCAATCGGCGAGTCCCATCCAACAATGGCTTTGGGAGTTCGGGGATGGAGAAAGCAGCACTGTTCAACAGCCCGTTCACGATTTTCCGGCACCGGGCACCTACGAAGTCTGCCTGACGGCCTTTTCCGATTGCGACAGCGCCCGCACCTGCCAGATGATTACCGTGGAATGCCTGGCTCCGAGGGTGAGCTTTACCACCGAAAGGAACGGCCTGGAAGTTCGCTTCCTGCCCGAAGTTAGCGGAATCGTCGACAGCCTGCAATGGAGCCTGGGCGACGGCAATATGATCCAATCCGATACTGCTTTTACTTACACCTACGCCGGCCCAAACGAATACACGGTTTGCTTGTTGGCTAGTTCTTCCTGCGGCGACGCGCAGTCGTGTGTGTCCGTAGTAGTTGGCTGTACGCCTCCCGAAGCCGCCTTCGGCATCGAAATTGATCGCCTGACCGTATTGGTCACCGACAGCACCATCGGAGCGATCGATTCGTACAATTACACCTTCGGCGACGGTAGCAGCAGCTCGGAGCCCAACGTGAGCCATACTTATGTGAGCCCTGGTACCTACACAATTTGCCAGACCGTTTCCAGCGTGTGCGGGGTTGGGCAGAAATGCGACACCATTACACTCACCTGCCTCCCCGAACAGGCCATTTTCACCAGCCAGCTAGTAGGGCAAATTGCTCAATTCTCCAACGGCAACGAGCGGGCTACTTCCTTCGAATGGACCTTTGGCGATGGCAATTCGAGCACCGAACCCGATCCCGAACACAAATACGATACAACCGGAGACTACGAGGTATGCCTGATCATCACCGAGCCCTGTGGCCGCGACACTACCTGCAATACCATCACGGTAGGTTGCCTGCTTCCCAACCCTTCCTTCAGCACTCAGGTGGATGGCCGCCTCCTCACAGCCACTCCCCTGGCCCTACCCGATTCGCTCTCACCAATGTGGAGCTTTGGCGACGGCACCACCTCCACTGACTCCGTACCCACCCACACCTATACCCAGAACGGCACATACGAAGTTTGTCTCGAACTGACCAATGATTGCGGCACGGATGAGTTTTGCCAGATGGTCACCATCGATTGCCCAACCCCCACCGTAGATTTCGACCTGATCACCAGTGGCCTGACCGTTGACGTAGTCGGAGTCGACACCGTCGATGCGGCCTTTCTCTGGACGTTCGGAGATGGTACTACCTCCACGGAGGCAAGCCCCAGGCATACCTATGCCGAATCGGGCAACTACGAAGTATGCCTGGAATTAACCTCCCAGTGCGACACCACGGTTGCGTGTCAAACCGCGCTTCTGGATTGTGCGTTACCCGGCGCTTCCTTCAATGCTGACGTCAATGGCTTTACAGTGTCCTTCACCAACACTACTAGTGAAGGCGGTGCTTTCCGGCAATGGTCGTTCGGAGACGGCACCTCCGGGCAAAGCGAGAACCCGCAGCATACCTATCAGCAACCAGGGATTTACGAAGTGTGCCTGTCGGAAGAAAACAGCTGCGGCCGGGATACCTTTTGCCAAATGCTGGCGATTGCTTGTACGCCCATTTCCGCCGGCTTCTCTTTCGTGAGCACGGAACTGGATGTCGCCTTTATGGTCAGCGACTCCGTCGATGCGGAAGCCCAATTCAGCTGGACTTTCGGCGACGATACTACTGTAGTGACGATGCGCAATCCTACCCACGAGTACACCCTGCCGGGCAGTTACGAAGTATGCCTGACGGTGGAAAATAGCTGCCAGGAGATTACCTCCTGCCAGACCATCGACGTGGTGTGCGCTCCGCCAAGTGCCGATTTCTCCTTCGTTCGCAACCAGTTGGAAGTCCGCTTTGCCGACCAAAGTCAAAATCAGCCAGCCACCTTTCTATGGACCTTCGGCGACGGCAGTAGCAGCACCGAGACCAACCCGGAGCATACCTTTCAGGAGGTAGGCACGTATGAGGTCTGCCTGGAGGTCACCAGTGTTTGCGGCCGAGACAGCATTTGCCGGCAAATACAGGTACAGTGCCTTCCACCCGAGACGGATTTCTCTTACGAAATTAATGACCTGCAGGTCGTCTTTTCGGATCTGTCGATGCTCAATCCTTCCTCCTATCAATGGGATTTTGGAGACGGCGCCACTTCCGATCAGCCCGCTCCGACGCATGACTTCTCAGAGCCAGGCACATATATTGTATGCCTCACCACCTCGAGTATCTGCGGCTCCAATCAACGGTGCGATACACTGGGCGTGAGCTGCCCCGCCCCCCAGGCCATATTTTCGGTCAATCAGAATCGCCTCCAGGTTGAGCTGAGTGATCAATCCACTGGCAGTCCGGATAGTATTTTCTGGGATTTCGGAGACGGGGCTACTTCCAACGAAGCCAATCCCACTCATCGTTACGCAGCGGAAGGTACCTATACCATCTGCCAAACCGTAAGTAGCGCATGTGGAGAAACCATGCGGTGCCAGCAGCTCCAGGTCGATTGCCCTTTACCATCACCGGCATTCGAAGTAGACGCCGACTTTCTCAATGTCACCTTCATCAGCGGCGGGGGGGAATCAGCCCAATGGACGTTCGGGGATGGCAACTCAAGCACCGAGTTGAATCCGACTCATACCTACAGCGGCCCGGGTATTTATCAGGTCTGCGTAGAGGTGACCGACGAGTGCGGCAGTGCCGAAATCTGCCAGCCACTTTCCGTACAGTGCGCTCCGCCTCAGGCGGGTTTTTCCATTACCCGAAACGGTTCCATTCTGCAATTGCAGGATACCTCCAGTGGTATGATCAGCCAGCGGCAATGGACCTTCGACGACGGTAGCTTTTCCACCTTGCGCAACCCGATCCACCAGTTGCCCGGCGATACGACCGGATTTTACGAAATCTGCCTCACCGTCGCAGGGCTTTGTGGAGAAACTACGACCTGTGAGTCCATCATGCTGGATAACGTCAACTCCGCCCGAATGCCGGAATGGGCAACGCGCCTGCAAATTGCCCCCAACCCCGGCACCGACGTCAGCCGGCTCACCTGGGAGGCTCTACCGCAATCACAGCTAACCGTCGATTTGCATTCTCTGGATGGTCGACAATTAAGACGGTGGCAACTGACGGGCAGAAGCGGCCAACTGACCCTACCTGTCGCCGAACTTCCGGCGGGATTATACCTGCTGAAATGCCGGCAAAACGGGGAGGTGGCTCACTTGCGGTTGCTGGTTCATTAAGTACTCAGCGTACCAGGTGCAGCGTACCGGTCTGGTTTTGTTTAATCCAGCGGCCGGGCTGAATTTCGTATTCGTACCGCAGCATAAAGACGTAGACACCAGTAGCAAGCGCCTGGGATCGGGCCGTACCATCCCAGGTGGTTTCCGGATTGTCGCTTTCGAAGACCAGCATCCCCCAACGATCGTAGACTTGTATTGAATAATCGCGGTAAGGACAGTTGGGAAAGAGTTGCCACTGATCGTTCAGTTCGTCGCCATTGGGCGAAAAGGCATTGGGCACGTACCAGCTACAGGGGCAGTAGCCCACATCGACGTGCACGTCGATGGTGTAATTCGTACCACAGGTAGCGGCATCCAGGGTGTAGCGGGCGGGCCCCTTCAGGAGGCGGCTGCCTTCCGTTGGTCCGTCGCTCCATTGATAGGTGGCGTCTTCCAGGGGCGTTTCAAAAAACCACTCATCGGTACAAACAACGGTGGTATCGATGGCCCAATTGGCCGTATCGGGAACGGCTCCGCAGCGGATTTCCAGTGGCAAATCCAGCGGCGAAACGGCTACATCGACGGAATCGAAGGCGGTGAATGCCAGGTTTTGGCTGGGAATGGTAATGGGCCGCACGGTAGGCGGCACTCCGGCGGCTGGTGGCTCGGCGAATCCAGCTTCCGCACACGACCAATCAATACCCGGTCGGATGGTAGTGACGAAGCCGCTCGTCAGATTGAACTCCGAAGCCGTACCCGTACCCGCCAGAAAGACCTTCCCCCGTTCCAGCGCACTGGCGGTAAAGTACCGCAGTATGCCGTTGCCGTCGGCCAGCAGGCGGCGCCCGTCGTTGAAGGTACCGGCGGTACCGTAGGTCATTACAGTCAGTTCCGATTCTGCAGAACGGGTGACTACCACGACTTCGGAATCCGTATTCGTGAGGGCAGGAACTGCTTCGGAAGTCAATTCCGCCGGAGCGCCTTGCAGCGCTCCGGTTGCCGACCATTGCAAGAGTTTATACGGCTGCCCGAAGGATTCCTGGACTGCGATGTACGATTGATTATCGATCAGTACCGGTTCGCTGGATCGCACGGCCGCCGGGGTGGTTTCGGCCAGCTCCTGGCCGAAGCGGACCTGCCCGGTAAAATCGACGCCAAAAAAGCGCGTGCCACTTCGGCAAAAGAGGCCGTTTTCGCCGATGCCCATTACTGCGGTACCGTCGGTGATACCCAACTGGCGCGACCAATCGGGCGTGCCGTCGGGTTCGAGGCGCACAAGCCAATCGCGGATACCCGCGGGCGTGCGCAGCCGGTTGAGCATGAAAATGCCTTCCGGCCCACTGACCAGTCCGGCACATTGATCGAGCACAGAGGCACGGAAAACCTGCATGCGCTCGGGTTGGCCCTCCGCATCGAGCAGCAGTAAAAAGATGTCCTGAGCCCCCGTTTGCCCGGCTACGGCCACCCGCCCATCGTCGAGGGCCTCGACCTGCGACAGAAAGAGTGCAGCGGTGTCGAGTTCGTACTGATAGGCCCAGGAAAGATTGGCGCAGCTGTCGAACCGAGCTACAAAAAACGTGTGAGCACCGGAGGCAGGCCCCGGCTCTGCCAGGTCGTTTGCCAGTAAAAACCCATCTTGCTGGGTGGTTACCTGTGCATTATTCCATACCTCGGTCAATGGGAAATCGAGAAAAAAGCTACTTTGCGCCTGCATTAGCGCACACGTGCATAGTAAAAGCACGATCACGGGAAAATAATGTGACTTCATAGCGGCTTACGATGTTAGATGCGAAACCTTCAGGCTTGCACAATATGGATGTCTCTTAATAATTGCTAGACGTAAACCGGGGTGGTTTGGAAGGCGAGAATCGCTGGGATGATGCGCAGAGAATGTAACCAGGGAACAGGGAGTAGGAGAACGCATCTCTTCCCATGTTAGCGAAACGCTATACCTGCCGAATTATTTTGAACTCCGGACAGAAAACTCGATGCATGCAGCTTTCCTACGCCAAAGCCCTCGAGGAGCTACAACAACTCGTAGCCCAGCTTCAGGAGGAGCAAACGGATATCGACGAATTGGAAACTCGAATAAAGCGGGCCCAGGAGTTGGTGGCGTTTTGCCGGCAGCGCCTGCGCAATACCGAAGATCGGATCGACGCATTATTTGACGAAGACAAGGCAGTAGAATGAGGGAAACACCCACTGTATTGATCACGGGCGCCAATACGGGAATCGGCCTGGCCACTGCCCGCGCACTGGCCGCCAAAAATTTTCGGGTGCTGATCGTTTGTCGCACCGATGCGAAGGCCGAAATCACCCGGGATTTGCTCATCCGGGAAACCGGTAACAGGCTCATTGAGCCCTACGCCGCCGACTTATCCTCCCAGACGCAGATCCGCCGCTTGGCGAGCCAGGTGAAACAACGCTACTCCGAGCTCGACGTGCTGATCAACAATGCCGGCATCTGGAATTCCAAACTCGAGTACACCGTAGATGGCGTAGAAATGGTGCTGGCCGTCAACCATCTCGCCTACTTTTTGCTGAGTCACTTACTGTACCCCTTACTGGAGGCCTCGCCCGATGGGCGCATCGTTAATGTCAGTTCCGACTCCCACTTTCAGATCAAGGGGCTCTTTTTCGACGATCTGTACCTGACCAGGCGGTATCACGGCCTGCGGTCGTATGCCCAATCGAAGCTGGCCAACCTTTTATTCACCTACGAATTCGAGCGGCGCAAATCCAATCCCCAGATATCCATCCACGCTGTCCAGCCCGGCCTGGTCCAGACCGATATTGGGCTGAAGCACACCAGTTGGCTGCACGCGCTGGCCTGGCGCGTCCGGCGGCAGATGAGCGGCCGCAAAAGCCCCGAGGAAGGGGCTGCTACTTCCATTTTTCTGGCTAGCACCGATTCGCTGGCGGGTAGAAGCGGATTGTACTGGGACGATTGCCAGCCGAAGCCTTCCTCAAAAGCCTCTTACGATGAGGAGGCCGCCACGCGGCTGTGGGAAGAGAGTTGCCGGCTGTGCCATATCGATTCCTATTTTTAGGAAGCCAGTGCCGCTGCCGGCCGGCTCTCGTGGCGGTACTTCCGGAATATTCGTTCGAGGATGCGCATTTTCAGCCAGGTGGGAAACCAGTGCATAATGCGGACAATCGTCTTATTCAAACGCCCCGGAATAATGACGGCGCGCCCGTCGAGCATGCCCCGAACTGCGGTGCGGGCCACTTCCGGCGGATACATCAGTAAGATCTGGGAGCGCTTTCCCTGCGCCTGAATGCGCTTTAGCCCATCTTCGTTCGTGAGTACCGGCCCTGGACACAGCACGCTCACCGACAGCTTTCGGTCGCGCAATTCTTCCCGCAGCGCCAGCGAAAACCCGTAAATGAAGTTCTTGGTGCCGGTATACACCGTCTTGTAGGGAAGGGGCAAAGTGGCCTCCATACTACTGACGTTCAGTATTTTGGCTCCCGGATATTGCAACAATATCGGCAGTAGCTCATAGGTGAGCGCCACCATAAAATGGTTGTTCAGATAGATCATATCCCGATAATCCTGCAGGCGGTGGTGCTCGAAGAGTCCCCCTCGTCCGAAGCCTACGTTATTGATCAGGTACTGCAGTAAAAATCCGTTATCTTCGATCCAGGATCGAATCCGCTGCGCGGCATCGGGCTGTCGGAGATCCAGCCCTAGTGTTTCCAGGCGGACCTGTGGAACCTCTTTCCGGATTTCCTGTTGTGCTTCTTCAAGATGCCTGTCCGGCAGAGCTACGATTAATATTCCTATGCCGTGTCGGGCACATTCCAACGCCATGGCGCGACCTATTCCGTGACTGCCACCGGTAATTAAGGCGTAGGTAGCTTCGTTCATATGGTATGCTTGATTGGGCTACAATGTTAGTGAATCATTCCTGACTATAAAACACCAAACTAATTATGCGCTGGGAGCATCGTCGGGCGGAGTACGAGCGCGTATTCGCAGATTTTCAGACGCGGCAGCGGATCAAACAGCGCCTACGCGCACTGGAGCAGGAATTGCACCGGCACCTCAACGATCTGTTGCGACTGGAATCGGAAACTACCGAAGCACTCCGGCAGGTGCACCAGTTGGAGCGGCGTCCACTTCCTACGGTTTCCCCTACTGCCCGCAAGCGACGTCGCCAACGCGTTCAGCAACGCCGCGAGTACTACCTCGAAAAATGGGAAGCCGAACGCACCCTCGATCAGCGCATCAGCAATCTGCTGTTTGAAAAAGACATCCTACTCGAAAAGCTCGATAAGCACAACCACCTCGAACAAACCATCCAGGATTGGCTCAGCGTCCGGGAACGCGACCGCGAGCTGTTCTCCGTCTTCGAATTGCGCCAGCTCGATTACCTGCGCAGAGCCCGCGAACAGGCCCAATCGGAAATTCAAATCATCGAGCAGCAAATCGCCTTTTGCACCGCCAGCCAAACGGAGCTGCTCCAGCTACATAGCATCATGGAGGCCACCCGGCAACACTGGCAAAACGAAGGCATGCCCGATTATCCTCGCCGCCGCCGCGAATTGCGCGACCTCGAAGATCGCTGTGCCCAGATCCTGGAAAACATGCTCCAATTTCTGCGGGAGCCGTTCAACCAAACTTTTATAAGCGATCGCTGGGAAGAGGTCATCACGGCCATCGAGTGGAATAGCCAGCAGTACGTTCCTTCCGCCCAAATCAAAGAACTCCTGCGCCTCGAACGGCAGATGGAGGAAATAAGGCGCTTCCTCTCCGAATGGGGCCAGTGGGCCCGATTACGCCTGGCCGAACGCAACCTCCTCCTGGAAACCTACGAGCTTCAACGCCGCCATTTGCTGCTCCACAAACAGCCCTTACGCGATTTTCGCGCTTCGGAAGATCAGACCGACTGACCGGCCCGCAACCGGTCGACAATGTAGGCAGCGTCGGCCCCTACCCCACCCAGCAGGCTGCTATTGATGCGCCGCATGTGGTGCAACCCTATGTAGTACAATCCGTCGATGGGGGAAATTCCCTTGTCGTGGATCGGATTCCCGTCCTCGTCCAGCGCGTCCGGAATATCCAGGAAAGGGTAGCGATTTTGGTATCCAGTACACCAGACCACTGCTGCGGGCAGGGCTTGCCGGCTGCCATCTTCGAACTCTACCGCTTCGGGGGAAACCCTCACGAGGCGGGGCCGGCGGTCCAATCCGTATTGTGCTACAATGGCACAATCGTCGTCTCCGACTACCAATTCTCCGCCGCCTTCTTCATTACCCCGCACGAGCCTTCCGAGCAAACCGTCTACCTGCGCCTGCATCAACCCGGAACGGTACAACCACCAATAGACGTCCCGACCAAGAAATCGCCGGGGCAGATGATCCACTTTTGGCCCGCAGAGGGTTACCTGGTGATCTGCCTGGGCTAGTTCCCGACTAATCTGCAAGCCGCTGGCACCAGCACCGACTACCAGAATTCGCGCACCGGGAGGAAGCTGATTGGGTTCTGAATACTCCGAACTGTGCAATTGAAGAATACCTTTCGGCAATGATGCCGACAACCCGGTTGGAATGGAGGGAGTCCGGTAGGCTCCGGTTGCCAACACCACCTGGTTGGCCAGATAGGTCGTATCGGAGACCTCTACCAGAAAGGAATCATGCTCTTTGCGAATCGACTGCACCGCCGTCGCAGTTCGAACCGGCAGCCGATGGGTTTGCACGTAATCGACCAGATAATCAGCTACCTCGAGGCGAGAGCCGAGTTCCCAGTTTTTACCGGGAAAAGGCGTGGCCGGCAAGCCGTTGTAGCGCGCCGGGCTAAACAACCGCAGCGACTTCCAGCGCCGCCGCCATTGGTCGCCCACCTGCTCGTTTGCTTCCAGAACCTGGTGTTCAATGCCCGATTTTTTGAGGTAGTAACTCGTGGCCAGGCCGGCCTGGCCGGCACCCACGACAATTACGGGTAGTTGTTGCATGCAGTAGCTTGTGGTAAATGTACAAGCAGAGGAAAGGAAGTGTTTATATTTGCCGCAAACCAGAAAGTATGATCGTAGTCACCGGTGCGGCCGGTTTCATCGGAAGCGCCCTCGTGCGACACCTCAACGACCAGAAGATCACCAGCTTGCTGCTCGTCGATGAATTTTCTGCCAAAGACAAAGATTCTAATCTGTGGGGAAAACGGTTTGCCGAACGGCTAGAACGCGACACCTTTCTCGACTGGCTAAGCCGACAGGAGGCCGGCATCGAAGCCATTTTCCATCTCGGCGCCCGCACCGATACCACCGAGCAAGACACCGCTATCTTCGACCGTCTGAACCTCCACTACAGTCAGGCCATCTGGAACTACTGTAGTACACACTCCGTTCCATTAATCTACGCCAGCAGCGCCGCCACTTACGGCCGGGGCGAACACGGCTACGACGATCGCCACGATGTAGTCGCCCAACTGCAACCGCTCAACCCCTACGGCCAATCCAAAAACGACTTCGATCAATGGGCCCTGCAGCAGTCCGTGCAGCCGCCCAACTGGTTTGGCCTCAAGTTCTTCAACGTCTATGGCCCCAACGAATACCACAAAGGCCGCATGGCCAGCGTCATCTACCACACCTACCGGCAAATCGAAGCCACTGGTAAGATGAAGCTGTTTCGCAGCCACCGCCCCGACATCGCCGACGGCGAGCAAAGCCGCGATTTTATCTACGTGAAAGACGTCGTGCGCATCTGCTGGTGGCTTTACCAACACCGCCCGCAAAATGGCCTCTACAATGTCGGCACCGGCCAGGCCCGGACTTTCTACGACCTCGCCCGCCTCACCTTCGAGGCGCTCGACCGTCCCCCCAATATCGAATTTATCGACACCCCCGAAGATATTCGGGATACCTACCAATACTTCACGGAAGCCAACATGGAAAAGCTTCGGCAAGCCGGCTACTCCCACGCCTTCTACGATCTGGAAGCCGGCATCTCGGATTATGTCCGAAATTATCTACACCGGCAGTATCAGAATTATTGAGAGTGAAGTTTATTTTCCTCTTACCATTGATCTCCCGCATACCGAATACCCGCCAACTGCCGGATACGATCCATACTCTGATGCAGGCTCAGGCTATCATCCAGCGACCACTTTTCGGACTCCGTACGGCCCTGCTGCATACAGTCCTGTACTTCGATCGCTTCGTAGTGGTAGCCACCCGAAGGAACATCAAAGGTGAATAATTCTGGGCGCATCTCATGGCGCAGGATGCTGAATTGCGAGGGCTCGTGCCAGCGCGAATGCCAGTGAATCGTGCCGGTTTCCCCAAAGAGATAGGCCTCGGTTTTCATGCGGCTCAGTAGTGTGGCGTGCAAGTGGGCAATGTGTCCTTCGGCATTTTGCCAGAGGATACCCGTATCCAGGTCAATACCACCGGGGCCGAGCTGACTGGCGGCCTGCAAGTGCTGGGGCGGACCGAGCAGCAAGTGGGCCAGAAAGACGGGGTAAATCCCAATATCGAGTAGCGCGCCACCGCCCAGTGTTGGATTGGTAATTCGATCGGGTGTGCCGTCGTGAAGAATGAAGCCAAAGTCTGCTTTCAGCCCCTTCACTTTGCCGATACTACCCGATTCAATTAACTCCAAAATCCGGACGGTCGTAGGAAGAAAGCGCGTCCAGAGAGCTTCCATCAGAAAAGTCCGCTCAGCGCGCGCTAACTCGACCATGGCGGCCACCTCCGCCGCATTCATGCCCATTGGTTTTTCGCACAGTACTCCCACCTTGTGGCGCAGGCAGAGCATCGCCAGTTCGCAGTGGGTATTGTGGGGGGTAGCGATGTAGACCGCGTCCAGTTCGGGCCCTTCGAAGATTTCCGCGTAGGAACCCGCCGCATAGGCAGCTCCGTACTCCCGGGCAAACAATTGCGCGCGCCCCACATCGCGGGAAGCCACGGATACGAGGCGCGCGCCCGGTACGTGTTGTAAGTCGGCGGCAAACTTGCGCGCAATGCGGCCCAGGCCGAGGATGCCCCAGCGGAAGGAATCGGTAGTGGACAATTGTTTAATGCTTTAGGGCAGGCCGACGGCCTTTTTAATATTTTAATTAGCGCATTAAGTGACCCAACAAACGCCTACACCTCCGCCTTCGAAGCTGCCTCTTCGTATACCTCCATCGGCGGGCAGGTACACATCAGGTTGCGGTCGCCGTGGGCATTGTCGATGCGTCCTACGCTTGGCCAGAATTTGTAGCCCATGCGCAGATACGGCAGCGGCCAAACGGCCTTTTCACGGCTGTATGGATAGGGCCATTCATCGGCAGTGACGACCGCCTGCGTATGCGGCGCATTCAAGAGCACATTCGATTTGGGATCGGCCTCTCCACTGGCCATTTCGTCAATTTCCTTCCGAATACTCAGCATGGCATCGCAGAAGCGATCCAGTTCATCTTTACTTTCGCTTTCTGTGGGTTCGACCATAATAGTGCCCGCTACCGGCCAGCTCAGGGTCGGCGCGTGGAATCCATAATCGATCAGGCGCTTGGCCAGATCCTCCGCTGAGATTAGTTGCTTGAACGGCCGCAAGTCGATGATCAACTCGTGAGCGGAGCGGTTGAATTCTCCGGTAAACAGTACGTCGTAGGCGTGCTTTAGCCGATCTTTCACGTAGTTGGCGGTCAGAATAGCGTAGCGTGTCGCGTCGGTCAACCCCTCTTTGCCGAGCATCCGAATGTAGCCGTAGCTAATCAGCAGGATACTGGGGCTACCCCAGGGAGCGGCGGATACAGGCGAAATACCACGCTCGCCGCCAACCTCTACCAGAGGGTGCTTGGGCAGGAAGGGCTTAAGCTTTTCATTGACGCAAATAGGACCCATCCCGGGGCCACCACCGCCGTGGGGGATCGCAAACGTCTTGTGTAGGTTGAGGTGACACACATCCGCCTCGATCAGCCCGGGACTAGTGAGTCCGACCTGGGCATTCATATTCGCCCCATCCATATAAACAAGACCACCGAACTCGTGGATCGTCTGGCAAATTTCCCGGATGCGCGTCTCGAATACCCCGTAGGTAGAAGGATAGGTGACCATTAGTGCGGAAAGGCGATCCGCATACTTTTCTGCTTTTGCCCGCAGGTCTTCGATGTCGATGTTGCCGTCGACGTCATTCTTTACCACCACGACTTCCATACCGGCCATGACGGCGCTGGCGGGGTTGGTGCCGTGGGCCGATTCCGGAATCAACGCCACATTGCGGTGCCCTTCTCCGCGATCGAGGTGATAGGCGCGAATGGTCAACAGGCCGCTGTATTCGCCCTGAGCGCCGGAATTGGGTTGCAGGCTGCAGTCAGCGAAGCCCGTGATGTCGCTGAGGTATTCTTCGAGTTCCGCAAATATCTGTTGGTAGCCGGCCACCTGATCGAGTGGTGCAAACGGGTGGATATCGGCAAATTCCGGCCAGCTCACCGGGATGAGCTGCGTGGCCGCATTGAGTTTCATCGTACAGCTCCCCAGCGGAATCATCGAATGCATGAGCGACAGGTCGCGATTTTCCAGTCGCTTAATGTAGCGCATCATCTGTGTCTCCGTACGATACTGATGGAAGACCGGATGCTCTAGGAAGGGGCTAGTGCGAATTAGTGCCTCGGGTAGCTGCAGATCGGACGGCACGTTCAGGTCCACCGCTTCGGCCGCTTGACCAGTTTTGGCCATGCTCAGAATGTCGATCAATTGGCGCACATCAGCTTCCGTCACCGTTTGGTCCAGACTAATGCGAACGGCTCCGTCTACGTAGCGCAGGTTGATCCGGTGTGCGAGCGCGATTCGACGGATCGATTCCTGCAGGTCGGTATCCACCGCGATTTCGATGGTGTCGAAGAAATAGGGATTGTTTAGCGTATATCCGAGTGCCCGGGCGTGGCGCTCGAGCAACTCGGTCATGCCGTGCGTCCGGCGCGCAATGTGCTTTAGCCCCTCCGGACCGTGATAGACCGCATACATGCCCGCCATGATAGCCAGTAGAGCCTGCGCGGTACAAATATTGGACGTTGCCTTTTCCCGACGAATGTGCTGTTCGCGTGTTTGGAGCGCCATGCGGAGCGCGGGCTGCCCGTGTACGTCTACCGAAACCCCGATAATGCGTCCCGGAATTTGACGTTTGAAGTCTTCTTTCGTCGCAAAGAATGCCGCGTGGGGGCCTCCATAGCCCATAGGCACACCGAAGCGCTGCGTATTGCCCACTACCGCATCGGCTCCCCACTCTCCGGGAGGGGTGAGCAACGTAAGAGCCAGTAAGTCGGCGGCAACCGTCACGTAGATGTCCTTTGCATTTGCCTCTTCGGCAATGGCCCGGTAATCCTCAATGGCTCCGTGCTCTGCCGGATATTGCAACAACAGACCGAAAACCTGATCGGTCAATTCGAATGCTTCTACCGGTTGGACGCGTACCTCCAGCCCGAGCGGTTCGGCCCGTGTTTGCAGCAGGGCAATAGTCTGGGGGAATACCCGGTCGCTCACTAAAAAGACGTTGGCCGGATCTTTTTTGCGGCGCTTGTTTTTTTGCCCGTGAAACATTGTCATGGCCTCTGCTGCCGCGGTGCCCTCATCTAGGAGGCTGGCATTGGCGATGGGCAGCCCCGTCAGATCGCTGACGACCGTCTGGAAATTCAGCAGCGCCTCCAATCGGCCCTGAGCAATTTCCGCCTGATAAGGAGTATACTGGGTGTACCATCCCGGGTTGTGGAAAATATTGCGCAGGATGACACTGGGCGTCACGGTACCGTAGTACCCCAATCCGATAAACGAACGGAACACCTCGTTCTTATCGGCGATTTCCCGCAAGTGCCGCAGATAATCGAACTCGGTCTGTGCCTCGGGCACGCGGAGTTCCCGCTTCATGCGAATATCCTCGGGAATAGTTTCATCGATGAGTTGATCCAGACTATCCGCTCCGATTGTTTGTAACATCTGTTGTAGTTCGGTCGGATCCGGACCAATATGTCGGTTGACGAATTGATCGTATCGGCTAGTTGCTGACATGGTTTTAATTGGCGTATATGGAAATAACTTGACAAATATAGATTTCAAATGCGTTGATCCAATCTGTCAGGCGTCAAATATTGCCAATAAACGATGAAAGTCGGGCCGTGGTTGTCGGTAGAATGTTAGGTTATGAATGGCTGGATAACCAAATAAGGCAATATCCACCCGACTGTTTTATTATTTTTGGAGTATACCGGGCTTGACTCCCACACTTCAATCGATAATTGTTGTGCTATTATCCATTCTCACGTATGCTTGTCTGCGAAGCAACCTCCAGCCCAACATTTTTTACGGCCGTTTCCATTTCTGGCGGTCGCGTGCGTATTCCCCTATCCCCTACTACCTTACACGCCAGGTTCAATCTTCCGACTATGCTCAGTATTCAGGATGACACCTATTTCATGCGCCGCGCCCTGCAGGAAGCCCAACGGGCGGCGGAGCAGGGCGAAATCCCCGTAGGAGCCCTCATCGTTTGCGAAGGCACCATCATTGCCCGCGGCCACAACCAGACCGAACAGCTCCGCGACGTGACGGCCCACGCCGAAATAATCGCCCTTACGGCCGCTGCCAATCACCTGGGAAGCAAGTATCTGACTGCCTGTTCGCTGTACGTTACCCTGGAGCCCTGCCCCATGTGTGCCGGTGCGCTTGCCTGGGCACAACTCGGCCGGCTGGTCTACGGTGCCGCCGACGACAAGCGCGGCTTCATGCGCTTCGGCCGAGAACTTCTACACCCGAAAACGACCATCGAATACGGCATCCTCGAAGAGGAATGCGCCCAGATACTACGGGCGTTTTTCGCCCCCCGCCGTTAAATTGTCTTAAGGCCCGGGTTAAAGAACCTTAAGGAGCTTGATGCAGCCCCGTACTTGCCCGTTCTTTGGAGTATGTAAACCCGAATCAACTTACTAACTATTCGATATGAAATCCATTTTTTACCTGGTGGTATGCTTACTGGTATTCACCAGCTGTGGCCCTACTCTCAGCCCTTTTACTCAACGATTACTCGACGAACAAGGCTGGTCCGAGGCCGATCTGGAACAGATTCAATTCTACCTTTCAGAAGATATTGTGCTCCGACGCCAGGTAACGGAAGGCAGTTCGGAAATTACCCGTGGGGAGATCCGAATCGTCGACGGCCGCGAAGTGGAGCAGATTGTATTTCGGCGCGGCACCCCCGGCGTCTATCTCTTTAGCCCCAAAGATAATCGCTTCGCTATCAGCTTCGAAAAAGGCGGCAGCGGGCGCTACCTGATCTTCGGCCCCAATCCTAAAATCGACGGCCGCTACGCTATCCGAGGCCGCGATTTCGACCGCCGGGGCGGCACGGTCACCTACGACGGGCGCACCTGGCGCATCGATGGCCGCGATGCCCTCGCCACCCTCATGGTAGACCTGAAACGCATCCGCAAACAGGATGTCAATTCGCGCGTCGCCGGCGGGCGGAGGATTAATTGATTAGTCTGTTATTCCTCCAATCCGCGCAAAAACGGGACGAATCGAAAATTGCCTAAATCTTCTTCTTCGTACTCCGTTTCGGACAACCGACGGATGCGGAGCATTTTCTGATGGGGCTTCCCGACGGGAATAACCAACAGGCCATTTATTTTCAGTTGATCCAGCAGGGCATCCGGTACAGTTTCCGCACCCGCGGTGACCAGAATGCGGTCGAAGGGGGCGTGTTCGGGCAATCCGTCGAATCCATCGCGGTGAAAACAGCGGATGTTGCCCAGTCGCAAGCGGCGCAACAATAGATTGGCCTTGTGGTAGAGGGCGCGGTGCCGTTCCACCGTGAAGACCCGAGCCCCTAGCATGGCGAGCACCGCCGCCTGATACCCGGAGCCCGTACCGATTTCCAGTATTTTGTGGCGGGCTAAGACCTGTAGTGCCTCCGTCTGAAAAGCAACCGTGTATGGCTGGCTGATCGTCTGCTCGCACTCGATGGGAAAGGGCTTATCTTCGTAGGCCCATTCTTCAAATCCCGACTCGACAAAGAAATGCCGGGGCAACGATTCCATTACTCGTAGGATCCGTTCGTCTTCGATGCCCTGTTTGCGCAGGCGATCCACGAGTTGGCGGCGCATCCCCTTGAGTCGGTAGCTGTCTTCCATAATAATTAAATCCTCCGATCGACCGGATAGTTTGATCCCGGCCTGTTGCTTACCCTACCTTAATCAGTCTGTTCCAGCCATTCCAGGACATTTCGCTCAATCCGACCGTGGATATCGTCAGTGGATGCAGGCTGAAACGCCTGGCCGGTTACCCGTTCGAACAGCTCGACGTACCGGCTGCTTACCTCGCGGACGAATGCTTCCGGCATATCCGGTAGCTGTTGCCCCTCTTTTCCCTGGAAGCCCTGTGTCATCAGCCATTCGCGCACGAATTCTTTGCTGAGTTGGCGCTGACGCTCTCCGTGCTGTTGGCGCTTTTCGTAGCCATCGGCGTAGAAATAGCGCGAGCTGTCGGGAGTGTGAATCTCGTCGATCAGGTAAATTGTGCCGTCGCGTTGGCCGAATTCGTACTTTGTATCCACCAGGAGCAATCCACGCTCGGCAGCCATGGCTGTGCCGCGCGCAAACAGCGCACGGGTGTACGCCTCCAGCTCTCGGTATTGTTCTTCGGGTACGAGCCCCTGAGCGATGATTTCCTCGCGACTGATGTCTTCATCGTGGCCTTCCTCGGCTTTGGTGGCGGGCGTAATGATGGGCTCCGGGAAGGGATCGTTTTCGCGCATACCCTCCGGCATGGGTACGCCGCACAGTTGCCGCTTGCCGGCACGGTACTCGCGCCAGGCGTGCCCGACCAGGTAGGCCCGAATCACCATCTCCACCCGGTAAGGTACACACGAACGGCCAACGGCCACGTTTGGATCGGGCACGGCTTCCAGCCAATTGGGACAAAGGTCGCGGGTTGCCTCCAGAAAATACGCAGCAGTCTGGTTGAGTACCTGCCCCTTGTACGGGATAGCCTGCCGCAAGACGTGGTCGAAGGCCGAAATGCGATCGCTGGCTACCATGACGAGCCGATCGCCGATGGTATACACGTCCCGGACCTTCCCGTGATACACGGCGGTCTGACCTGGAAAGTGAAAGTCTGTTTGGCGGAGTGCCACGCTGGTAGAAGCCATGTTTGAGTTTGTGGCAAAAGTAGTAAACACACCAAAATGGTCGGTACGGTAATTTTGGTAAATAAGGGCTTGCTTGTTCGGTGGTAAGCGCGTATCTTTATTCTACCATCCAATAGCTACCTCAGCGGTAGCCATTCTCACAAGATAGCCCACTTTTTCACACGGCCGTTTCCATTGCTGGTAGCCGCGTGCGCTGCGCACGCCTGGGCTGCCTGCAGCCCTCGAGGTTGGCAGGTAAGGTGGGTGGGCCGTTTTTTATATTCCCACCCACATGGTGTGGGGCGCCCCGAGCCCAGCCACCGGCCGGAGAGCCGGGTGCCCAAGCTACGTCCCACCGGGTGGAATTGCCACTTCCGCAATCTTGGTAATTAATTGTAATTTCCATCCCATTTTTTGATCAAACCGAATCCAAATGATCCGACCCGTTGTACTCTTCTTCGGAATTGGGCTGTTGTTGGTAGGCTGTACCGACACTGCCTCCGTTGAAGAATCTACTACTTTCCCGGTTATGGAAGTGAGTTACCCCGAAACCAAGCAAATCGGTCATACCGATACTCTACACGGCGAAGCCATTCCCGATCCCTATCGCTGGCTCGAAGACGACCGCGCCGCCGATACCGAAGCCTGGGTGGCCGAACAGAATGAGGTCACCTTCGGCTACCTCGAGCAAATCCCCTTCCGCGAAGAAATTCGCCAGCGCCTGGAAGAGCTATGGGACTACGAAAAGTTCGGCGCTCCCTTTAATGAAGGAGCGTACACCTACTTTTTCCGCAACTCCGGGCTTCAGAACCAAAGCGTGCTCTACCGCCAAAAAGGAGACGGCGAGCCGGAGGTATTCCTCGATCCCAATACGTTCTCCGAAGACGGCACCACCTCCCTGGGTGGTTGGAACTTCACCAAAGATGGCAGCTTGCTGGCCTATTCTATTTCGGAGGCCGGCTCAGATTGGCGAAAGATCCTGGTGATGGATACCGAAACCAAGGAACTCATCGGCGATACCATCATCGATGCCAAATTTACCGGCATTGCCTGGAAAGGGAAGGAAGGCTTTTACTACAGTTCTTACGACAAGCCTGAAGCAGGAAGCGAGCTGTCTGCCAAGACCCAATACCACAAACTGTATTACCACCAGTTGGGCACTCCGCAAAGCGCAGACCAGCTCGTATTCGGCGGCGAGCAGACGCCCCGCAGGTATATCGGTGCATACGTCACCGAAGACGAACGTTGGTTGGTAATTAGCGCGGCCAATTCCACTTCCGGAAATGAGCTGTACCTCCAACCACTCGACAATCCCAATGCCCCCTTCATTCCCATCGTCGACAACTTTGATTCCGAGCAATACATCGTGCACTCCGAAGGCGATCTGCTCTACATTCAGACGAATTTGGAGGCTCCCAACCAACGGCTGGTTAAGGTATCAGCGTCGAACCCGACGCCCGCTAACTGGGAAGATGTTATTCCCGAACGCGAGGAAGTCCTGAACGTCTCCACTGGTGGCGGCTATTTCTACGCGAATTATATGAAGGATGCACTCGATTACATCGAGCAAGTAGACCTCGAGGGCAATGTCGTCCGGGTCGTGGAATTGCCAGGCCAGGGTTCCGTTGGCGGATTCGGTGGCAAATGGGAAGAAGACGAGCTGTACTACACATTCGCCAACTACGTCAATCCGGGTACCATCTACCGCTATAACGTAGAGAGTGGTGAAACCGAGCTATACAAGAAAAGCGGAGTAAGCTTCAATCCGGAGGATTACGAAAGTAAGCAGGTCTTCTACGAATCGAAAGACGGTACCCGCGTTCCCATGATGATCACGCATAAAAAGGGGCTGAAAATGGACGGCAATAACCCGACCATGCTGTACGGTTACGGCGGATTCAACATCAGCCTGACGCCCAGCTTCAGCACCTCCAACATCGTTTGGCTGGAAAACGGAGGCGTCTACGCTGTACCTAACCTGCGGGGCGGTGGCGAATACGGCGAGGAATGGCACAAGGCCGGCACGAAGATGCAGAAGCAAAACGTCTTCGACGACTTCATTGCCGCCGCAGAATACCTCATCGAACAAAACTACACCTCCTCCGACAAGCTCGCCATTTCGGGCGGTTCGAACGGAGGGCTGCTCGTCGGAGCAGTCATGACGCAGCGCCCCGATTTGATGCGCGTAGCGCTGCCCGCCGTCGGCGTGTTGGACATGCTGCGCTACCACGAGTTTACCGCCGGTGCCGGCTGGGCCTACGACTACGGCACCGCCGATGAAAGTCCGGAGATGTTCGACTATCTCAAGGGGTACTCACCCTATCACAACCTCAACGGGAATTGCTATCCGGCCACGATGGTCACTACCGCCGACCACGACGACCGGGTCGTACCAGCGCACAGTTTCAAGTTTGCCGCCCGCCTGCAGGAGGCACAGAACTGCGAAAACCCCACCCTGATCCGCATCGAAACGGATGCCGGCCACGGCGCTGGCAAGCCAACCAGCAAGAGGATCGAAGAGCAAGCCGACAAGTGGGCGTTCACGTTCTACAACATGAATGCACCCGTGAAGTACGTGGAGAATTAGAACGATGTGTAATAAGTTCTCTAACAAATGGCTTGGAATTTTCTAGGCCAAGGTCTAAGATTGACTACAAAACTAAAGTACTAACTGACTAAAGTACTAATCACACGCTACACTATAATTAGGTAAAGGCTGAGGGACTTTTCAGCCTTTACCTTCTCCTTCTACATCAACACTTTACCCCGCTCCACCCTGAACAATTGAACCTCCGTCCGGAGGGCGTCGGCCAATTCCTGCACCCGCTTGGGGTTGGTGTCTGAAATAAAGGTCTGTCCGTAATCTTCTTGCAGAATGAGTTCCAATAGTTGTCGCACACGTTGTTGATCCAACTTGTCGAACAGGTCATCGAGGAGTAAAATGGGAGCTAGTTCCCGTTTTTCCTTTAGCACGTGGTACTGAGCGAGTTTGAGGGCCAGCACGAAGGACTTGCGCTGCCCCTGGCTCGCCACCCGGCGGAGGGGTTGCCCGCCCATAGTAAAGAGGAGGTCATCCCGATGGACGCCCGCGGTAGTGCGTTGGAGTACGGCATCTTTTTCCCGCCTTGTGCCCAATAACTCCAGCAGGGATTGATCCTGCAAATGGGAACGGTACCGGCAGTTTACCTCCTCCTCATCGGCGGAGATAACGGCATAACTCCGCCGCAACGATGCCGCAAAGGACTCGATAAACCGCCTGCGGCATTCGTACAGCGATTGGGCCGGTTCGGCGAGTTGCCGGTCGTACACCTCCAGCAAATCCTCCGGTGGCCGACGGCCTTCGTACTGCTTCAGCAGGGCATTGCGTTGCTTCAACACCCGATTGTATGTTAGGAGATCCTGCAAGTATTTCCCATCAATTTGGCTGAGGGTATTGTCGAGCAGCCGCCGCCGAATCTCACTACCTTCCTGGATCAATTGGGTGTCGTCGGGCACAATGATGACCACTGGAAAGCGCCCAACATGCTCGGCAAGGCGCTGATACACAACTCCGTTGCGCTCGATTTCTTTGCGTTTACCCGACTGATACTTGACAACAATCTCCTCCGAGACTTCCCCTCGTCGAAATCGCCCCTGCAAGCGAAAAAATCCGGTGTCGTGCTGCACGAGGTATCGATCCAGCGTGTGGAAATAGCTTTTGCCCATGCACAGGTAGTAGATGGCTTCTAGCAAGTTGGTTTTACCCGCACCGTTGGGCCCTACAAAGCAATTGAGCCTGGGGGCACAGTCGATGCGTTGGTGCGCGTAGTTTTTAAATTGCGTGAGCTGAAATGATTCCAGATACAAACCGCTATTTTTATCCACCCAAACTCAGGGCGTGTCATTTTGTTAGACGTAAGGTAATTTTCTTTTACCTTTAAACTCGGTCCCTTATTTTACAGCCAAAATTTGCGCATTCATGGATACCGCCACGGACAACAAGATTAACAATCAGCAGCAGGGAATAGAATACGGCAAGGAGCAGTATCTGTATTGGTACCAACTCATGTATCGAATTCGCAAGTTTGAAGAACGAGCGCTCATGGCCTACGGCCAGCAGAAAGTACGTGGATTTTGCCATGTGTACATCGGCCAGGAAGCCGTAACCGCCGGTATGGAATCGGCGTTGCAACCCGGCGATTGCATCGTGACGGCCTACCGCCAACACGGTACCGCTATCGGCCGGGGCGTCGACTCGAAATCCGCCATGGCCGAACTGTTCGGTAAGAAAACGGGAATCGTCAAGGGCAAAGGGGGGTCGATGCACTTCTTTTACGCGGAAAATCGCTACTTCGGCGGAAATGGTATTGTAGGTGCTCAAATCCCCATTGGCACCGGCATTGCCTTCGCCGAAAAATACCGCGATACCAGTAATCTCTGCGTGACGATGTTCGGCGATGGAGCCGCCCGCCAGGGTTCCCTGCACGAATCCTTCAATATGGCCATGACCTGGCAGCTGCCCGTCTTATACGTCTGCGAAAACAACGGATATGCCATGGGTACCTCCGTTGAGCGGACCTCCAATATCATCGATCTTTCCCGTTTGGGCGATAGCTACGCCATGCCCAGCGAATCCGTCGATGGTATGCAACCGGAAACCGTCCACGAGGCCATCGCCCGGGCTGCCGAGCATATCCGCTCCGGAAAAGGCCCCTACTATCTCAATGTGAAGACCTATCGCTACAAAGGTCACTCCGTGTCCGATCCCGCAAAGTACCGGACTAAAGAAGAACTCCAGGAATATCAGGAGCGCGACCCCATTAAAGTCACGGAGACGAAAATACTGGAGCGTAATTTCCTCACCGAAGAAGAGCTGAAGGCCATCCAAAACGAAATCAAGGATGAAATAAAGGAAGCCTACGACTTCGCCGATGCCTCCGATTACCCCGATCCTTCCGAGCTCTTTTCCGATAATTATCTACAGGAGGATTATCCGTTCTTGACGTAATCATTTCCAATAAAAAATCTTTCCTATCTTTGCGTGGCTTTCGAAAAGCCCCACTCAAGGGGCCTTTTTTTGATCTGCTGAAGAAGACGCAACCATGGCAAAAGGCCGCAGAAAAAAACAAGCACAAGGCGACGATACGCTCGTCGATATCGTGGAAGTGCGCGACCAGGCGCAGGGTTTCTTAGAGAAGAACCAACTAGCCATTCTTGGAGGACTCGCAGTGATCGTAGTGATCATCGGAGGGGTGTTTGCCTACCGCAATTTTGTACAGGAGCCACAGGAACGGGAAGCCGAATCGGCTATGTACGAAGCCCAGCGACAGTTCGAACGCGACAGCTTTGCCCTGGCCCTGACCAACCCCGGAGTAGAGGGGCAGCTAGGCTTTCTCGACATCATCGACGAATACGGCAGTACTTCCACTGGTAACCTTGCAGCCTACTACGCAGGTATTTCTTACCTCAATCTGGGGGAGTACGATGCTGCCATCGACTACCTGAATGATTTCAGCGCCGACGGAGACCTGCTGCCCGCCACCAAAAACGGGGCCCTCGGCGATGCGTATTCCGAAAAGCAAGACTTCGACAACGCCGAACGCTACTACCAAAAAGCCATTAACGCATCCGGCGATAACCCGCTGCTCACGGCCTATTACCTCAAAAAGATTGGCTTGCTGTACGAGCAACTCAACCAGCCGTCCGAAGCACTCGAAGCTTACGAGCGCATCCGGGAGGAGTTTCCCGATACGCCCTCGGCCAACGATATCGATAAGTTTATTACCCGGGTCGAGGGCTAGCTTTCATTAGTTGCTCCATTCGGTAACCTTTCCCAATTTCGCGCCACTATATCGGTAAATAGTTGGTATAACCAGTCTACAAATGGCAAGTATCCACAAAAACCTAAGTGCTTACGACGAATCTACCGTACCCGATGGCAGCGAGTTTAAAATCGCTGTGGTCGTCGCGGAATGGAATCGGGAAATTACCCATGCTCTCTACGAAGGATGTTACGAAACCCTCCTCAAGCACGGCGTTAAGGAAGAACATATATTCACTGCTCAGGTACCCGGTTCGTTTGAACTACCCGTAGGTGCGCGTATGCTGGCGGGCCACCACAGTCCCGACGCCGTCATTTGCCTGGGTTGCGTGATCAAGGGCGAAACGAGTCACAACGAATACATCAACCAGTCTGTCGCGCAAGGTCTGACCAACCTCAGCATCGCCTCCGGGCGCCCTTTTATCTTTGGGGTACTCACCCCGAACACCCTCGAACAAGCCAGGGAACGCGCCGGCGGAAAGCACGGCAACAAAGGCGTCGAAGCCGCCGTAACCGCCCTGCGCATGGCCGCCCTGCGCAAGGAGAAAAGCCGCGGCGCTAAAAAATCAATCGGTTTTTCCTAATTAATCGTTGGGCTCCCCCCAGCGTTCCACGCCAATCCAATCCCATTCCCCTCTCCGGACGCTCCGCTGTGTAACATCAAGTCGGTATCTTTCGCCCAAACGGCAGTTGTCTTTTCCTGGTCAACACCATTCGAATCCCTTCAACCTTTTGGTACATGGTTCAGTACACTTTTCTCGATACCGGCTATTTCAAATTAGATGGGGGCGCCATGTTCGGTATCGTACCCCGAAAGCTATGGCAGCGATTGCACGAGCCGGATCAAAACAATATGTGCACCTGGTCGATGCGTTGCCTCCTGCTCGAAACCGGAGATCGAAAAATTTTGGTGGATACCGGAATCGGCGATAAGCAAGACGCTAAATTCCGGCGCCACTTCGAACCGCACGGAGCAGCCACCCTCCTGAGTTCCCTGGCCGATCGTGGCTTGCAACCCGAAGAGATTACCGACGTTCTGCTAACTCACCTCCACTTCGATCACGTGGGAGGTGCCGTTCGCCAAACGGAAAAGGGAGACCTGGTAACGACCTTCCCAAACGCCCGCTATTGGAGCAACCAAATACACTGGGATTGGGCCCTTCAGCCCAATGAGCGGGAAGCGGCCAGCTTCCTACCCGAAAATATCCTGCCTTTGCTGCACAGCGGCCAACTGGAATTCATCGATGTGCAAAACGAAGATCTGGAGTGGTTGCCCGGCATTCGCCTGCGCTTCCTTTACGGGCATACCGAAGCCATGATGATGCCCATCCTCGACACCGTCGATGGAACGATCGCCTACGCGGCCGATCTAATTCCCTCTTCCTTTCACATCGGCATGCCTTACATCATGGCCTTCGATGTGCGCCCCCTCCATACACTGGAAGAAAAGGCCCGACTCCTGACTGAAGCCTACGAAAACAACTGGACGCTTGCCTTCGAACACGATCCCACCCGTGCCACAGCGACGCTTAAAAAAGATGCCCGGGGTCGTTACCAAATTACCGACAGTTAATTTTCCTTTAGGAACTATAGAATTAATCCTCTTTATTTGGCTCTTCGCAAAATTTTCATTCGATAATAGGGCGGTTTTGCAAAATTATTTATTTTGCAGACATGTTAAGAGTCGGTCAACACTTAACTCAACCATCGAATTAAGTTGAATCCTTCATAATAACAGTCGGGTGATTTCTAGTAAGAGCGAAGACCATTTACTTCGCTCTTTTTTTTATTCTTGCACTACCCTGACCGTAACACACACTCATGGAACAATTTAGCCTCAGTATTTGGGACGTTGTCATTATGATTGTCTATGCGATAGGCATCATTCTTTACGGCTTGTACAATGCACGCGCCAAGAGTTCGGAAGAATATTTCCTGGCCGGCCGAGACATGACCTGGCCCATCGTGGGAATTGCCTTGTTTGCCGCCAATATTTCCAGTTCGACCCTCGTTGGCCTGGCTAGCGATGCCTACCGCACTTACACCAATGTCTACAACTACGAATGGCTAGCTGCCGTCATTCTGGTGTTTTTTGCCATTTTTTTCCTGCCATTTTATTTGCGGTCGAGGGTGTATACGATGCCCGAATTTCTCGAACGGCGCTACGATAGCCGATCGCGCTATTACTTCAGCTTCGTTACAATTGTCGGTAATGTCCTCATCGATACGGCTGCGGGTTTGTACGTAGGCAACATCGTCTTGCAGATCATCTTCCCCAGCCTGGAGTCGTGGGTAGTCATTGTCATTCTGGCCGTTGCGGCAGCTGCCTACACGATCCCCGGCGGATTGAATTCAGTGATCCAAACGGAAGTCATTCAGGCGATCCTGCTCGTCGTTGGCTCCTGTATCCTCACTTATTACGCCTTTGCGAATGTCGGCGGATGGTCGGGCATGATCGACGGGCTCAACGAACGGGCGGCAGCCAAAACCCTCATGAACCCGGAATTGAATAATGCGGAAGAGGTTTTAAGTCTCATAAGGCCCCTGGGGGATGAATTTATGGATTGGTCGGCCCTCCTCATCGGGGCGCCGATCCTCGGCTTTTATTTTTGGGCCAACAACCAGTTCATGGTCCAGCGGGTACTCGGTGCCAAGGATCTCAACCACGGTCGCTGGGGAGCACTGTTTGCCGGGCTGCTCAAGCTTCCGGTGCTGTTTATCATGGTACTGCCGGGCACGGTGGCCATCATGCTGTACTCCGACCTGGATTTAACCCAGGTAATGAATTACCGCCTGGCGGATGGCTCCATCTGTGAATCCCTCGCCGAATGCCCCAATGCGACCTATCCGGTGCTGCTATTCGACTTATTACCAACCGGCTTACTCGGGCTCGTACTGGCCGGATTATTGGCGGCGATGATGTCTTCCGTTTCGGCCACCTTCAACTCTGCTTCCACGCTTATCACCATGGATTTTGTGGCAAAGATGCGGCCGAATATCACCTCCCAACAGCTCGTACGGGTGGGGCAGATCAGCACGGCGGTGCTGGTGGTACTTGCCTCCCTTTGGGCTCCGCAGATCGGTCGATTCGGGTCGCTGTTCGAATACCTGCAACGGATTCTGGCCTACATCGCCCCACCGGTAGTCGCCGTATTTGTGCTGGGCTTATTCTGGAAGCGCGCCAGCCCCACGGGTTCTATAGTCAGCTTACTGAGCGGATTTGTGCTGGCCATCTTTCTAATCGTTGTGGCGATCAATCGCGAAACCTATGTAGGCGATTACACTAGCTTTGCCCAGGAATCTACGGCCATGCAGTCCTACTACCAGGGGGCTGCCGAACCGACCATCGAAGCGATCGAAATCATCGTCAACAACCGAAGCTTTGAAAGCCGTATTGCCCGCCGACTGGAACCACTAGCCGAACAAAATCCCCAAGGCCTCGCAGCAGATGCGCTGGCAGCCATCCAACGAACGGGCGATGACGATACCGAACTGTTCCAGCAACTCTACGGCCAGTACGACGCTTACGTCGACCAGTTGCCCGGATGGATGCAACTCATCAGTAGCATCCACTTCCTGCACATGGCTTTCATCCTGTTCATGGTTTGTCTGCTTATTCACTTCTTCGTTAGTTTAGCTACCCCTCCGGCATCCGCCGAACAAGTGGAGCACTACACCTACCGACGCGAAATATTCGCAGCGGAAACCGAAGAATTGCGCGGACTACCCTGGTATAAAAACTACCGGATTTTGGCGGTTATCCTGCTGATCGCTACGGCCATTATCGTCATTAGCTTCTGGTAAGGGTTTTCGCTATATTGCGCCCCAAATCAGACGGCGCGTGATTAAAGCGAAGAATATTCAAAAATCCTACGGGAAGCTTCAGGTACTGAAGGGAGTCGATCTGGAAATCGACCGAGGCGAATTCGTCAGCATCGTGGGAAAGTCGGGAGCCGGAAAGTCGACCTTGCTGCACATCCTGGGCACGCTCGACCGTCCGGACGCCGGCTCCCTCACGATCGACGATCAGGAGGTCTTCGGCCTGGGCGCAAAGCGCCTGGCGGCCTTTCGCAACCGCAACATCGGATTCGTCTTTCAGTTTCATCACCTGCTGCCGGAATTCACGGCACTGGAAAACGTCTGCATCCCCGCCTACATCGGCGGTCGTCCCGAAGGGCAGGCCCGCACCCGCGCCGGCGAGCTCCTCGATTATCTCGGCCTCAGCGACCGCCTCGATCACAAACCCTCCCAACTCTCCGGAGGCGAACAGCAACGCGTCGCCGTAGCCCGCGCCCTCATGAACCAACCTACCATCGTCTTCGCCGACGAGCCGAGCGGCAACCTCGATTCAGCCTCCTCCCAGGAACTCCACGAACTCCTATTTCGCCTCCGCGCCGATTTCGACCAAAGTTTCGTCATCGTCACCCACAACAAAGATCTCGCCGCCATGAGCGATCGCACCCTGGAGATGCGGGATGGGAAGCTTATCTATTAAAAGGTGGCGAGGGGGCGAGGTCCAATCTCACCACCTCACCACCTCAATCGTATCCACCCGCAAATCTTCTTCGAGGAAATTGCGAAGCCGTACCTCTTCTTTAGTACGCTCGCTGCGGCGCAAGCCCTGTCGCCAATCGACGAGCACAAAGGCGACGCTGTCGCGGAGCGAATCAAAATTGGTGGCTTGCATGCGACCGAGGGAAATGCGGTCGAGATCCGGAAACGCGGCTTTTACCCGCTTGGAAAAGCGCCGGAAATCAGCCGTATCCGGGTGATAGAAGGTGAGCTCTTCCTGCAGCGCTTCATTAGTTTCCCGCTGATCGCGCTGGACTTCTTCCATCGCCTCTACTTGCTCGCGGATACCGCCCAGACTGGTGAGTTCGTATTGCAGGTCTTCGAGTTGCTGCAACGGCAGGCTGTTGTCCGAAATTGGCCGAAGGGAGGTGTTCGGTACTCCGTACTGATACAACAACAAGCTATCGTAATAAACAAGATCGGCACTGTCCGGCAGGCGCTGGCCAATCAATTGAGTAACCAGAAAAGCCGAATCTTTTTCCTCATCGAGGTAAAATACCTTGTAATCAACACAAGTCTTCGGAAATTCCTGTTTGACAAACGCATTGACATTCCGCTGATACCGCAAATCCTGAAGGACATCTTGCAGGATAAATGCACTGGGGATTATGATGAGGATGCTAAATAGAGTCGTGTAAAGTCTGGCTCTGCGTGCGTCGCGCTCATTCACCCGGGCCATCCGCGGAAAGCGCAGAAAGCGAATGATAATATAGGAGGTGAGGGCAATGAAAAAGCTGTTGAGGAAAAAGAGGTAAAAACTATTGAGTGCAACGGGCATGTTGCCGGTAGCAAGGCCGAAGCCCGTCACGCAAAGTGGCGGCATCAAGGCGGTGGCAATAGCTACGCCGGGAAGCGCGTTGCCCTTATCCGCTCTCGTCATGGAAATGATTCCGGCCAACCCCCCAAAGATGGCAATCAGGCCGTCGAGAAACGTCGGTGCCGTGCGGAACTGAATCTGATCGGTCATCTGTCCGAGAGGCGTAACGTAGAAATACAGCGTACTGGTAATCAGCGCAATTACGATGGCAATACCGAAATTCATCAGGGCGATACTCAGTGCCTCCCGGTCGTTGGTTGCTACCGCCAATCCGACTCCCAGAATCGGTGACATCAGGGGTGAGATCAACATCGCTCCAATGATCACCGCCCCCGAATTGAGGTCCAGCCCCAACGAAGCAATCATGATACTACATACCAGCATCCAGGCGTTGGACCCGCGCATCCGCTTCCCTTCCTTGATCGCCTTCATCGTACTGGCGCGGTCGGCACCTTCCTTCAAATCGATCAAATCCCTGAACCAATCGCGAAACTTCTCACTCAAGGCCTGCAGGTGGTCGCGCACGCTCATCTGTTGTCGGACCGGCTCAGTAGGCTCTACGGGTGGCTCCTTTGGTAGCTTCGTTTCCACGTTACGACTTTCGAACAAAGATAGCAGTTCTCTTCATGTGTGTCACCAAATTTTATTCTACATAAACCCCTCGTCCCTTGGGATACTTCACGGAATAACGCAAGAGCAGTGCTTCACTCGCCCCTCCGGGCAGGCGGAGCTTCCAGATGACCTCCCCGCTATCTTCATTCAACAACCCGTTGCTCAACTCCTCCACCTCCACAGCGATGCCTTTTTCCTGGCTGATGGGAACCTGATCGAAAATCGTGATCTGAATTGGCTGGCTCTTGGTGTTGCGCACCCGAATCCGGTATTCAATGGTTTCGGTGACTTTATTGCCAATGAATTGCCGCTCCCGAAAATTGACCGTCGGTTGCCGGTCGAGAAGAATCGAGGGGTCTTGCCCGAGGGAAATCGTCAACGTATCCAGTAGATAACGAGTATCCAATACCGTCCGCCCCAGGTAGGTATTTTCGAAATAGAGATTGGCCTCTCCTTCCAGTAGTTGGTATTGCTCCCAATTGCTCAATTGGGCGGTCAGAAACGCCCCTTCGGTGATCTTGGGCACCGCTTCGTAGAGGTAGTCGGCGGGTACCTCTAGCGTCCGCAGTTGGACGTCACGCACTTTCCCGTCGCTAGGCACGGTAAACGGACTTTGGAGAGTGAATTCCAGGCTGGTCCGGTTTTCGAGGGCCACTGCCTGATTAACGGGCCGGGCCGGGCGGGAGCTTCGCGCTTTAACACCGCTTGTTCTGCCTTGCACCCCGGATACAACCACTTCTTCCAAGGCCGCCGCGTCTTCGTTCATGATTGCATCGATCTCCGATTGGTAAATCGGTACTTCCTTTGTCCCAAACCCAGTGTAGGAAATCACCAACGTGCTTGCCCCTTCCGGAATGGTCAGTTCGTATCGGCCATCAAGATCGGTCACCGTACCGGTGGTAGTCCCCTTGGCCAGAATGGAGGCACCAATCAGTGGTTCGCCATTATCATCCACGATCCGGCCTCGCACTATCCCGACGTCCGCTACCGGTGTATAATCGCGCAGTGGCCGCCGGCTCGCCCGGGCTTCGCGCAAATAGTAAGGTGGAAGCCACGGACGAACACTTCCCAGATTCGGATCTTTATTCGAAAACGTGAGCTGCACCAGGTTCCAGTCTTCTCCCGTATTTTGGTACACATTCGCTTTTTGCACAACTGTCATTGTCGAATCGACGGAAGCCACCTTGAGATCGTAGGTGGGGTTCCAGCCGCAGCGGCCTACCAGGTAGGTGACGGTAAATTCCGCGGTGGTAGCCCGATCGGCCGCTACCTCGATGATCACCTCCATCGAAAGTTCACTGGGGTTTCCGCCGGCCTCTTCAATTTCAGCGTTTAATTGCTCCAGGTTCTTCTCCAATTCACGGACGGTCTTTTCCGTAGCGAAATACTGGCTTCTGATGGCCCGCAATTGATCGCCGTAGTAGGCGCGTATTTCCTGGAGCGACTCCAGTTGGTAGCCGGTGTTCGCACCGCCGATGGATTGATTTTCCTTCAGGAAAGCCATCTCTTGATCGAGGGTCGCCAATTCGTTTTTGGCCTGCCGGATACTGTCTTCCAGCACCTGCCGACGCTCCAGGCGATCCTCCTGCCGCGACGTCCGGCGGGCCGCCTCCTGAAAACTGCGTCGCTGATTGACCGAGCGCACCACAAAGTCCCCTTCCGATCGCACCTGGATACTGCTTTCGTCCAGGTAGGGCGATAGCCCTTTTAGCACCCATTTGGAGGTGCCCCCCGGCAACTGTACCGGATCGCATTGGTGCGTTACGAACGCGTCGCGAATGAAGACCGTCACTGCACTTAAGGTGCTGTTCAATTCGCGTTCTTCCTCCTGGGCCGCCAGGCCCACCAACAAACTAGTGAGAAAGAGCATGGTTAGAAGAAAAAATCTCATAGCCCTTGTTTTAGGTGCACAAAACCTCCGCCCGATCTGCGCCTGCAAATCGAAATGCCTTCGGTTTTGTCCACTGTTTATTGAATTAATAAGAGAACGAAATGCATATGCATTTCGGCTACTGAGAGTCTGCGTAGAGGCTAACAATAGCCTCCTTTAGCCGTTGCAACAATAAAATGAATATGGAAAAAGCCCTCCTTCTAGTCGATCTTCAAAACGACTTTCTCCCCGGCGGTGCCCTCGGTGTACCAGAAGGCGATCAAGTCATACCCGTTGCCAATGGGCTAATGCCTCGATTTGACCGGGTGGTAGCCAGCCAAGACTGGCACCCCGCCAACCACGGCAGCTTCGCCGCCAATCACCTCTGGCGCAAACCTGGCCAAGTAATTGACCTCGATGGGCTAGAACAAGTACTCTGGCCCATTCACTGTGTGCAGGAAAGCTTCGGTGCCGAATTTTCCCCGAAATTGAACACCGATGGAATTACCCGCATCTTCCGGAAAGGTACTGATCCAAAAATGGATAGCTACAGCGGTTTTTTCGACAATGGTCACCGCAAAAGTACCGGTATGGGCGAATGGCTACAGGCACAGGGCGTCGATCACGTATACATCCTGGGGCTGGCCCAGGATTACTGCGTGAAGTTTACCGCGCTTGATGCCCGGAAAAAATTTGACTTCAAGACAACTGTGATCGTAGATGGCACACGCCCTGTCGAGTTACACCAAGAGGACAGCGAGTACGCGCTGAAAGAAATGGCTGCCGCCGGAGTAGAATTGATTACCAGTGAGGCCGTGCCTTCCAGTATTTAGCAGGAATTTTCGATTTCAACCATACAACACCTATCTACCAGGCATAATCCTCCACCGTTTCCGTCAGCAGGGTGTAGAGCATGCCCTCCCACACGAGCTGCAGGTAGATATCCCCACCCTCCTTGCGATAAACTTCCTCGTTTAAGTCGTGGGCCCAATTATCGAAGAAGAAAAAACTGCGCCGGAAGTGCTCGGACAAGGGTAGAATAAGTTCGCCGCCAAAGCTTTCCCGATTGACGTACAGGGTCGGCAAATCGGAATTGGTTCTTCTGCGCTCCATCGCGTATTGATCGGGGAAGGGAAATCCGGGCGGCGGTGGGTAATCCGAACGCGCAATGGCCTGGGCCTGCCACTCGAAAGTGGGATGCAGGGTGACGAACGGCTCCGAAAGCGTGGCTTCCAGGCCGAGCATTTCGGCCAGCGTCAGGCCTTGAGTGGTATCGACCTTAAAGTAGTAATCGTCAAATGCGATTGCTGGGAGCGCGGGAAAATCACGCTTCCATTGCTCCACCAGGGTGCGAGTGGCAATCAACCCTCCGAGGGGGGTCCAGTGGTGATCGGTCTTCATGTACAGAAGCGGCTCCTGTGCCGCTTGCTGCTTCCGGTAGGTCTGCAGCGGTGTTAGCAAATCGATGTAGGCCACTTCGGTATGTGCGTGCAGGTATTCGACTAGCTGTTCGGTCGCACTCTGGGGGTTGAGCGGTCGAATGGAGGTGGGCAGGAATTCGGGATAAACCCGGGCTTTCAGTGGCGGAATGGCTAGATAGTACCGCCCACCGAGGGCTTCTACACGTCGGCGACGGCGTTCTAGTTCCGTGGCTAGTTGCTCTAATTGCCGGGGATTAAAGCGGTATTTGGCCCGATAGAGATCGAGCTGGAGTCCTCCTTTATATAGCCAACCCGCTTTCCCGACCACGGCCTTATCCGGCCGGGCCGATCGACCGAATACGCGGTAGCTCAGAAATTGAAACGTGCGAATCCAGGTGGAGCGGGCTGGAAATCGATCATCGACGTATTCCCCGACTTTTCGGGTAAAAACATCAGGATGTCCGGCTCCCCATTGCGGCCATTCGGCTGCTCGGCGGCGCTCCTGCAATGCGCGCTGCGGCAGCCACCCCCAAATGGCCTCTGTACCAAACAGTACCATGAGCAGTATACAGGTGAGCGGAAGTCCGTATCGTAGGCTATTGGGCATCATCAGAATCGAAAATAAATAAATGGATTGTAGCTGCTATTTACCAACTCCATCGTGCAGAGCAACAGCAGCCCTACCAAACCGAGCAGTTGCACCGAGCCCCCCAGCTCGGTATTCCACCGCAGGCGAGGGGGTAGGTATACCTCGGGCGGCAACGAGAAAAGGCAACCCACTACCAGGGTCAGGACCAGGCGCGGATTGAGGTAATACGCCAGATCGATGGGGGCAGTGGCCTGGTGCATTCCCAACAATGCGGCATAAAAATAGCCCGCCTGCTGCAAGTATTCGACCCGAAACAACACCCACCCAAACAGCACCACCACCAGCGTGTACACCAGCCCGAGAGCCGCCGGCAAAACCGGCCACCACCGCTGGCGTTCCAGAATGAGGAAAGTGCCGTGCCACGCCCCCCAGAGCAAAAAGTTCCAGGCCGCACCGTGCCAAAGGCCCGTCAGCAAAAACACGATAATCAGATTGCGGTAGGTTGCCAACCGGCTGCCGTAGCTGCCTCCTAATGGGAAATACAGATAATCGCGAAACCAGGTGCTGAGCGAAATGTGCCACCGGTGCCAAAACTCGCGAATGGATCGCGAGATGTAAGGAAAATTGAAGTTCTCGGGCAATTCAAAGCCCAGCATACGCCCAATTCCAATGGCCATATCCGAGTAGCCGCTGAAATCGAAATAGATTTGCAGGCTGTAAGCCACAATTCCCAACCAGGCAGCAGACGTATCCAGGGAGGCGGCCTGAAGGGCAAAGAGTTCATCCGCCACCAGGGCGCATTCATTGGCGATGAGCACCTTCTTTCCCAGGCCGATAATGAAGCGCTGCAGGCCCGAGGCTAGCTGCTCGCCTCGCAGCCGGCGATCGTCGATTTGATCGCACAGGTCCTTGTAGCGGACAATCGGTCCGGCAATCAATTGAGGAAACAGCGAAATGTACAATCCAAGCTTGAATATCGAGCGCTGGGAAGTCACCGTTCCCCGATACACGTCTACTAGGTAGCTGATCGCCTGAAACGTATAGAAACTAATCCCAATCGGCAGGGCGATGGGCGGCAAGTCGACGGGTGGGATAGCCGTCAGCTCTAATAACCCGTTGACATTCAGCGCCACCCAATTCGCGTATTTAAAGACGGCCAGACTGGCCAGATTCAGCACCACCCCGAGTGCCAGCCACCCCTTAGCGGAAGCAGGATAAGAACCGATGGCCCTTCCAAGCAGGTAGTTCAGTAGTATGCTAAGCAATAAAATGGTGGTATACCCTACCCCTCCCCAGGCGTAGAATAGCAAGCTCGCCAGCAGCAACAGCGGATTTCGCCACCGGCGCGGACTAAACCAGGTAAGAAGCACTACCGCCGGGAGAAAAAGCCACAGGAACAGCAGGGAACTGAAAAGCATATTCAGGTCGAGGTTGAGACAAAGTTATTAATCCTCTCGTGCCCGGATGTATTTCTCGATAAGCGGTTCGTCCATTGAGTTTTATTTATCTTGCCCCGGTTTATGTTTTGAATACCCCGCCCGCAGATATGTTGGTGCAGATATGGATAAAAGGGACCTACTATATTTCGAGCTGCTTCAATCAGCACCAGACAAGCCTTATATCGTCTTCATCCACGGTGCGGGAGGTAGCCTGGTTACCTGGAAACGACAGGTGAAGGCATTCCAAGACCACTTCAATTTATTGCTCATTGATCTGCGCGATCACGGCAATTCAAAAAACTTGCAGCCGGCTCACAAGAGGTACAATTTTGACATCGTTACCGACGACATCCTGATTTTACTGGATCATCTAGGGATCGAACGGGGGCACTTCATGTCGCTTTCGTTAGGGAGCATCGTGCTGCAGAAACTCAACGCACGCTGCCCGAATCTGATGCTTTCCATGATCATGGCCGGAGGCGTGTTTAAGGCCGATTTGCGCATTCATATCTTTGCCCATACGGGCAAATTCTTCAGCTATTTCGTACCTTTTCGATGGATTTACGACACCTTTTCCCTCATCGTGATGCCCCGAAAGAACCACCAGCCGGCCCGTCGGTTATTTCGGCTGCAAAGCCGGAAGTTGAGCCCCAAGGAGTTCATGAAGTGGCTGGGGCTGTACCGGGATTTTTTCCGGGTAGTCCGGCAGTTCTACCAGCGCCCACTAACCATCGACGCCCTGATCGTTATGGGAAGCCAGGATCACGTATTTTTGCAGGCGGCCAGGCGATTTTGTGAAAAACACTCGGAAAAGACTACCCTCGTGGTTATGGAAGGGTGCGGGCACGTATGTAACCTCGAAAAACCCCAGCGATTCAATGAAATCGTGCTGCAGTATTTGGGGGTCGTGGGGGTTCAGACGCTCGTGCCTTAGGCCTTGGGTACTGCTCATGGAGATTCCAACCTTTACAATACACACCACTATGTTTACCCCTTTGAAAGATCAATTGGACCGGCACCTAAACGCTCCGCCCTCTCTGAGTCCGGAGCGCCGGGGTATCCTGGAATCCATTGCCGCCTATACTTCCCAACGGCTGCAATCCGGAGAGACGGCCCACCTCCAATTCATTTGCACGCACAACTCCCGGCGCAGTCAGTTTGCCCAGTGGACGGCAGCGCTGTGGGCCGATTACTTCGAGCTGGACCACATTCGCACCTATTCCGGAGGCACGGAAGTGACCGCACTCAACCCGCGGGCGGCCGCCGCTCTGGGGCGCTTGGGGTTCGAGGTGATGGCTCAGCCGGACGAACAACCCTCCTACCACATCCGATGGTCGGAGGAGATGCCCGCGCAGGTTGCCTTTTCCAAAGTATACGAACATTCCGATAACCCCAGCCGGGATTTTGCCGCCGTCATGGTGTGCAGTGCCGCCGATGCCAACTGCCCCGTCGTTCTGGGTGCCGACCAACGGTTTTCCCTGACGTTTGAAGATCCGAAAGTCGCCGACGGCCGCCCCGACGAAGCACAGGTATACGATGAGCGGCTCCATCAGATCATGGGAGAGCTCGGAGTTGCCTTTCAGCAGATACACGCGCACTCATGAGGCGGCGACTCTTGTCGGAAGGCATCGGAACCTTCCTCCTCGTTTTCTGCGGCACCGGTGCGGTGGTAGTAGACGCCTACACCGGCGGTACGGTTACGCACGTCGGGATCAGCGTTACCTTTGGGCTCATCGTTACGGCCGTCGTGTACGCACTCGGTGATATTTCGGGGGCACACATTAACCCGGCGGTCACGGTAGCTTTTTGGGCCGCGGGGCGCATCCCTCTCCGCGAAGTCCTTCCTTATGCAATCAGTCAACTGGCGGGAGCTGCGCTGGCTAGCCTGGTGTTGCGCCTGCTCTTCCCGGAAGTGACTACTCTCGGAGAAACCCTACCAAACGCCGGCTTGCTCCGTTGCTTTATCCTGGAGGTTATCCTGACCTTTATCCTCATGTTCGTCATTCTGCACGTGGCTATCGGCTCCAAAGAGCAGGGCATCATGGCCGGACTGGCCATCGGAATGACGGTGTTGCTGGAGGCACTATTTGCCGGCCCTATTTCCGGCGCATCGATGAATCCAGCCCGCTCCTTCGGCCCGGCCCTCGTTAATTGGAATTTGGATGGGTTATGGCTCTACTTCGTCGCCCCGGTCGGCGGAGCGCTGCTGAGCGTCTTCGCCTGGCGCGCTACGGCCAATCCACATTGACGCCCCGGCACATTGACTCAGCGGCACATCGGCACATCGACCTACTTCCAGCTAAAATTCCACGTTACACTGGGAATAAGCGGAAACAAACTGACGCGAAACGCACTCGCTTCGGCCGTTCCGGCCTCGCTGTCGACGTCGAGGTCATAGTAGATGAAAAAGGGATTCTGACGATTGTACAGATTGTATACGGAGAAGGTCCAGGAGGATTGGAAGCGCTTGTCGGATGTGGGCTTCGGAACGAGCGTAGCCGACAGGTCGATGCGGTGATAATCGAGTAAGGTGGCGCTGTTGCGCACGCCGTATTCCTGAATCAGGTTCTGCTCAATCAAGTAGAGACTGCGCAAAGGGGTGTAGCGCTGGCCCGAACTGAAGACGAAGTTGCCACCCAACGTCCATTTGGGGTTGACCTGATAGGAAGCCACAACCGAAATATCGTGCGGCCGGTCGTAGATGTTTCGAAAGGTATTACCATCGTTGATATCCGGAAAAGTACGCTCGGTGCGAGACAAGGTGTAGCCGATCCATCCGGTAAGGCGGCCTTTGCGCTTATTGAGATAGAATTCGATGCCGTATGCCCGTCCCTCGCCAAAGACAAATTCCTGCTCGAGGTTATTGGCGGGGTTGTTCACATAATTTTCCCGGTAATCGATTTGATTTTCGAGGTCCTTATAGTACACCTCTACGCTAGCCTCCCAGGTATTATTCGCAAAATTGCGGAAATACCCCAGTGCTCCTTGCCAGCCCTGCTGAGGCAACACGCGTTCTGAGCTGGGCACCCATACGTCGGCCGGTAACGTAGTCGTAGAGTTACTCACCAGATGCAGGTATTGGTAGGCGTAGGTCCAGCCGGCCTTTAGGCTGGCCGTGGCACTTAACTGGTACCGCACTGATAGCCGTGGCTCCAAGCCCGAATAGGTAGCTACGGGCTCGTTTTTATCGAACACCTGCCCGTCATCCAGGGAAGTATAGGGCCCCAGTTGGGTGAAGAGGCTGAACCGCAGGCCCAGATTGGCGCGCAAGCGCGGGCTAATCCGCCAGTCGTCCTGGAAGTAAAGCGCGGCCTCGTGGGCAAACTGAGGTTGGCGATCATTGCTGAATTCCTCCTCCCCGCTGGTCGCACTGGCCACGTTGGGTGTCAGCCGGTGATAGGTATAATGCGCTCCGAACTTCAGGCTATGAGCCGGATTGGGGAAGAAATCGAAATCCAGCTTGAGGTTGTAGTCGCGCACTCCACTGAACACATCGATGGTAAAATCGCCCTGACCGCCCCCAAAGGCGAAATCGTATTCATTGTATATCGCAGAGAGGTTGAAAAAAAGCTGGTCCGAAAACAAGTGATTCCAACGCAGGGTCGCCGTGGTGTTGCCGTAGGGTAAGTCGAAGGAAAAGTCGCGCTCTACATTGCGATACTGGAGCACATCGCGCCCGAAGTAGCCGCTGAGATAGAGTCGATCCTGGTCGGAGAACCGATAATTGAGTTTGGCGTTGAAGTCGTAGAAATAGTAGTTCGTACCAGCAAAATCGGTCGAATTGATTGCCGGCTGCGCCAGATCGATCAGGTAGGTACGGCGACCGCTGACAATAAAAGACGCACGGTCTCGTACCAAGGGCCCCTGCACCGTCAGGCGACTGGCTACCAACCCAATGCCGCCTTCTACTTGGTAGCGCTCCGCATTTCCTTCCTTCATCTGGATATCGACTACCGACGACAGGCGGCCGCCGTATTGCGCCGGCATGCCGCCCTTGATCAGCGTTGTATTTTTCAGGGCATCGGCATTGAACACGGAGAAAAAGCCGAGCAAATGCCCCGAATTGTACACGACCGCTTCGTCCAGGAGCACCAGGTTTTGGTCGGGGCCACCGCCACGGACGTAAAAGCCGCTCGTACCCTCTCCCGCCGACAGGACCCCCGGGAGCAATTGAATGGCTTTGAGCACATCCACTTCCCCAAACAACGCGGGAAGTTGTTTAATCTGGTCGACGGGCAGGTCGATGGTTCCCATTTCCGTTTTGCGAACGTTTTCGTCCTCTTCCTCGGCCGTTACGATTACTTCCTCCAAATCGAGACCGGTCCGGAGGGCGACGTTTTCCTTTTGGTCGGTTATAAGATCAACCCGCAGCTCCCGTTCGCGGAACCCCAAGTAAGAGTAGACTAGGGTGTAGGAGCCGGCAGGTAGGGTAAGAGAGTAAAAGCCATAGGCATTCGTAGAGGTCCCGTTTACCGGATTGTCTTTGACGTACACGTTGGCTCCGATCAGTGTTTCGCCGGTTCCTTCTTCGCGTACGTAGCCGCTGAGTGTGAAGCGCTCCTGCGCACTGGCGGGCAAACCGAAAAGGAGCAACAGGCCCAGCAGGCCGGCAAAACGCAGATAGATCAACAGCATAGCAAAGTGGTAACGGCCCCTCGAATCCGAAAGTTGTAAGGGAATTTCAAAATGCGGATAGCAGACAGTTTTCAATGCGCTCCCGTTCGGTAACCGGCATTTAATGAACGGGAGATACGGTCATGCCACGCTGCTTCAGGAGTCGTAATAGGCCGTGCCCCCCCCAAAGGTGACCGGCACCCACGGCAGCAAACAGAGGGTAATGCTCCGCAATTTCCAAAAAGCGAGCACACATACGCTGGTTGCGCTCCAGCAGAATGGGCCGGCGCTGGTTCCCTAATTGCCTGCGGACCATCCGGTGCAGCCCCTTCAAGTCTCGATGCTCATACAACTGCACGCTGCGCTCCAACCGTGCGCGGTGGGCGGAAATGTTTCGGCAGAAGTGCTGTAGGTTGCGCAACTGATCCTCCATCGGAATGCGCTTCAGGATGTCGAGCTGATCGGTCAGTTGTTCGAGCCCGTGCGTTTGCTTTCCCTGCCGTTTAGCGTGTTGGTAGAGGTAGGCATCCAGGTTCAGGAAGCGATCGCTTACCAGTAATTGCTGCTGAAACATCTGGAGCAGTAAGACCGGTGGCAGATGACCGAGGGAGTCGAAATCGATTCCCAGCGCTCGGCTCAGTATGAGCCGCATTTTATGCACTTTTTGGGCGGGAAGAAGGTCGGACAACGAGTGTCCATTCGGCAGGAGGTTGTAAAGCGGAGGGACTTCCTCCAGCTTGATCTCGGTAGCAAATGCCGGACATTGCTGAATGGCGCTCAGTACTATGGGTAGCTGCCCAAACACCCGGTTGTCTTGAACGTGCATCGTACCGAACAAAAAATTCACCCGATCCCTCCTTGAGTCTTCGACTCGCCAAAGCCACGTCCGGTGTTTTACGTTCATCATCAACAAACGTGGCCGGGTATTGGTAGTTGCTGTTTTATCGCCCGGGAAGGTATGGTTTACAGCCGGTTACGTGTTTTAATACCAAAAACGCCCCGCCACTAGAGGTGGCGAGGCGCATCCATATCGTGATAGAGTAGGATTACATCATTCCGGGCATGCCACCAGGCATACCGCCGGGTGCCGGCGCGCCTTCCGGCTCGGGCATGTCGCTGATCACACATTCAGTAGTCAGGACCATGCCGGAAATAGAGGCGGCATTTTCCAGTGCGATACGAGTAACTTTCGTCGGGTCGATAACCCCGGCTAACTTCAGGTCTTCAAACGCACCCGTGCGAGCGTTGTAGCCTTCGCTGCCGTTGCTGCTCATCACGCGCTGCAGGACCACACTTCCCTCCTCACCGGCATTATCAGCGATGCAACGCAGCGGTGCTTCCAGCGCCTTGCGAACGATCTCCATGCCGATTGTCTCATCTTCGTTGACTCCCTGCATTCCTTTGAGTATCTCCATGGCGCGAACAAGAGCTACACCACCACCGGCTACTGTACCTTCTTCAACGGCAGCCCGGGTTGCGTGCAGGGCATCATCCACGCGATCTTTCTTCTCCTTCATTTCCACTTCGGTAGGCGCACCGACGTAGAGTACTGCTACGCCACCAGCCAGTTTGGCGAGGCGTTCCTGCAGTTTTTCCCGGTCGTAGTCGGAAGTGGTATTCTCGATTTGCTGCTTGATCTGATTGATGCGGGCCTGGATCATATCATCCGTTCCGGCACCGTTAACGACGGTAGTATTATCCTTGTCGATGGTGATTTTCTCGGCCGTACCGAGCATATCCATCGTTGTATTTTCGAGCTTGTAGCCTTTTTCTTCGCTAATGACGGTACCTCCGGTCAGTACGGCAATGTCCTCTAGCATGGCCTTGCGACGATCGCCAAAACCGGGTGCCTTTACGGCTACCACTTTCAGTTGAGCGCGCAGGCGGTTGACTACCAATACGCCCAGCGCCTGGCTTTCAATGTCTTCGGCGATAATCAGCAGTGGGCGACCGGCCTGAATGACCTGCTCCAACACCGGTACGATATCCTGCATGTTGCTGATCTTCTTATCGTGGATCAGAATGAGCGGGTTCTCATATTCGGTGGTCATGTCCTCCGTGTTCGTCACGAAGTAGGGAGAAAGGTAGCCGCGATCGAACTGCATACCCAGCACCTCATCGACGTAGGTATCGGTGCCTTTCGCCTCTTCCACCGTGATTACGCCGTCTTTGCTGACGCGCTTCATAGCGTCGGCAATGAGGGTACCGATCTCATCGTCATTATTAGCGGAGATGGCCGCCACCTGCTTGATCTTATCGTAGTCGTCGCCCACCATTTCGCTTTGGTCGGCCAGGTGTTTAATAACGGCGGCGGTAGCCTTATCGATACCGCGCTTCAGGTCCATGGGGTTGGCACCTGCAGTGACGTTCTTCAGGCCGGCGTTGATCATAGCCTGAGCGAGTACGGTGGCGGTAGTCGTTCCGTCACCTGCGATATCGGCGGTTTTGCTGGCGACTTCTTTTACCATTTGGGCACCCATGTTCTTAACGGGGTCCTCGAGTTCAATCTCCTTGGCAACTGTTACGCCGTCTTTCGTGATTTGAGGGGCGCCAAAACTCTTTTGAATAACGACATTCCGACCCTTGGGGCCCAGCGTCACTTTTACTGCGTTGGCAAGTGTATCGACTCCCGCACGCAGTGCTTCACGAGCGTCTCTATCGAAGCTAATTTCCTTAGCCATAGTTGATGATAGTCTTTAAAGTTTGGTAAATGGGTGAATCGGGGAAGGGGATACTCGCCCGACTTAGATGATGACCAGGATGTCATCTTCACGCATGATCATGTAGTCTTCCCCCTGGTAGTTAATCTCCTGGCCTGCATACTTACCGTAGAGTACAGTATCTCCGACCTGTACGGTCATCAGATTTCCGTCTTTGCCGGGTCCTACGGCAATGACTTCCCCGCGTTGCGGCTTTTCTTTGGCAGTGTCAGGAATGATAATTCCACCTTTGGTGGTCTCCTCAGCGGAAGCTGGCTTAATCACTACTCGATCACTGATCGGTTTCATACCACTTTCTTTGATGAGCAAAATTTGGTTTCAAAATATCTCAAGGAGCTTTGCCGGAGGCAAATGCACGAACTCAACACTACATAAGGTATGCCACGACCTACTTTCTGTCAATGCGGCAGGCGGTTTGCGGCAGCTTGTCAGGTACCTGCCAATTTGGAAGCCGGGGCAACACAACGCACACAGCCCGATTCGGTCAGGTGGCCGGATCGGGCTGTGAACATACGCCGTAGATAGGCTACAGAGCGATTATTGAGACAGCAATTGCGTACCGACGCTACTGCTATCTACTACCAGTGAAGTGATGATACAGAGTACGAGAAGAGCGATGGCGAGGAACCAGGTAATTTTTTCGATGAAATCAGTTTGCTTGGCGGCACCAAACATTTGATTTGCCTGACTTCCTCCAAAAGTCGAGTCAATCCCCCCGCCTTTCGGATTCTGGATCAATACCGCGCCCATCAGAAGCACGCATATGAGGGCTGTCAGAACAGTTAAAAGCGTCAACATAACCTATTCATTTCCGGCGGTTGTTCCTGCGGAGGAACTCCGCCGTAACTCTTCAATAATGCCCGCAAAGTAACTGCTTTTTTCCGGAAACAGCAAGCTTAATTGCAGATAGGCATCAATAGCGCGTTGCATATGCCCCTGATCGGCCAGGAGCCGGGCGAGGGTTTCACTGACTACCGCAGGTTCTTTTCCTACACTGGGCACCGTCCAGGTATTATTACCCTGTAACCTTCGCCGCAGGTGCAGCAAAGCCCGGTGCTTTCGCTGCTCGATTTGTTGCTGCAGGTAGTCTTGCCCTGCCGGTAGCTGATCGATTAAGTCGTTTGTTTCCGGAAGGGTAACGGGTACCTCGGCGCGGTCCTTCAGCCAGGCGGAAATAGCGGCTATCCGGTCTACGATTTCCTCGGTGTTCCATTCCCTCGGCTCTGCTTCGGTAGCGGCTGCAGGCGGCTCCGGCTCCACTACCACCGGTGGTTCTGGCGGCTCGGGAGCAAACGTAAACATCTGCCCTTTTGGGGGGGTAACATCCCATTCGATCGTCGGCTGCTCCAATTTCACCAATTCCCGGAGATCCTTAAGTTCAAGCACTTCTTCGGCGGATTCCGATCCGTTCAGCAATCGCTGTAAGAAGGAGCGATCAAAAGTAGAAGTGGCAGAAGCTTCCAACAATTGCTCTTTACGGGCATCCCCTTCCTGGTGGGCTTTCAGTAACAACAGGAGGCGCAAATTGGCCGAATAAGGATACTCCAGCACGAGACTTCTCAGTTCGGCATACGGCAATTGGTACAGACGACTCGGGTTGCGTAAATACTCCGCGAAATTTTCACGGTTCATACCTCAAATTTCGAACTCTTGTATGTGAAGTCATTTAAACTTCTATGCTATGATAGAGTAAATCTAAACGAGAAAATTATAAAAGATATTGAAAATCACAACATTCTCCCAAAATATCCCCCTCAGAACCATCGGAAGCAGGGAAAGCGTCTTTTAATTGTAGTCGAAATTCTATTTTTGCCCGAAAAACCGATGATGCGGCCATTTCAACTCGTACTGTTTTTGGGACTGTGTGTGGTAGGAATAATTAGCTGTGCTGAATCCAATCAGGAAATCAGCAACGGAGAGCGAATCGACGACACTTTCGAACTCACTCCCATACCCGACACCGACCTCGATTATGCCATAGCCAAAGATGCGCTTGGAGCCATTGCGGCGGAAGGGGCCGTTCGCAACGGAGTGAAAAACGGCACCTGGCTGTACTACAGTGGCGACGAACTACCGGTCAAATCGGTTTCGTACGTAAACGGCTACTACCACGGCCCCTACCTCGAATTCAACGATCAGGGGACGATCAAGCTGGCCGCCCATTATCGCAACAACAAATTGCACGGCCCCTGGGCCTCCTATCGATTCAGCAGACCCACCGTTAGCGCCAATTACAAAGACGGCGAACTGGACGGTTTATACGTCGAATTCGACCCACGCGACGGTTCGCTCAAGCGCGAAACCACCTTCAAAGAAGGGCTTCGGGACGGGTTTGTCCGATACTACAACAAAGAAGGAGAAGTAACTGCCGAATACGAGTTCCGCAACGATGAGCAGGTAGGCACCAGCCTCGATTCGCTGGAAACTGCCAACTAGGGAAACCGGCTGTCTGTTCGCATCAGTTGGCCTCCATACTCTTCGGAGGCCGCATAGCAATTTCGTTATCGGATCGATAGTGCTCCGGGAAAAATGGGCGTGCTTTCATCGAAGCCTCCAAGGAGCCTCGATGACTGTTGTCAAGCAAGTACAACAGGCCGAATAGTTCTCTGATGCCGGCCATATATATTACATTTTCGCAACCCCCTATTGCATCGTTCGTCACTGAAAATACAGCTAGATAGGTGGGGGAGTTCGTTCTATATAAAGGTAAGACGGTTAAAAGGGACGGAGCGCCCGATGTGGTCTGGAATCAGAAATTAAACCGCTTGAAGCGCACTATTTCCCAACGAGGCGGTACGGAATCGTGCATTAGTAGAAAATCCTTGAAGCAGTTGCACCAGCATGTACAGACAATGCAGGCTTCATTGTCTGACACCAGTTAAAAGAGAGGCAATATTAAGCAACGGAACGCTCGTCAGAACGAACTTCCGTGTATTGTTTCGGGGTCATTCCCGTAACGTCCTTGAATACCTTGTAAAAGGTGGACTTGTTTTTGAATCCGCATTGCTGCGCAATGCCGAAGAACGTAAGGCTGTGGTGAGCTTCCTCGGCCAGGTACTCCTTGATTACCCGAATGCGATAACCATTGATGAAGGACTGGAAGTTTTGACCGCTGCAGTGGTTGATGACCTGACTTAAATACTTGGTATTGGTATCCAGGGCTTCGGCGAGCTGCCGCAGGCTCAGGTTGGGGTCCAGATACAGTTCCTCGCTTTCCAGAATGTACTTGATCCGGTCGTACAACTTGATCTCCTCCACCTCCTTCAAACTGCTCGACTGATACTTGCGATTGACCCGCATAAGCGGAATCTGCTCTTCGTGCACGACTTCGTTGCCGTCAACTTCAAAGGCTATGAAGTTAATCAACTCGTCTAGGTCATTAAAGATGGGGTGGATAACCAGCTTGCAGAGATAAACTTCTCCGTTTTTCCGGTAATTGGTGATTTCGTCCTTAAAAGATTTTAGCGTAGCTAACCCCTTTCTAAGACGCTCGACTGCAGCCGGCTCAGTAGCTGGACCTTGGAGAATTTGGCCGGGAGTATGACCGAAGGCTTCGTCTAACGTATATCCGGTAATGGAGGTGAAATCTTCATTTACCCACAGGATCTTACGTTGCGCGTCAGTCAGAATGACAGCAACATGATACATAATCCTTTAAATTGAAATGTTTAATGTTTGTTTCTACTTCAGAAACGCCTCCGGTTACACTTTGTTTGCAGAAGCATTCTTAATTAGTTTTGCCAATCAAATTTACCAAATTTTTTTAGAACTTTCAAAAGTTATAAAATGCAGTACATACATGGATTAATTTTGTGAATTAAATGCACGATACTCGGTGAGCAAGGAAATGCCTGCCACCGCCGGAAGCAAGCCGGATATAAAACCGAATATTTCTGCCATTTTGGTTTTGTTTAAGGCTGTTTTGGACTCGTATTCTCTTTTGCACCACGCTCAACGACCAATCGACCCATGGCAACTCCAGTTATACACGCCGCTTCTACCACTACTCCGGCTTTCCGGGTGTTACTTTCAGATTTAATCGACTCCACCGACGGCTTGGATTGGTTTCGGTTGGCAGATCAGGGGTTGTATCTATCCCCTGGCAATCCACTGCTCGAGCAGCTATTCGTACACCAACGCCACTATTGGCGTCAATTGGCAGAACCCTTTCTGTGGATGGAACTGATTCCACATCCCGACGCCGCCTTACCGCAAGTACTGGCTTTCCCTTTGCAACTGCAATGGAGCCAAGAGCCAATGGGCTGGCTACTCGATCGCCAGCGAGAGTGCCCTCCCCAGATGGTTCACCGAGCCGACCCCGAACCGGCACCCTGGCGGCAGTTGCGCTTCGATTGGCTTTCGGGAAATGCGCTTGCCCCGGGCCAATCGGGCACTTTTCTGCGCGATTCCTACCAATTATCCGCCAATCGGCTCTACCTGCAAACGGGCCTGCGGGCCCTCCACTTTCCAACCGCCGTTTCCTGGAAATCTGCACTACCCCAATTTTCCGGCCTTTCCCTGCTTCCACTCGACCCCTACCAGCAGCGTGCAGCCGAATTAGTGGCGCAGCGTGGGAAATTGCAACTCAGTGGCAGCGGTAAATCCTACTGGTTGGCAGAACAACTCCTTCAGCGCCTGACTTGCGAACAGCCCACACTCGTGATCGGTCCCAACCTGGCTTCTCTGTACCAGCTGCGTGACCACCTCGCGCGCTTCGAACTCGATACCCTAAGCTTCCTGTACTCGGCCACGCATAGCGACCGCGAGCTCCTGATGCGCACGCTGCTTCGGGCACCGAAGAGCAGCAGCGATAAACCCTCCGACAATTACTCGGAATCCGTCGCCCGAGTGGCGGCCAACCTTCAAGCCGATTACCAGGCAGGACGCGGCCTAGCCTTTGGAGGTTACTCTCCACTCAACCTCATCAGCCTCTATCTGAGAGCTGCGGAAAGGACAAACTATTTAAGGCTCCATCAATCACTGAGCGGCGACGACTTTTCCTACGACCCCGAAGAATATCGATTCCTGCTCGATCACCTGAGGCAAACCGCCCGACAGTTCGAACAGCTTCCCGACCGTCATCCGGCGCTGGAACAATTGCACGCAGGCATCTTTCTTCACAAGACGCAAGAAGAGAGCCAGGCCTTTATCTCCGACCACCTCCATCAACATCAAACTCGTTTCAAAGCACTCCGCGATCGCTACTTACAGCTCTTTGCCCGATTTGAAGAACGCATGCTGGTTGCCTACCAACACCAATTCGCCCAGTACCGATCTCATTATCATCGACTCCTCGACCTTTTGGATGAAGCGCGAACGGAGCTGAAGGGCGAGCGAGTTCTTCAAAGCCACCCGGTTAGCCTGCGGTTCTTGAGCCTGTTTGGCAAGGTACCCCGACAGGCGTTGCAGTGGCGCCGGGTATTGCGCCGGGAGTGGCGAGCCTTCAAGGAGTTCCACGAACAGGAAAAGGCATTCAGCACTTCCGCCTTCTCTTCGCCTCCCGTCATCAGTCACCAGGTACTGGGCAAGCGGCTCCGGGAGCTGGACGCCGACCTGCGCGCCTGGCAGCGCCGGTGGCGGTCCCTTATCAAAGATGAAACCCTGCGGCTCAACGAAAAAACAATACCGGATTCTACCAACCTGCAGGAATCCGTCCGGCAATTGGAACGCGATCAGCAGGCAGCAATTGAAGCGATAAACGATAGCGGACTCTTCCAACTGCCCATCGAAACCAACAGCCTGACACTGTACCGGCAGCAGAAATCGATTGAACGCATCATCGACCAATTGGGGCACATCACCGATTTGCTGAAGAATTTCGAGGTCTACTTTCAGTGGCAGCACCACTGGTTTGGCCTTCCGGCTCGCGTGCGCCGCCTCGCTACCGCCCTACTCTCCCACCCCATCGACCAGTGGGAATCGCTGTTTAGTGCCTGGTATTTTTACCGCTGCCTGGAGTATTTCCACCAACCCCGGGAAACTACCGATACTCCCACAGCCCTGGCCACCTTCGATTCCGCCATTCCAATCCATCGGGCACAAGCCTTCGAACACCTGCGCAGTCATTGGCGAGGGGTGCAGCGTTCGGTGCAAAGCTCCTTGTTACCCTGGATTCAGCAATCCGAAAACGCCCTACTACCGCTCGATCAGACCAACCCTCCGGATGCCCTAACCCGCGCCCTCCCCATTTGGCTGACTACGCCCGCAGGAGCGGAAGAAGTGCTCCAATCGGGTTTGCCGTTCCAGGCTTGCTACTTCGAAGACGCATCCGCTTTGCCCCATCCTCTCATCGACTGGGCCAACAGCACCTTACCCGAGTTCATTCAGTTGCTTCCTGCTTCGTTCGATGAGGACGCCTTTCAACTTGCTCACTTGCATCACCAGGGAGTACTTCGCCCGCTTTTGAGTGCCTCGCATGCGGAGTCGGCTCCACCTCTTCCCGCCATCGTTGGGGTAGATGGTCTGTTCGACGAAGAAACCGTAACAAATGAGGCGGAAGCGGTGGCCGTTGTGCAGGCGTTGAACGACGTGGAAATGAAAGCCAACCGCCGCTTTCCCCGCGTGGGCATCGTGTGCACGACGGTGGCTCAGCGCGCACTCATCCAGCGCTATCTGTGGCAGGTAAAAGTCAACAATGGTGGCGGCAAAGCCCGAATTGCTCAATTGGAACGCAACGGCCTGCAGGTGAGCTGGATCGGTGAGATCTGGGGCATGGAGTTCGATATTCTCTTTCTATCGGGTGTATTCGGACCCGTCAATACTAAAGGCCATCTGCCAGCCGATTTGGAGACCTACTGGTCGGAGATACAACCGCTCCATCTCGTTCACCTGTTCCGAACCAATGCCCGGGAGGTGGTGGTGTTCAATTCTTTGCCCAACGACCAGCTCAACCAGCTCCTCTTAACCGATGGATGCACAGCCGGCTTTCTGTGGGCAGCGTTGTTGCGATATCTCACCTCCTTTCAGGAAGAAGATCAAGATGGACGATCGGCGCTCCGGGCGGAGGTCCATCGCCGCTTGCAAATTCCCTCAATCCAACCACACCCACTCTATCAGGAATTGCACCGTCGCCTACGCCTTCATTACCCTTCCTGGGATTGGCAACTCCAGCTATCCGAATCAAGCTTGCTCATTCCACTCGCCGCCATTCGATCAGACTGCCGGATAGCCCTGTTGCTAGACGGCTTCATCGGTACCCAGGCGGCATTTAGTCCCGATTGGGAGCATCAGTCCCGACAGCACCTGGCACGACAGGGTTGGAAGCTCCTCGACACGCCAAGTACGGACTGGTGGCTCCATCCGGAAATCGCCATCGACGCAATCGGACGCGCCCTCAAAAAGTTTGCCGAAGAGGCCTCATCGGAGTGAATTAACATTTTGTTAAGGAACAACTTGTACCAATTTCGGGGTAGTCCCGTTAGAACGACTATCAACTTCAAACGGAATAAACCCCATGCACCTCTGGAAACGGACATCATTGGCAACGCTCCTGGTAGCCATCATTCTGCTGATGAGTATGACCAGCCGTCGTACCCTGTCTGCCTCCTCTTTGCTGCAGAGGGTCCTTCCCACTCCCGTTTATCAGTATTTGTTTCAACCCAGAGATACCAGCCGGGCCACCACCGATCTGGATTTCTACTGGTGGTCCGGGGATTATCTGGAACGTTCTAACCGCCAGATGGCCCTCTGGCCGGAAGCTCCGTCCAGCTTGCTGCTCACCGAAGTAAAAGACCGCCAACGCATCCGCCAGCAATTACTCTTGCTCAGTAATCCGAACGAGCTACTACCCCTGCGCGAAAGCAAGCGCGTTCGACTGGTCGCTCTGTCGGAGTCCGACTACCAACTCGGCTGCCAGACCGTCCGGCGCTTCGCCCATTGCCAGCCGGTCCTATGGGAAGGAAAAACGACGCTCTTAAACCTCACCTCCACAAGAGATACCCTGCCGGTCATTATTCTCATCAATGGAAACAACTCCCCCGCCTGGTGGCACCCGTTGCTGGCGTTGGCCGATCGTATCCCGATCGTGCTGCTTCACTTCGGCGATACGAATGATCTGCTTCCCGTCGATCGGCGGGTAGGCTTACTGCATTGTCCTGAAAATACTGCCCTGGCAACCGAAATGGGGCTGCAAGCTCTTTTCGGAGCCGTTGAAGTGAATAATAGCCTGACGTACGATATCAACCCTCATTTTGTCCGCGGAAGTGGCTTATTCCTCCGCCGGACGCGCCTGCAGTACGCACTGCCCGAAGAACTGGGAATGAATCGAACCCTGCTCGATTCCATTGCGCCCACCGTCGAGGCCGCGATTGCCGAGCGGGGCATGCCCGGCTGCCAAATCCTGATTGCGAAGGAAGGACGTATTGTATACGAACGCAGTTTCGGGCATCACACCTACCAAAAGCAGCAGGCCGTTCATCCGAACGATTTGTATGATCTGGCCTCCATCACCAAGGCAGCCGCCACGACCCTCGCCGTTATGCGCCTGTATGAAATCGGTCAGATCCAGCTCGATCATACCGTTTCTGATTACCTGCCCGAATTCCGATATCGGGCGGCCGGCTCCATTCCAGTTCGCGACTTACTGGCGCACCATACCGGATTACAGGCCGACTTACCCGTTTTTAACTACATGATGCACTGGAAGGAAGTGCTGGATTCCCGCCTGTCTACGCAGCATTCCCTTCCCTTCGGTCCGGAACGCTTCCTCGCAGCAGGTTTGCCCGACCGGATCAAGGCCGATCTGTGTAACCTCGAACAAGAGCCCTTCGATGGCTATAACTACAGTGACGTCAATTTTGTACTGCTCCAAACGATCATCGAACGACTCAGCGGCCTGCCCCTGGATGTATTCCTGGAACAGACGATCTACCAGCCCCTTGGACTGCGCCGACTCACGTTTCAACCCCTGGAAAAAGTTCCGGAAGATTATATCGTGCCAACGGTTCGGTCCTCCAAATGGCGAGGAGGACTCCTGCGCGGCTACGTGCACGACGAAGGTGCCGCCTTACTCGGCGGTGTAGGGGGCCACGCCGGCTTGTTCAGCAATGCCGCCGATCTGGCCATCATTTTCCAACTGCTGCTCAATGGAGGGGAATACGGAGGACAACGCTTTTTTCAACCGGAGACGGTAGCCCTGTTTACCGCCCCCAGTGGTCTCAACTACCGGGCCCTCGGCTTCGACCGGCTCTTTGGCGGCCATCCTGGCTTTCGCTCCATCGGCGCTTCCACCCGTACGTTTGGACATCTCGGCTTCACCGGCACCGCCGTGTGGGCCGACCCAGAAACCGATTTGATTTTCATTTTCCTGTCCAACCGCGTCTATCCCGAACTGAAAGAGACGGACGATCCCTTCATTGAGCAGCGGGTCCGGCAGGCCGTTCACTGGCAGGCGTATCGGAGTTTATTACCCGAAGCGTAATGGTTCGATTCGATCTAATCGAACACCTTCTTTGACAATTTTTGTGGTCGACACAAAACTGATGGCCTAAAAGGATTGAAGGCAGAGGATTTGTGTCGATATAACCACGAAAATTGTCAGAGAACCATCGAACAATGTAGTCATCCAGATGGTGATACTCTGTTCCGCATAATTTCCGACAGTGATAAGATCAGGTACCGCCTCGGAAATCCTGGAATGCATACTTTGGATAGTAGTACCCAAGGATCTGTTCGAACATTCAGTTAAAACTAAACCAGTTGCCCGAAGCAGGTCTAAAGGATACGCGACGCCAGCGTCGGCCCAATCGTATTTCCGGGGCCATCGGAAGGTCGTCCTGGATGAGGGTATCCGTAATATCGCTGACTTCCCGTACGCGCCAGGGAGAAGTTGCTAGATTTGCAGAATCAACTGGTTGCCTAAAAAAGGTTACTGTCTCTTTTAATGACGAGGTCCTCACCACCTCACCTATTCACTCCGCAGCGCCCGCACCGGATTGGCCAGTGCCACCCGCATGGCTTGTACCCCAACGGTCAGAAAGGCGACGACCAGCGCAGCCCCCCCGGCAGCCGGGAAGATCCACCAGGGAATGTCGATGCGGTAGGCGTAGTTTTCCAGCCACTGTTGGATGCCGTAGTAGGTCAGGGGAATGGCAATGACCAAGGCCACCAGCACTAACAGGAGGAAGTCTTTCGAAAGAAGAGCCACAATCCCGCCGGTACTGGCCCCCAGCACCCGGCGGATGCCGACTTCTTTGGTCCGAAGGAAGATGGTGTAGGAAGCCAGCCCAAACAATCCAAGACATGCGATTAGAATGGTGAGCAGCATGAAGGCGCGCAGGGCATTACTGAAGAGCAGATCCGACCGGTAGAGGGCTTCGATACGGGCATCCAAAAATTCAAATTCGAAGGCATTACCGGGAAAAACGGCCTCGTACCGATCTTTGATTTGGGCCAGGGTCTGATCGAAGCGGTCTGATTGCAGGCGAACCGACAGTTGATGTAGGGTACCGTACATGGGAAATAATACCAGCGGTTCAATTGGTTGATGCAAACTTTGTTGGTGGAAGTCGGCAATGACCCCCACAATCTGCCAGTCCTTATCGTATAGATTCAATCGTTCGTTTAGGGCTGCTTCCTCGTTGGAGTAACCAAGCATGCGTACCAACGTAGCATTGACGACAATTTTGTCAAGTCGGTCTATATCCTCGTGGTGATCACCACGCCGGAAAAAGCGCCCGGCAATTACCGGTAACTCGTATGTTTCGGCAAAATCCTGATCGACCTGGATGTAGTTCGTCGTATAGGTTGGCCCGTCACCACTACTGTTGCTACGGCGCATGTTGAAGAAGCGTCCCATCGCCTCGCCGGGCACCCGGCTGGAAGTGGTAGCCTGCACTACGCCCGGCAGCTTGCGGAGTTCCGTCTTGAGCGTGTTCATTCTGGGAATAAACGTACTGTCCCACCGAGTAAGCTCCGGCGGATTGAGCCGGATGACCTGCTCGGTGGTGATTCCAAGGTCTTCCTGCATCATGTACCTCAATTGTTTATGAATCAACACGGAGGCAGCAAGTAACCCGATTGAAAGTGAAAATTGAAAGACCACTAACCCCTTTCGCAGAAGGGCTCCCGTTTCATCTTTTGCGAATTTCCCCTTCAGGACGCTCGCTACGTGCGGGGCCGCCAATAGAAATGCCGGATACAGGCCGGAGGCAAATACCCCCAACACGATCAAGCCGGCCAAGGCCAGAAAGAGATAACCATTCAATTGGTTGTCCGCAAGAAAGCTCAGCGCTCGCTCATCGATGCCGGTCAGGCTGGTAATGTAGGGCGTCGCCATTACCACCAACCCAAATGCGAGGAATAAACTGAGCATATTTAGCAAAAGAGCCTCGGTGAGAAATTGCCGGATCAACTGCCCCCTAGTAGCTCCGATTACCTTGCGGATACCAACTTCCCGGGCCCGCTCAATTGCACGTGCCGAACTTAAATTTACGTAGTTAATCCAGGCAATGACCAAAATGGAAAAGGCAATCGCCAGCAATATCCAGACGGCTCGGCCGCTGGTCGTTTTGCCAATTTCATATTCTAATTCCGACGATTGGAGGTGGATATCAGATAGCGGTTGCAAACTGAACACTTCTTCACTCCCCGAAACCGTACTTCCTTCAAAATGGCGCTCGCTGAAATCGGCAAATTTTGCCTCCAGCGCCACCGGATCAGCCTCGGGTTTCAACTCGATGTAATGGTAAAAATCCGACCAGGTCCAACTGTTATCAGCCCCCTCGCCCCAATAGCGGATGGTAGAAGCGTAGCTCAACAGCAGATCAAAATCCAAATGTGAATTTACCGGCGCATCGGCACAGATGCCCACCACCCGAAAGGGGTGGTCGTAGGTATCTACCCTTAGGTCTTTTCCAATCATCGATTCGTAGTCGCCTCGGTAGGCTGGAAAATACCGATCGGCCAAACTTTTGGTGAGAACGACCTCATTGGCCGCGTCGAGCAATTCGATATCCTCTCGGGCCAGCAACTGAAAATCAAATAGCTCGAAAAAATGCTCATCTGCCCACAGGCCTGGTTCGATCTCCTCGATTTGGTTATCAATTGTGATCAATAAGTCCGGGCTGTAGGCCAGGCGAGTATAATTGATCACCTCCGGAAACTCGCGAGCCATCGTCGGCCCGATGGTCGGATAGGTGATCGCCCCTTTTTGCACGGACGCTCCCTGCTGGAACCGCTCATTGACAACCCGGTAGATCCGGTTTTTCTTGGCGTGAAACTGATCGAAACTCAATTCAAAACTCACGTACTGCAACAGCAACATGCAGGCAGTCATCCCCAGGGTCAATCCGGCAATCAAAATCAGCGAATGCAGCCGATTTTTCATCAAATTTCGAATGCTCGTCTTCAGAAAGTTTAGATACATGGTCTGATGTTCTGATGCTGTGATGCTGTGATGTTCTGATACTTTACCCTTCTCTTTTTAACGATTCTACCGGGTTGACCAAGGCGGCGCGCGTCGCCTGAAAACTGATAGTCAGGAAGGCAATGGTGAAGGCAATAAGCCCGGCGAGTGCGAAGATCCACCACTGAATATCAATGCGGTATGCGAAGCGTTCGAGCCAACTCTGCATGGCGTACCAGGCAATTGGTACCGCCAAAAGCAATGCCAGGCCGACTAACCGCAAAAAGTCAAGGGATAACATCCCGACGATGCTACCCACGGAAGCTCCCAGCACTTTGCGAATACCAATTTCTTTGGTGCGGCGCTGCGCAGCGAAGGTGATCAGTCCCAATAAACCGAGACAGGAAACGAAAATGGCCAGCCCCGCAAAGGCTCCAAACAATTGGGCGGTTTGTGTTTCCCGTTGGTAGGACTGGGCGAAGGATTCGTCCAGAAAATTAAATTCAAACGGCAATCCGGGGAATAGCGCTGCCCACTGATCCTGCAGGTGGGTAAGGACATCCCGCGTCTGGCCGGCCTGAACTTTTACAGCCAGCTGATTTTGGGTACCGCTGGCGTATTTCACCACCATCGGGTCAATGTTACTGTGCAGATCGCTTTGGTGGTAATTGTCGATCACGCCAATAACCGTTCCTCGTTTGGGTACTTCGGCGTATCCTCCGTCGGGGGTGTTTTGGTAGGCGTAGTACCCCAATTCCTTTCCGACGGCCCCGTCTTCCCATTCAAGGTACTCCACCATGGCCTGGTTGACGAGAAAGGATTGGTCGTTTTCCTGGGCGTTGGTGCCGAAATTGCGCCCCTCCAGAAGCTCGACCCCAAAGGTGGTAAGGAACGACTCATCCGTGAAGATATAATCGTATCCAATGTCTTTGCCCTCCGGTACATATTGCTCGACAAGCTTATTCGAATAGGTACCCGAGCCGGGTAAAGTCGATACAAACGACGTCGCCTTTACCGTGGCCATTTGGTTAGCCTCCTGCTGAAAGACCGCCTTTTGTTGCGATTTTATATCCCCTTGAAAAATGACGGATAACACCTGATCGCGGTCGTACCCCAAGTCCTTCGTCTGGATGTAATGCAACTGCCGCATCACTACCGCAGTAGCAATGATCATGCCGATCGATACGGTGAACTGAACCGTTACGAGGAGCTTGCGAAACAGAGCGTCGGTCATGTTGCTGAACAGGCGGTTTTTCAGGACGCGCACCGGGCTGTAGGAGGATAGTACGAGCGCCGGGTAAATACCAGTGAGCAGACCAATCAATCCAATACCGGCCAGGAATAATAGGATGCTCCGCACCTGGAATATCTCGCCCAGCGACAAATCCATCCCCACAAATGCTCCAAAGGTTGGTAACAGCAGTTGGACGATGCCCAGTGCCAGTACCACTGCAACTACCACAAAAAAGACGGATTCTGCCAGAAACTGACCGAGTAGTTGCGATTGTCGGGCACCTAAAACTTTGCGCACGCCCACCTCCTTTGATCGGATGGTGGAGCGGGCCGTCACCAGGCTAATGTAATTGAAACAGGCCAACGCCAGAATGAAAACCGCAATAATTGAGAAAATGTATACGCCTTCGATAGCTCCGCTGGCAGCCGGCATGGCCGACAATTCGTGATAGAGGTGAATATCCCGCAAAGGAAGCAGCGCCAGGCTCCACACTCGGTGATTTTGATCTCCGGTAGCTTCCGACCGCTCCGCGAGGCGGCCGGACAGTTCGGAGACATTTGTCCCGGGTGCCAATAATGCGTAAGTAATTGCCCGGCCATCCCAATAGCTATCAAAGCCCCGCCCCAGCAGGCGCTCGCCGTCGGATAAGGAACAGAGCAAATCGAGCTGTAATTGCGAATTGGAGGGGGTGTTTTCCATCACTCCGGTTACGGTGAGTGGGTCAGCCCCGTTAAATTCCAGCATCCTACCGACCGGATTCTGGTTGGGAAAATACTTTTGGGCAATCTCTTCCGAAATGATCAGGCTGTTGGGCGCAGCGAGCGCACTATTGGGATTGCCGGTTAGTAAATTGAAATCAAATACCTCGAAAAAAGTACTATCCACAAAGTAGAAATGATCCTCGTAGTAGGCTTGCTCGGGGGTGCTAATCAATGCCCGCTCCTTCACTACGCGGGTGGTCATTTCCACCTGGCCGAACTCCCGCTCTACGAATGGACCTAAACTCGTGCCACTACGCACGCTTGACTCAAACTGCCGCACCAACGCAATGCGATCCGCATTGGTGTGGAAGTCGTCGTAGCTCATTTCCTCACGCACAAACAACAGAATGAGCAGACAAACGGTAAGCCCGATCGTCAATCCCAATACATTGATAAAGGCCGATAAGCGATGACGGCCGAAGTTGCGGATGGCAATCTTGAGGTAGTTTCTGAGCATGGAGTACACTTTTGGCTATGATATTTAACCAAAAGCTGTGCCACCTTTATAAAAAATTGATTTTAAACGTATTAAAACAAATCAGCGCAGTTATACTGTTCAACTCCGCACGATGGGCTGTTCGAAAATGTACGAATCTACCGACCATTTCGTCATCCTCCAATTACGAAAGATGGAACCTACTGGGAAGTACATTCAGAAAAGCCATTTCAGAAGGGCAAATGTCCCTGAGGGGATTAAGAAAAATAGAATAAAGGAAATTATAACGGCCGCTACTGAAACCAGTGCCGATCGCCATTTTTCGTCCGGTTCTCCGAATACTACCATTACCAACACCCAAATAGTAAGGTATACAACCGGATTAAGCATAATTTGAATGGGCAAGACCGGAAAGAGGATGATAGCTACTAATGTGGCATGACCAACGATGAACGAGTTGGCCGCCAGATGCTCCACAAAATTGAACTGTTGGAAGAATATTTTTGTGCCTGCACTTAGCATCAGGATGTAGAACAACCAAAAATACTTAAGGCTCTGCCGCATGAATTTTCCAACCGCATAGCCGGTAGAAAAGGACTCCGTTTTTTGGATGCTTCCCGGGTCGACGGTGATGGAGGAAGTACCCAACTGGGACTCGACGACCAGATATAAAGAAATGGTAAGTATCGAATAACTAACCGGATTGAAGATGCCCCGTCGCTTACCCGACAGATACTGACGAACCATTTGCCGCGGAGCAATGGTCAGGTGCTTCAAATTGTACAGCAGCCCTTTATCCATGTTCAGCAAACTAGAGAACGTACTGCCCACAATTGTCTGTGCCGTTAGACGCCGGTCTCCCCCCTTTTCCCCACAATTCGGGCAGAAAGTCCCACTGAATTCCTGGCCACACGAAACACATTCCATCATTATATTATGCAAGTGTGGGCGCTAAAATAGGGTATTTGCCAAAGTAAACCCACACCCCACAACCCGCCCTTCAAACTCCACGCTTCACACTTCAAACGCTACACTCCCATTACCACTTTTCCTATCTTCGCCTCCCGAGACGAAACTTCAGGCGGACCTTTCCGCATTACCTACGAAAGGAATGATTCATGGATTACCAACCGCGCGAAATCGAACCTAAATGGCGGGCCTACTGGAAGGAACATCACACCTATCGCGTCTCCAACGACAGCGGTAAGCCGAAATACTACGTCCTGGATATGTTTCCCTACCCCTCGGGAGCGGGGCTGCACGTAGGGCATCCACTTGGTTACATTGCCTCCGACATCTTTTCGCGCTACAAGCGCCTGCGCGGCTTCAACGTGTTGCACCCCATGGGCTACGATGCCTTCGGCCTCCCCGCCGAGCAGTACGCTATTCAGACGGGGGTACATCCCGCTATTTCTACGGCTAAGAATATTCAATACTTCCGCAGCCAACTCGATAAACTAGGCTTTTGCTACGACTGGGACCGCCAGGTAAATACCTCCGATCCGCAATTCTACAAGTGGACGCAGTGGATTTTTCTGCAACTGTTCGAGCATTGGTACGACCGAAGCACGGACGGCCCCCGACCGATCGAGGATCTAAAGGCCCACTTCGCCCGGCAAGGAACCGAGGGGCTGAACGCCGCCCAATCGGAAGAACTGCAGTTCTCTGCGGCGGAATGGGCCGCCATGAGCACCAAGGAACAGGACGAGGTACTGATGAATTATCGCCTGGCTTACCGCAAGGTCACCTACGTCAACTGGTGCGAAGAGCTGGGCACTGTGCTGGCAAACGACGAGGTAAAGGACGGCGTGTCGGAGCGCGGCGGCTTTCCGGTAGAACGCCGGCCCATGCTGCAATGGTCGCTGCGCATCACCGCCTACGCACAGCGCCTGCTCGACGATCTTGAAACGGTCGATTTTTCCGAATCGATGAAAAAGATGCAGGGCAACTGGATCGGCCGTTCGGTTGGGGCACAGTTGTTTTTCGAGTTGGAGGGGCACGAAGCACAGATCGAGATCTTTACCACGCGCCCGGATACGATCTTCGGCGCAACCTTCATGGTGCTGGCACCCGAACACGATTTGGTGGCCCCCCTCACAACGGAGGATCAAGCTGAAGAAATTGCCGACTATCAGGAATACGTCAGCCGCCGCTCGGAGCGCGAACGCATGGCCGACGTCAAAGAGGTAACCGGAGCCTTCACCGGCTCTTATGCCATCAACCCCTTCAACGGGGCGAAAATTCCGGTGTACATTGCGGAATACGTGCTGAAGGATTACGGCACCGGTGCCATCATGGCGGTACCGGCCGACGACGAGCGCGACCGCCGCTTTGCCGAAAAGTACGGTCTGGAAATCATAGAGGTGATCGATAAGAGCATGCACGAGGGAGCCGGTATTCAGGATAAATTGGGGAAAATGATCAATTCCGATTTCCTGAACGGTATGGAGGTGCTGGACGCCATCGACGCCATTCTCGAGCGCATCGAGGAAAAGGGAATCGGCAAAAAGCAGATCAATTTCCGCCTGCGCGATGCCATCTACAGCCGTCAGCGCTATTGGGGCGAGCCCTTTCCGATAATCTACAACCCGGAAGGCGTCACCGAAGCGCTTCCAATGGAAGACTTACCCCTGACGCTCCCCGAACTGGACGATTTCAAGCCTGCCTCCGGCACCAACGCGCCCCTGGCGCGCAAGCGCGACTGGGTGGAATTGGAAAGCGGCTACACCCGCGAGACGGATACGATGCCCGGCTTCGCCGGCTCAAGCTGGTATTTCCTGCGCTACATGGACCCGCACAATACCGAAGCTTTTGTCGATCGAAAAGCGGTCGATTATTGGCAGGACGTCGACTTCTATACTGGAGGTACAGAGCACGCCGTTGGGCACCTGATGTACTCGCGCTTCTGGCACAAGTTTTTGTATGATCTGAAACTGGTGCCCACTCCCGAACCCTATAAGCGCCTCTTCAACCAGGGCATGATTCAGGGCACCATGCTGCACCTGCACATGGGATACTTCATTAAGGAGGCCGATTACCGGGAAAACACCGCCTTCGCCGACCGAACTATGGATCGGGCCTTCGCCGTATGGGTGCCGGCCGAATTGCCAACCGGCACTCTGGACTTTGAGCACCCCACACACGGCCCGGGCAAAGTAGTGGTAGAGCCGCACCATCCCATCACCCGCCTGGTGCCCCTGCCTTTTGGCACGGAGATCACTACCGATCAGCAACAGGAATTCCGGCTGTACCGCGAGCGCGTGGAGGAGGTGCTCGAATTGGACGATCCCAACGCCAGTTATTTCAAAGGCATCTGGGACTTGGCCCCCATAGCTGCCTGGCAAGCGGATACCGACGGGAAGGACTACTTGTCGCTGAGCTTCGAGATTGGAAAAATGTCGAAGTCCAAATACAACGTCATCAACCCCGACGACATCGTTGCACGCTACGGAGCCGATTGCTTCCGCATGTACGAAATGTTTCTGGGGCCGGTCGAGCAGGACAAGCCCTGGAACACCTCCGGGATTGATGGCGTCAGCCGCTTTTTGCGCAAATTTTGGGGCTTGTTTTACGATGAGTCCGGCAACTTTGCCGTCGAGGATACCGAACCCGACAAGGCGGCTATGAAGATCACGCACCAAACGATCCAAAAAGTCACTACGGATATCGAGCGTTACAGCCACAATACCTGCGTAAGCGCCTTCATGGTAGCGGCCAATGAGTTATCTAAAATGAAGGCGCGCCAGCGCGCCGTGCTGGAACCGCTGGTCGTGTTGATCGCTCCGTTTGCCGTGCACCTGGCGGAGGAACTCTGGCACACCCTCGGCCACGAGGGCAGCGTACACCATGCGACCTGGCCGGAAGTGGAAGAAAAGTGGCTGGTAGAAGACAGCGTCACCTACCCAATCGCCATCAATGGCAAGACCCGCATCACGGTCGATTTCCCCGCCGAAGCCGGCAAAGAAGAACTCGAACGCGCGGCCCTGGAGTTGGACGATATCCAGAAATACCTGGAAGGTAAGCAGGTACGTAAGGTGATCGTAGTACCTAAGCGGATGATTAACTTAGTTGTGAGCTAATTGATTAAAGCATTGCGCAAGTTGCCGACGGCAAATCTTAGCGAATTAACTCATGCCCATCCCCGCCAGCGATAGACCCAATTGCCCACCCATTCTTTTATCAGGCGCTCCCAGCCCTTGAGGGCACTGGTGCTGGGAAGGAGGTAATCGGAAGGTCGGAGCGGCTCGAAGGGCTGGATGAAGTCTACCGAATAGGAAGCAGGTGCTAACCCAACCGCTCGAAAACAAGCGTGGGCGCGGGGCATATGGGAGGCGCTGGTTACTAGTAGCAAGGAATCCGTTTGCTCGCCGAGCAGCTTCTTAGCGTTTAGGGCGTTCTCGCGAGTGTTTCGCGCCAGGGAATCGATCAACAAATCATCGGCGGGTACGCCAAGGGCCATCAGGTAGGCCGCTACGCGGACCGCTTCGGGTTGGCGATCTACTAGAATGGAGGAGGCACCGCCGGTGACCAGCAAGCGATCTACCTTGCCTTCCCGATAGAGTCGATGGGCATGGGCAACCCGATCTGCCGATTCGTGCCAATCAAATAACGCGGAATTCTCCGCAGGCGCCGTTCCTAAATAGCCCCCCAGCACAATGGCGGTGTGGAAATGTTGTTCGAGGGGCAAAGGGGGTGGCGTTTCGTACCAACCGGCTACTTTTCCCAACAGGGCATTATTACCAAATAGCCAAAGCACACCAATGGCTACCCAGAAGGCCCGCTTGCGCCAACGCGCCGACTTCAAAAAGGCGCTGAGTAATAATAGCCCCGCCACCCAAATAAGCGGCCGCAGCAGAAAGATCAGCGCCTTGGAAAGTATATAGAACATGTGATTAAAGGAAAGACGGCCCTCTGGGCGAAAGCAATTGTGCGACGATGTATTCCAACAGCTCCGGCCGGGAAACAACGATCGCAATCAGGATGAACGCCAGGCCGTAGACGGCCCCCCACAGGTGTTGATTGTGCCCAATATTGTCGGTGCCCCGCTTGTCCATATACGATGAGTACCAGATGTACGCCACGGCAAGCAAAATTCCCGGTAAGGGAGGAAAGACAAACCAATTCCAGGGCTGAAACAAAATGTAGACGAACACCAGAGCCGCCGTGGCTCCGGAGGCCCCGAGCGCGGCGTAGCCGTAGTTATTTTGATGCCGGTAATACGAAGGCAGTGAAGAAACAACGATGGCACTGAGGTAAAAAACCAGGAAAATGATGCGTCCGATCATTTCGCCATACAGCAACTGAATGAACACACTTTCCACAAATTCACCAAACAGGTACAACACGTACATATTCACCAACAGGTGCACGAAATCCCCGTGGATGAACCCGCTGGTCAGAAATCGGTAATACTCCCCCCGGTTGCTGATCAGGGCCGGCGAAAACAACAGCTTCCCCTTCATCTCCGGGTTGTTGAATGCCTGCCAGGAAACCAGACTCGTGATAATGATTAAAACCAACGTCAAACTCAGACCCATCGGATATCAATTGTGAAAGGCGAATAATTACAAAATTACACTATCAACAGATAAGTACCTAAAAAGTAAGATGCATCCAAACGACCAAAGTACTAGGCCATTAACAGCCAATTAACCAAAAACTCCCGGATAGCCAAACCCGGCCGCTTGCTCGATTGTATATTTGCTGTTCATTAATGGCGATTTTTTGGAAAAGACCTTAGCGCAATACGATCGGGTTGTGGAACGGTGTCGGCGATTGCTTCTTGCCAAACAGGCCGACTATGGCTCTTCGTGGCGCATATTGCGACCCAGCAGCCTGACCGATCAGCTCTACATCAAGGCTAAGCGCCTGCGCTCGATCGAAGAAGCCGGAGAGCAGCGAGTGGCGGATAGCCCCGTGGAGGAGTACATCGGCCTGGTCAATTACAGCCTCTTAGCCCTCATCCAATTGCGCCTACCCCCTACCCCGCTCGAACTTTCCTCCGAGGAAGTCGCCAACTACTACGATGAAGAACTGGCGGAAACCCGAGCCTTAATGCAGCGAAAAAATCACGATTACGGGGAAGTCTGGCGCGAAATGCGACTGAGCAGCATCACCGATTTAATCCTGGCCAAACTATTGCGCATCAAACAGATAGAAGATCACCACGGGCAAACCGTCGCGAGTGAAGGGCTGGAATCCAACTACCGCGATATTTGTAACTACGCCATCTTTGCACTAATTCGACTGGAAGAAACGGGGGCCTACACGCCCTCCACAACTAGCGTATCATGACACTTTCTACTTTAGTATTTGGCATTGCCGTCACTGCTGTCTTACTGACGGCGCTCACCGGATTCATACTGCATCGCGTGAAGAACTTCCCGATCAGCTTCATCCAGCACTTTTGCGGAGCGCTGTTCGTATTTTCGGGTGCGGTAAAGGCCATCGATCCCCTGGGTACAGCCTACAAGATGGAGCAGTACTTTGCCGAGTTTGAAGCTACCTTTTCCAGTACCAGCTTCGACTTTTTAGCGCCGCTCTTTCCCCAAATGAGTGCATACGCCGCTAGTTTTTCCGTGGGGATGATCGTTTTTGAGATTGCCCTCGGAGTTATGTTACTCATCGGAGCGGCTCCCCGCTTCACGAGCTGGGCGTTTTTCCTGCTGGTCGCCTTTTTCACCGTGCTGACGGGCTTCACCTACCTGACCGGCTACGTGCCGCAGGGCGTCAACTTTTTCGACTTTGCCAATTGGGCCGATTACGAGCCGACTAATATGAAAGTGACGGATTGCGGATGCTTCGGCGATTTTCTAAAGCTCGAACCGCGGGTCTCGTTTCTAAAAGACATCTTTCTGCTCATCCCAGCTATTGCCTTCCTGACTCAGTATAAGCGCATGCACCAGTTGTTTGCTGCCCGGACGCGGACCGGAATCACCGCGCTCACCGTCGCAGGTACTTTGGTGTACTGCCTGAGTAACTTCGTATGGGATCTCCCCCAGGTTGATTTCCGGCCTTTTGCCGTTGGCGTAAACATTGCCGAGCGACTGGCCCTCGAAAACGAGGCTGCTGCCGCGGTACAGGTTATCGGCTACCGCATGACGGAGCGTACTTCCGGAGAGGAAGTCGAGTTGGATATGCAGGAGTACCTGGCGCGTTATCAGGAATTTCCGGAGAGCGACTGGGAGCTGGAACAAATCAAGACCGAACCCACGGTAGAGCGCACCAAAATCAGCGATTTCGAAATCGGTGCCTCCAACGGGGAGGATATGACCGAAACCATCCTGTCGTATCCCGGATACAGTTTTATGATTGTCGCCTACAAGCTCCAGGAGGCAGAATCCGGGCAATGGGACGAGGAGTATGCTGAGATCTGGAAGACCAAAATCCAGCCCGTTGTAGAAAAGGCAAACGAGCAAGGGCACCGTATTTTCGCCGTAACAGCTTACACCGATGAGACCCGCCTCAACGCTTTCCGGGAAACTATTGGTGCCGATTATCCCTTTTACCTGGCGGATGATATCCTGCTAAAGACAATTGTTCGATCCAACCCCGGCGTCGTGTTGCTGAGCAACGGAACGATCCTGGAGAAGTGGCACTACCGCAAACTGCCGGAGTTTGGCCGCATCAGCACCAACTACCGCCTGGCAGGAGTTGAGTGATAAACCAGCTGGAGATGCAAGGGGATCGAACCACAAAAATTGTCATAGAATCGAAAAATCGGAAAGAAAACCCTTTTTTTGCAGATCGGAAGCGCGTCCTAAGCCATTGTAATCAGCGTTCTCCGCGAAACACGAAGCCGAAATGTTGAGTCGCCGAGTCGTCCGCATCAAAGTGATGCAGGTTTTGTACGCTACCAACCGCAATGGTCAGGAGGGGCCGGACAATGGAACTCGCGCCTACCGCGATCTCATCGATCGCTCGTTCGAGCTGTACCTGTTCAATCTCCTCTACCTCCAGCGCATTGCTGAATATGCCCACCAGGACGAGGCCCGGCGACAGTCCAAACTGCGGCCCACCAAAGAAGATGCAGACTTCACGGCCAAACTCGCCAATAACGACTTGCTGCCTTCCATTGCCCAAAACCGTGAGCTATCCCGACTGTACGAGCGCTACCGATTCGGCAGCCGCATCGATGCCGACCAGGTGCGGCTACTCTACACCGAATTTGCCAAGACCGAACCCTACCACGAATACGTCTTCAACCAGGGTGCCGAAGCGGATACACACCGAAAAGTTTACCTCGCCCTCTACAAATTTCTGATCAACAACGAGGTCTACACCGAGTTGCTCGAAGAACAGTTTCCGCTCTGGACCGACGATAAAAGCCTCATTGTCGGGGCGATGAAAAAAACCATCAAAGCCCTCCCTGTCCAAGCCGATTTCTACAACGACTATCGCCCCAGCCCTGAAACCGTCCAACACTTCGGCGAACATCTGCTCAACTACGTGATTTCCTCCGATGAAGAATTGCTCAATATCATCGAACCCGTTCTGAAAAACTGGGATGTCGACCGCGTCGCCATCATCGACATGATCCTCCTCAAAATGGCCCTCGGCGAACTCATCCAATTCCCCACCATCCCCACCAAAGTAACACTCAACGAATACGTCGAAATCAGCAAGCTCTACAGCACGGATAAGAGCAAAGATTTCATCAACGGCATCCTCGACCGCCTCCTGAAAAAACTCCTCGACGATGGCCTCATTCAGAAGGAAGGACGCGGGCTTATTGATGATTGATGACGACTATCTATCCATCAAAAAGAGAAGCGCAATCCATTCGACCAGTTGAACACCGTTGCGGGCACTTCCGGAAAGTCGCGGTTTTGGCGATCGTCGTGCAGGAGGGAAAACCGAGAGATGATCGAAAACTTACCACTGATCGCAACGGATAAATCCGTGACGGTAGAGACGCGGGGGAAGGTGAAATCGAAGAGGATAGGTTGATAGTAAGTCGAATTGGCCAGGGTGAGCTGTTCGGTCAGCTTGATTTTGAAGCTGAGGTAACTACTGAGTCGATGGTCGCGGTAAAAGCGCTTTTCCTCCTCTACCCCCAAGTCATCGTATTCGTACATATAAAGTACTCCAAGATAGGCTTCGAGGCGCTCCTCCTCGGCCAACCGCAAGCGTGGACCCACCCCTAACAGACCGCGCAACTTGATCTCCAATAATTCATTGAATTGCAATTGTCCGAAGGCTTCGACCGTCAGCCAGGGGCGCAGCTTACGGCCATAGCGCAGGTGGGTGAATCGGTCGTTGATAAATCTTCCGCTCGTGGAGCGAATCAGGGAGGATTGGCCAAGGACCAGCCAGCGAGTATGGGGCTGGAGCACATCGAGCCGAGCAAGGCCATTAATAGTGATGATGTTGCTGGTATTCCGCACCCAGTTGAAGTTGCCGGTTAGTTGGCCGAAGTAGCCGAGGGTATCGTAGCCCTGTCGCTTATCCTCAATATTGACGATTTGCGCCGATACAACCATCAGCACACAGCAAAGCAGGCCCGTCAGAAAGTATACGCGGTAGCACATGAATTGGATTTTTTCCCGTCGAAGAGCGCCGTTCTCAACATATTGCAAGAGCGGTTGTTTTGATGGCCCAAAAGGAAATAAAATGTTCGGACTCTTCAAAAAGGACCCCATCAAAAAGATGGAAAAGGAATACAGCCAGCTCATGGAAGAAGCGATGCAGCTTCAGCGGGGCGGCGACATTAAAGGCTACGCTGCCAAAATAGCGGAGGCTGAAGCACTCCAAAAAAAGATGGAGGAACTGGATCAGAACAGCTAGGCCGTTCCTGGTACTTTAGTCTTTTAGTACTTTAGTCTGTTGGTACAGCACAATTGCATCCAAAAAGTCTAAATATCTAAAGGTCTACCGGTCTATATCCCATCACATGCCCAGACAACGGAAAAAGTCCGATCTGCCCACAAAGATCTGCGCCCATTGCCAGCGCCCGTTCACCTGGCGAAAGAAATGGGAACGCGATTGGGAACAGGTGAAATACTGCAGCGACCGCTGCCGCCGGTCGGCTAAGCAGTCGAAGAGCGACGATTAACATGGAAGGAACTCCAAGACATCCGAAAATTGACGAAGAATCGGGGGAATACACCAACACGCTGTTTCACCCTTATAACGTATTGATGGTACTTACCCTCTTCGGGTTGGGCACCATCTTTCTTTCGCTCACCATGGCCTTCGTCTACACGCGCGTGCAGAACAACCTGCCGCCGATTCGGCTCCCCAACATCTTCCTGTTCAACACCCTCGTGCTGGTGGGCAGTAGCGCCACGATGATGTGGGCCAAGCGCTCCTACCAAACCGACAATACTCGCAATTACCAGCGCGCCCTATGGGCTACTATCGGACTTTCCCTGCTATTTATGGCCCTGCAAGGCTTGGGTTGGTATCAGCTATTTAGCCAAGATATTCTAATCAATTCCGACAACAGTGCGTCCTACCTGTACGTCATCTCCGGGCTGCACTTCGCGCACGTTATTGCCGGCTTGCCATTTTTGGGCATGTTTCTGTTCCGCGCCTACCGGAGCATGAAGGAGCCGGTGAGTGTATTGGTCTATTTTTCCGATCCGGAAAAGCGACTCAAGCTACGGCTGCTTACGATTTACTGGCATTTCCTGGACGGTCTCTGGATTTACCTCATTATTTTCTTTTACGTTAATTATCTGGTTCGATAACCATGAACGTCAACCTAGTCAGCGATACGGTTACCCGCCCCACTCCCCCCATGCTGACGGCGATGATGGCCGCGCAAGTCGGTGACGACGTATTCGGCCAGGACCCCACCGTTAATGCGCTGGAAGCCAAAGTGGCCGCACTTTTCAACAAGGAAGCGGCCGTCTTCTGCCCAAGCGGCACCATGACCAACCAGATTGCCGTCAAGGCCCATACCCAACCTCTGGACGAGGTCATTCTGGAGGAGCTATCCCATATCTATCAGTACGAAAGCGCCGGCTACGCCTTCCATTCCGGCGTATCGGTCAATTTGATCAAGGGGGAAAACGGCAAGCTGCGACCCGAGCAAATCGAAGCCGCCGTAAAGCCTACCTTCGACTGGCTGCCGCGCACCCGGCTAGTGGTGGTGGAAAATACCTGCAACAAAGGCGGCGGCAGCATTTACCGGCTTGCCGAAGTGCAGGCTATTCGTCAGGTCTGCAATCGGCACGGCCTGATGCTACACCTCGATGGTGCCCGACTGTTTAACGCCCTCGTCGAAACCGAAGAATCTACCCAGGCCTGGGGAGCCACCTTCGATTCCATCAGCATTTGCCTGAGCAAGGGGCTGGGAGCCCCGGTGGGATCGCTGCTGCTGGGCGATGCCGAGTTCATTCGGCAGGCTCGCCGGTTGCGCAAGGTCATGGGCGGCGGTATGCGCCAGGCCGGCTACCTGGCGGCTGCGGGCATCTACGCGCTGGATCACCACGTCGATCGCCTGCGCATCGACAATGCGCGCGCCCGCACCTTGGGTGCCTGTTTGGCCAAGCAACCCTACGTCGAGGCCGTACGGCCCGTGGAAAGCAACATCGTTATCTTCGACCTGAAAGCCCCCCTAACGGCTACTGCTTTTCTGGAGGCCCTCGCCGGGCGCGGTATCCAGGCCGTCCCCTTCGGCCCCCGAACGGTGCGCTTTACCACGCATCTGGATTTGTCGGAGGAGATGATCGGGTATGTGTTGGAGGTGCTAGGAGAAAGTCTTGCTCTGAGGTAAGAATGATGAATGTAAAGAAGAATTTTGCGATGCCATCCCATGATAATTGAGATTTAGGGCAAACGCACCAAAATGGGCGGTACGATAGTTTTAGGAGTTTTGGGCTTGCTTCTGTGTTGATAAGCGCGTATCTTTGCGGCACCATCCAATAACTGCCCTGGCGGCAGCCGTTCTCACAAAATAGCCCAGGTTTTCACACGGCCGTTTCCATTGCTGGTAGCCGCGTGCGCAGCGCACGCCTGAGCTGCCTGCAGCCCTCGAGGTTGGCAGGTAAGGTGGGCGGGTCGTTTTTTAAATACCCACCCACATGGTGTGTGGCGCCCCGGGCCCAGCCACCGGCCACAGAGCCGAGGGTCCAAGCTATGTCCCGCCGGGTGGACCTACTGTCTCCAGCATTTGATGCGTGTGCCCTAATTGAGATTTAGACTTTAGTGCAGCGAATAAATAAAATTGCTACTGAGGGAAATGAGCCACCCCACGTCCACATCGAAAAAGCTGAAGGTCGAGGCAAGGCAAGTACTGGATCGATCCAATTATACCAACTCTCCGGCTGCCTGATGGGGTGTTCCTGCTAACAGAAAGAGACGCACCCGAAGGCACATCTCTTCATGAAAGTGGGGTACAAGCACCGCCAGCGGGAAGGGCCGCTAGGATGCTTTTTCGTTGCGTCGGTTGATTTCGTCGCGGATTTCGGCGGCGCGCTCGTAGTCTTCTTCGGCCAGCACCTCTTCGAGCATGCGGTTGAGGTCGTCGACGGAGAAGCTACTCAGGGAACTACCCCGCCCACCGCTGCGCTTGCGCGGGCTGCGCCGGCTCGAAGGCGGGCGGGAGGCCGGGGCGGAGGCTTCGTCTTCGGGTTCTTCGAGTACGACACCGGCGGTGTCGAGGATAAATTCGAAGGTATAAATCGGACACTTGAAGCGTACAGCCAGGGCAATGGCGTCGGAGGTGCGGGAATCGATTTCGATTAGCTCGCCGTCTTTCAGACACACCAGACGTGCGTAAAAAATACCCTCCACCAGATTATTAATCACAACTTCCTTCAGGTCGATGTGAAAAGTCTCCAGGGTGTTCTTGAATAAATCATGGGTCAAAGGTCTATTGGGCGTCATCTCTTCGATGGCCACCGCAATCGCCTGGGCTTCGAACGCACCAATGACGATTGGCAAACGACGCATTCCTTCTCGCTCGCCCAACACGACGGCATAGTTATTTGATTGGGTCACGCTATGGGATAACGCTACTATGTCCATCTCTATCTTCTTCATAATACTTGATAGTCTCGTCTGTGAATTACCACCGCAGTTGGTAAACGCGTTTGGCAACTTCCTAGTTTGACATTTCAAATGAGGCGGTTTCTATATAAAGAGGCCGCAAAGGTACTACTTTCGTAGGAAAATGCAGGATTTAGTGCGGATTCTTCTCGTTGGCACCGGCCTTCGCCGCCTGCCAGAGGGCTTCCATTTCTTCCAGGCTCATTTGGTTGAGGGGGCCTTCGGCCTGGGCTTCAATGTATTCGAAGCGCGATTTAAACTTGCGGTTCGTACGCTCCAGGGCCGTTTCGGGATCGATATCCAACCACCGGGCATAATTGACTAAGCTAAACAATAAGTCGCCGAATTCCGCCTCTTTAGCAGCCGGATCTTTGGTTTCTTGTACAGCTTCCCGAAATTCCTCCAATTCCTCCGTCAGTTTTTCCCACACTTGCCCCCGGTTGGGCCAGTCGAATCCTACCTGAGCGGCTTTTTCCTGCATGCGGTAGGCCTTCACGATGGCGGGCAGCGCGTTGGGTACGCCCTGCAATACGCTTTTTTTGCCTTCCTTCAGTTTGAGCTGTTCCCAATTTTGCTTGACGGCCTCTGCGTCTTCCGCTACGACGTCGCCGTAGATATGCGGGTGCCGCGCAACGAGCTTATCGCAAACCGTGTTGAGCGCATCGGCGATATCCCAGGCGGCGCGTTCTTCGGCAATCTTTGCGTAAAAAACCATGTGGAGCAGCAAATCGCCTACTTCCTCCTTAATGTCCGTCAGGTCCTCCTCCAGCAGGGCATCCGCCAATTCGTAGGTTTCTTCGATGGTGAGATTGCGCAGACTCTGGAAGGTTTGCTTGCGATCCCAGGGGCACTGTTCGCGCAATTCGTCCATGATGGTTAGCAAGCGTTGAAACGCGGTAAGTTTTTCCTGCATCGTTCGTGCTTTGGCAGATGGCAACCTGCCGTTCGTGAAGATTGTTATACTTTTGTACTTCTTACAATAACCTTCCTTGAGGATGGTTTGAGTAACTCAAAGATAGCTATGGAATTTCTGTATATGCTCGGGCTGATCTTTACCGTATTCGGCATCAGCTTCCTACTCATCAACATTCGACACATCTTTACCGGGAAAGAGTTTCGGGGTACCTGTGCTCAGAACAATCCCATGCTGAAAAGCCAGATCGGCGACTGCCAGGTATGCGGCAAGAAGGCCGACGAAGCCTGCAAGATGCCGGAAGTGGGTAGCGTGACGCGCTAATTAGCGTTGCCTGCGCCATTCGTTGGAAGTCATCTTCGGTAGTCGCAACGGCCTGGCGGCCCCGTTGAATAGAAAACTTCCTAAGGCGGCGGCAGCCTGTGCCTCCGGCTGAAAAATGGCCTCTAATTTTTCTTTGGAGAATTGGTCTTTCACGAAGCCCGTGTCGAAGTGACCCGACTTGAACGCTTCGTTTTGGCAAACGAACCGACCGAAAGGCAAGGTAGTCTCCACACCTTCAATAATATATTCCTGAATCGCCCGATCCAACGCAGATATCGCGGACTGCCGATCCATGCCGTAGGTAATGAGCTTCGAAATCATCGGGTCGTAGTAGATGGGTATGTCCATGCCTTCTTCGTAGCCGTCGTCGACTCGAATCACAGGACCGACGGGCGGGCGATAGGTGGTCAATGTGCCCACGCTGGGCAGGAAATTATTGGAAGGATCTTCCGCGTAGACGCGGAGCTGGATGGCGTGCCCATTAATGGATAAATCTTCCTGCTTGATGGAAAGTACTTCTCCTCGCGCCACCCGGATTTGCTGCTCCACCAGATCGACTCCGGTAATCAGTTCGGTAACGGGATGCTCTACCTGAAGCCGCGTGTTCATTTCCAGAAAGTAGAAATCCAGGTTGGCATCTACTAAAAATTCGACGGTGCCTGCCCCGACGTAGCCACAGGAAGCCGCCACCTGAACCGCCGCCTGCCCCATACGCTCGCGCAGGGCTTCATCGAGTACGCTGGAAGGAGCCTCCTCAATGACCTTTTGATGCCGGCGCTGGATGCTGCACTCCCGCTCGAACAGATGGACGATATTACCGTGGGTGTCGGCCAGGATCTGAATCTCGATGTGCCGCGGCGACAACACGTACTTTTCGATAAAGACGCTGCCATCGCCAAAAGACGACTCTGCCTCGGAGACAGCACGTTCCATCTGCTCGGTGAAGGAGGCTTCGTCCTCCACGATGCGCATGCCTTTCCCTCCACCACCGGCGGAAGCCTTAATTAATATTGGGAATCCGATTTCTTTTGCCTCTCGCTTGGCGGCTTCGATGTCCTGGATAGCGTGATCGAGCCCCGGCACCAGCGGTACGCCGTAGGCCTTTACTGTATCCTTGGCGGCGAGCTTCGACCCCATCAGTTCGATGGCTCGGGGCGTAGGGCCAATGAAAATCAGGCCAGCCTCCGCAACGGCACGGGCAAAAGTGGCATTTTCACTCAAAAACCCGTATCCCGGATGGATAGCTTCGGCACCCGTTTGCCGAGCGGCATCCAGCATTTTATCGATGGCCAGGTAGGATTGGGCCGAAGGAGCAGCTCCAATGTAGATGGCTTCATCCGCCTCGCGGACGTGCAGCGCATTGCGATCTGCATCACTATAAACAGCAACGGTAGAGATGCCCATGCGACGGGCAGTACGGATAATTCGGCGGGTGATCTCGCCGCGATTGGCAATGAGGATCTTCTGCATAGTGATAGCAAATGTAGCCAAATAATCTCTTGGCCTGATCTGCTGGATCGACTAAATATTGCATCCCCTAACTAGAAGGATCACTCGGTGGCGTAACCGCATCCTCTGCCGAGGTAGGAAACCCCTTTCGACCAAACCGCCGCTGAAAGATTCGATCCAGCAGCACTACTCCAATCAAGGTGAGAGAAGACAGAAACAGCAGATAGTAAAACTCCTGAGACAAATTCGGAATAAAAGCTTTCCAGGACATTCCAAAGTTAGTACCTGTCGCCGATCCCGTTTGTGATTCCACTGTGGCGAGACTAAACAGCGCAACGATAATCAAGCCCACCGTGAGTCCGGCCAGCGCCTGCCACCAACGAGCCGGTAGGAGCCAGCGCCCGACGAGCCCTTGCGTGGGTTCCGGTAGGCGTTCAAGCACATTTTTTGCGAAGCGCATACTGGGCGCCTCCGCTTCGAGGCGACCCAACTGCTGGTGCAGAAGTTGGATTTCCTGAAACTGCTGACGCAGCTCTGCATCGGCCTCCAATGTCTGCTGCAGGGCAGTAGCCTGGGCCTCGGGCAGTTCCTCCGCCGCCAGTTGCCATAGCTGTTCCGTAATATCTGCGTTCATATCCAATCTGCAATTTCGTTCTCTAACTGCCCCTTGAGGGCTTGTCGCAACGACTCGCGGCCTCGGTGCAACCGGGTTTTGACATTGCTCACAGTCGTATTCGTAATCGCAGCAATTTCCTTGATCGATTGCTCTTGCAAGTAAAATAGCGTGATCACGATCGCCTCCTCTCTTTTTAACGCCCGGATTCCTTGTTCGAGCGCCTGTCTAAGATCTGTTTGCTCCACCGATTCGGAGGCCTTTTGATCGGTAGAAAGCTGCTTTGCCGGATGTGCCTCCTGAAAATCCGTGGAATCGACTGGCCGCTTTTTCAACCGCGCCTGATCCAGGGCCGTCCGGTAGGCTATGGTATATAGCCAAGAACTGAACTGGCTATCTCCCTGAAATTGTTTCAGGCGTTGATAAGCCTTTAAAAAGGCATCCTGAGCTGCTTCTTCCGCCGCTTCGCGGTTCCGCAGGATTCTTAGACAAATCGAAAATACAAAATCTTGGTAGCGTGCTACCAATTGTCCGAAAGCCTGGCGGCTACCCGCTTTAGTGCGGCGAATGAGAATGTCGTCAGCCAGTCCTTCCATTTGCAAGATATGACGGTGGTCCTACTTAAAGAGGTTACAGGTAGATAGGGCAAACAATTGAATTTTTTTGTAACCTTTCGACTAACGCCCTCCGTCTCACCACAAAAAAACCACTATGCCAGGAGAATTTGTCATACCGATCGTTGCCATCGTGATGTTTCACGTTACGGCCATTACTTTTTTGTTTCTCTACTTCAGTACCCGCCACAAGGAGCGAATGGCGCTTTTGGAATACGACCGCGACATTTCAGTCTTCCGTGGCGATCGCATCCGCGGCAGCGGCCTGCTCAAATGGGGGTTGGTATTGGGTTTTTGTGGTCTTGGTTTACTTTCCGGCTACCTCATCGAGACGGTCTTCAACGTCAATGAAGAAATTGCCTACTTCTCCACCCTCATGATTGGCGCGGGAGCCGGATTGCTGGTTTTCTACCGCATCATGCAGCAAAAAGCCCGCAGCCCCCAATCGGTTTTGTAGGGATCTGGCCGGTTTCAGTTAGAATAAGGCAGGCCATATTTGATTTTTATTAAAATGATAATCCCTATTTTCGCCGGACAAACGATTTCAAACGGGAGGTTGTGAATTCGTACCGGCCTTTACATCACCATACTATCCACAAAATTCGGTGCGTTAGAGGAGAGCACGAATTCCGCTACCGGCAATTCTCACCCCGCTTATGATGCTGCGATTCCTCTACTGTATTCCGTTCTTCTTTGCGGCTTTCATTCCGGCTTCGGACGGCCAGTCCCTTTTCCCCGTTAAAGTCCACAAAAAGTGGGGGCTCATCGATTCTGCGGGCAAGGTAGTAGTTCCTGCTCGCTACGAAGCCATCGGCGACTTTAAAGCCTTCCAGTTGGCGGTCATGCAACTGAACGGACGGGTAGGCCTCCTCGACCAGGCAGGGAATACCGTCCTACCCGCGCGCTACGAAGACATCAAAGTACTGGACGCCAACCTGATGGCCGTCATGCAGCAGGGAATCTGGCAAGTCATCAACCGCTCCGGCACCGTTATTCTGGACCGTGGTTACAAACGCGTTCAGGTTTTGCGATCCGGCTACCTGGCCTTTCTGCAGGAAGACTACTGGGGAATTGTTCGGTCGGATGGCCGGTTGATCAGCCAACCCATCTACGAAGATATCGAGTCGGTTTCCGAATCGTTCTTTCTGACCAGCCGTTCCGGAAGGCTTGGCCTGCTGCGAACCGATGGTACCACCGTTCTGGATAACCGGGCCGGCGAAATCCGGCTTCTCTCCGATAGCCTGATCTTTTTTCGAGAATCCGGCAGCTGGGGCGCGATCGATGCCGAAGGCCGTCCCCTCATTCCCGCGCGCTACAACAGCTACCGAATGCTCGGAGACGGATTCATTCGATTGCTAACCAGCGAAACGTCTTACATTTATTCCATCTCCTGCGGTCGGCTGCTTTCCGAAGCGGATTTCGATGATTATTTCCCCTATTCCGATCACTACATCATCGTTAAGAAAGACCGCCGCCTGGGCCTGTTCGATCGCTGCGGCACGCAAATCCTTTCCCCCCGCTACCAAGAAATTCAGGCATTTGCCCCCGGAAAATTCCGCGTGAAAGAAGCCGGAAAATGGGGCATCGTCGAATGGGGAGACCACCTACTCCTCCCGCCATCCTACAGCTATATTGCCCCACTTAAGTTCGGGGTCAGTATCGTGCGGGGTACCAATGGGCAAGGTCTGATCAATGCCGCCGGGGAAGTCCTCGCTTCTACCCGATTCGATTCGATTGAGGTAAGTAACAATGTGGCCAGGGCCTACGCCTCCGCCGAAGCCGGAAATGCCCTGACTGTTTTGCGCTTCGACGACCGGGGGCGATTGTTGGAAAACGGTCAGTTCAATCGGCATTTTAGCATCCAAATTGCCGGCCGGTCTACGGATGGCCAGCCCCCAACGTCGTCGGCCAGCGTTTATCAACTGGAGGACTTCGAATGGTATTACTCTCCCGAGCAAGACCGCTGGGGGTTGCGCAAACTGACAGACGGGAGGGTACAAATAGAGCCCATTTTCACAAGCATTCAAGTAGAACCCTCCCTGGGGTTAACAGTCGTTTCCATTGAAAAGCCACACCGCGCCGAATTTGAACGAACGACCTTTCGCTTCGACCGCGTCTACGGACTTGTGCTAAACGACCTCGGCAGGCTAGTCACCGATCTCGACTTTCTCGACATTCGCCTGCCGGATTGGAAAGCGGGGCGGCCGCTCGCCCGTTGTGTCTTTTCCGACGGCCGCCACGGACTGCTCGACCGCAACGGCCGCCTCGAGCGCCGCGATCTGACGTTTATCGGAGGGTTTAACAACGGCCTGGCTCGCGTTAGCTTCAGCGGACAACTAACCGGAACGCTGAAGGCTGAAAACAGCCTCGGCCGAATCAGTGCCTACCTCGACGGCCTGCTCGCACCCAGCACAATGGTCGATTACACGCAATACGACCAGCATTTCCAGCAATCTGCACAGCTCATCTGCGAAGGCTGTAACTGGGGTTACATGAATGAGGCCGGAGACGTGATCGTCAAACCCAAGTATACCTTCGCCCAGGATTTTTCCAATGGCGTCGGGCTGGTGAGCTGCTCCGGAAAGTGGGGTATGGTCGACCAACAAGGCCGGGAGCGCATTTCCTGCAATTACGACGGAATCGAATTGCTATCCAACACGGATAACCGCATGGTGCGGCTCTACGTCGAAGAACCCAAATACGGTCTAATCGACACCCTTGGCCAGTTGCGGGTAGATGCCATCTACGAGGAAATCGGTTCCTTCTCGGAAGGCCGACTAGCCGTTCGGCGGGGCGGGCTTTGGGGATTCGTGGATGCCAATGGCAACGAGCGCGTCCCCTGCCAGTTTGAAGAAGTATCCGAATTTCACGAAGGGCTGGCCGCCGTTCGGAAAGGTCGCTACTGGGGGTTCATCGACCTCCAGGGAACCATCGTGATCGATTACATCTACCGACGGGCGGGCAACTTTTCCAACGGCCGCGCCTGGGTGTACGACGGTACCAAAACGGGCTTCATTGACTCCTACAACCAATTCGTCATCCCTCCGCAGTACGACCGGGCCTTTGACTTCGAAGCGGGTATCGCCCGGGTAGTAGTCGACGGCCAATTCGGCTTGATCGACACTGCAGGACGCGTGATCCTCCGGCCGCGCTACAACGAAATTCGGACGTTCAACGACCACGGGTTGGCCGTTGTCAGTTTGGGGAATAAAAACATTCGCTACGGCCTCATCGACCGCCAGGGCAGCCTCATCGGGCGCACGTCCTTCCGCGAAATCGGCCCATTTCAAGAGGGCTTAGCCGTAGTTAAGGACAAAGAAGGCTACGGCTTCATCAATACGGCGGGCCGCACCGTCATCCCTCTGATCTACTCCCGCGCACAGGGTTTCCGCGAGGGGTTGGCCGTCGTTCAGAAGGATGGCCGCTGCGGCTATGTCGACCGTCGGGGAACGCTCGTAATTCCCTGCTCCTACAGCCACTGCCAGGACTTTAGCGGCGGCCGGGCCGTCGTATACCGCGGCATCCGCAACGCCGGCATCGTCGACCGAAGCGGGCGACACCTCGTAGAGCCGAGCCTCGATCGCCTCCTCGGCTTCCGCGAGGGGCGGGGGCTCATGCGCGACCAACAAGACCGCTTCTACTACATCACCGAACAAACCGGCCTCTACGACGGCTACTACGAAAAAGCCGAGGATTTCCAACACGGCGTCGCGCTGGTTCGCATCGACGGTAAATGGGGAATTATCAATCAGAAGGGAATCGAAATTATTCCCCCGAAGTACGATCGCATCGAGGGCTTCCAAGATGGCTACGCTAAAGTGCGCATCAAGGGCCTCACCGGCCTCAGCAACCTCGACGGCGAACTCCTCGTTCAGCCCAGCTACGAGTATATCTCCTACATGGGCGCCGGCCTCTTCCGCGTCGAGCAAGGTGACCAGGTCGGCTACTTCAACAGCGAAGGGAACTGGGTGTGGAATCTTTCTAATTAGACTTTTAGGTAATTAGATATTTCACTAAAGGTCTAACTCACTCATACTTATAAGGCAACAACTTACTGTCCTTCACCGTGGAAAGTGTCATCAGCGTTTTGAGGCGCTCGATTTCATCGATTTGGGAGAGGGTCTTGAACAGAAGTTTCTCGTAGGTCGGAATATCCTGACAGACGATCTTAATGAGAAAATCGGCTTCGCCGGTAATTATGTAGCATTCGACGATTTCGTCGATTTCCTTAATGCGCTCGAGGAAGTTGTTAAGGGCGTTTTCCTGCCGCCAATCGAGCGATACCTGGACAAAAGTCTTAACATTTAAGCCAATCATTTGTGGATTGACCTCCGCGTGATACGACTGAATGATGTTGTTGTTTTCAAGCTTCTTTACCCGCTCCAGGGTTGGTGCCGGACTCAGTCCGATCTTTTTCGACAGGTCGAGGTTGGTGATCTTACTGTTTTGCTGAAGGATTTTCAGGATTTTCAGATCGATTTTGTCCAGCTTGTCAGCCATATTCGGATTTTCTAGACCACTAATAACGCCGCAAGATAGGAGAGTGAAAAATAAAATACAAAGATTTTACCCGCACACCCTCAAAAATTTCAAATCCTACCTGATTAAGCGATCCGAATACCTAAATGTTTTGCCCAAGCAGATCAGCAGGGTTACTTTCCGACCAAAGTGCCAGATAGCTACCATACTAAAGTAATAAAAGGCTAAAGTACTACAACCACCCTATGGCCAGATACCCAGTGAGATATAGTCGTTTGCGATTTTGCTGATGGCATTGACGAAGGCGGCGGTCCGCAGGTCGCGCACCTTGCGTTTGCGCTTCTGTATTTCCCGAATTTGCTGGTAGGCGGTGATCATGGTCTCCTCAAGTCCGGAACGCACCAGGTCGATTTCTTCCGCTCCGCGGGTAAGGAATTGTTTCTCGCTATTGTCGAGCGATTTACCGGTCAGCCGTTCTACGGTATCGATAATGTTTCCGTACGTACGCTGATTGAAGCGCTTTTCCATACGACCGAAGCGCATGTGGGAAAGGTTTTTCAACCACTCGAAGTAGGATACCGTTACCCCACCTGCATTAAGGTATACATCTGGGATGATCAGGCGCCCGTCGCCCACCAGGATTTCGGAGGCGTCTGCGGTGATCGGCCCGTTGGCGGCCTCAGCGATTATTTTGGCCTTTACTCGATGGACATTTTGGATCGTGATCACATTTTCGAGAGCGGCCGGAACCAGGATATCGCATTCGAACTCCATAGCGATCTCCCGTTGGTCTTTTCCGTACGATTCGGCGCCGGGGTAATTTAGAATTGACCCGTGTTCTTGTCGGTAGCGGATGAGGTCGTGAATGTCGATGCCCTTGGGGTTGTAAATCGCGCCTTCCACCTCTGCAACGCCGACGATGATGACTCCACCTTCGTCCTGGCTGATAATTGCGGTATTGCTGCCCACATTACCGAGCCCCTGAAGCACCATCGTTTTCCCTTGAGTACCTTGCTTGAGGTTGAGGGCTTTCATGTCGTCGGCAAACGAACAGGCCTCCCGGATTCCATAGAAGACTCCCCGACCGGTAGCCTCGGTACGCCCCCGGACGCCCTGCTGATTGACCGGCTTGCCCGTTACACAGCCGGCGGCGTCGATGTCACCACCGTGAAAACTGCGATAAGTATCGTAAATCCACGCCATTTCCCGCGATCCGGTTCCGTAGTCGGGTGCCGGCACGTCGATGGCCGGGCCGATGAAGTTACGCCGGATCAGCTCGGTGGTGTATCGCCGGGTGATCTTTTCCAGTTGCAGCGGCGTGTAATCCCAGGGATTGATTCTAACGCCTCCCTTCGCGCCGCCGAAGGGCACATCCACGATAGCGCACTTGTAAGACATCAGAGTGGCTAGCGCAACTACCTCCTCCTGGTTGACGTGGTTGCTGTAGCGAATCCCCCCCTTGGTGGGGCTGCGGTGGTGGCTATGTTGAGCCCGGTAGGCCTCAATCGTTTGCACCTTCCCGTCGATTTTCACGGGAAACTGCATTTGGTAAACGGAGTTACAGACTTTGATTTGTTGAAGCAGGCCATCCGGCAGACCGGTATGGATCGCAGCTAGATCGAAGTAGCGCTCGACGCTTTTCAGAAAGACGTCGTGGCCGACGTTAGGCATGGTGGTCATTAATCTGATTTTCCAATTTGGTTAGACGACGATCCAAGTAGACCATGAACACCACAAGCCCAACAAAGACGGCAATGATAACAGCGACGACAACATACATTTTTCCAATACTCCGCATGAAGTCGGTGGCGGTGCCTTGTGCTTCTGCCGGAAATGTCAAGATCAGGAACAAGAAAATTGTAAGGCTAATCCGCATCATGGTCTGCATGAGATTACCGGCTAAAGTCTGACTAATTTTCATACTAAACAAGGATTTTCGGCTTAAGAAATAGCTACCTAATATTCGTCTTCGTATATGGACGCCTGCAAGCGCTGGATACGATAGAACAGACTCGCCATCCAACATCCGAGCAACGTCCAACCGAGCACCGCCGGATAAAACACCATCCGCATCGTATTGTCGAGATCTTCTCCTCCGAGTGCCGGATTCCCTCCGTTTCCAGGGTGGAGGCTATCGGTGAGGCGCGGAATAACGTAGATCAGTGGAATGAGTGCCGTGAACGCAAAAATATTGTATACCCCACTGATGCGCCCCCGCTGCTCCGGGTCCGGAAAAGCTAAACGCAGTACGAAATAGGCGAGGTAGATGATAATCGCTATCAAAGTGGTGAATTGCTTGATATCCCAGCTCCAGAATTGCCCCCAGGTGTATTTCGCCCAGATGGCTCCGGTGATCAGCCCGAGTACCCCAAACAGCACGCCGATTGTAGTCAGCGCCTGCGCCCAATCGTCGTCGCGCAACTGGTGGAAGCTAATATGCCGAATACTGTAAACGACCGCCGCAATGAACAGAATCATCATAGCCAGCCACAAGCTGACGTGGAAGTAAGTGTTGCGGATTGTCTCCACCAGAATATTGCGAAAGGGATACGTCATCCCCTCTAGTTGGTGCAAATCGGAAATGGGACTATTCTCCCAAAGGGCCGCGCCCTGCTCCGGTTGTATCGAATCCTGCGTGACTAACAGCGCATTGGGCCGAAGCGCATACCCATCCCTTGCATTATCCACCACCAACGTGAAGGCCACTACTTTACTCGGCTCCGGCAGGTATTCGGGAATACTAAATTGAACTACCATTTCCGTCTCCGAGCGTACTTCCACGGCTTCTGCCCTCAAGGCGCGCGCTTCATCCAGCTTCAGCCATACCCTCGGAGGAACTTCCGCGCTCTCGAAATGCGTATTGTATCCCTCAACCCGCAGACTCACGGAATCTCCCGTGCGGGCACCTCCGGGGTCTACGCGCGTCAGCCCCGGTTTAATCGGTACGAGTAAGCCAAACAGGAAGACGTACAGCAAAATCAGTACCCCTAGCCATTTCCACCAGTATTGTCGAATTAGTCGTTCCAACGCACAATTATTAGATTAACAATTCACCATTCGCCATTTACCATCGTACCCCTAGTCTCTCCAAACAAACGGAAAAAGGACCAATGCCACCCCAAACAACAATCCATCAATTGCTAATAAGATAGCAATATCGCCGCCGTAGTCGGTATCCTGTAGAATGCGCAGGGCGTTGGCGCTGAGTTTGATCAACGTCAACAGAATGGGAATTACTACCGGAAACCCCAGGATGGCCATCAGGGTCGCATTATTGCCCGCCTTAGCGGCAATTGCCGACACGAAGGTAAGCGCAATCGACAATCCGGTGCCGCCCAGGAATAACGTCAGCAGAAATAAACCGGTATCGGCTACCGGATTGGTGGTGAGTACCGACAGGACCAACCAGCTCAGCAATCCAAGCACCAACAGCAGGGCCGCATTGTAAATTGTCTTCGCCAGCAATAGGGCCACTGGATTGAATAAACTGTAGTAGTACAAATGCCGACTTGAGTGTTCCTGCACAAAACCTTTTAAAATAGCATTCACGGCCGCAAACAAGAGTACAATCCAGAAAACGGCATTCCAAACGGGCGGTTCTACCCGCGCAATGGCCAGGAAAACAATAACGAGTGTCGAAAAGACGTACAGTAAAATGCCGCCAATGGCGTATTTCGTCCGCCACTCGAGCAGTATGTCCCTCCGAATAAGCGCCCAGGTTTCGGCTAACATGGAAAGCGATTGATCAATTCGTATTTTATAAACCGACAAAGGTAGCTGAAGGTAGTTACCACCCCAGCTCTTTGACAAAGCTATGGCATTGGTTATCTTTTGGCACTCTTTCAGCCCATACAACTTTACCACAGTATGATACTTTCGGCACTTCTTTGTATTTGGGGCTTTACCGCCTCACCGCTAGCGCTGGAGGGAACACTTAACAACCCATCCTACATGACCGCGGCGGCCCGACAGGGGGACGGTGTGTACGCACTTCTGCGCCGGTACAACTTGGATCAGTTCGACTGCAATTTCGACCTTTTCTACGAGATTAACGGCCTGTCGCCGCGCAATGCACGCTTGTACAAGGGGCGGTTGTACAAGCTTCCTCTCTATGTCTACCAGTACGACGGCGTCAGCATTCGATCGACCATCGGCGTAGAAGACTGGCCGCTGGCCCGTACGATTCAGTCCTACAACCGGGAAATGCAACAACAAGGTTTGCGATCGAAAGACTACACCGAGGATCGCATCCTGTGGGTACCCAATCACCTGCTGCGTTGCGCGGATCAGCCGGTCCAGCAAGTGCAACTACCAGCCACTCCGCCCCCAGCCGGCCCAGCGCCTGCTAACGGAGCACGCACCTTTGCCATCTTTGGCCCGCAGCACGCATATGTTCCTCTGGTAGATACGAAACTGCGCGGAAAGGTATTTTACATCGTCAGCGGACACGGAGGTCCCGACCCGGGGGCCGTGGGCCAGCGATCCGGCAATCGCCTCTGCGAAGACGAATACGCCTACGACGTCGCCCTGCGGCTCTGCCGCAACCTGCTCGCCCACGGAGCTACCGCCTACATGATCACCCGCGATGCCAACGACGGCATCCGCAGCGGGCAATACCTCGACTGCGATACCGACGAAGTTGTCTGGGGCAATCAGCCCATGCCCAGAGATCAAAAGGAACGGCTCACCCAACGCTCTAACGTCATCAATAACCTCTACGAAGCCAATCGCAGTCAGGGCGTAACCGAGCAGTACACGATCGTCATCCACGTAGACAGCCGCAGCCAGTCCGAACGCACCGATCTGTATTTCTACCACCACGGCACTAAACCACCCGCCCGGCGATTGGCCCAACGCCTGCAGCAAACCATGCGGAACAAATACCGCAAGGCCCGCACCAACGGCAACTACCACGGCACCGTCACCACCCGCGATCTCCACATGCTCCGCGAGTGCAAAACCAACACGGTTTACATTGAATTGGCCAATATCCGCAACACCACCGACCAGCAACGCATCGTCCTGGAGCGCAACCGCCAATTGCTGGCGCTCTGGCTGCTGGAAGGGATACTCGATTATTTTTAATGTGCCGATGTGCTAATGTGCCTGATTGTCTCATTGCCCGATTGTCTAATTGAGCCTGGAGCCGTCCACATTGTTTCGGGTATAGGGAACCTTAAGGAAATCGAGTGTGCCGGGTTTTACGCCAATGCTGAAGCTGTAGAAATTGCGTTGCGGAGCCCAGCTGAAGTTAATCTCCCAGCAGTGCAGGTCGCGGCGGAAGGTGAGAAAGGGATAGGTAATGCGTTTGCTGACGAAGTCGTAGCCGATACTCCCGACATTGATGTCCCAATTATCGGTTAGGCGGATGCTGCCGCGCACTTCAATCGAATTGGCCCGGAAGATGAGCGTATCGCTTTTCGTTTGCTGATTGAGGGCCTGGTACTGAAAGTTGAGGTTGTGACGCAAGCTGAAATTCTCAAACAGGCTCAAAAAATCCGTTTCCTCCGGCAGGCGCTGGTTGCGCTGTTGCTGGCGCTGGGCTTGTGCATCCTCTACTACTTCCTCCTCTTCACCCTGAAAAAGCGCCCGTATTTTACCCACGGTCAGGTTGGTGGAAATGGTGCCACTGAAATCGGTCAGCTTAAACGGGACACCGCTTTCGCTCAAAGTAGTACGGGAGCTCAACCGGCGCAGGATGCCGTTTTCGTCGAAGGCGCGCTCATACGGATCGAAGGTGGCTCTGAGATTGAGCGTCGTTACGCCTTTAAAAAAGCGCGTATTAGCCGAGCCACTGATGGTACTCCATTTCAGCGAATCCGCTTCGAAGTTATAGCTGCCGCCGAAGATGATATTGTCGAATAACTTGATATTCCGCTCTTCCTCATTCTTTTTACTGAAGACCTTGGCTTCGAAAATATTGTTGAGGCTGTAGCTGATCGCCATCTGGCGGCCGGTGTTGGGCGGGGCTCCAAACGGCAATTGCTCGAAGGGCGAAAAGTCGATTAAACCGCCGATGGAGGTAACGGTAGTATCATCGGATAAACCGGTAAATCGGAGGTATTGCACCGGATCGGCGCTGGCCAGCGCCACATCGAGGCTATCGCGATAGCCGAGGTTGGGGTCGAGGTAATCCGGCTGGAAGCCGAGGGAAATGTTGGGCTTGATCACGTGCCGCAACCCGCGCAACCAGCCGTCTCCCTTAAATCGAAGCGTTCCGAAAATTTGAGTATTCAGGGAAACTCCGGCGGAGTACGTCCGAAAGGTATTGAAGTTATTTACGAAGCGCTCCGTCACCCTGCCGAAGAGGGTCGTATCTCCACTGTCTTCATCAATTTCGATGGGCTCCGACTCGAAATCGCGGTTGAGCCGTTTGTTGTACCACACCTCCCGGTATACGATGCTGGGGTTGAGGTTGATGTAGCGCAGAATTTTGAAGTTGGTTCCCAGATTGACGTTCTGCTGCAGCCCGAAGCGGGCATTTTCCAGCGTGCGGGCCTGGAAGAAGGTCGAATCGGTTCCCTGGAAACTACCAACCAGATTATTGCGATAGCTGAAGTTGATGGCCTCGTACCACCGCTCCCCTCCCGACTGTACCTTCCGGCGAAAGGGAAAAATGGTTTGCGTCTGGAAATTGAGATTGGGAAACTGGACGTTGACCTCTCCACTCTGGTTGTTCTGGTTGTGACTCAGGCCCATACTCAGAGAGATGGGCGCATTGGGAAACGCCTTGGTGTAGGAAACGTTTGAGTTGATGGTATTCCGGCTAACGGTTTCGAAATCGTTGAATACCTGCTGTTGGATGCTATTCGTCTGAAAATTGATAGACCCACCAAAATTGCTGGTCGGATGGGCGGCCTGATCCTGCCGGTGCGACCAGTTGACGGCGAACCCCGGATCGAACGAAACGAAACCTTCTGCACTTTCGCGCCGTAACCGATCGTAGGAAATGCGCAGGTTGCCGTTGTATTTATACCGTCGGCGGTATTGACTGTTGATAGCCAGGCCCCAGGTGCCCCGGAGGTAGATATTTCCGGTAACGGTCAGATTGACGTGGTCGCCCAGGGGAAAGTACCAGCCGATGTTGCGCAACCCAAATCCCCAGGTGGGGCTATACTCATAATCGCGTGGAAAAAGGAGGCCCGTGGAGCGGCCGGAAGAAATCGGAAAGAAGCCAAAGGGCAACCAGAGCGGCGTCGGCACGCCCATGATTTCAAGATTGGAGGGGCCTACCACCGCTACCTTATTCGGAACGACCTTCGCGCGCCGGGTGCGGATGCCGAAATGGGGTTCTTCCGCCGTACAAGTGGTAAAAATGGCCCCTTCGCTGTAGATGACATCTTCGGCCTCGGAGGTAGAATCCCGCTGTACACCGCTGAGAAACTTGGAGCGCCCACCCCGCACGATGATGTCTTCCTGTTCGGTGGTGGGATCGTAGACAATGCCCCGGCGAGTCTCGTAATTGTACCGCATGCGATCGGCCGTAAACTGCTGGGTACCATCCTGAAACTCCGGAAGCCCGACCACCTGGCCCGAGCTGTCGCGCAGGGGTTCCGCCTCGATGATGGTCCGGTCCCAATCGAGGATGATGTGGGCGGCCTTGAGGGTAATGTCCAGGTAGTTGACCTCGGCATTTCCGTAGAGGTGGATGCGCTTGCCGAGCACATCGGTGCGCATACTATCGCTGGCCTGATAAATGACGGGAGCATCCAGAGAGTCGTTGGAGATGCGTACACCACGCAGCAACAGGGCGCTGCTATCGAGGGTGAGGCTATCCGGAGTGGCCGTTGGAGGTAGCGTATCTTGCCTTACAACCGGTCCCGCCTCCTGAGCTACGGCCAGGCTCATCCAACAAAAGCAGAAAAATGTCCAGCCCAGTTTAATCAAGAAGAAACGATTTATATTATTATTGCAGGAATGAACGGGAAATCAATGGCTTATCAGCCAACACAAGAGGTCACTATGCAAACAGGAATCCCTAGGGAACAACACCCCGCTCGCTGGTTAGGAATTTATCTCACAACGCTCTTGCTGCTGTGTACGCCGCTCCTGCTTAAGAGCTTTAACCATTCCTTATCCTTTCGGGCCACCAAAGGTACACAAAACACCGATCCTCCCTACGAATTACGGACAATCGTCATCGACGCCGGTCACGGAGGAAAAGACCCGGGCTGCCTGGGAGGTAATTCCCGCGAGAAACACATCGCCCTGGGCATTGCCCTGGAATTTGCGGCTCAGTTGCGTTTCTATTATCCGGAGCTTCGCATTATCCTGACGCGCGATTCGGATGTCTTCATCCCCCTCCACAAACGGGCGGCCATCGCCAATGAAGAAAAGGCCGATCTATTCGTATCCATCCACTGCAACTACATGCCGGGAAGTAAGGCCACCTGGGGCTCGGAGACCTACGTGATGGGGCTGCACACTGCCGAACACAACCTGGAGGTAGCCAAACGCGAGAACGAAGCCATCCTCCTGGAAGATAATTACGAGCAGCACTACGACTACGACCCCAATTCGGCAGAGGGCCACATCCTAATGAGCATGTTTCAGCACGTGTATCTGGAAAATAGTATCCGCTTTGCCGAAATCGTAGAGAATCATTTCGACGAAACGGCCAAGCGACGCAGCCGCGGGGTCAAGCAAGCCGGTTTTGTCGTGCTCAAAGAAACAGCCATGCCCAGTGTTCTGGTCGAAACGGGCTTTTTAAGCAATGCCAAGGAAGAAGCCTTTCTGCTCACCAATTTCGGCCAACAGGTCATCGCTCAAACCCTCACGATGGCTTTTGCCGAGTACAAGGCAGAAATCGAGGACAGTCCGCTGCCCGATTTCGCAAAAACGGCTCTCGCCGATAACCAACAGCCACAGCGGCCAGTGGCCGAGCCACCGTCCGTTGCGCAGCGACTTAATGTGGCCCCCACCAAGGCCGTCCAACCAGAACGAGTAGCAACTGCCGTTCCTTCGAGTACCCCGACTCCCCGCGAATCGTCAGCGTCTAGCATTCCCGACTGGCAGCGCCGCGGAGCTATTTCTCCCGGCACTCCCGTGCGGACCAATGTGGCCCCTACCTATTCTCCGGCACCTCCGCCGGCAGTGGTTCCCGTTGCCCGCACGGCTCCCAGACCCTCCATTGAGCAACCGGCTTTCCGGTTTTGTGTCCAATTGGCCGCGGCGCGCAAACCGTTGCAAACAAGTAGCGACAAGTGGAAGCAACTCGGCTACCTGATCGAAGTCGTGCAGGAAAACGGCTTATTCAAGTACCAGGCTCGCAACCTCGCCTCACTGGAACAGGCCATGGCTGCGCGCGCTATCCTACAACAACGCGGATTTGAAGATGCGTTCATCGTCGTGTACCGGGGAGACGAACGACTTACCATCGAAGAATACCAGGAACACAACCTCCGCCCGCATTGAAGCGTTGTTGTCCTTGTTTAATGGGTCGTATTACAATACGTAGCGGATTTTCCTACATTTGCGGCTCTGATTAACCCAGTACTTGACATGCGCAATGAGATCAAGATTGGCCTCTTAGCCATCGTGGCTATAGGGTTAGCCATTTGGGGATATAAATTTATCCAGGGTCAGAATCTGCTTTCCCGCTCCACTACCCTAATCGCCTTCTATCCCGATGTAGGAGGTGTAGCCGTCGGCACCCCCATAACTATCAATGGAGTGGGAGTCGGCACCGTTTCGGAAATTGAGCTGGCACTCGCCGACCAATTGGTCAAACTTACCTTTGAGCTCAACAAAGGCGTTCAGGTACCCAAAACCACCGAAGCCGTCATTGTGACGACTAGCATCATGGGTGGAAAGGTTATCTCCTTGCAATTCGACCGGCCCTGCTCGGGGGATGACTGCGCTGAATCCGGTGATATCATCGAAGGGAAGTCGCTCGGGCTGCTCGCCTCCTTCCTCGGAGAGGGCACGAGTACGGAACTGGTCAAAGGCCTTCAGCAAACCATCAACAAAAGCATCGATTCCCTGAATCAATCGCTTTTCGGGGAAGAAAGTAACCACCCGATTGCCGCGAGCTCGCGCGATCTGCGCGCCACCATGGCCAACCTCAAATCGAGCACGGCCGAGTTGGATCAGTTGCTACAGCGCTCTTCCGGCGACATCAACGGGACGCTCGACAACCTCAACAATCTCAGCGAGACCCTCGACCAACAAGGTGGAGCGATCGCCAACATCTTGCAAAATACGGATACCGTCACCCAGGCCCTGGTAGAGGCCGATATCGAGGCACGCCTCCAGGAAGTATCCGCCAGCATCAATGCCCTCGAAGGCACGCTCAAAACCGCCGATCAAGCCCTCGGCGATATTTCTACTCTAATTGGCGAAATAAAAGAAGGAGACGGTACCCTACACAACCTCATCTACGATGAGCAACTCTACCGGCGACTCAATTCACTAACCTACACCGCCGATACCCTTTTTGAAGACATTCAGGGGCGCCCCTACCGCTACGTACCTTTCAAGAGCCGCAGGAAGGTGAAAAAATTCGACCGTAAGGACGAGGCGCAGAAGGAGCAGTGATTTAGGCGCTAGCAACCGCCTCTCCGTACAGCTTCGCCCGCTGCGCCTTAATCTGATCTGATCGCAGGTATTCATCGTACGTCATCAGGCTATCGATGATGCCGTTGGGTGTCAACTCGATAATCCGGTTGGCTACCGTCGACGTGAGCTGATGGTCGTGCGAACTGAAAATGAGGTTGGATTTGAAGTCTTTCAGTGCATTATTGAGTGCGGTGATCGATTCGAGATCGAGGTGGTTGGTCGGTTCATCGAGCAGGATGAAGTTAGGATGATTGAGCATGACCTTTGAAAGCATGCAGCGTACCTTTTCCCCCCCGGACAACACACTGGATTTTTTGTACACCTCCTCTCCGGAAAATAACATCCGCCCCAGGAATCCGCGAATAAACTGCTCGTCCTTATTTTCGGAGTAGTTGCGCAGCCATTCGATCAGATTCTCTTCGTTCTTCCCGGTGAAGTAGCCTTCATTTTCATTGGGCAGGTATCCGACGGTGATCGTCTGACCGAACTCGATGGTTCCGGTATCCGGTTGTTCCTCTCCGGCCAGAACCTGGTAGAATGTATTGAGGGCGGTAGCTTCGCGACTCAACAAGGTAATTTTCTCGCCCTTATTGACTGTAAAGGTGACGTTGCTAAAGAGTAAATCGCCATCCGCATTGCGCTTGCTCAGCTCTTTGACCTGTAGAAGCTGATCGCCCGGCTCGCGCTCCATCTGGAAATGGATGTACGGGTACTTGCGGCTACTGGGTCGAATTTCTTCCAGCGAAATTTTCTCCAGCGCCTTCTTACGGGCCGTTGCCTGCCGCGATTTGGAAGCATTGGCCGAGAAGCGCTGGATGAATTCCATCATTTCGGCCCGCTTCTGCTCGAGCTTTTTGTTCTTGTTGGCGATTTGCTGGGCCATCAGTTGGCTCGACTCGTACCAAAAGGTGTAATTCCCCGTGAATACGTTAATCTTCTGAAAGTCGATATCCACGACGTGCGTACACACCATGTCGAGGAAGTAGCGGTCGTGTGAAACGACGATAACCGTGTTCTTAAAATCGGCCAGAAAATCGGCCAGCCAGGTGATGGTATCGGCATCGAGGTCGTTCGTAGGCTCGTCGAGCAACAGGATATCCGGATCACCGAACAGGGCCTGCGCCAAAAGGACTTTTACCTTCTCCGGCCCGCTCAGGTCCTTCATCAACCGGTAGTGAAGATCTTCTTTGATGCCCAGATTGCTGAGCAATTCGGCCGCATCGCTTTCAGCGGTCCAGCCACCCATTTCACCGTATTTATTCTCGAGCTCGGCGGCGCGCATGCCGTCCTCTTCGGTGGCATCGGGATTCATGTAGATGGCGTTTTTCTCCACCATGATATCGTAGAGCTCCCGGTGGCCCATCATCACGGTATTGAGCACTTCTTCTTCCTCAAATTCGAAGTGATTCTGCTTTAAAACGGCCATTCGGTTATTGGGCTCCAGGGCCACCTCGCCGCGATTGGGGCTAATTTCGCCAGAGAGAATTTTCAGAAAGGTAGACTTACCCGCACCGTTGGCGCCGATCACCCCATAGCAATTGCCCCGGGTAAACTGGAGATTGACATCCGAGAAAAGCACCCGCTTGCCAAACTGCAGGGATACATCGTTAACTGTTAACATACGCGTTGATCAACTAATAGTTGCCGCTTCGAGGATGCGGCTTGGTATTCTAGATTAATGGTTACTTCTGCCCCAGGGAACACTCCCAATTCTCAATTCGTTTGACGCGTCATCCTTCCAATCCGCGCACCTGCGCCCCGCGATCAATTTTGCGGATAAGCCCTTGCAAGATATTGCCTTTTCCACCCACTTCGACAAATTCACTGATGCCATCCGTCCGCATTTGCTGAACGGTCTGCGTCCACCGAACCGGAGAAGTCAATTGCCGGATGAGCTTATCCATGATCACTTCCGGATCGGTAGCCGGTTGGGCGTCTACGTTCTGGTAAATCGGGCACTTGGGTACTCGAAAATCCGTCTGCTCAATGGCGGCCCGCAGCTCGTCCTGTGCGGGCTGCATCAGGGGCGAGTGAAAGGCCCCACCAACGGGCAAAGGCACGACCCGGCGGGCACCCGCCTCCTTGAGCTTTTCACTGGCCGCCACAATAGCCGCTTCACTTCCCGAGATAACCAATTGTCCGGGGCTGTTGTAATTAGCGGGTACGACTACCCCCTCGGTTTGGGCACATACCTCCTCGATCTGCTTGTCTTCCAGTCCAAGGACGGCGGCCATGGTACCGGGTTCCAGCTCACAGGCCCGCTGCATGGCAGTGGCACGTTGGTGCACCAGCTTCAGGCCATCCGCAAAATCCAGCACACCGGCAGCCACCAGCGCACTAAATTCACCCAGGCTATGCCCGGCCACTGCATCAAAGGTAGCTTCCGCGCCCTGTACCCCCAATACGGCAATCGAATGCACAAAAATCGCCGGTTGGGTGATATTGGTCTGTTTTAACTCCGCTTCCGCTCCCGAAAACATGGTCTCCGTCAACGGGAACCCTAGTACGGCATCAGCCTGCTCAAATACGGCACGCGCCCGTGGGTTCGTATCGAATAATTCCTTACCCATTCCAACAAACTGGGCACCCTGGCCGGGGAAAACGTATGCGATCATGAATATAAATGATGAATAGTGGATCAATGAAGGTTTGCGCCGATTAAGCTAAGAAATTCACTGCGAGTTTCTACTCGCTGAAACTCTCCGGTGAAGGCAGAGGTCGTAGTGACGGAGTTCTGCTTCTGGATACCCCGCATCATCATACACATGTGCCGCGCCTCGATCACGATAGCAACCCCCAGGGGCTGCAATGTCTGATGGATAGCGTGTAGGATCTGATCCGTCAGACGCTCTTGCACCTGCAGGCGTCGGGCGAATACATCGATCACCCTTGGTATCTTGCTGAGACCGACGATGTAACCATTTGGAATATAAGCCACGTGCGCCTTTCCGAAAAACGGCAGCATGTGGTGTTCGCAGAGCGAATACAGCTCAACGTCTTTTACCAATACCATCTCGCTGTAGTCTTCCCGAAACATGGCCGAACGCAAGATTGCCTCGGCATCTTGCTCGTAGCCCTGCGTCAGAAACTGCATGGCCTTGGCCGCCCGTTCGGGGGTTTTCAGCAAGCCCTCTCGGGCCGGGTCTTCGCCGATCCGCTCGAGCAATTGCCGGTATTGGCCGCTAACGGCTTCCGTAATTTCGGGTTTATAAAAATGCTGTTGGAAGTTCTCAGACATGATGACAGCGGCTGATGAAAAAATGAGGTCGGCTCATTCGCCGAAATATTCGGCGAAGATATTTTCCGTCTCGTGCAGGCGAATAGCGTGCAAGGTATTGGCTTCCAGATGCGGTTCCAACGCCTTCCAGAAAAGCATAACCAGGTTTTCGGTAGTGGGTTGTACGCCATCCGGAATAAAGTCGACGTCGAGATTGAGATTACAATGATCGACCTTGTCGATGATTTCCCGCTTGATGAGTTTGCTGAGTTGCTTGACGTCCATGATGAACCCCGTCATCGGATCAGGTTTTCCCTTTACCGTGACGAAGAGCTCGTAGTTGTGTCCGTGCCAGTTTTTATTGGCACACTTTCCGAAGGTGGTGCGGTTTTGCTCCTCACTCCATTCGGCCACCCAGAGTTTGTGTGCGGCGTTGAATCGTTCCCGCCTCGTCAGGTATACCATGCTCGATTCGAATTGATTCCGGGCTGATCAATGATTATTCATTCTAAAAAGTGCCCGTTTTCATAAATCGGCTGCAAAACTACGACTCTTTTGGGGAATGCCCATCGATCTCTAAAATGGACGTAAAGATGACTTCCAATATAGTATCTTCAACACATTTAAATTTTTAAATTAGAATGACATTTCAGCCTCTGTACCCGATACGGAAGCGCGCCTTCTAATCGCGAATCAAACAACCGAACAACCTATACCTATGGACACTGTATTAACCAGACCTTACGCCTTCCTTCTTTTCGTATCCCTTCTGCTCTCTGCCATCGCTCATAGTCAATCTCCTCCCTTCCCCAGCGCATCACTTACCGTAAATGCGAATAGCGATTACTACGTACGGTATAACTGGTCAGGGCTTCCCGGCGATTGTCCCGACCGATGTGATTGGTATTTCGAGGTGACAATCACAAACAACGATCTACCTTTTGATGATTACACGATGTCCGAGCTATCCACCTCTCTTGACAATCGGCGCCAGTCAGTGGGTCCGGGTCAGCGTATTTCTCTGATATTCACATTTGATCTCCTGCGCAACGGAAGTGGCATCGGCTGTGGCAATTGCGACGGACAATCGGGCACGTCGGGCAGATTTACCCGAACCACGGAAGCAGTACGCAGCCCACAAAGTGTATCGGTATCGGAAGAAGAATTCGGTACGCCCAGACTCACCTGGACCAACACTACGGAGTTTCCCACGCCCGATTACCGGATAGAAATCTATCGCGACGACCTCTCCAATCAATTGGCAGATTTACCCGGCGGAACCACAACCTGGACCGACGATACCGCCTGCCCCGGCGAAAACCATACTTACTATCTCCTTACTCAAACTTCGGCTTTCGGAAATCAGGCTTCCGCACCTACGTCTCTTTTAGTCGACATGCCCGATGCGGCGCTCAATGCCACCTCTTCCGGCTCCAACCTCGTAGCACTTTCCTGGACAAACCTGAGCATGCTCGACAATCTACAGGGGTTTTCCCTGAAGCGGTTAAACGATGAATTGGGCAGCTACGTAGAAATTGTGGGAGGACTCCCCGCAACCGCCTCCAGCGCCCGGGATGACAACCCAATTCCCGGGGTGGTCCACCAGTACCGGCTCGATCTCCTGCGCGGCGGCATGGTATTCACCTGTCCGGCTTTGGAAACGCAGGGTAGTGTGCCCGCCAACGGCCGGATTAGCGGCCAGGTTCTCGATGTCAATAATGCACCCGTGGCAAACGTGCAGGTATGTGCCACCCTCCAATCCGATATCTCGGGCAGCGACGCCGGCACCGTATACTGCGATTCGACCGATGCATCCGGCAGTTATGCCCTCGAGGGCATTTACTACTACGAGCAAGCGACCTTCCGCGTCGTCCCCTTGTTGGAATTTCATCGTTTTTCACCCCCCTCCCGCGACGTCCGCCTGCGGCGGGAAGCACCGGAAGCCACCGCTAACTTCGACGACCCAGCCGACAACAGCAAAGAAGATATCTCCATCGTTTTTACTCCCAACGGCGATGGGAGCAACGATACCTTTATCATTCCCGAGCTCCTCAATAACCCGGCCGACTTTCCCGACAACAGCCTCACCGTTTTCAATCGCTGGGGCGATGTGGTGTACGAAGCCAAACCCTACAACAACGACTGGGACGGCACCCACTACCAAACGGGCGAACCGCTGCCGCCGGGTACGTATTTTTACCTCGCACGGCTGCGCATAGTCGATGGCCTGATCCGCAAGGAGCGGGTCACACTCATTCGGTAGTTAATTTTGAACGATCCGTATTCCGGCTTTCCACACGCTGTCGATCGCCTCCAAATCGGAGATGCGTTCGGTCGGATTCCCGTCGATGAGCACCAGATGTGCCAGATAGCCCGGTTTCACAGCGCCGCGCTCCAGGAGTTGGAAGGCATTGGCAGTACGACTCGTAGCGGAACGAAGCGCCTCCAAAGGCGTCATACCGGCCGCAACAAACAACTCGAGCTCCCGGTATAAGTCCGTGCCGTAATTAATGGAAAAATTCGGTGGATCGGTCCCCGCCAGCAACGGAATGTCGCGCTCGATCAGACGACCCAATTCCTTCAAGATGGCCAGGCTATCCAAATAGCCGGAAGACCGCTTATCCTTGTAATAATCAGCTACCTTGACGATCGTCAGTGCGGTGGGTACGATAAAGAGGTCGGCGCTCTCCAGTTGGTCAAGTCCGGCGTCTGCAATAGTGGTGTCGTTCCACATGTGCACCAGGCCGTCGATTTGCCGTTCGGCGAGGGGGGGCGCGTCGGCAGCTTTACTGATGTGAGCTACTGCGAGTAACTCCTCCGAATGGGCCGTGCGGATGATTGTATCGATTTGCTCGTAGGATACGGTCGGTCGGGAGGGCTCACGCAGAATTTTGATGTAATCCACCTTTTCTGCCGCCCGATCGTGGACAAATTGCTCGGCGGTGAGGCTGCTATCGATAGTCGGCACGGGCATACCGTATTGCGTACCGTGGCCACCGGGCACCGTAGCCCCAGAGCCGGCCCCGAAATAATCGGCCAATTTGGGGTTTTCTGGAATGCTTTTGCGGAAAAAATTAAGTTGATACACTGAGCCGTGCATATCCAAGAGGGTCAATACCCCTGCGGTGGCGGCCTCCTGCAGATGCAAGGGAAACCAGGCGTGTACATGGGCATTGATCAGGCCGGGAATCAAGGTTTTCCCACTTCCGTCAACTAGGGTATCCGCCTGGTAGTCCAGTTCTTGCCCCACATCGATGATCCGATCGCCCCGAATTGCCACATCCCGATTGGGCAACGTCGTTTCCCCATCAAACACTCGCACGTTTTTGATGAGATAGTCAGCCGACCTCGATTCGGATTGCGCATCGAGCAGTAGGGTGCTGCCAACCAGCAGAAGTAGAATGGTAAGGAAGCGATTCATCGTCTCGAAAAAGGTGGTTCGGTGTCAAGAATACGCAGAACCTGAATTTTCTCCACCCCTTCTGGACGAATGACCCAATTTTACTGACCAACCGCTTACACGATATCATCCTCTTCCCACCGCGCTTCTTTTTTTGCTTCGAGGGGTGGTAAATCCAGTGTCTCCTTCTCCAAGGAAGTTGGAGAGTTATCGCCTGCTTCCGCTTCCCGACCACTGAGGCGGGCGACCTCCCGTTCCACCTCCTCCCGCTCCCACTCGGGCGTCAGGATGCCACTTCCGGGAAAACCAAATACGGAGAGGTAATGAATGATCAGCCCAACGGACCAAGGCAGCAGCGGAAAATAAAACCATAAATGGCCCGAGCGGTTATAGGTCAAGAGATTAAAGAGCAGGAAGAACAGGCCAACCGCCAGAAATACTGCCAGATGGGTGTAGAATTCTTTCTTCTTGCGAACGCGCTCGCTTGCAATCTTGCGCAAATCGGGTTCCATGTACATACCGGATAAATACTGCCATACAAGATAGAACAAAAGGAATCAGACTGCAAATGAAATGTCTGGTTCGAAAATCCCAAGGGGCAGAAGCTCCCATTTTGAAACGCATTCCCACCATGAGACACACCGCATTATCCGTCCTGGTTTTTCTCCAACTACTTGCGTCTTGTTCCCCGGATACTGAATCGGGCGCAGCATCAACCAACGCCGGCCAGCCTGCTACGGAGGATAAGCTAACCACAATTGCCGCTTTCGAAGGGGTCCAGGTAACCGGCCTGACCTATTCGGAATCCGGCCGATTGTTTGCCAATTTTCCGCGTTGGCGAACAGGCCTCCCTTTCTCCGTTGTGGAGATCAACGCAGACGGCTCCTTCCATCCCTATCCAGATACTAGTTGGAACAACTGGGATGGAGTAGCGACCGAACAACAATTCGTGTGTGTGCAGTCGGTAGTGGCACACGGAAACGCTCTATTTGTGCTCGATCCCTCCAGCCCTGAATTTCAGGGCGTAGTCGGTAGTGCTAAATTGTACGAATTCGACCTCGCGACCGATCAGTTGCAACGTGTGTACACCTTCCCGGAGTCGGTCGCGCCCATGGGAAGCTACCTCAATGACCTTCGGGTCGATACGACACGGGGATTGATCTACCTCACCGACTCCAACGAGGGGGCCATCATTGTGCTCGATCAAGCCACCGGTTCCAGCCGTCGGCTTTTGTATGGACATTCGTCGACGGCTGCCGAAGATACCGTCCTGACCATTAATGGGAAGCCCTGGATCCTAAACGGCGAACCGCGTCGCATCGCTGCCGATGGCATTGCGCTGGCTCCCGACGGAGCGCACCTCTACTACCACGCATTGACCGGTTACCACCTCTATCGAATACCTACCGAGGCATTGGCAGATCCGACACTTTCGGCCGACGACCTGGCCGCACAGGTAGAAGACCTCGGCCCCACCCCCGCCCCGGACGGTATGATCTTCGATCCAGCCGGCAATCTATACCTGGCCGATCTGGAAGATCGGGCCATCGTCTATCGCACGCCCGACGGCCGAATCGAGCCACTCATCCAGGACGAGCGCGTCCAATGGGCTGACACGTTCACCCTCGGACCAAACGGTACGCTCTACTTCACCACCAGTAAAATTGGTCAGGCCGGAGCCGATATATCCAATCTTACATTCTACATCTATGCCACGCCCCTCGCCCCTTGACGGGTGAAGCGGAAATTACCTAACGAGATTGAACGGGACGTAAACCCTCCCGCAAACTACGTGTTTAAACATAAAAATAGCACAATTCGACATGGCAACAAAGTTGTTTGAACCCACTACGCTGGGGACCCTGGCTCTGCGGAGCCGCATCACAATGTCTCCGATGACGCGCAATCGGAATACGCCTGATAACATCCCCACGGACTTAATGGCTACTTACTACCGGCAGCGTTCAGGAGCCGGGCTGATCATCGCAGAAGGTACCTCCCCATCTCCAAATGGCGTTGGGTATCCGCGCATTCCCGGCATTTACAACGAGGCCCAGATCGAAGGCTGGAAGAAGGTGACGGCGGCCGTCCACGAGCACGGTGGCAGCATTTTTCTCCAGATCATGCACACCGGTTTGGTGTCGCACTCAGATAACCTGCCGGAAGGTGCCCGCGTACTTGGTCCCAGTGCACACGAGTATCAGGAAACGAAGATGTACAGTGACAAGGTATACGATTTTAAGCCGCTTCCGGTAGGCGAAGCAATGAGCAAGGAAGAAATCGAGGCTACTATTGAAGAATACGTAACCGCCGCGCAGAATGCCATCAAGGCCGGGTTCGATGGGGTAGAGTTACACGGTGCTAACGGATACCTAATTCAGCAGTTCCTCAACCCGCATATCAACAAACGCACCGACGAATTTGGCGGTAGCATAGAAAACCGGACGCGCTTCGCGCTGGAAGTGGCCCGACGGGTAGTAGATGCTATCGGAAAAGACCGGGTAGGTATTCGGCTCTCTCCCTACGGCGTATTCAATGAAACTGCCCACTACGAAGACATTCCGGCCACGTACTACTATCTGGTGGAAGAGCTCGACAAACTCGGGTTGGCGTACATCCACCTCGTCGATCACTCCGCGATGGGGGCTCCGGATGTACCTCGGGATTTCAAACGAGAGCTGCGCAACCGATTTTCGCGCGCGGTGATTCTTTCCGGGGGCTACGGATTTGATGGAACAGAACGCGCCGAAGCAGACCTCGAAAGCGGCCTGGGCGACCTCATTGCGTTCGGCCGGACCTTTCTGGCAAACCCCGATCTGCCCCATCGGCTACGTGAAGGTGCCAAGCTCAACGAGCCCATCTACGATACCTTTTACACTCCGGGCCCGGAAGGCTATACCGATTATCCCGTTTTAGCCGAGTTGTCCGAATAAGTCATTCGACACCTAACCAACACCCTAGCTGCACGTCTGAGAAGCTGTCTTACAGCAGCTTCCGGGGCGTGGCAGTTAGGATGTTTGGGTGAATACCAGCCGCCGCTTGCTCAATAATTGGTATCGTAGCTATATTTTGCGCTAAAAACTAGTATATAATTCCCTGTAAAGCACCCGCTAATACAAATGCATTTCTTAATTTTAGCGTAGAAGTTGTTTAAACTTTTTGTCCGGAGTAGACAGCCTATTTTTCCTTACCATCTAAAACAACTCTTCCATACCTATTCCCGAAGTTCATCCGATAGTGGGTATACTGCTATCATCCCTGGATAACGCATGGGCTTGCTATATTTAGCAGGCCCTTTCTTTTTTCATCAAACAGAACGAAAACATGCGTCTGGCAATCCTTATCCTGTTTTTCGCCGCTTGCAATACGGCGCTCATTAGTCAGCCCACATCCGTAGATACTATGGCCAGTCAGTACCTCGAACAACTAGACCGCAAATGGGTCAACGCCCGTGATTACACCCTGGAGGTGTTGGCGCTCCTACCCGACTCCGCCCTCAATTACCGCCCCACGCCCGAGCAAATGAGCTTTCGGGAACAGCTGATTCACAACTTACAGCACATGACCAACTTCAGTACGCGCTACCTGGAGGCACCAACATTCGACCAGCGAGCCATCCTGGAAGAGGAGCGCAACGACGGAAAACGCAACAAAGAGGAACTGACTCGACTGGCAGAAGCGGCTTTTGCGTTCGCCCGTTCGGCTATGTCGGAGCTATCCACCGAAGCACTTTACGAAACCGTCCCCTTCTTCGCCGGCCCGCTTACCCGCCAACAAATCGTTCACTTGTTGCACGACCACCTGACGCACCACCGCGCACAGATGATTGTATACCTGCGGTTATTGGGGATTGCTCCACCACGCTACCGGGGATGGTAAAAAAGGGCAAACTTTAACACAAGTCCCAAATAGTTGGACTGTAACCGCCTACCTTTGTGGATAGAATACATCGACAGTCAAGAATCGGTGTTTCCCTATTTCTCAACAGTCTAAAACCTTTTAACATGCATTTCCAGTCCCTGAATCCCGCGGATTATACTCAAATCACCGGAGGAAGCGATGTTCCCTTTTGTGGTAATGTCATTTACCCCTGCCCCTACATCAAAGCCGGAAAGCCACTCAGCGGCGGCATTCCCATTGCCGAACCGACATCCAGAACGCAATTAGGTGGGTGATTGAGTGATGGGCCGGGAGGGCATTGCGCCTGCTCGGCCCCATCGACCAAATCGTATTAAATATTTCTAAACAATTTAGAATCAATCTCGTAAAGGATCGAAAAGTAAGCCAAGATTAACTTATTGCTCCCCCCCAATTGACCTCCGAGTAGTTGCTCGGAAGTACCGTGTTTTTTTAACGCTGAACGATTCCACTATGCGCCTGTCATTGCATTCCGTGAAATGCTCTCTTCTCCTTATTGGCTTTCTTTCCTACAGCTGGTCCTCCTGGGGGCAAATCGGCGATATTTGGCTGATCGACTCTCGGATTGATGCGCCGCTATACCAGCTCGAAAACGGCTCAACCGTCGATCTGGGCACGGTGGGGGATCGCCTCAACATCGAGGCCTTGGCGGATAGCGGGCTTTACTCAGTGCAATTCGGCCTGAACGAGGTGGCGCGGGTTCGCAACGAGTTGACCGCCCCTTATGCCCTGGTGGGAGATTTCGAGGGCGATTTCTTTGATTGGACACCCGAATTGGGTACCAATGTACTGACTATTACCCCTTATCTGACCAAAAACCAACCGGGTACGCCTAAGGTAATCAGCTTTAACGTTATCGATTCCCGCCAAGGCCCACGCCCCTCCGATGGAGACGGTGCTGTCCGGGTAGACGGAACGCTGCGCAAGTGGCATAAAATAACGATCGAAGCCTCCGGCCCCTATCACCGGGAAGACGACAACCAGGCAAACCCCTTTCTCGATTACCGCATGGAGGTGCTATTCAGGCAAGGTGGTCGCACCTTCAAAGTGCCGGGCTATTTCGCCGCCGACGGAGAGGCTGCCGACAGCGGGGCCAATGCAGGTACCATCTGGAAAGCCCATTTCCGCCCGGAGACTACCGGCACCTGGACCTACGAGCTCTCCTTTCGCCAGGGTCCGGGAGCAGCCGTATCCGCAGATTCGCTGCCGGGCGATCCGCATCCGTTACTGGACGGCCGCCAGGGGAGCTTCGAAGTTGGTCCAAACGATAAAGCGGCCCCGGATTTACGCGCCGCCGGGCGGCTGGAATACGTAGGTAAACGCTACCTGCAATTCTCGGAGACCCGAACCCTCTTTCTGAAAGGAGGGCCCGATTCACCGGAGAATTTTTTAGCCTACGAGGAATTCGATAATACATCTAACTTCAAAAAATACCGAAAGAACTACGCTCCCCACCTGGACGATTGGAAAGAAAATGATCCGACCTGGCGCGACCAGCGCGGCAAGGGAATAATCGGGGCTATTAATTACCTCGCTTCCAAGGGAATGAATGCCTTCAGCTTCCTCACGTTCAGCTACGGAGGGGACGATCGCAACGTCTATCCGCACCTCTATCCCGAAATCGATTTTCTGCATTTCGATTGCTCCAAGCTCGATCAATGGGAACGCGTATTCGAACACGCCAGCAGTAAGGGCATGTACCTGCATTTCAAAATGCAGGAAAAAGAAAACGACCAGTTTTTCGACGGAGGCGAACTCGGTCCGGAACGAAGACTGTACCTCCGGGAAATGATCGCCCGCTTCGGTCATCACCTGGCGCTCAATTGGAATATTGGAGAGGAAAACGACCAAACCGATGAACAGCGCATCGCCATTGCCGAATACCTCCGGCAAATTGACCCCTACGATCATCACATTGTGGTACACGCTGTGCCAAAGGACAATGACCTCATTTATACCCCGCTGCTCGGCGAGCAATCCGAACTGACAGGCATGTCGCTGCAATCACCCTATAAATCGGTTCACGAACTCACCCGCACGTGGTTAGCCCGCTCCGAGGCGGCCGGCAAAATCTGGGTAGTCGCCAACGACGAGCAAGGCCCCAGCAACATCGGCGTCCCGGTCGACTCGGATTACCCAGGAAGCAGCAATACGGAGCCAAGTACCCGCGATATCCGCGAGCAGGTGCTATGGGGCAACCTGATGGCCGGAGGAGCCGGAGTGGAGTACTACTTCGGGTATGACCTCCCCGATTCGGATCTTAGCCTTCAAAATTATCGCAGTCGCGACCGGAGCTGGGAGTCTGTCAAGCACGCACTCGACTTTTTCCATACTTACTTGCCTTTCGACCAAATGCAGAGTGCCGATGAGCTCGTCAATCGAGGATACTGTTTCGCCCAGAAGGGTATAATGTACGCCGTCTATCGCCCCACCGACGGTACCTACCGCCTGACGCTGCCCGATGCAACCACTTATCAGCTTTCCTGGTACGACCCGCGAAACGGCGGCGCCCTTCAGACAGGGGAGATAACCGAACTCCAGGGACCCGGGGCAGTCGATTTGGGTCGGCCACCATCGGCAATTAGCCAGGATTGGGTGGCCCTGGTTTCCCTCAACAATTTGCCCCCCGTCGCTCAGCTGAGCGCCAATCCGACCACCGGCACCGCTCCGCTCGACGTAACGTTTGATGGGAGCTCCTCGACCGACAGCGATGGGCGCATTGTCGCCTTCCGTTGGAATTTCGGCAACGGGCAAACCGCAGTGGGGCAAACAAAAACCCACCAGTACGAACTACCCGGCACCTACACGGCCGAACTGATTGTACAAGACGACGACGGCAGCACCGATACCGCCCACCAACAGATCCAGGTGCTGGCTCCTAATTTGCCCCCAACAGCCCGCCTGTTTGCTTCCCCCATTCGGGGCACCGCACCGCTGGAAGTCACCCTGGATGCCGGCAACTCCTCCGATCCCGAAAATGCCATTACTGCTTATCTATGGGATTTCGGAGACGGTGGTTCCGCCTCGGGCGCAACAGCAATTCACACCTTCACGACCCCAGGTGTCTTTCAGGTTCGATTGATCGTTACCGACGAAGGAGGACTGGCGGACACCACCTTCCAGTCCATCACCGTCCTTGCGCCCAATCGGGCACCAACGGCACGTATTCAGGCAACTCCCATCGCGGGTACAGCCCCACTATGCGTAACGTTCAACGGCAGCGGTTCCTCCGATCCGGATGGCCGGCTAATCGCTTACCGGTGGGCATTCGGAAATGGAGATACCGCAAATGGCCAAGAGCTAAAACACTGTTACGATCAACCCGGCACCTACACCGTTGAACTGACCGTACAAGACAACGACGGAAGCACCGATACTGCTTTTCAGCAAATTGAAGTACGAGCACCAAATTTACCACCGACTGCCCGTTTGGGTGCTTCCCCCGTTCAGGGTACCGCACCGCTGGAGGTCACCCTGGATGCCGGTAACTCCTCCGATCCCGAGAATGCCATTACCGACTATCAGTGGGACTTCGGGGAGGGAAATACCGCTACGGGGGTATCCGTCACGCACACCTTCAGTACCGTAGGGACCTTCCAAGTTCAATTGACCGTAGTCGATGCGGAGGGCCTAACCGACGCTACCTCTCAGTCTATTACCGTGATCGCGCCTAATCGCGCGCCATCCGCCCGTATGCAGGTGCAGCCATCCACCGGTCCGGCTCCGCTATGCGCAACCTTCAACGGCAGCAATTCCTCCGATCCGGACGGCAACTTGGTCGCCTATCGCTGGCGATTCGGAGATGGCGAGACAGCAAGTGGCCGGGAGGTTACTCACTGTTACAATCAACCGGGCACCTATACCGCTCTTCTGGAGGTAGAAGACAACGAAGGCAGCCGCGCCACCGTCACTCAGCGGATTGTGGTGGGGCCGGCCCTGCCTCCCCTCCTTGCCGGCATCGAAGTTTCCACAACGCAAGGGGACGCTCCCATCACAATCTACTTTGATGCCGCTTCCTCCCAGGGAGCGATTTCCAGTTTTCAATGGTGGATCGGAAGTGAACTACGCGGATTCAGCGAACACTATGAGCACCTCTTCTTGCGCCCCGGTCACTACCAGGTCAGCCTGGTGGTAGTAGATAGTTTCGAACAGGTTGACACGGCCACTGTAAGTATAGAAATATCGGCCGCCGGTCCGACGGCCCCGGATCTGTTCATGCCCTCCTTTTCCTATTCGCTTCCCACACCACCTTTCGCTCCGTTTTCGGTACCTCACTTGGGTTCTGATGGGGCCATGCGGCTCTATCCCAACCCGGCTTCCGACGTGGTGCAAATCCAATTGCCGAGTGGTACCAAAGAGGGGCTTTTGCGCCTTCACAACCTGAGCGGTCAATTGGTGGGGCAGCTAGCTGTTTCAAATGATTTCATCCGTTGGGAACTTCCTTCCCTACCGTCCGGCCTGTATTGGATAGAATATCTAAGTAATCGTGGCCGCATGGTTCAACAATTAATCATAGATTAACCACACCTCCTCCATAATTCTATAAGTTTTGTACTTATCTTCGGCACCGCATCAAATACCAAATTAACCGTACGAGCCCATGTCTTCCTATAAAATCGATTCGATTCCCGAACACGTAGCAAACCGCATTCTCTCCTTCTTCAATAGTGCCTGGCAGGTAAGCAATATCACCAACAGCATTATTCGCGACGACCCGAGTGACGGGCCAGGTAATACGATCGGTTCTACCCTCGCTGCCCGCATCCTCCGCACGCGCAGAGGGCTGCCCACTGGGCGTTTCACCAACTTAGAAGAACTGGATGGCATCAGCGGTTTTGGTACCGGCACCTGGGAAGATCTGGTGTACACCTTCAGCAAGACCGCAGCGGAAACGTTTCGGGAAAACATGTACGAAAATCAGGTCATCTACAAGGAAAACTGGCCGCTTTGGCTATTTCAATACGAAATTGAGGACAAAGAAACTTTCCAGAAACTAGCTTACGAAGAGCAGACCTACCGAACCTTCATCGGCGAACAACTCGCTAAGATTTGTGAAATGGACGAGGCCCAGGAAACGCTTTGCACCGACGCCCTCGAACGCGTCCAAACCACGTATATCGATACCTACACCAACTCCACCCCGGAGGCCGCGCACGCCTTCGCACTTTGGTTCTTCCGCTACGACGCCGACAACTGGTTCTCGTACGACCGCGTCTTCGAACAAACAGAGGCTTACTTTTCCCACTATCCGGGTGATCCCTGGGAGATGGACCTCCGTTTCTTCAAGGGTATTCCGTCCACGCTGATCGAACCGGGTATAACGGTCGATGACCTCGCTACAGTCGTCAACTTCCCGGAACAAACGATCACTATTTGGATGAGCACGCTGTACGATTAAAACAGCTACTCTTCGGATAAAGTCATCGGAATACCAACATCCGATGGCTCCAGTTCGATGGTAAACACGCTGCCCGAACCCGCTTCGCTCTGCACGTTGATAGTACCTCCGTGCAGTTGAACAAGCTGTCGGCATACGGCTAGCCCAATGCCGCTTCCCGTCGATTTGGTCGTGAAAAAGGGAACGAAAATCTGATCGATGATATCCTCGGAGATTCCTTTTCCGTTATCCAAAACAATCAGTTGAATGCGGTTGTCAATGTGCCGGCTCTGCAGACCGATCAGCGGCTCCGGACAATCCGCTACCGCCTGGATGGCATTCGTCAGTAGGTTGATCAATACCTGTTCGATCAATTCAGGATCGGCGAGCAGCGGGAGTTCCTTTTCCGAAAACTTGACGTCCCACCTGATACCTTTTTGCCGCACAGTAGGAGCCATTAGCGTGCTAACGCGGGCTATTAGCGCATTGGCATTCGTTTCCCGAAACTTGGGTTCCGGCGGATGGCTAAGCTGCCGGTAGGCGTGTGTGAAATGCATCAGGGCCTGGCTCCGATTGCGGATGGCTCCCAGCCCTGCCTGGAGATCTTGCCACACCTCATCGTTCGGTGGATGCTCTAGCCAATCCGCCATCGTTTCAGTCAGGGAAACGATGGGGGCCATGGAGTTCATGATTTCGTGGTTGAGAATTCGAATCAGTTTTTGCCAGGCCTGCGATTCCTGGGCTTCGAGTTCCGTCAGAATATTCTGAAAAGTGAAGATGCGATAGGTTTGCTCGCGATCGCTCACCTGCGTCATGCGGATGGACAGGCGCAGGCGGTGCTGTCGAATTTGGATGACGATCAGCCGCCGGTCGCCCGGTCGCATGGCTGCGATTGTATCCAACAAGTGAGGGTCGATTAGCCGTAGAGCGTCCAGGTTCGGCAGGTAGGAGCGTGAAAAAATTTCCCGGGCCCGATTGTTCCAAACGGCGGTCTTTCCACGTTCGTCCACGCAAAGCAGGCCCGTATCCACTTGCTGAATAACCGCCTGTAAGAACTGATGATCCGCTTCCCGTTCGGCCCTTAGGTCACGGAATTTTTGATTGATCATGTTGAAGGTTTCCGCCAGTTCGGGAAAGGCCGCTCCATTGGCCGACGGCGGATAGCGAATGCCGAAATCGTTGTATTGTATCGCTTCCAGAAAGCGCACCAGCTGCTTATTGGTTTGGCGGACCGTACGCAATAACATTCCAAGTACAAACAACAAACTCCCTCCCGAAAGGACGGCCAGTGGTAGCTGCACTTCCTCTCGCTGCGCGGTGGCTATGCTGAAAAACAGGCCGACCCCAGCCAGCAGCATCAGGGCAACCAGGAAGCCCACCTTTAGATTAAATGATCGCAAGATTCGCATGGTCAATGTGCTAAAGTCCGTGTTTCTCCAACCTCCGGTACAGGGCAGCGCGCGTCAGTCCCAATTCCTCTGCGGCGTGGGTGATGTTGCCTGCGTGTTTGCGCATTGCCTGATCGATCGCTTGCCGCTCGAGCGTTTCGAGATTGAGCGTGGCCCCCAACTGGGCGCCAGCCGTTGGAGCAGCCGGCGGATTATCGAGGGCCAGATCGGCATCCTGAATAACGCTGCGCTCGCACATAATGACTGCCCGCTCAATGGTGTGCTGCAATTCGCGAACATTACCCGGCCAGCGGTGCTGCCGGAGCTTTTTCAAGGCGCTATCAGCCAGGTTCAGCGATCCCTTTTGGTATTTCTTGCTGTATTTCTCCAGGAAAAACCGAGCTAGCTCCCCGATGTCCTCGCCGCGTTCCCGCAGCGGCGGGAGCACCAATTCGACCGTGTTTATTCGATAGAGTAAGTCCTGTCGGAAAGTTCCTTGCCCCACCATTTGGTGCAAATCGCTATTCGTGGCGCAAAGGAGGCGGATGTCGATATCGATTGGCGTTGGATCGCCGAGGCGACGGATTTGCCGGTTTTGCAGCGCTGCCAGCAATTTAGCTTGCAGAGGAGCTGACAGGTTGCCAATCTCGTCTAGAAACAGCGTTCCACCGGAGGCCGCTTCGAATCGACCGATCCGATCGGTCGTTGCATCGGTGAAAGCCCCCTTCTTGTGTCCGAAGAGTTCACTTTCAAATAACGTGTCGGGAATAGCTCCGAGGTCGACGCCCAGGAAGATCTCCGAGGTGCGCGGTGAAGCGCGGTGCAACGCGCGGGCCACTAATTCCTTTCCTACCCCATTTTCGCCAAGGATCAGCACGTTCGCATCGGTCTTGGCCACCTTATCCATGATTTCGAATACGCGTTGCATCGCCGGCGAGCTTCCAATGATCGAGCCGTAGGGTTGATCCAATTCGGCACTCAGATGCTGCTGGCGGGATTGAAGTTGCTCCACTTTTTTCTCCGTCTCGTGCAGCCGCAATACCGTCTTAATCGTAGCTAGTAGCTTTTCATTCTGCCAGGGCTTGGAGATAAAATCGGTGGCCCCCCGCTTGATTGCTTCAACGGCGAGGTCGACCTCTGCGTGGGCCGTAATAATAATCACCTGGATATCCGGCTGTAATTCCTTGATCTTACTAAGCCAGTGTAGACCTTCTGCCCCGTCGGATTTTCCCTTCTGATAATTCATATCCAGCAATACCAGATCAAACGATTCCTGGCGCAGCCGGCGTGGAATATGGTAGGGGTTCGATTCCGTGATAACGGAGGCGAAGTGCTTTTTCAGCATCAGTTTCAACGTGATTAAAATGTCCTCCGCATCGTCTACTACCAGAATGCGTCCGCGCTTTTGAACAGAAGTCATATCGTAATTGGCCTGTGTTTGTCGATGTTTCCCAAATACCGTTCCAAAGACTTCGGAGGAGTAATCTCCTCTACGTTGGAACTCAAATCACCTAGCCTTGTGCAACGTGCCCAGGTCAATTGTGTTCGAAATCGGACGGTCAGTGTGCGGTACCGTACGGAAGAACACCGAGCAAATTTGATTTATGAGCTAGACACCCTGATATTCAGTCTATTCTATTTTTTGGCACAGCCTTCGTACTGCTTGAAGCAAGACCACATTACCATGGATCGAAAAATTGAAAAGAAGACCTGGACCTGGCAGCGCATCACCCTGATCATTGGTGGGGTGGCGGCACTTACGTTGCTAATTTCTGCGATTATTAACGACTCCGGCCCCTCCCGACTGCGCGTCGAATCCGACCGGCTCCTCCTGGATACGGTACAGCACGGCAACTTCCAGGAGTTTATTCCGGTGACCGGCATCGTCCTTCCTCTCAAAACCGTTTTCCTGGATGCCGTGGAAAGCGGAAAGGTAGAAGAGAAATACGTGGAAGACGGCACGATTATTAAGCAGGGCGCTCCGATCCTACGACTGACGAACCCCGATCTTCAATCGGAGTACCTGAATCTCGAAGCACAAATCGTTGCCCAAATCAACCAGATGCGGGCCAACGAACTGCTTCGCGAGCAGCAAAGCCTCAACTTAAAAGAACAAGCCCTGGACGTGGAGTTCCAGCTCGATTTACTGAGCAAGCGCACCCAGCGTCAAAAAGAACTCTACGCCGAGAAAGCAGTTGCCCGAGTCGACTACGAAGAAACCCAGGATGAGTACGAGCACCTGCAGCGCCGCCGGAAATTGCTGGCGGCCGTACTCGCCCGCGACAGCGCCTCTCAAATCGTGCAGCAACAGCAACTGGAAGCTTCCCTCGACCTGATGGAACGCAATTTGAAATTTGCGGCTCAAAGCCTCGATAATCTCACCGTCCGGGCGCCCATCGACGGCCAGCTCTCCGGCCTGAGCGTCGAACTGGGGGAACTGGTCAGCCAGGGCGGCAATATTGCCCAGATTGACGACCTGAGTAATTTTAAAGTTCGGGCGCGAACGGATGAATTTTACATCTCCCGAATTGTCGTCGGCCAACAGGGCCGTCTGCAATTTGCCGGAAAGGAATATTCCCTGACCATTCAGAAAATATACCCCCAAGTCACCAACGGTGAATTCGAATTTGACCTCCTTTTCGACGAAGCCGCTCCTCCCGATATTCGCCGAGGCCAATCCTTTACGATTCGCCTCGAATTAAGTGAGGAAGATCAAGGCCTCCTGCTCGCCAAAGGCGCTTACTACAATCAAACCGGTGGCAATTGGGTCTACGTCTACCAATCCGCAAACGGAACCGCGTACAAGCGCGACATTCAGATCGGACGGCAAAATCCCAATTTTTACGAGGTTCTCAGTGGTTTGCAGCCGGGCGAAATCGTCATCGTTTCCAGCTACGAGAGCTTTGGGGATAAAGATGAGCTTATCATACGGTAATGGTGAATGGTGAAGGGCGAATTTTTAAAATTGAATTTTTAGCTATTCCCATTTTCAATAACTCCAAAATACCAAACGATTAAAGTCTTTTAAAATGATTCGGACCAGCAATCTTACTAAAATTTACCGGACGGAAGAAGTCGAAACGACGGCACTAAACGGGTTGAATATCGAAATTAAGACTGGAGAATTCGTGTCGATCATGGGGCCGTCCGGTTGTGGCAAATCGACATTACTGAACATTCTGGGAATGATCGACAACCCTACCAGTGGCGAGTACTACTTCATGGATGAAGAGGTGGGCCATCTCTCTGAACGCAAGCGGTCGAATGTGCGTAAGCACAATCTTGGATTCGTATTTCAGAGCTTTAACCTCATCGATGAATTGACGGTCTTTGAAAACGTCGAGTTGCCCATGCTCTACACCAAGACACCCGCCGTGGAGCGTCGCCGGCGCGTAGAAGAATTGCTCGAGCACATGAACATGATGCACCGTCGCAATCACTTCCCCCAGCAGCTATCCGGCGGGCAGCAGCAGCGCGTGGCCGTTGCCCGAGCCGTAGTCAACCATCCGAAACTCATCCTGGCCGACGAACCGACCGGTAACCTCGACAGCGCCAACGGGGACGAGGTGATGAAGATCCTCTCCGACCTAAACGCTCAAGGTACCACCATCGTCATGGTGACGCACTCCCCCTACTGCGCCGAATTCGGCAACCGCATCATCCGCTTGCTCGACGGAGAAGTGGTCACTGAGAACGTCGTCAAGCAATACCTCTAATAACCCCCAATCTACAGCTATGATCCGGCTACAACACATCGAACGCTATTATCGATCCGGCCTGCAAAAGGCCTGGGTGCTGCGCGATATCGACCTCCAGATCGAAGAAGGCGAATTTCTAACGATTATGGGGCCAAGCGGAGCCGGCAAGAGCACTCTGCTCAACATCATCGGACTACTCGATCAGGCCGATCGGGGAGAGTACCACTTCTTCGATGAGCCGGTACACAAGCTCTCCGAGCGCCGCCGCATGGATGTCCACCGGCAGTACATGGGATTCGTATTCCAAGCCTACCACCTGATCGACGACCTGACGGTCTATGAAAACATCGAGACGCCCCTGCTCTACCGGAAAGTGAAAGCCAAAGAGCGCAAGGCCATCGTTGCCGATATGCTCGATCGCTTCAACATCGTCGCCAAAAAAGACCTCTTCCCCAATCAGCTCTCCGGAGGGCAACAACAACTGGTCGGCGTAGCCCGCGCCGTAGTGGCACGCCCCAAGCTCCTCCTGGCAGACGAGCCCACCGGCAACCTCCACACCAGTCAGGGAGAGGAAATTATGGCACTCTTCAAAGAATTGCATCAGGAGGGAATCACCATCGTGCAGGTCACGCATTCCGAAAAAAACGCCCAATACGGCACCCGTATCATCGAGCTGGTCGACGGGTTCGTGCGGGAAGATGTACAACTGGAAAGCGCGAACAGTGAAGGGTGAAATTTTGCCTCATTGTCTCATTGGCATATTGTAACATCAAAACCGCACCCATGTGGCTGAAAATAGCAATCCGCACCCTGCGCCGCAACGCCCTCTACAGCGGCATTAACATCCTGGGGCTGGCAATTGGCATCGCTGGATGTATTACCATTTTTCTCATCGTAAGTCATGAATATCGCTTCGATCGATACCGGACCGACCGCGATCGCGTGTATCGCATTTATTCGGAATTCTCCGGCAATTTCGAGGGCACCAATCCGGGCGTTCCAAAACCGATGGGCCCTTATATGCGCACCCTGGACCTGGGCGCTACCATCGTTGCGCCCATTCGTACAGAAGAATCGGAAGTCCGAATAGTAAATAGCCCCAAGGCCTTCGACGTCGAGCAAATCGTATTTGCGGACGAGGCCTACTTTCAGTTGTTTCCGGATTACCAATGGCTATCGGGCACCCCCGGCAGTTCTCTGGCCAACCCCCAGCAGGTGGTGCTTACGGAAAGCCAGGCCCAAAAGTACTTCGGCACACTACCGGCATCGGATATCGTTGGTAGGGAGTTAGTGTATTTTGATAGCATCGAAGTTACAATCAGCGGGATTGTTGCCGATCCGAAGCAGCCGACTGATTTACGATTCACTGATTTTATATCGAGCAGTACCCTGGCACTAACTCCTTTCAAATACGGAAATCCAGAAGACGAATGGGGTAATTACAGTAGTTCAAATCAATTGTGGATCAAACTGGGAGAAAATCAGACACCCGCCTCCGTGGAAGCCACTCTGGAAAGAGTGGAAGCACACGAACAGGCGCTCATCTCCGATCCGTATATTTCTAGCAACTTTAATGCAGCCTACCGCCTTCAGTCCTTTGCCGATTTTCATTTTAATATGGAATTGGGCACCTTCAACAATGGCCGGAGGCCCGTCAATCGCCGGGTACTGTTGCTGTTGATGCTTGTGGCCGGCTCTCTGCTGCTGATGGCGATCGTCAATTTCGTGAATTTAGAAACCGCTCAATCCACCCGCCGGGCAATGGAGATCGGAGTACGCAAGGTGTTGGGCAGCGGACGTGGTCCGCTCATCCGGCAATTTCTGGGCGAAGCCTTCGTCGTGACGTTATTAGCGGTTATCCTCGGCCTGGCCTTGTCTTTAACATCCCTTTACCTCTTTGATGAATTCATCGACGAGGACGTAGCGATGGATCTGACCGATTGGCGACTGATCCTTTTTCTAATGGGATTACTCGGGCTGGTCCCCGTCCTTGCTGGCTTTTACCCGGCCTGGAACATTTCCCAATACCGGCCGATCATCGCGTTGCGCAATCAGATCCAATCTGGCAGGAGCCGTGCGGCCCTCGTCCGTCGGATGCTGATCGTCGGGCAGTTTGCATTAGCGCAGTTGTTCTTATTTATTACCCTGACCTATTCCCAGCAACTGCAATACATGCTCAACAAAGACCTGGGTTTGGCAACGCAAGGCATCCTTATGGTCAGTATCCCCTGGGGCGCCGACTCGTTAAAAACCCAAACGCTGCTGCGGGAGGTACGCCGCTTGCCCGGAGTCAAGCGAGCAAGCGGAACTCAAGACTTGCCCATTCGCCGGGGATTCAATCGGAGCATGCCCGAGTTTTATACCGACAGCGATACCCTAACCGTCGAAACGAATATGCAACGGGGCGATACGGCCTTCGTCCCCACCTACGGAATGCAGTTACTGGCCGGGCGCAACTACCGCCAGGTCAATAATCAGCGAGAAGTAGTGGTCAATGAATCATTCATGAGGGCCGTAGGAATCGAGCATCCTCAGGAACTGATCAATCGCTCCACGAGCTACGGGACCATCGTGGGTGTGGTAGCCAATTTTCACGTGCGATCGCTCGAAAATCCGTACGAACCGACAATGCTGCTGCCCCCCAATCTCACCAACCACATTGCCCTGAAGTTGGCCGAAAGCCCCTCAGTAGAGCACCTTCAGACGCTGGAACGAGTGAACAAGCTGGCCGCCGGCATCATGCCCAATGACGTCCCGAACACCCGCTTTTTCGAGGATCAGATTGCCGGGCTGTACGATAGCCAAACGCGTACCGCTAAACTGGCTTCCACTGCTACCTTACTTGCTGTTATCATCGCCTGCATCGGACTGCTTGGCCTGATTTCCTATAGCGTCGTGCAGCGCACCAAGGAAATCGGCATCCGCAAGGTACTGGGAGCTACTGTCTCCCAAATCATCGGCCTGCTGGCAAAGGACTTCGTCCGCCTCGTGCTCGTGGCAGCTTTGGTGGCCCTTCCGCTTGGCTACTATATAATTGAGCAACTACTACAGGATTACGCCTTCCGCATCTCCATTTCCTGGTGGTTTTTTGTGGGCACCACTTCCGTTGCGCTTCTGCTTTGCCTGGTTACTATTGGCTTGCGTAGCTATGCCACTGCCAGGTTGAATCCGGCGGAATCGTTGAGAAGGGAATAGGGAGGAGAGTGAAGTTTGAGGTTTGGAGTTTGAGGTTTGAGGTGTGAAGGGGTGAAATTTGAAAAAATTAACCTTCTCTGACAATTTTTTGGTCGACACAAAACCGATGGCCGAAAGGGATTGAAGGCAGAGGATTTGTGTCGATATAACCACGAAAATTGTCAGAGAACCAGAATTAATTGGAATGATTCGGAATTATTTAAAAGTCGCCTGGCGCAATTTGGTGCGCAATCCCATATTCCTGCTGGTGAATACCCTTGGTTTAGGGGTTGCCATATGCGTATGCATATTACTGGTACTTACGGCTTTCCAGGAGTTTTCCTACGATCGTTTCCACGCGAAGCGAGATCGGTTGTTTCGGATTTTTTTGGAACAAGAACACCCGGAACGCGGTACGGTAGCTCATGTAGTCACTCCTACCCCGCTGGCTCCTGCCGTGGAGGAGACAATTGACGGAGCGGTGGGAATGCGTTGGGGCAGTGAAGGTGCCGCTATCGTTTACGGCGGGCAAACCCACGATATTAGCATGCGCCTTACCGACCCCACCTTTTTCGAGCACTTTAGCTTCGATGCGGAAAGGGGCGACCTGACCTCCGCGTTAGATCGACCGGACGGCCTCATTCTGGATGCGCCGACGGCTCGTCGCATTTTCGGAGCAGCTGATCCCATCGGAGCAACCGTGGAACTCTTCCTGGAGGGGCAGCCCCATGCCCTCACTGTTCGGGCGATCGCAGAAAAAGCTCCCCGGACTAGCTCGTTTCAATTTGATGCCATTGCCTCTATCACCCTTTCCGAAGACTACGACCGCAACAAAACGAGCTGGGACAACGTCTGGCATACCACTTACGTAGCCCTACCAGATGGCATGGATAAGATACAGGCAGAGTCTGCCCTCCAGACCATCAACGACCTCTACTATGCCAGTAACATTGAGCAACTCCTCAACGACGGCGCTCGTCCGGGTGCCGATGGGCAGGTCCATCGATTGAAATTGCAACCCATTACGGACTTGCACTTTGGTTCTTACCTTCCAGGTACAAGGCGCGCAGGAGGTCGGTTATTTCCTATTGCCTTATTGGTCATTGCAGGCTTCATCCTGGCAATTGCCTGCATCAACTTTGTCAATCTCACCATTGGAACCAGCATACGACGTGCCACGGAAATCGGCATTCGAAAAGTCACCGGGGCTACCCGGGCACAGTTAATCGGGCAGTTTTGGGCGGAAGCACTGCTCGTCATCGGAATCGCCATAGTAGTAGGATTGGCGCTGGCCACTACGGTACTCCCCTACTACAATGATTTTCTTCGAACGCCCATTTCGATCTGGCAGCCGAAGCTAATGGGCGCATTGCTGCTCATTACTGCGCTAGTTGCGCTGCTAGGGGGCGGATATCCGGCAACGGCGCTGTCGCGCTTTCAGCTATCTCAGGTCCTGAAAAAGAATACCCGCGTGCAGCGGCCGGGAGGATTGCAATACGGACTGACCGTACTACAGTTTACTATTGCTACTGCCCTCATCTGTTGTACCATCATCGTGCAGCAGCAATTGAATTACTTCCGCAACAAGCCCCTCGGATTCAACGAAGAGGAAGTGGTCAGCATTCCGGTTCCCAAAGATGTGAATGGCGAGCGGATGGCCCGGGAATTCCGGATGCGCACCCGCAGCAATCCGGATATTCTCTCCGTAAGCGGGTGCTACATGAATATCGGGATGGGACGGGATGGCTCCCAATCGCTTTCCCGAATTGGATTCCTCCACGAAGGGCGCAACCTCGTTACCGCTTATCAGCGGGTGGACTACGGTTATTTCAAGACCATGGATATCGAGCTGTTGGAAGGGCGTTCCTTCGACCCCAACCGCCCTGCAGACCGAGTTCGAAGAGCAGTCATCAACGAATCCTTCGCACAGCAACTCGGACCAGACTACGGAGTGGGCACGCAAATCCAGTTGGATAGTCTCGCTACGGAGATTATTGGTGTCGTACCGGATTTCCACTTTGCCGATCTCAGCGAGCCCATCGGTCCGCTAACCATGACCCTGGATGAAGAATTTCCAATCGACTACGTATTGGTCAAGGTTCGGGCAGAAAACACGGCCAACACGATGGCTGCTCTCGAGGATTTGTTTGCCGAGTTGGCTCCTACTTCCGAATTTCAGGGGTCTTTCCTCGATGAGAATACCGAACGGCAATACCGTGGAGAGCAAACCATGTACCGCATCTTTACTGCTGGTGCCCTACTGACTATCTTTTTGTCGGTCTTGGGCCTTTTCGCTATGGCGGTGCTTGCCGTTGCCCAGCGGCGTAAGGAGATCGGTATCCGCAAGGTACTAGGGGCCAGTACCGTAGGGATAGTAGCGCTCCTTACCCAGCGCTATACCCTGTTGGTCTTTGCTGGAGCGGTACTCGCCACCCCCCTGGCCTACCTGGCTATGCGCCGTTGGCTGGACACCTATGCCTACCGCATCGATATTCAATGGTGGGTGTTCGTGCTAGCTGCTCTATTGTCGTTAGCGATTGCAATCTTCACTATCGGTATCCAGAGCATCCGGGCAGCACTGACCAATCCTATCCAATCCATTCGGGTGCGGGATTAATGCGGGGGTTGCAGGATCAAGTTGGTTAGATATTCATGAGAAATTAATAAATATCTAACCCCACTCCTGCAACCCTTTGCCTCGCTGATCCGTCTTTGTCTATGTAGATCCGCAATTGATCGAGTAAATCTGGTAATTAACTTTTTTTTCACAATTTTCTGTTTGTAATCCCTTTATATTAAAGGAACGAACGGACTCTCGCTAGTGCATTTTCCAACCTGTCAAGAACCATGCCATGAGCGCCAAGAACTTCCGACTAGAGTCCATCCTTTTTCTTTGTTTATCAATTATTTGCAGCATTTCGTACGCTTCTGAGCTGAAGCCGGATTTTACCGTACTTCAGGAGGTGCGTTACACCGATCGTATTGAGCAAAAAATTCGATTTTCGCGGCCCGATGGAAGTGAAGTTCGTGCCGATTTTATTTTACCCGATCTTTATAACGGCCGGCTCGATTATCCCGGAATTATCTACTACGATCCGGACGGAGGATATGCCATTGAGCGGCTGGAAGAAGCGCGGTACATGGCTGCCTGGGGCGCTTTCTGTATAGTTATTAACGGCACGGGTAATGCAGTAATCAATGGGGATACTGATGTAAAAATGGCCATTGCCATCCTGCAGCAAATGCCCCAACTCCGGCGCAACCGAATCGCATTTGTCGGCTTCGGAAGCGGCGTAGGGGTCGGTGATCAATTGGCCGGTACCAGTTCCAACCTGTGTGGATACCTGTTGAACAGCCGACCGGCAGACATCAACCTCATGTTTCAGCAGCGTGCTACCGCAGGCCGACAGCAGCAACGCCCCATTCGAACCGTGCAGACCAATAGCGAATATAATAAGCCCTACGCCGGTCAGTTCACCAAGTCGTACAACGCGCCAGTATTTCACCAGATCGCACTTCCCGAATCCATGACCGCATTCGATCACTCGGCTTTGGAGGCCATCGAGTGCTCTGCCCACGATCACGAAACGTATACCCTTGAGGATGTGCCAAGTAAGAAAGCGACTCGGCACCGTATTCGTTGGTTAAAGCAAATTTTGCAGTAGGTCGCAACTCGATTCCGTACCTTTGGGCTGGAAAATGCACCAAATCCAGTTCCAAATGTCATTTCGCAGATTCCTCCCGGTGCTGTTCGTACTGTTGGGGGCCCAATTCGCAACCGCACAGATTGATTCCAGCCAGGTCAATGCCTCTCCCTACGGAGCAGTGTACAATCATCTGTATTACCTCCAACCCGATTCGTACCAACCCGATCTGGCGGCGCGATCGCTTCCCCCCGGCACTTTCAACGGGGAAGAGCTAGCCGAACAGCTCAAACAAATCCTCGACGGAAAGGGGTACTACATCGATGTCAATCGGCTACCCACCCAACTCAACTACGTTGATTCCCTCTCTGGCGAAGCCATCTACTTCGTCGATCGCAACGAGCAACGGATTTACCTCGAGCGCATCCAGGGGCGTTGGTATTATTCGAAGACGACCATCCAGCAAATTCCGGCACTTTTTCGGGAAGTATTTCCCTTCGGAACAGGCTTCTTTAAATTCCTTTCGGGGTCTTTTTGGGATGCTAAACTAGGTGGCCTGGCCCTTTCCAAATGGGCGGGGTTATTGATGCTCCTCTTTCTCACCGCGGTAACCTACTGGTTGATTAATGGTATCGCTATTCGCCTCATTCAATCCGTTTTACAACGGCGTTTGGGCATTCCCGAAGCGGTTCGGCCCAACCTCCGCCGCATGGCCCGCCTGCTGGGGCTACTTCTTGCGGTTCGGCTATTTCTCTTCTTTCTGCCGATGCTCCAAATACCGGCCCAATTCAACGCTACCCTAATTCTCATTGCCAGTATCCTGGGCATTTTCTTCCTGATCTTGCTGATCGTCCAGATCGTGGGGATTGGGTTTCATTATTTTCAATCCTTCGCTAAAAGCACGGAAAGCACCCTCGACGACCAACTACTTCCGGTACTGCGCCGCATCGTAAATATCATCGTCTGGACGATCGGCCTGATCTACATTCTCGATTACCTCCACGTCGACGTGACGGCCCTGATCGCCGGTATTTCGATCGGCGGCCTGGCACTGGCCCTCGCAGCCCAGGATACGCTCAAAAACTTCTTCGGCTCCATTATGATCTTCCTGGACCGTCCCTTCCAGGTGGGCGATTGGATTCACTTCGACGACGTAGACGGCACCGTGGAAGAAGTCGGTGTGCGCTCCACCCGTATTCGCACCTTCGCCAACTCAGTGGTGTATGTGCCCAACGGCATCCTGGCCGACAAAGTGCTCAACAACCTCGGCCTGCGGCAGTACCGGCGATTCAAAACAGAAATCACGATCACCTACGATACCCCACCGGAAACAATTGACTTGTTCGTGAAAGGCATCCGGGCGATCGTCGAACGGCATCCTACTACTCGGAAAGACTATTTCGAAGTGCATCTCAACAGCTTTGGTGCCAGCTCTCTGAATGTTCTCCTCTATTGCTTCTTCAAGGCCGATAGCTGGACGAAGGAACTGGAAGGCCGCCACGAGATCATGTACGCCGTTATCTCGCTAGCCGCCGACTTGGGGGTCAAATTTGCCTTCCCTTCTCAATCCATCTACGTAGAGTCCATGCACCAGGAGCTGGCTTCCCCAAAGAAAACGGGAGCAGCCCAATTGCAGCAGAGCCTCGACAAAATCAGCGGCTATTTTGCCACCGAAAAACAACAGAACGGGGTAAAACAGGAGCCGCTCGGGGGAGAATGAATGCAAAAAGGGGAAGCAAGTCTGCCTCCCCTGTAGAATTATTAGACAGTGACGTGGTGTCAGTCTAGACGAAATGAAATCGGCATTCTAACGCGCATAGCTCGACGTTCCCCATTTTGAATGGCGGGAGTCCAGGCGGGCATAGCTTCCACGAGGCGAAGAGCTTCTTCGTCGCATCCGTATCCCAGTGATTGGTGTACAGATGCCTGCTGAACTGCCCCTTCAGGGTCGACGATAAACTCAACCACGACGATCCCCTCGATGGCGTATTCCCATGCTTCTTCGGGATACGCCACTTGCTCCGCGAAAAATTCGGCGCAGGCGGAAGCACCACCGGGAAAAATGGCCGTACGCGACATGATTTGCTTTTCTGGGTTGGCCTTCGACTTCATTTTATCCCGATGTCGAAGTGGTTGGGGGGCCCAAACCATTTCAGGCACGGCAGTATCCTGACCGAAGTGAATTGGGCCAGGCTCAAACCACTTCGCGTCGAGTATGGAAGTTGAAACGAAGGCTAGGTCTTGTCCGATCAGGACGCTGCTCATACCGAGCAGGATGAACAAAGGAAAAAGGGTTTTCATGATTGCCAGTAGATTTTGTCGGTCCTCAAAAATAGGTACACGAGGTAGGTGCAGTCAAGTTATCACCTCATAATCAAGGTGTTAATCACCCAGAAGGATTACCTTTTGAATATCCGCCGCCACAGTCGGTAGCCGCCGTAGAGGAGACCTGTCAACAAGGGTAATCCCAACATCGTGTAATTGTAGTACCAGTAGTAGCGAGATGTGACCGGGCCGCCGCGAAATTCTGTGGAATTTCCCGAAAAATTAAAACCCCAGTTTCCGGAAAGGCCGTACCCGACCACCATCCAAAGGACCGCCAGCACAATACCTAACTGAAGCATCTGACGAAAACGCCGCTCTACCGTATTAGTCGGTTGCCAGAGCCGACGATCAGAGGAAAGAATAATAACGGGTAAAGCCACGAAGGTCGGCCACAGCAGGAAATTGCCAATGGGAAGGGAGCCGATTTGGGTCAGCAGAAGATGCGGAACGAGTAGCAGGAGGCCGAGGCCCATCAGCAGAAAGAAGGCAGCAAGCAGAAGGAAATGGATTCGGGTCATCTTTATAGTAAATGGTTAAGGCAATCCCTGGAAGGCGTACCGCGCCTGTACAATCCAACCGCTTTCCGGCCCCAGGAAGTGAAATAGGCCCAGTTCGCGGATGGATTCCTCAAAATAGGGGGTCCGATTCGTTAGATATTCCTGTACGGCGAGAAAGGCAGGTGGGTCATCGAACCCGGCAATAGTCGCATGAAATTGAATATTGGGTCCTTCAAATTCGTGAGGGGTGAGCCCGAATCGGGCCTTCATCTCTACCAGAATACGATCGTGCAAATGCCGTAAAAAGGAATTGGGAGCCACGGCTAAATACAGGATCCGCTGGTTGAAATGCCCGAAGCCATCAAAAGTTAACGCGACTGGTGGCGTATGGGTGGCCAATTCTCCCAGATAGTGGAGGTACGGTGCCGGGTCGTCCGTTTCAAAGGGCGATTTGATGGTAACGTGCGGAAACTGTCGCCCAAAGTGAATACCAAATTCCTGGTGTAATTCGAGCTGGAGTGCCCGAATGTAATTGTGGCTGGCGGGATTGAGCAGCAACCCGAAACCAATGTGCATACGGTTATTCGTCACTATCGTACAGTTGGTCGGGATGGTAGGTCGTGAACCCGCTCTCGAGAAACCCTTCGAAGGCCGGTGATAGTCGCAGAAAGGCGAGCATATCGTGTTCGAGAATCGACTCGGTATCGGGCAGCCGGTTGGCCACCGCTTTCTTCAGGCACTCGAAGCCTTCCCGGCGGCGCTCGAGTACCGAGTAGGCACAGGCCATGTGGAAGTGGATCTCCGCATCTTGCGGATCCACATCAAGCGCTTTTTGGAATTCCTCCAACGCTTCCTCCAACTCGTACTCTCTCAGCCGGATTCGGCCGATCCGTTTCGATTTGTTTTCCGGTAATCCCGCCGGCCCTCCGAAGGGAAGGGCTACATCTTCCTGCATGATTTCCCCGTTGCGCCGCACATCGATGAGGACGTTGCCCAACGGCCCCATCTTGGAGGTCACAACGTAGCGGGCCGCATGCCCATCTTCCATAATGGTAAAATGGTGGTGGGTGCCCAGGATGGAGGATTTCTGAGAAACTACCTGCCCGTTGGCCGACACCGTTTCTTTGCCCAGCCAACTGTTGTGAAATTCGATGATGGTTCGACCTACCTGAAATTTTCGATACTGCATGCCTAATCCTGGAATTTCGATTTAAGGGCTTGCTCCGTTCGGATAATAGGCATGAAGGTAACCAATAATGTAAATCCGATGCCCACTAGCATTTCGGTTCTATTGGAGGTACCTAAATAAGAAGGGATTAAGGATAGTGCCAAGAGGCCCCATCCATACTGAAGGAGTTGCTTAGCCGAAAAAGCCTGAGCGAAATCCCAGTGTGCCTGGGATCGCATGGCCCGGGGCGTTCGATATCCATACCAGCTATTTATCTCCTTTGGCGGATAACGTTGCATGATCCAGCCAGCGATTGCGAACGCGAGGCCCGTACTGGCGGCAATTAAAAAGACGGGGTCAGTCCACTGCATGAGTTGGGTTGTTTAATGATTGCATCCGCCCACACAACTTTTCATCCCTGGCCTTCGTTCACTAAGTATTACGCAGACGCGTACTCCTCCAAAGCAAGAGCAAGTAGTCTGTAGATTTTCTCTTCTCTCCCATTCGGCTTGCAAGATTAGATCCACCAGTTTTCCTTCCTTTTGTCGGGGTGCTACCGGGTGTACAATTACAGCCCGGGGCTTTTATTGCATTCACCAATTTATACTTGCAATGAACATTTTTGTCGCTAAATTGAACTACGACACGGAAAGTGCCGACCTACGCAAAACCTTTGAAGAATTTGGTCCGGTTGTATCGGCCAATGTAATTACGGATAAGTTTACTGGTCGCTCCCGCGGTTTCGGCTTCGTCGAAATGCAGGAAGAGGCAGATGGACAAGCGGCCATCAGCGAATTAAACAATACTGAATTGGACGGTCGGACGATCGTCGTCAAGAAAGCAGAGCCACGCGGCGAACGCACGCGTTCGAACAACAACCGCTGGTAATCAACGAGCTTACCTTCGCCGCCGCCTACTCGGGCGGCGGTTATTTTTTCCTCTCTGCCCGTTTTTAGGCCCCTTATCAGAAATGGCAACAGCGTGTTCCGCTTCCTCCGACGCGGGGAAAGGGTGCTCTTTTATGACTGGAATCTTCTGGTCAATCAATTTCTGAATGTCGCGCAAGTAAGGGCGCTCGTCCGCATCGCAAAATGAGAGCGCTATTCCACTAGCATCGGCCCGGCCGGTTCGGCCAATCCGATGGACATACGTTTCCGGCACATTTGGTAAATCGTAATTGATAACGTGGGAGAGTTCCTCCACGTCGATGCCCCGGGCGGCAATATCCGTGGCTACCAGGACGTGCATCTGTCCGTTCTTGAATTTTCCTAAAGCCCGCTGACGGGCGTTCTGCGACTTATTCCCATGAATGGCTGCAGCCGTCACACCTGCCTTCCCCAAATGGCGAACGATTTTGTCCGCTCCGTGCTTTGTCCGGGAAAACACCAATAGCGACTCGGGCGACTCCGTCTTCAGTAAATGCAGCAATAGTTTGCGCTTGTCCTGTTTGCTGACGAAGTACACGGCTTGCTCCACCCGTTCCGCGGTGGTTTGCTCCGGGGCAATGGTCACGCGCCGAGGGTTACCGAGGATGTGCTTGGAAAGGTCTTGAATCTCCCGCGACATGGTGGCGGAAAAGAACAACGACTGCCGTTGCTTCGGTAAGCGAGCCACAATTTTGCGTATATCGTGGATGAACCCCATGTCGAGCATGTGATCCGCTTCGTCCAGTACGGTTATTTCTACGCCATCCAGGCTCACCAAGCCTTGCCCCATCAAATCGAGCAATCGGCCGGGAGTAGCGACCAAAATATCAATGCCCTTTTTCAGGGCACTCACCTGGCGGTTTTGGTTGACGCCGCCAAAAATGACGGCCACCCGCAAGTCGGTAAACTTGCCGTAATCGCGAAAACTTTCTCCAATCTGCAATGCCAACTCTCGCGTTGGCGCGACCACCAGTGCCCGTACAGGGCGGTTTTTGGGCCAGTGCCCTACTAACTTCTGAATAATTGGAATAGCGAACGACGCCGTCTTTCCGGTACCGGTCTGAGCGGAGCCGAGTAGATCGTGGCCATCGAGTAGAATGGGAATTGCCTGTTCCTGTATCGGAGTGGGATGGGTATATCCTTTGCGTTCCAGGGCTTTTAGGATGGGATCGATGATCCCTAGTTCGTGGAATGTCATGTATATAGTATAAAGGCTGCAAAGGTACGATTATTTTTTATTCTTTGCGCCCGACTACTGTTGGAAGTAGGGCGCACGCATCAAAATGGTCGG
>CAZDET010000004.1:0-68486 GCA_964504335.1 uncultured Saprospiraceae bacterium
GACGAAATGAAAGACTTTAAGGTAGAGATGCAGGAGTTCAAAGAGGAAACGGTTCGAGATAGGCGGGAAATGAACAAGCAATGGGGAGGACTCGCCAATAAAATGGGCACTATTGTAGAGGATATCGTCTCTCCTGCGGTGCGTCCAATGGTGAAGCAGTATTTTCAGGAAGAGGTAATCGATATTCGGATCCATCACCGCCGGCACAACCGAACGCTGGGCATCAATGGTGAATTTGATGTGGTGGCTGTTACGGATAATCGGGTGTTCCTGGTGGAAACAAAAGTGAGCCCTAATCAAGAGAAGCTACATCGTTTTGTAGACGAGGCAATCCCGCGATTCCGGGTGCTCTTTCCGGAATACGATCACTTGCCTTTAGTACCCGTTTTTGCTGCGCTTCGCTTTGAAGACGATCTGGTGCAGACTGGTACCGAGATCGGGGTGTATATGTTGGCCTATCGGGAATGGGAATATATGGATTTGTTGAATTTCGAGGCCATTCAAAGCCGTTAAAGCTATGATTTCTGTGGGGATACGATGCGTTTTGGTGGGGTTGTTGTTTGCTTTCAGTTCGGCTAATGCGCTGGGTCAAATGATAATTGATTCATTGCGTCTGGAGTTATCTGACACGCTATTTTTCGATTTCGGCAAGGCAGACCTGCGCGCCGAAGCGGATAGCACTCTCCGGAAACTAGCACCAAACTGGACCGCTGATAAGCTAATTTATCTAACGGCTCATACAGATTCGGTCGGGAGTATTCAGGCCAACGAAGCGCTTGCACTCCGGCGGGCAGAGGCGGTAAGAATGGGTTTGAAGCGTCTGGGGATACCGGATTCGGTCCTATTAATCGATGTTTTCGGAGAACGCCAACCGCTTTCGCGCGAGGGAACCGAAGCCGCCAATCAGCGGAATCGTCGGGTCACCATTGGTTTCTTCCTGCCCCAGCGGTATCGGCGACTCACCGGCAAGATTACCGGAGCGGATAGCATTGGTATTGATGCTACCCTACTGTTCAATGGCAAGTGGTTTCGGGATTCTATTCAAACCGATTCGGGAGGACGTTTTCGGGTAGATCTTCCAGTGGAGGAAGTAATTAAAATGGAGGCCTTTGCGCCGGATCATTTTTTTGCGTCTAAACTATTTAAGGTTGATCCCTTGAAGCCATTGGATGTGGATATCCAACTAGATCCGGCAGGGGTAGGGTTAGTAGCCGATATTCCCAATCTGTTCTTTCTGGGGGATAAGGATATCCTCAAACCAGCCTCTCGGGCGGCCTTGCCCCAAGTGCTTCGATTCATGCAGGTAAATCCCGATTTCACGGTGGAGATTGCAGGGCACGTCAACTTTCCCGATTCCCCTCCCTTACCCAAAGGCACCTTTTCCTTTGATTTGTCGGAACGCCGTGCCAAGCGCGTATACAACTACCTTATCGAGCGTGGGATTGATCCCCAACGACTTACTTATAAAGCCTACAGCAATTTTGAAATGCGCTTCCCCCAACCACGCACCGCGGAAGAATCGGCGGCCAATCGAAGAGTCGAGATACGAGTCACAGGTCGCATTCTGAAGTAAAGTTAGAGTTCAACTACTTCCACGAAGCCACCCTGTGCTTCGATGTGCTGGAACTGGCTCCAGGCAGCTTCGGCCAGGGCGTCCGTAAGCTTTTCGATGAAGTAACTACCCGCCGCCGGATCGGCAACCCAATCGAGGTGACTTTCCAGTTGCAATAGATGCTGTACATTTCGGGCTATACGGCGGGTAAATGCCGACGATTTCGCCCCCGTATTGCCGGTAACGTCGGCTGGAAGTACGTAAATCTGGCTCGCTCCACCGATGGCTGCGGCCATCGTTTGGGTAGTGGCGCGAATCATGTTTGCGTTGGTATCTTGAGTCTGGCTATCCAGACTTTGATGAGTACTGATGGGAGGAAGTGGTTGGTTCTTCAGGCCAAAACCGTTCAATACATTCGCCCAGAGCAGTTTAAGTGCGCGAAGCTTTGCAATGTCCGTGAAATAGCTCGCGCTCATGGCCATTGTAAATTGTAAGTGGCGATTTACCACGGCAGGATCCGCTCCGTGGTGAGCCACCTGTCTCAGATAGGCGGTGCCTTTGGAAACGAGCAGGGCGAGTTCCTCGCTAGTGTGCCCTGGGCCGGTGTGAAAGGTGCGACCGTTTACCTGGAGTACCCGAAAGTGCGGCATGTATTTGGATACGAAGCCCAACAAGCGCACAAGTGGAGGGTAAGGAGGATCACTCCAGTCGAGAAATGGGTCAAAGTCCACGGTACCGCGGATTGCGCTCAAATTGTAATTGGATCGACGCAAATAGTACACCAGGTCGCGGAAGAGTTCGGCCGGATCTTTATCCGGGTGAATAAGGGCGGTGTTGAGGGAGATGTAATCCAGCCGAATACCCTCCAGTATTTCTCCGATTTCGGATACGGTCGGTTGGTGTAAAAGATGAAATAGAGGAGCCGTCACACCACCGGCAAGCGCTTCCAGGGCCTGTTGGTTGACCGTTTTCGGATCGCCGGCTTCGATGTAGGCTCCGATTTCCCACCGGTTGGTGCTGCGGCCGCCGGTGAGCGGCGGAAGCGTCGGCTCAACATCCTCGGCGGTATAGATGGGAGCTACCCGAATCGATTCCTCCAATTGCCAATCGAGGTCCGAAAGTGGCCGACCTCGCAAATCCTTTTCCACGCGCTCCAGCCATGCTGCTTTGCCGACAGGAGAAAAACCTGGGGTGTGTTGGTTGCTCATACTCTCCAATTAGGGACCTGAATGTGGTATTATAGTTGCAAGGTAACATCATTCCGCGGCATAAGGAAGAGCCTCACTTTTGTAAGAACTTTTTTCGCATAGAGTCGTTATCTTTGTGATCAATCTTGCTTAGACTTAATCTAAATAAACCTAACGCTAGATGGGAAAGCGACTAATATACCTTGATAATAATGCAACTACCCCTACGGATCCCCGTGTGGTGGAGACGATGCTTCCATACTTCTACGAAAATCCCGGTAATGCTGCCAGCCGGAATCACCCTGCCGGCTGGGTGGCCGAAGAAGCGGTCGATTATGCCCGAGAGCAAATCGCCAAGCTGATCAGCGCAGACCCTCGTGAAATTATTTTCACCAGCGGAGCTACCGAATCCGATAATTTGGCCCTGAAAGGGGTCTTCGAAATGTACAGCCGGAAGGGTAACCACATCATCACGGCGAAAACAGAACACAAGGCCGTACTCGATGCTTGCCAGAAGATTGAAAAGTTGGGGGGTGAGGTAACGTACCTGGACGTAAATCGAGAAGGACTTGTCGATCTCGATGAACTGCGTGCCGCCATTAAAGATACGACCATCTTAGTATCTATCATGTGGGCAAACAACGAAACAGGAGTCATTCAACCGATGAAAGAGATCGGCCAAATCTGTGCGGAGAATGGCGTGCTGTTCATGAGTGATGCTACGCAGGCAGTAGGTAAAATCCCCGTCAATCCGAGAGAGGTTGGAGTACACCTGATGGCATTTACCGGTCACAAAATGTACGGTCCGAAAGGGGTCGGTGCATTGTACGTAAGCCGCAAATCCCCCCGGGTGAAAGTTACTTCTCAGATGGACGGCGGAGGACACGAACGCGGCATGCGTTCCGGAACGCTCAACGTACCAGGCATTGTCGGGCTTGGTCGAGCTGCCGAAATTGCTCGGGAAGAGATGGAGAAAGACGCCGCCCGGTTGTCGAAATTGAGAGACAAACTCGAAAACGCCATTAAAGAAAACCTGGAAGAGGTATACGTTAATGGTAGCGTAGAAAATCGCATGCCTCACGTTACCAATATTAGTTTTAAGCACGTTGAAGGTGAGGGGCTGATGATGACATTCAATCAGGATATTGCGGTAAGCTCCGGCTCTGCCTGTACTTCCGCCTCGCTCGAACCCTCCTATGTGCTGGTTGCCCTAGGCCTGGGCGACGATTTGGCGCACTCCTCTATCCGGTTCAGTCTCGGTCGCTTTACTACCGAAGAAGAGGTCGATCGCACAATCGAACTGGTTACCTCAGGGGTTAATCACATGCGCGAATTAAGTCCGATCTGGGAGATGTACAAAGAGGGAGTCGACCTGGATCAGGTAGAGTGGACCGAACACTAATTTTTCGCAAACGTTATCAACCAATTATTGAATTCACTGATAAAATCGCTATAGATGGCTTATTCAGATAAACTGCTCGAGCACTTCAAAAATCCCCGCAACGTCGGAACGCTTGACAAGAACAACGAGAACGTCGGAACCGGCCTGGTTGGAGCGCCCGAATGTGGAGACGTTATGCGCCTGCAAATCGAGGTAGATCCAAATTCCAAGAAGATTGTCGACGCCAAGTTTAAAACCTTCGGCTGTGGCTCTGCCATCGCTTCCTCCAGCCTCGCTACCGAGTGGATTAAGGGAAAGACAATCGATGAGGCCCTATCCATCGACAACATGGATATCGTGGAAGAACTGGCTCTACCACCAGTAAAAATTCACTGTTCCGTACTCGCCGAAGATGCCATCAAAAGTGCCATCGCCGACTACCAGAAGAAGAGTAACGTAGAAGCTACTCAGGAGGCAGCTGAAGCGAAGGCATAGCAACAATCATACGCCTATGGTTTTTGTAGCAGACAGTGCTAAAGAAAAAGTTGCCGAACTGCGGCAAACCGAGTCACTCGACGAGGACTATTTTCTCCGTGTATCCGTTACGAGCGGAGGTTGCTCGGGTCTAACCTACAACCTCGACTTTGATAACGAGTCGCGCCCCAATGATCAGGTTTTCGAGGATAATGGGGTAAAAGTCGTCTGTGACCTGAAAAGCTTTCTCTACCTGTGCAACACGACGCTGGAATTTTCCGGCGGATTGAATGGAAAAGGGTTCTTTTTCAACAATCCGAACGCTGCGCGTACTTGTGGCTGCGGTGAGAGTTTTGCCGTTTAAGGGATCGCAAATAGAATAAAGAATCGAACGGGCCGTCATCACTGCTGTGATGACGGCCCAATTTATTGAAATGCGTTTTTAGCCTCACTTCCTTCAAAAATCTCAACTGCGGATCACCGAAAAGCCGGAGGCAATAGCTTTCTTTGTTACTACCCGGTAGAATTACACCCTTGGTCCACTATGAGATTCACTGCACTCCTTTGGGTACTCGGTTGTACGAGTATCGCCTCCCTCGTTCAAGCCCAGGTTTCTTCCGATACATTAGCTTATTCGAATGACCTTCCCGAAGTAGTGGTCACTGCCCGACGTGCCCCCCAACCGGCATCTGAAGTGGTTGGTACCCTTGCGCGGCGATCGGCAGCAGCTATTCGAACGGCGGCCCGCCGGACAAGTCCGGAAGCCCTCGTCGGGTTGCCCGGGGTGTGGCTCCAAAAAACATATCACGGCGGCGGGGCGGCTTTCCTTCGGGGGCTCACGGGCAACCAGACGCTGCTATTGCTGGATGGTATTCGGCTCAACAACTCCACCTTTCGTTCTGGCCCCAATCAGTATTTCAACACCATTGATGTGTTTAGCATCGATCGGCTGGAAGTGTGGCACAGTGCCGGTTCGGTTTTGTACGGATCGGATGCCATCGGCGGAACTATCAATGTGCTGACCAACACGCCTGCCTGGAGTGATTCGGGTTTGGTGGCCCGCTCGCGGGCCTACGGCCGTTGGCGAAGCTCCGACCAGGAATGGACCGGCCGGGCTGAGCTCACCCTGGCGACGGCCCACCAGGCTGTTTCGGGAGGATTTACGTTCCGAGACTTCGGCGACCTGATTGCCGGAGGAGACCTGGGGAAGGAAGCGCCGTCTTCCTATTCGGAGCGAGCTACCGATCTCAAGGGAGTATTCAAAATAGGTCGGCACGGTCTGCTTACACTTGCCTATAATTGGGTGCGGCAGGAAGACATCGGCCACTTTGACCAGGTCGCTCAGCGAGGTTTCAGTTTGTGGAAATTCGATCCGCAAATTCGACAATTGGTTTATTTGCGCTACCAACAGGTGCATCCGTCCGATTGGCTCGAGCGGAGCCGCTGGACTATCGCGTGGCAGCGCAGTGAGGAAGGCCGGATCAATCAACGCGAGGGTTCCAATCTGCTTAACCGCGCTACCGATCGAGTGCGTACCTTATCGGCCTCCGGCGAATTATTCACCCGCTTTGCTCCCGGTTTACGGGGCATAGTAGGTATTGAGTTCTACGGTGATCGCATTGAAAGTAGCAATCAGTCGCTCAACTTAGATAACAGCCAGCTCACCTTCGGCCGGGGGCTTTACCCCGATGATAGCGAAGCGCTGAACGCTGCCGCCTACCTTCAGCAATACCTTAAGTTCGGCTCCTGGACCGTCGAAAGCGGATTGCGATTCAATGCGATCCGCCTCCAGTTTGAAGATGCTGAATTTGGCGATGTCGATGTCAGCCCAAGTGCCCTGGTTGGGAGCGCGGGGATCGGCTATCGCGTAGATTCAAGCCGGCAGCTATTTCTCCGTGCTGAGATGGGGTTTCGGGCACCCAATGTCAACGATCTTAGTAGTTTTGGCCCCTTCGATTTCGGTGTGGAAACGCCCGTTTCCGACCTCGACCCGGAGCGCTCACTGAATCTAAATTTCGGTTTTAGAGTTCGGCAGGGAGTGTACCGGATGGAGGTAGCCGGGTTTTACACTCGGCTCTTCGATTTGATCAACAGAGTGCCTGGTGTATTTCGGGGCGATACGCTTTTTCAGGGCGATCGGGTTTTCCAAAAAGCGAATACGGCTCGCGCTTATTTACTTGGAGGGGAAGTGGCCGCCGAATGGCGGCCTGTTGCCCGCTTTTTGGTGCGCACAAACCTAAGTTACACGTACGGCGTAGATAGCGAGCGGAATGAACCCTTGCGTCGGGTGCCTCCCTTCAACGGGCTATTTCAGGTTCGCTACGCGACCCAATTATTCTCGATAACCGGTGAAAGTTTATTCGCAGCGGCGCAGCGGCGATTAAATGCGCAAGATATTTCCGATCATCGAATCGCTGATGGTGGTACCGATGGGTGGTTGATCGTTAACATACGGTCTGGGTTAATCCGCTCCCGCTGGCGGATAGAAGCCGGCCTGGACAATATCTTCGATGTAGCTTACCGAATGCACGGCAGTGGTGTGGATGGGGTCGGGCGGCATTTATGGGTCGGAATCGGTTATGGTATGTAGCTTCCAGCCGTAGTGCATTGTTGAAATTCTAGTATCTTACCCTTACCGACCACACACTACATGCACCACATAGCCTTCGACGCGAAGCGATTGTTTACCAATTTCACCGGTCTAGGTAATTACAGCCGCACGCTGGTCCGCAACCTTTCCGAATACTATCCCGATCATGCCTATTACTTACTGACGCCACGCATTGTGCGCAATGCAGAAACGCAATTCTTTCTCAGCTCACCGGCCTTCAGCGTCATTCAGCCTTCGGTTGCGGGGGGCGTGTTTTGGCGTTCCAGTGGAATGAAACGCGATTGGAGGCACCGACACATAGACCTCTATCATGGGTTGAGCCACGAAATTCCCTTTCGGTCCTCCACAACTGGTGTGCGGACGGTCGTGACCATTCACGATTTGATTTTTCGGCATTATCCGGAGCAATACCGATGGAGCGATCGCCTGATCTACGATTACAAATGCCAGTACGCCTGCAACCACGCCGATTGCATCGTGGCGATTAGCGAGCAGACTAAACGGGATATCATTCAGTTCTATGGTATTTCTCCCGAGCGTATTAAGGTTATTTATCAGGCTTGCAGTGAGCGATTTTTACAGAAGCGTTCGCAATCGACCATCGACGAGGTGTTGCAGCGCTACCAATTACCAGCGGAATACCTGCTGTATGTCGGTTCGATTATCGAGCGGAAAAATTTGCTGGGCATTCTCCAGGCCTATCTCCAGTTGCCGGATAGCCACCGCTTGCCCTTGGTGGTAGTCGGCTCCGGAAGCAAAGCCTACACCCGTCGAGTGCAGGAGTATGCGCGTGCCCATAAATTGCAATCCCTCCTTTACTGGGTGCAGCCGCAGACAGAGGAATTGCCGGCACTTTACCAACAGGCGAGGCTATTTCTATATCCTTCGTTGTACGAAGGGTTTGGCATTCCAATTATCGAGGCCTTGTTTAGCGGAACTCCAGTTGTGACCAGCAATCGCTCTTCCCTGCCGGAGGCGGCTGGTTCGGGTAGCATCCTCGTAGACCCGGAAGATCCCGCCGCCATTCGGGCAGGGATTGAACGCGTACTCGGAGATACTGAATTGCGGTCCGGTATGGTGCAAGCTGGTTATGCACACGCCGAACAGTTCCTCGGAAACCCCCTTTCGAAACAGCTCATGGAAGCCTACCAGCAATTGCTTTAATACTGGCTAACTACTTGCTGCTCTGCCGCTTTCTAAAGCAGGGATACCATTGAAAATCGGCTAACCCCCACTGGCTAAAGCGGATATTAACTTAATTCGGGCGTTTGTAGATTCGTACCAGTTTTCTCATAGTATGTTTATGTCGTCCTACACCTGTAAAGGTGTAGGTTTTTTTTTGTCGCATCCTCAACCTCCCGGTGGCCTGCATACTTTCTCCTGCGTCCTTCGTGTTACCTTTATAGAGTTTATTGATGATAATCCCACGAATTTCAGTCCTATCATGCGACGCACACTACTCTTGTTATCCCTGTTGACCCTGGGCGTGCAGTTGGCTGAGGCGCAGATGGTGAATGGTCAGGACACCCTATTCGGCGACGAATGGATCGTCGATGGTCAGATCTATTTACGTATTCCCGTTGCGCAGCCAGGCGTGTACCACATTAGTATAGAGCAACTTGCAGCGGCTGGCTGGCCGGTTGAAACACTTTCCGGAAAGCAATTCGAACTGTACCGGCAGGGGCAATCAGAACCCCTTTATGTCTCCAGCCCGGAATCTTTGACGAATTCGGATTTTTTGAGTTTCCACGGCCGGCCCAACCGGGGTGAGCTCGATACCCACCTATTTGCGGATGCGGCCGCGCAGCAGCTCAATCCTGCCTATAGCTTATATACCGACACGGCTGTCTACTTCCTCACCTACCTTCAGGAAGGTGTATCTTCTCAGCAGTACCTGACAATCGATGCAGCGCCTCTGCCGGAAGCCACCACGGTGCCCTACATTTGGCGTACCGTTGAGAAAGTGTACAGCAGTAAATTCATCAAGGAATATGTTCGGATAACCGGTTTGAGCGTCCGGTATAGCCATTTCACCGTTAGCGAGGGCTATGGCAACCGATCGGAGCAGGATTTTCTCTCCGCAAATGGCAGCCGGGAAACCCTCACGACGCTTTCTGCCACCAACGCAATTGCCAATGGCCCCGAGGCGCAGCTCAGCCTGCGGTACGGTTGCGGGCCGGATCAGCACCTGCAGGAAATTCGGGTCGATGGCAACCCGCTGATTAGCCTGGAAGATCGCGATTGGGTAGTTCGGCAGTACGACACGTCAATCGACGGGCAGCTCCTCTCCGATGAACGCCTGGAAGTCCTCATCAGTGGAACGGCCGAAGTGGATGGAGCCCCTCAATTGCGGGATAAAGCATCGGTCGCCTTTGTACGGCTAACTTATCCGGCCCTTCCCAATGCCGATGATGCCAATGAATTGGCGTTTCAGCTGGAAGCGCATCAAGCTCCGTTGCGCTTAGCCATCGAGGAATTCGCAGGGGGCACCGGCCGCCCGGTCCTCCTGGATCGAGCCAACGGACAGCGGATACTCGGCCGCCTCGAACAAGGAGTTGTGGTGTTCTATTTGCCTCCTGCTTCTCAGGATCGGGAACTCCTGCTCTACAACGAAGCAGCCGGAGGGAAATCGGTCGATGTGCTGACAGCGGCCCGGTTCCCGCAGGCCATAGACTTTGATTTGGATTACCTGATGATCACTTCGGAACGGCTCACCAGTAATAGCTCCGCTTTGGACGAATATGTGGCCTACCGGGAATCGGCCGATGGAGGGAGCTATCGGGTGGAAACGGTCTTGGTGGAAGATTTGTACGATGCCTTCAGCTACGGCGTACAGCGCCATCCGCTGGCCATTAAGAACTTTCTCAGTTGGATAAAGCGGCAAGCTCCTGGTTTAGAACACCTTTTAATCGTTGGAAAAGGGCGTGAATACAACCAATTGCGCAGTGCAGATCAGCTAAACGAGGCGCAACCATCCTTCTTCGTGCCTAGTTTTGGGTTTCCCGCCAGCGACGTGCTCCTAACCAGCCCGGTTTCCACTTTTGCGCCTCAGATGGCCGTCGGGCGGCTGCCGGTGATCGGTCCGGAAGACATCACGCTATACCTCAACAAACTCAAGGAAGTGGAGGCACAAAAGAATGCTCCACAAACCATTGACGGGAAGGCGTGGATGAAGAATATTCTCCACCTTGGAGGCGGTACCGGACCGGAAGAGCAAACTCAAATCCGCAACCACCTGGAGCGGATGGAATCCATTATTAATGACAATGAGTTTGGAGGAGAAGTCACTGCCTTTTATAAAACGGGCACTGATCCGATCGAAACCGCGCGATCCGATCGCATTTTTGACCGAATCAACGAGGGGACGTCGATCATATCCTTCTTTGGCCATTCGGGAGCCAATACGTTCGATTTCAGTATCGATAATCCGGAAAATTACTTCAATCGGGGAAAGTATCCGCTGATGTTATCCCTGGGCTGCTACAGTGGCAATCAGTTTATCGAAACGCGTAGTATCGGGGAGCGTTTTGTGTTCCTGGAACAGGGTGGGGCGATGGCCTTCGGGGCCACCCGCGGCCTCGGCTTTGTCGGAGCCCTCGGGCCGTTTGCCGCCGAGTTTTACGAGGTGGCCGGTAGTTCGGGCTACGGAAAAACGATTGGTCAGATAGCCCGCGAAGCAACCGGTCGCTTTTCGAATTTCAGGGGCTATGGGTTCGGGACCCTCATCGAGCAATTCGGCCTGATCGGCGATCCGGCCTTTCGCCTGCATCCGCAGGAAGGGCCGGATTATGCATTCGACCCTGATGGGGTAGTATTTGATCCGCCCGTCGTGGCCGCTCAAGCCGACAGTTTTGAACTGCAGTTGCGCCTGACGAATCTCGGCCGCAACACAAAGGACTCGCTGGAGATCAAAATCGAACAGGAACTGCCCGACGGCACGTTGCTCCCGGCAGTTTCTGCGACCGTGCTTGCCCCGGCATACAGCGAGGATTACCAGTTTCGGATAGCTACCCAAGGCAATGCCGCCATTGGGCTGAACACGATCTACGCGCAAATCGATCCGCAAAACAAGCTGGACGAACTTCCTGCCCCGGCAGCTATCCAAAACAACGAGCTGATCGCAAATGACCGACCCGGTGCGCCCTTCTTCGTGGTGGCTAATACCGCCCTCCCACAGTACCCCGGGGAGTATGCCCTTGTAGGAGGCCCTCAATTGGAGCTGCTTGCGCGCACCACTGATCCGCTCACGGGGGAGCGGCTGTACCAGCTCGAAATCGATACCGTGCCCGATTTTGAACCCCCCCTGCTTCGGGCAACTATCCGGCAGGAGGGCGGCCTCGTGCGTTGGAAGCCGGCCCTCGCCTGGCAAGACTCAACCGTTTATTATTGGAGGGTCAGCCCGGATGCTTCCGAGACGGAAAATCAGGCTTTTGTCTGGGAATCAAGTTCGTTTACCTATGCCAGCAATGCGGCCGAAGGCTGGGCCCAGGCACATTGGGGGCAATGGGAAGAAAATAGCTTCGACGAAATGCAGCTGGACGCTCGGAGGGACTTCGAGTTTTTCGGACAAGACGTCAACGTCGAGCTCCTTAATGGGCTCTGGGATGGCGGGCAACTCCGCCCGGGGCTGATCTACGATTTTGCCAGTTATGCGGGTTCGGTGAGGCCTTGGCGCTTCTTGCGCGAGGGGATAGCGGTGGTCGTATCCGAACCCACCTCGGCCTCCTTCTGGACGAACCCCCCCGACGACCGGTTTGAGGAAGGTGATTACGGCCTACCTACCGGTAATAGCCGCGTGTTTGCATTTCCTACCGAAACCCTCGAACAGCGCGAAAACCTGCTGACCTTCCTCGATGAGGTCGTCCCAATTGGTTATTTCGTGTTTCTGTATACGATTCAGTACGATACGACCAATCAGATCTATGCCGATACCTGGCAGGCCGATCAGGCTATCACGGGTCGGAGTATTTACAGCTTTCTGGAACAAGAAGGGGCTACTACCATCCGCCAATTGGCGGAGGCTGAACTGCCCTATCTGCTGACCTACCGCAAGGGCTTCGGCATCATCAAAGAGGCAATGGCCGATAGCTTGACGCAAACCATTCGGATGAGTATCGATATTCCTCGAAAAGCTACGGCCGGTTCTATGGAAACGACAACCGTCGGGCCAGTAGACAGTTGGAATTTCTTCCGTTGGAACGGTACTCTTAGCGATACGACGGATCAAAATCGGCTGGCAATTGTGGGCGGATCGGATATCGATGCTGTGGCGGATACGCTGTTTCAAACCACGGGCTTCGGCACTATTGATTTACAATCCGTCGATCCGCAACAGTATCCCTATTTACGGGCCGTCTGGCTAGCGAATGACGAGACGAATCGCACGCCTTCCAACATTTCCTGGATGCAATTCGACTATACTGGCTTGCCGGATCTTTTATTCGATGGATCCGCTCATCTCGTACGCGGTCCGGATAGCCTGGAGCAAGGGGAAGCCTATCCCTTCGAAATTGCAGTCACTAACACCCAGCGCGTACCGAGCGACAGCTCCGTGGTTCGGATGCGCTGGCTGGAAGGCAATCAGATAGTGGAGACTACGGAATTTGCGTTGCCGGCCCTGAGCCAACTGGATACTGCTCACGTAGTCTTGGATCTGGATTCGAAAAAAGCAGTCGGAAATCAGCAATTGTTCCTTGAAATCAATCCGGATCGCTCGCAGCAGGAAACCAATTTTGCGAACAACTCTCTGTCCGTTCGATTCGCAATAGGGCAGGACGTGCTGGCGCCGTCTATGGTTGTCTCTTTCGACGGGCGCCAGATTTTGGATGGAGAACTCGTTTCGGCCTCGCCCCAAATTGAGGTACAGGTAGTTGATGAAAACCAATTCCTGCTCCTCGAAAATCCCGAGGATATTGCCCTAACCATCACCTATCCGGACGGACAACAGGAAACCCTGAATGGGGTCGATCCGCGGGTGCAATTTATACCTGGTTCGGCTGAAGACAATACCGCACGCCTTAAGTACCAGCCGGCCTTATTGCAGGATGGTATTTACCAGTTGCGCGTCAATAGTGCCGACGCCAGCGGTAATCGCTCGGGAGACCTGGCCTACGAAGTAAGCTTCGAAGTGATCAATGAATCCCGTATTTCGAACGTCTTGCCTTACCCCAACCCGTTTTCTGATCGTACGTACTTCGTGTACACGCTGACCGGCGAGCAGGTACCTCTGGATTATGCTCTGACTATTATGACGGTATCGGGAAAGGTCGTCCGTCGCTTGACCGCTGCGGATCTGGGGCCCCTGCAAGTGGGGCAGCATCAAACGCAGTTTTTCTGGGACGGCACCGACGAATTTGGCGATCCCCTTGCCAACGGGGTATATCTCTACCGCATGGAAGTGCGCGACGCCGATGGCCGTCAATTAGAGGCACACAGTACTTCCGTCGATCGCTTTTTCCGCAACGAACTCGGAAAATTGGTGATATTGAGGTGATGAATCGCTCCATCCCTTTTGCTGTTCCCTACCAAAACGGGAGGGAACTGGATCACCTTCGCAACAGTATTGCTACTGGATTGCTGAGTGGCAATGGGCAGTACACCCGGTTGTGTGAAGAGCGCCTGGAAGTACTTACCGGTGCCAAACGCGTATTGCTGACGGCTTCTTGTACGCATGCGCTGGAGATGGCTATGCTTCTGTGCGATTTGAAGGCCGGCGACGAGGTGATCATTCCCGGGTTTACGTTTGTGTCGGTAGCAAACGCCGTAGCGCTGCGTGGGGCTGTTCCGGTGTTTGTCGATAGCGATTTGCGGGATTTAAATCTGGACGTAGCAGGAGTAGCCGCAGCGATTACTAGGCGCACCAAGGCCATAATAGTGATGCACTACGGAGGTATAGCCGCCGATATGGATGCGCTGCGCGAGTTGGCCGACCAGGCCGGCATACCCCTAATCGAAGATGCGGCCCACTGCATTGGTGCCTACTACCGAAAGCGGCACCTGGGAACGATCGGAGACGCCGGTACGCTCAGCTTTCACGCCAGCAAAAATATTCAATGTGGAGAGGGGGGAGCCCTGCTCATCAACCGTCCGGATTGGATCGAACGCGCCGAGCAAATCCGAGAAAAAGGGACCAACCGCGCCCAATTCGAACGCGGTGAGGTGGGCGCTTATACCTGGGTGACTCTGGGCTCTTCCTACCTTGTTTCCGAGTTAAATGCTGCTTTTCTATACGGTCAACTCGAAGACGTGCAGCGGGTAGGGGAGTCCCGATGCCAACACTGGCAGCGCTATTGTAACCGGTTCTGCGGAAATCCGCGCCTAACCGTAGCGGAAATTCGGGAGGAGGCGCTACCGAATGGGCACCTGTTTTACGTGTTGCTGCCCGACCAGAAACAGCGTGATGCCTGCCTTCAATACTTGCGAGGGAAGGGCATTGAGACGGCATTTCACTACCAGCCGCTTGCAATCTCCCCGGCTGGAATCCGGTATGGACGGGCTGCCGACGACAATACTACTGCTATTGAAGGTGCGCAGCGACTGCTCCGATTGCCGATTTACCCTGAATTAGCCTCGGAAGACGTAGATTTCATCGCCGATCAATTGGAGGCCTTTCTATGCAGCCAGTAGTTGTTTCCTTGTATGTAGGGCAGTTGAGTGCTTTCGGCATGGCGAGTCTGCGGGCCTTGCTAAACGAGCCAGGCTTTAGAGTGTGCGAACTATTTGTACCCCAACTCACCCACTGGGAGGCTTTTTACCATAGGGTATATCGCGGCAATAGTCCCCGTAAGACGTCCGCATACCGAAGGGCCACAGTCCAATTGCGACGCCTGCTGCGTCAATCTGATTTCGATGGGCGAATGATACCGTTTGAGCTAGAGCAGGCGGTTTCGAATGAGGTGGTCGATTTTGCGTTGAGTCTTGGCTTCCCGGTCATCTTCCCTGCGGCTTGGATCGAACAGTGGTCGGGGAACGCTCTCAATGTGCATCCTTCACTGCTTCCCCGTTGCCGGGGTGCAAACCCCACTTACTGGACGGTGGCAAAGGGCGAGCCGAGTAGTGGTATTTCCACCCATGAGATCGTACAGGCGCTGGATGCAGGCCCGATTTGGGCGCAAACCCCGATTTCCTTTGACCCCCTTGAAATTACCGAGCGGCAGCTTCGCCAGCTGGTCGTTCAGCACCTCCCCCGGCACTTCCGTCTGCTGGCTGATCAACTCCGCACCGGAGGGCAGCCCGTACCGCAGGCCGAGGAAATGGCTACCTATTACCGGCAGGACCAACCCGCCGATCACCGCATTCGGTGGGAGGAAGAAGGGGCGGTCCCAATCGACGCGAAGGTGCGAGCAGGAAAGGCATTTGCAAAAAATGAGATCGGCGAATCCATCTACCTGTCGGCCGAGCCGGGCATATCCAGAATAACGATCGACCGAAGCGCGCTCACTCTTCCGGGCACGATTGTGGAAACGGGAGCGGGTTGGGTACGCATACGCACCATCGATGGAACGATCCGCCTGCAAACCCGTCGGAGCAACCGACACATTCTCAATCGCATCTACCGAAGAACAACAGGAAAAGTCGGTTCTTACGGCAAACTAGGAGAACGCTTTCTATGAGCCGATCGCCGATTTTGCGGGCCCTTTCCTGGTCGATTGGTGGGCGTGCGGTACATCTTCTGATCAGCCTAAGTGCCAATATTTTGTTGATGCGCCTGGTGGCCCCTACTGCCTTTGGGAAGCTGGCGCTCGTAGCCGTGGCATTTACCTTTCTGGAGGGATTGCGCGATCTGGGTACGATACCGAGTATGATTCAGCGAAAAACGCTCATTCGCTCCGAAATCGCCGGTCTGTATAGTTTGCAGTTGCTACTTGCGCTCAGCTGCTGCATCGGGCCTCTTATTTGGTACCTGCTTACGAAGGACCCTGATTTACAACTCTTGCTCCTACTTGGCACCTTGCATTTCCTATTGGGAGGAATCGTTGGCTTACCAGTTGCAATGTGGCAGCGAGAATTGCGATTCGACCGAATTGTATCGGCTGAAGTAGTCGGTTTATTTCTTGCCGCCGTGGTGGGGATAGCGCTCGCGTGGTGGGAGTATCCTATTTGGGCCCTTGCTATCCGCAATCCATTGCGGTATGCCTACATTCTGTTGATCGTCGTATATCACCGGGCCATGTGGTGGCCGGGGCCGATGCGCGCCCTGCAATTATGGCCGCATTTGCGATTTGGAGGGCCGATAACGATCGATGGACTGCTTAATTTCGCCGTGCGCAATCTGGATGATTTACTGATTGGCCGTTTTCTGGGTTACCAGGCCCTTGGTTGGTACAATCGGGCTTACCAAATTCTATTGTTTCCCATCCGAAATATCAGCAGGACACTGAGTAGGGTGTTTTTCCCAGCCGTGGCCCCGCTACAGGATGACCCTCGCGCTGTATTTGAACGCTACGAAGCGCTGGTGCGACTCATCTGGACGACGATGCTGCCCTGCTTCACTGTCCTGTTTATCGTGGCGGATGTGGTTTTTCCGGCTCTGGTTGGTGAAGAATGGCGCTCGATTGTGTCGGTAGTGCGCGTGTTTTGTGTACTGGCCGTCTTCCAATTAGTCGGTACTCTGGAGGGTACGATTTACCAGATTTTGGGAAAGACCCAGTTACAAATGCGGCTTGGCCTGGTGATAAAGCCCTTGTTATTGCTCAGCATTGTGTTATCCCTACTGATTGGCAAATCCATATTCTGGGTAGCGGTGGGCTATGCCATTGCATCCGTCACCGCAGTATTGATTGGGCTTGGGCTGATTAGTAAGCTTTGTGGCGTGTCCGTGCTACGCATTGGGCGGGCTTGCTGGCCGGGCATCGAATCTACTTTGATCGGACTGCTGCTATTTGGAATATTCTATTTGCTGACCGATCAACTGATTGCTGCAACGGGTATTTATGCCATGAGCTATTTCGCTTATTTTAGGTGGCGATTTGCCCGCTGGTACAGCGATTGGCTCCGCCTTTTTCGGCAGATGCGGTCGTTGAAAGCTCATTGAATGCGCATTTTTCATCTTATTTCCGAATATTTACCCGCCTCGCAGATTTGGTTGTACCACCAATTGCATTACAATCAGGTGGCTGAGCACCATATTGGAACGCAGCGTTTGCTGCCCCATAATTTTTTCGATCCTGATTTCCGATTTTGTATCAGCGATCGCGGCCCCCTCCGGTCGATTATTAGTAAGCTCGACCGGAGTAATTGGCGGGATCGCAGTCGACACGCCCGGCTGTTTGCGGCTTCGAAATTGCTGCTAAATGAGCGGGAGCAATGGGGGCCCTACGTTCGGCAGCAACGCATCGATTTAGTGCACGTCCACTTTGCCGATATTGCCTATCGCTACCGGCATTTTTTGGAAGCGCTCGAAATCCCCTTCATCGTCTCCTTTTACGGGCATGATTACGAACGTGCGGCGCGCCGCACGTCCGACCGGAAAGCCCGCATTCAGCATATCCTTCGGAAGGCTTCCGCCATCACCGCAGAAGGCCCGTTTGGCGCTACCCAACTCCGGGAGAAATGGCAGCTGAATGGACGAATCGAAGTGCTCCCATTAGGCATTCCGTTGCCGGATGCACCGGAGCCGAAAGACGGTCCTCATCAACCCCTCCGCCTGCTCCAAATCGCCAATATCACGGAGAAAAAAGGCCAACTCAGCACCGTGCAGGCAACCCATGCCCTGTTGCAGCGAGGCGTTCCGACTGAATTGACGCTGGTTGGCAATGTGCATCAACCCGCTTATTTTAAAGGCCTCCTCGATTATCTGCGCACCCATCGCTTGTCGGAGCGGGTGTCAATTCGACCCTTCCTGCCCTACAGCCAACTGGACGCATTTCTCCGGCAATTCGATGTGTTTGTGCATCCGAGCCAATGGGCAGCCGATGGCGATTGTGAAGGGGGCGCTCCCATCGTGCTGTTAGATGTGCAAGCGCGTGGACTGCCCGTGGTGGCTACCAATCATTGCGATATCCCGGCGGAAGTTGCGCATGGGAAAAGCGGCATCCTGGTGGCGGAAGGCGATATGGACGGTCTGACCGATGCAATCCAGTCGTTTGCCCAAATGGATCAGGCGACTTATTTGGCGTATTCGCGGGCGGCTCGGGAGTGGGTGGCCGAACGCTTTGATGTGCAGTATACTGCTGCACGGTGCCAGCAGTTATATCATTCGATCGTTTAACCGACTTCCCAACCATGCACTGCCTACTAATTAGCCGCACGATGAGTAGCGAGACCCACGGTCCCGCGCGCTTTGCGCGTTTTGTAGCAGTGTTGCCACAGCATTTTCCGGATCATCAGATTTCAATCCTTACAGAGGAGCCCATCCCATCCGATACGGCCCGGCTACTAGCTATTCGGGTGATCTATCCCCAGTGGCTGGAGGCCTTCAACCCGTTGATCCGAGCGTGGAAATATTTTCGAGCCTTACGCCGAATAGTGCGCGATCAATCCATCGATGTGCTTCTTTTCAACCATGCAATACATGCGTTTTTTTGCTGCCTGTGGCTGCGCCGGGTTCCGATTGTGGTTATGATCAACGACGATTTACAGTTGCAGTACCGGCGGGTGCATGGTCCCCTCAACCGGAAGCGCTACAGCAGGGGCTTCTATCAGATAATTGAGCGCTGGGTTGCAAGGCGAGCAGCCCGGACGATAGTCAATTCTGATTATTTGAAACAGGAAGTGCTGCGTACCTACCACCCTCCGCAGGATCGCCTTCACCTTCTTTACAAGGGCATCGATGTGCACCAGTTTCCCTTTGTTCCGGAGCGCGCTTTTTCGGGGGTGCTGTGCATTATTTTTGTGAAAAGCGATTTTCGCACCGGAGGGCTTGCCTCCCTTATCAGGGCATTGAATCTATTGGTGGAATACCGATTCGAATTGACGATCATTGGCCCTCCCGTTCGGTTGCTGAAGGCAGCTTCCTACCCTAACCAGGAACATGTAATCGTACGATCGCTCGGCCCCCAGCCAAATCTCGTCGTTCGAAGAGAATTGATCCGGGCTGATATTTTCTGCGTCCCATCTCTCCGGGAGGGGCTTGGGGTAGCCAATATGGAAGCGCTGGCAGCTGGTTGCCCCGTGGTCGCTACGAAAGTAGGCGGCATTCCGGAGGTCATGGATCAGGGGCGCAATGGATGGATGGCGCCCGCCAATAACCCCGAGGAGCTAGCTCAGGTACTCCGGGCCTGTACCGAACAGCCTGAGGAACGCCTTCGACGGGCCAGGCAGGGTAGAGAGTACGTAGAGAAATATTTTGATTATCGACAAATGCTTTCCAACTTGCTACAAATTCTGGAGCCGCTATGCGCATAGCCCTCATCGAGCCATTCTACCACCAGGAAATCATCTATCGATGGTTGGAGCTATTAGCCGATCCGCCCATCCACTGGACGGTTCTAACTGCCGAGGCTATTCGCCAACAGGCACCTGCCGCCATTCGAACGCAGGAAAACGTACGCTGGGTTACCTGGACCGATCCGCAATCGGCCTGGCAAACCGTGCAGGAGGAAGATGCCACCATCCAGGATCAGGAGGCGGTAATCTTACTCACTACGGGTTTGGATTACCACATATGGGCGAGCCTGGCGGTGCGCCCGCCGCTGATCCTCGTCAATCACAATACCACGGCCCTGCTACGCCACCCGGGCACTGGAGGAGAAGGAGTAGGGGGTAGCCTTCCTGCGCTAGCCCGAAAACTGCGGTATGACCTGGTCGGCCGGGATCGGCAACGGCTGCGCCTGCTCCATCGGACGGCCGCCATCGCTTTCCCCACGGCCTATACCAAAATGTATGCCGAACGATTGGGGCCCATGCCGACCGGCATCATCCTGCCCTTTGGATATTATCGCCCTCTGACCCATCAAGCCGCTGAGGATGGCCGGGTACACATCGGCCTACCCATGTCTGCCCTGAGCCGGGAGAATTACAAATTGGTGCGGGAGTTACTCCGAAACCTGAGCGAACAGGTCCGACAGCCCACCACGGTACACCTCTTAGGCCGCGACCGCCAGCCGAAGCGCACCGATCAATTACAAAAACTACTTAAAGAGGGTGCCTTGCAGTTGAATAGTCATACAGATATCCTGGATCAGGCAACTTACGACACCCTGTTGGAGCAGATGGATTTTTTGTTGTTGCCTATTCCAAAATACCAGTATTTCGGTCCTTTTCGCGAGCGGATGGGTTTCACCAAAATTAGCGGTAGCTTGTTCGATATGATTTATTACAACTGTCCGGCGCTTCTGCCGCAACACTATCCCCTGCCAAAAGCCACGGAATCCCTGGTTTACCGCTATCGAAATGAAGAGGATCTCCAAAATACCCTGTTGCAGTGGATTGCCGACCGCAGCTATCAGGAGCGGCGGGAATCTGCCCAGACTGCTATGGAGACTTTAAATCGCCACGCGGTGCAACAACAGCTGCGCACGAATTTGATCCAGATCATCGATGCCTAGCCAACAAGGTGCCTACCGCGATTTTCTGGCAAAACTATCTGTCGGCTTGCCGATCTTCTTTCAGCCCTGGTGGCTCGATGCCGTTGCCGGACCAAATGGTTGGGATGCCCGCATGGCGCGCGATAAATCCGGCGAGGTGCAAGCGGTGTGGCCCTTTGCCCCCGGGCGCAAGTACGGATTGGCCTTTCTCAGCCCACCGCCATTGTGTCCCGGACTCGGGCCACGCCTCCTTTCGAGTGGGGGACCGCCCAAGCGCCACCGCCGTCACGACCGGGAATGGAGCTTGTATACCGATTTGATCGATCAATTGCCGGATGCCTACTTCCGGGTAGGGAAATCCGAATACGACGCACCAAACCTGATGCCGTTCCTGCGGCGGAAATGGCAAGTAGGGGTGCGCTACAGCTACGTGTTTCCTCCCTATAATGCAACCCAGGACTTGTGGCAAGGCCTTGCCGGCCGTACCCGAACTGCCATTCGCAAGGCCCGCGAGCTATTGCGGGTAGAAAGTAGCTCCGACGGGATGCAGCTCTATGACATTTGCCAAAAAAGCTACGCTCATCGCGGAAGTGCCTTGACAATCAGCAGGACCCTGTTCGACCGATTGCTCGGTCATATCCTTGAACGAGAGAGCGGCCGCCTATTAAAGGCAGTCGATGAACAGGGGCGCGTCCATGCCATGCAACTTTGCGTCTGGGATACTCGATCAGCGTACAATTTGATCCAGGGTAGTGATCCCGAACTGCGGGCCAGCGGCGCTAACGCCCTCCTGCTGTGGCACGCCATTGAGGCGCAGGCGGAAACCGGCCGGTCCTTCGATTTTGAAGGTAGCCAACTGCCGGGGGTAGAGGAGTTCTTCCGCAGCTTCGGGGCACCGATGCGCCCTTACTATTTGCTCGAATACGCGCATCCTCTGCTGCGGCCGCTCCTTTCGGTTTTGAGGCGATGAAACCTCCGAGCCTTTAGTACATTATACCTAAACTTCTGCTTCCAGCGGGGGCTTTTCATAAGTGCAACCCCCACAACCGAACCACCATGCCATACTTCCTGGGCCTCGACATTGGGACCACCTCGACCAAAGCAAATGCCTTCGACCGCTCGGGGAAGATGCTTTGCGAAAGCATCCACGGCTATGCGTTGGAGGAGCCCGAATCGGGGGCTGCTGTGCAATCGGCAGATGCCATCGTCGAGGCCGCCGAACAGTCTGTTCGGGCGGTCGTCGGGCAACTCGGCAGCGATCCGGAAGCGATCGGTTTAAGCGTAGCTATGCACAGCCTCCTGCTGGTCGATGACCAGGGTAAATGCCTCAGCCCGGTCTACACCTGGGCCGATACCCGGGCGCAGGCCGCCGCCGAAGCGCTGAATAACGCTGAAATAGGACCAGCCATCTACCGCCGCACGGGGACGCCCATCCACGCCATGTCGCCGCTGGTCAAGATTAAATGGCTGCAAGACAGCCGCCCGGATTTGATTCAACAAACGGCCCGCTTCGCAGATATCAAGTCCTATCTGCTTTTCTGCTGGTTTGATTGTTGGAAAATCGATCAGTCGGTAGCTTCCGCCACCGGCATGTACCACCTGGAGGAGCGGCAGTGGGATGCCAAAGCGCTGGAATACCTGGGCATTGAGCCTGCTCAATTGGCAACGGTTGTTGATGGCTTGGAATTATTGACCAATTGGAATCCCGACCTAAAAGATCGATTGGGCCTTTCTTCCGACGTGCCGCTGGCCATTGGCCTCAGCGACGGCAGCGCCGCCAACTTGGGAGCGGGCGTCCTGGAGCCACCTCACGCAGTGCTCACCATTGGCACGAGCGGAGCCATCCGCATGACCACACAGTCGGCACAAGTCGATACAGCGCACCGGCTATTCACCTATATCCTTCAGGGAAACCATTACATCGTCGGTGGAGCCTCCAACAATGGCGGGAAAGTATTGGAATGGTTCTGTCAGGCTTTTTTCCCCGACCGTTCCTACGCCGAGCTGATCGAGTTGGGTGCCGACGTACCCGCCGGTGCGGAGGGGCTTCGGTGTTTACCTTATCTATACGGCGAACGCGCCCCGGTCTACCAGCCGGAGGCCACGGCCCGGTTTGAGGGCTTGCGCAGCCACCACCGCCCGGCGCACTTCGTGCGGGCCATTCTGGAAGGCATCCTCTACAACCTCTGCGAAAGCATCGATGCGCTGGAGGAAACGGTTGCCCCCATCGATACCCTTTACGCCAACGGCGGATTTACGCGGTCCAAATTCTGGGTGCAGCTCCTGGCCGACATTTCCGGGCTTCCCGTCCACATTGCCGAAACGCCGCAGGCGTCTTCTTACGGCGCGGCCCTTCTCGCCCGCCGGGCAGTGGGCGATCTGGCTGATTGGTCGGACTTGAAGGGGCAAATCACTACCGATAATCGGTTTGAACCCAATCCGAAGATTGTTGCTCGGTATCGGAAATTGCGGGAGGCGTGGCGGGAGGCGTTCTGCACCTAACGAGGCCTTACCGCACTGGCTCATCCACCTCCAACCCCGAAATAATCCGCACCGCATTCTCGTAGTACAGCTTTCGCAGGATGGGGTCGGGCAAATTCAGCCCATACATACGCCAGAAGGCGTGGTAGCGCTTGTAGTAGGGGAAGTACTCATCGGCGGTTTCCAGCACGCGGAAGTAGGTGGGGTATTCCTCGGGGTTGTAGGCGTCTTTGCCGAAGAGAACCCGGTCTTGGTACTGCTCGAAGAAGCGCCGGGCCATGCGTGGTTGGCGGCCCAATTCGGCAATGACGGCCCCAATTTCGACGTAGACGTTGGGCAACTCATCGAGCAGTTGGCCGAGCCGGGCGAGGTCGTTGGGGTACCAGCCCATGTGGGCGGCGATGAAGGTGGTGTTGGAGTGGCGGCGGAAGATGTCGTGCGCCTCGGCAATGATCGTATCCCAGGGAGCCGGATCGGTGGCGCTGCGCTTGCGGCCGGGCCGAAGTTTGAGCTCTAGCCAGCGCTCGTTGTTGGCGTCGTGCGGGGCCCAGAACGATTTGGGGTCGGCGGAGTGAATCAGAACGGGCATGCCCAATTCGCCGCATTTTTCCCAGATGGGGGCGATGCGTGGGTCGTTAATTTTGATGCGGTTGCCTGACGAATCCTTGTTGGTCATGCCCTGGCTCTTGTAGATCTTGAGCCCGCGCGCCCCGATGCTGTGGTCGTATTCGAGTTGTTCGAGCGTGGATTCCAGCCAGTCGGGATCGTCGATGCTGCGCAATTCAATATTGGTGAAGCAGACGATGCGGTCGCTGTAGCCGGATTTATTGATGTTGTCCATGATCGCTTTGAGCCGCGGACCACCCCGGCCGCTTAGATTGACGACGATGGCCATATTCAACGAATCCATTTCGCGGATCAGCTTGTCGAGATCCTGTTCGGCCATCCGCCAGTGATGGCTGTGCACATCGACGAAGGGGAAGCGCGCCCGCTCGGTCGGATGTTCCGGTACGACCAGGGTAGAGGGAGGGTCGTAGTCTTCAAAATCCATGTGCAGACTAGTATCCACCGGCTGCCGTTGGGCAGTGGCGGGCAGGATCAGGCAGGAGATAAATCCCAAAAGCAGGAGGAATCGATAATCAAACATTAGTCTTCGTTGAGAGCAGCGCGTGTGCCGGTTTTTGCTCAATAAGTTTCGGATAGCAAATGTAATACTTGGTGAATTCCCGGGGCTCCACGTTGTGGTCGCTTGCCTGGGAAAGCGGCACCACGCCGGAGCGTTTGGTGAGAATTTGGATTTCGTCCTTGAAGGTCGTGTAGGTAGAGTTGGATTCCTTGCCCACGGTCAGAAAGTAGTCTGCGCCCTGTTCGGGGAGGTCGGGGTGGCTTTCGATTTGTTCGGTCAACTGGGCAATTTCCGAATTGGCGATAGGATCGTTGCTGAATCGGAGGCGAAACAATCGCCGTTGCACGAGATTGTAGCTCAGGAAGGACAAAATCGGATCGGCCTGCCACTGCCATTCCTTAATAGCGGAGGCAATGTCCGTATCGTCGAGGCGGGCGAAGTAATCCAGCAGTTTCGGATCGCGTTCGACGAAATCTTCCCGGCAGATATCGCGCTGTAGGAAATACAGCAGCGCGGAAGGCGCCGGGAGGTCAACGCCGCATTGCACTAGATGCCGGGCCCGGCGAATGGCTTGCACCAGCATTAATTCGGCGGCCAGCACCGTCTTGTGCAAATACACCTGCCAGTACATCAGCCGTCGGGCAATCAGAAACTTTTCGATCGAGTAAATCCCCTTTTCTTCCACGACCAAATGGCCCTCTTGCACATTGAGCATGCTGATGATGCGGTCGTACCCAATTACTCCTTCGCTCACTCCGGTGAAGAAGCTATCGCGGTTGAGGTAGTCCATCCGATCCATATCGAGCTGGCCACTCACCAGTTGATGTAGAAAGGGCTTGTGGTAATCATCCTGGAAAATGCGCATGGCCAGATCGAGTTTCCCATCGAATTCCTTGCTGAGGCGCTGCATGAACAGGATCGAAAGTTCCTCGTGGTTTACGGGAATGAGGGTGTGCTCGAGTGTATGAGAAAACGGACCGTGGCCGATGTCGTGCAACAGGATGGCGATCATGGCTGCCTCGGCCTCTTCCTGACTGATGGCAACCCCCTTTTGGCGCAACACGTCGATGGCACGGCGCATGAGGTGAAAGGCGCCGAGGGCGTGATGAAAGCGCGTGTGCAATGCACCCGGATAGACGTAGTGCGTCAGGCTGACCTGTTTAATTCGGCGCAGCCGCTGGAAGTAAGGATGCTCAACGAGATCGAAGAGAATACCGTAGGGAATGCCGATGAAGCCGTAGACTGGGTCGTTGAGAATCTTCTGTTGCTGCATTAGAATTGGGTTTGAAGGAGTCGATCGATCACCCGCTCGCTGGCGTCGTGAAGCATTTGATACACCTGCAGAAAGCCGTCGTCGTTCCAGTAGGGGTCGGGCACTTCCGCACCCTCGGCAGTGGCGTACGCAAAATCTAAAAAGAGGTGTACCTTCGCACGCTGAGCATCGGAGGCGGCCTGGCGAATCAGATCGCGGCGATTGGATTGGTCCATGGCCAGGATCAGGTCGAAGTAGGAGAAATCCGTGGTGCGAAAACGTCGGGCCCGCTGGTTGCTAATGTCGAGGTCGTGCGTGCGGGCAATAGCGATAGAGCGAGGGTCGGGGGCTTTGCCAATGTGATAGGCGCCGGTACCTGCAGAATCGACCTGCCAGTCGAGTCCGCGCTGCAAGAGGGTGCGTTGAAGGAGGCCTTCGGCCAACGGGCTCCGGCAGATATTGCCGAGGCAAACCGTTAAAATTTTCATACAAATGGTTGTGTCATAATTTGTAACACATCGGAAGCCTTCTTTGATTAAAGGATGGAAAATCGGGGAGAAGAAAGCGGGTCAAGTGTCCGTTTATTCTAGGGCTTTTTTCCGTACAGTGAGGCCCTCACTTAGTGAGGAGCTGACTATGGAGCAAAATAAACTTATTCTCATCTGGTGACTTCTGGAAGAAATGCCCATCGTATCCCTCCATTCGGAGTGACGGTAGGCAACTACGCTAACTAATGAGGCTATGAAAATCGTGATCGCGGGAGCAGGGGACGTGGGATTTCATTTGGCGGAGCTGCTCGTTTCCGAAAACCAGGATATTGTATTGATCGATCTCGACCAGGGAGTGCTCGATTACGCCGGTACGCGCCTGGATGTGCTGACGATCAGGGGCGATAGCACCGCTATCAGTACTCTTGAACGAGCCGGCGTCAGCGACGCCAAACTGGTTTTGGCCGTCACAACTTCCGAACAGACCAACATGATGACGGCCATTCTGGCCAAGAAAATGGGGGCCCGCCAAACGATTGCCAGGGTGAATAACCCGGAGTATCTACTCGAGAACCAGCGCAAGCTCATCTGTCAGTTGGGGATTGATAACCTGATCAGCCCCCGCCAACTGGCTGCAGAGGAAATCTACCGACTCGTCAAGCAGTGCAGCTTCACCGATATTTTCGAATTCGAAGAAGGAAAGCTCAGCCTCGTCGGGATTACTCTGGATGAATACAGCCCGCTAAAAAATATTCAACTGCGGAATATCGACCAATTGGAGACGAATATCGACCTGCGGCCCATTGCCATTCTTCGGGGGCACCGAACGATTATCCCTCGCGGCAACACTACCCTCATGCGCAACGATCATATTTACTTCATTACCAAAAAAGAACGCATCGCGGCACTCCAGGAAATCGTGGGCAAAAAAGACATCACCGTGAAGCGGGTCATGATCCTCGGCGGGACGGCACAGGCCCGGCTCACCGCTCGCCGGCTGGAGCAAGATTACCAGGTCATCCTGATCGAGAAAGATCGGGAGCTCTGCAAGTCCCTGAGCGAAGAGCTGAAAGATACCCTGATCATCAATGGCGATTTTAGCGATTTTGACCTCATGGAAGAGGAGGGCCTCAGCAACATGGATGTCTTCATCGCCCTGACGGAAAACAGCGAAACAAATATCATCGCCTGCCTGACCGCCAAGGACCGGGGCGTCTACAAGACCATCGCCCAGGTCGAAAACAAAGAGTATATCCACATCAGCCAAAACATCGGCGTCGACACCCTCATCAATAAAAAACTGATTGCCGCCAACAACATCTTCCGCTTCGTTCGTAAGGGCAAGGTGGAGGCCATTACGGGGCTGCACGGTGTCGAGGCAGAAGTCATCGAATTCGTAGTACACAAGAATAATCAACTAACCCGTAAGCCCCTCAAAGAGCTGCATTTCCCCAAAACGGCCCTGGTAGGAGGGGTGATCCGCGGCGATAAGAGCCTGATTCCCGACGGCAGCTTTCAGCTACAGCGCGATGACAAGGTGATTGTCTTTGCATTGCCCGAAGCCATCGGGAAACTCGAGCAACTTTTCCGATAGCCATGATTCAGTTTCGTCCAGTTTTGCGGGTGCTTGGTATCCTGCTGCTCCTGGTAGGGGGGATGATGTGGACCGGCCTGCCCTTTTCCTGGTACTTTGGTAGCGGCGACGGACTGTCTTTGTTCTTTAGCGGGCTGATCTGTATGGCTTTCGGGTTGCCTCTTTTTTGGTTCGTGCGCCCGGGGCCAAAAGAACAAATTCGCAAGCGCGAGGGCTATCTGGTCGTAGCATCGGGTTGGATCGGCATGGTATTGTTCGGTTCCTTGCCGTACATCCTGAGCGGCGTTATGACGACCATTCCCGATGCGCTATTCGAAACAGCCTCCGGAATGACCACTACCGGTGCCTCCGTGCTGGTCGACATTGAGGGCGTGCCGCAGGGCATCCTCTACTGGCGCAGCCTGACACAATGGATTGGTGGCATGGGGATTATCGTGCTTACCGTTGCTATTTTTCCCCTCCTCGGCATTGGTGGCATCGAATTATTCGTAGCGGAGGCGCCCGGCCCCATTTCGGATAAACTGACACCCCGGATCAGCGATACCGCAAAACGTCTGTGGTACATCTATGTAGGCCTGACGTTTCTGTTGATGCTCGTTTTGAGGTTCCTGGGAATGACCTCCTACGATGCCGTGAACCACGCACTGACCACGATGGCCACGGGTGGGTTTAGCACCAAAAACGATAGTATGGCCTTCTATCAGAACATCCCGGCCATTCAGTATGTCATTGTCCTGTTCATGTTTCTGGCCGGCACCAACTACACCATGCTTTATCTGGGGCTGAATCGGCAATTTAGGCGCGTCTGGAAGAGCGACGAATTCCGGGCCTATGTGTTTTTGGTACTCCTGCTGACTGTGTTCGTAACGATAAAGGTAAAATTCGATACCGGGCTGGATTGGGAGCAGGCCTTCCGGGATAGTATTTTTCAAATTGTTTCGGTCATCACGACTACGGGGTACATAAGTGCCGATTACACGAGTTGGTCGGGGAGCTTGACGATGCTGTTTTTTATTTTACTTTTTCTGGGAGCCAGTGCCGGCTCTACTTCCGGCGGGATTAAAATTGTTCGCCATCTGGTCTTCTTCAAAAATAGCATGCTTGAATTTAAGCGCTTGCTTCACCCCCGGGCAGTGGTGCCGCTGAAACTCAACGACTCGATTGTGCCAGGGCGGATCCTCATTCACATCATTATTTTCCTTTTAATTTACCTGGCAATATTCGTGATCGGATCCATTATCGTTGCAGCAATGGGAGTCGATTTCCTGACTGCGATCGGTGCCGTAGCTACCAGCCTGGGCAATGTAGGTCCCGGCATTGGTAATGTTGGCCCGGTCAATAACTTTGCCGGCCTCACGGATGGGGTCAAATTGTTTCTTGCCTTTTTGATGCTGTTGGGCCGTCTGGAACTGTTTACGATCCTGGTGTTGTTTACGCCCTACTATTGGAGGTCCGCCTAAATCGATCACGACACATCCAAGCGGAATATGAAATCAACTTGATCCTCTGCTCCTATAGTGAAGATGTGACTCCCAACCTGGTAAAATCCCAGGGATTGGTAGAAGCGAATGGCCTGGGGGTTGCGCTCCCATACCCCGAGCCAGAGATAACGGAGATTTTGATTGCGGGCTACGGTATGGGCGAGTTGCAGGAGTAAGCGGCCAAGCCCCTGGCGTTGGTGTGCTACGTCGACGTAAATGCGCTGCACTTCCAGTCCGTCGGCGTAACCAGGTTCGGTATGAGCCGGCGGGCGATTCACCTTCAGGTAAGCCACCGGGATATCATCCCCTGTAATCCAGTAATAATGACTGTGTGGGTCTTTGAGTTCCTGAAAAATTAAGGGTTCGTTGAGCGCCTGTCGAATATAGTGCTCCAGATTTTGGGGAGTATTGAGTGCAGCGTAAGATTGCCGAAAGGTCTTTTCGGCAAGAACCGCCAGGTCAGCGGCGTGATTGGGTTTGCATTCCTGTATACTGTAGATCGGCATAATGGGCAAACGGCTGCTCATTTGTAGACAATCGACAAATTTGGGGAATTTTTGCCGAATTAGTAGTATTTCAAATGAAATAGGAGCGAGCGTTTTCGTGGAGTCGGACAAAAATCAACGGATATGGATATTCGAGCAGCTCTTCTCAAAAAGCATTCGAAGGCAACCGCTGACGCTATTGCCGGGTACGTTGGTACAAATGCCACTCGCTTTGCTGTCTTGTTGGAATTGCTTTTTGACGAAGAGCCAACGATGGCGCAACGTGCAGCCTGGCCCGTGGGGGTAGTGGCAACGGAAAATCCGAACCTGCTTCTTCCTCATTTCTCCAGGTTGATGCCCCTGCTGGTAGCGCCGCCACATCCGGCGGTGGCACGCAACCTCCTGCGGAGCCTTGTAGAACTACCGGAATACCCGGAAGAACAGGCCGGAATACTGGCGACGGTAGCCTTCGACTATCTGAATAATCCGAATACGACGGTGGCCGTACAGGTGCACTCGATGCAGATATTATTCAACCTGAGTGGTACCTATCCGGAATTGGGCCAAGAGCTGCGGGAAGTACTGGAAGCGGGAATAGAGAATGGATCGCCGGGCTACCGCAACCGCGCGGAGAAGCTCCTGAATCGGTTGTGAAGTAAGTATGATATGGCACAATAAAAAACCCGTTCGAATAGCTGTTATCCGAACGGGGTGGATGATGAAGGAGCTAATTGATATGGTAAACTACACTAGACTGCTTTCTACGAGCTTCCCAGCCTGCAGCGTGGGCTCCTCGTCTACAAGTTCGATGTTGATTTCGGACGAAATTTTAAGGGTCTTTCCCTGCAGGCGAGCCTGCTGCATCAATTCCAAAATTTGCTTGCGATCGGCGGTAAGCTCTGCAATTCGCTTATTGGAATATTCACAATCGATGCCCTCCCGTTCGTAGGTGCTAAGCTTGCGCTCAGCGTGTAATTTGATTTTTGCAGAGAAGAAGCTGTATAGCAAGTTGTTGGCATCCTCCTCATTGAAAACGCCGTTGATGAGGGTAAACTTCTTTGATTCAGTCATGTTGCAAATCGCTTTTTGCGGTTGATAAAAATTTGATGGTCAGAAGTAACAAGATCAAAACTGCCGAGGTGATCAACTTGACCGTGTAAATATCCGGTCCAGACCCTATCAGCGTGGAAGTGACAAATCCAATATTCATTGGCGACGAGATTTTGAAGTCAACTATTGCCCCTGCCCCAGTGAAAAGGCTGGAGTGCCGTTGAAGGCGTATAAATTTTCAGTTTTGATGATATCGATACCGGCTGCTTCTGCTTTTTCCAGTAGGCGGATAATCTCCTGTTTACGGATAACTCCTCCATCAGCTGATTCGAAGCGGCAGCGCCAGTGGTCGGTGCAGAAGGTTTCGTCGAATCCGTTGGGCCATACCTTGATTCCCCGGTTCGTAATCATCGACAAGTGCAGCTGCTCGGTTTCGATTTCCTGAAGTTGTCCGGCCAGTTTGTCGGCTTGCAATCCGGGCCAATCGACGAAGGCATCCACGCCGAGCAAGTCTTTCTGAGGCAGTTCCTTGCGCTGGTATTTCGGGAGTACGATGGGGGGCGTATTCAACTCGGGTACCGGGTTGAGTACGTTTGGCTGGTTCCCGAAATTTGAAATTACGGCTTCGGCAAAGCCCCGGGTACTTACCCGTTGCCGGCTGGAGTCGGGTCGGTATATATCCGCTGTGTGAATGCCGGCTTCCAGCGTGCGCAGCAGCGCATTGTGAATGAGTGCGGCGGTTTGGGTATGGCCGAGGTAGTTGAGCAGCATGATGCTGGCCTGCAGCAATCCGGATGGATTCGCAATGCCCATGCCTGCAATATCGGGGGCCGAGCCGTGGATGGCTTCAAACATGGCTACTTCCATCCCAATGTTGGCCGAGCCGGCCATCCCCACGGAGCCGGTGATCTGAGCGACGACATCGGAGATAATATCGCCGTATAAATTGGGTACCACAATGACATCGAACCGTTCGGGCGTATCCGCCAGACGAGCGGTGCCAATATCGATAATCATGTGCTCCGACTCTATTTCCGGATATTCGGGCGCAATTTCTTTGAAGACCTGATGAAACAGCCCGTCGGTCTGCTTCATGATGTTGTCTTTGGTGAAGCAGGTGACTTTTTTGCGGCCGTATTGTTTGGCGTATTCGAAGGCGTAGCGTACTATTTTCTCACAGCCAGGCCGGCTGATCAACTTGAGGCACTGCACCACCTCGTAGGTCTGCTGGTGTTCGATGCCTGCGTACAGGTCTTCCTCGTTTTCGCGAATGACGACGATGTCCAGCAATGGATGCTTGGTAGGTACGTAAGGGTAGTAGCTGCGGCAGGGGCGCACATTGGCAAATAGGTTTAGAGCTTTACGTGTAGTGACGTTGAGGCTCTTGTAGCCGCCTCCCTGCGGAGTAGTAATGGGGGCCTTTAGAAAGACCTTATTGCGGCGAATGGCTTCCCAGGCGTCAGGAGAAATGCCCGATGTATGTCCGGCTAGATAAGCGCGTTCTCCAATTTCAATTTCTTCGAATTGGAGGGGGACTTCCGCCGCCTCTAAAATGGTAAGTACGGCGTCCATAATCTCCGGACCTATACCATCTCCCTTTGCAATTGTGACCCTATTCATTGATTTCATTTGATTTCTGATGCAAAGATGAGTGGATTTTTCATAACTATTGTTTTATATTTATTATGCTAATCATAAGCGAGATTTATGAATTATACCCTGCACCAGCTACGCATCTTTCTCAAAGTAGCTGAAACAAAGAGCATTACGAAGGCGGCAGAGGCCTTACACCTCACCCAACCAGCCGTGTCGATTCAGTTGAAAAAATTGCAGGATCAGTTCGATATCCCCCTGACGGAGGTGGTTGGTAAGCAATTATTTGTTACCGATTTTGGGAAAGAAATCGCCGAGGCGGCCCAACAGATCATCGATCAGGCACTGGCCATTCAGACTAAGACGATGGCCTATAAGGGGCAGCTTATCGGGAAGCTGACCATTTCGTCGGTCTCCACCGGCAAATACGTGATGCCCTATTTCCTGACGGATTTCTTCAAGGAACATCCCGGCGTGACCCTCGAGATGGATGTGACTAATAAATCCCGGGTCGTGGAAAGCCTGGAAAACAATGAAGTCGATTTTTCGCTTGTCTCCATTGTGCCCGATCACATCCGGGTGGATCGTATGGATTTAATCCCCAATATCCTTTACCTGGTCTCCAATGCCGAGTTTGATCCGCCGAAAAAGATTCGTCGCCGGGCTTTCTTCGAAGCATTGCCCCTCATCTACCGGGAGCCCGGTTCCGGCACCCGCCTGACGATGGAGCGCTATTTACAAGAATTGAAAGTAGCCGCCAACAAAAAGCTGGAACTCTCCTCCAACGAGGCCGTCAAGCAAGCTGTACTCGCCGGCTTGGGCCTTTCCATCATGCCCCTGATCGGCATCCGCAACGAACTGAACCTGGGGCAACTAAAAATCATCCCCGTCAAAGGTCTGCCCATCCAAACCACCTGGAGCCTGATCTGGCTGAAGGGCAAGCGGCACGCGCCGGCGGCCGTTTCCTTCCTGGAATACCTCGAAGCGCGCAAACAGGAAATCATCGAACGGCACTTCGATTGGTATCAAGCCTGAAGGATCGTATTCGATTTCTTTAAATCATTGAAGATCAAAAAATAGAAGTGAAATGATCTCAGGGGGATCAAAATTAACCGCGGGAATAAAGCGGTAAAACTGTCCTTGTGCGGCAAGTCGGGAAGTGTTACTTATCATTGGAATACATTGATTCTTATGATTGGACACCTGTACTCCGACCCAAAGAAGCATAACGGGCAAGGACGCGGTTTCCGGCAACGCGGCCATGCCCATTCCTACTGGCCGCCGAATCCCTGGCGGGGACTCCTATTGATTTTCGCTTTTGGTTGTTTATTGTACGGGATTCAAGTCCTTTTCTCAAAAGACCGTCGCATAACCCCAACTATTGTCGGTCCCAACGGGAAAAGGATTCTACACCCAGAGCGAAAAGCGAAGCGTGATCGGGAAATCCGTGAGATTTATGATTCGGAACAGTATGTGCTAATTGCTACCGATTCCAAATATTTTCCATGCTATTCTTGCCCTGATGGTCAAACCACTCTATTTTTAAATGAAGGGGAAGTGTGGAAATATGGTACTACGAGGAAGAAGATAGATGGAAGGTACCCAAATGAAAATTTTGGTTTTACGGACCTTGCATATTTCATTCAATTCAAAGGAAACTATGCTGAATGTTTGGTTCAAGAGAAAATTAAAATTTATGATTATCCTTTGCTTCCTGAAGCAATAGTAAGAGAAATAGAATTATTCAGACCACCAGGTAATGCCTATGACAACTGAAAACCGTCTAGAAGTGTCGCTAATCGATGATTGGCAGTTTTATGTCTCCGCTCGACTTACGGAACCTTTCTATCCCAAGTTCGATCCGGCTCCCTTTACCCGAATGCTGAATGAACAGTTGAACTTGCATGACTACGGAGCGGGGCTAGATAAGTTTTATTTTACCTTCCTGGTTTATCGGAACGATAACGGCGTTCACGGTCCGGGAATTATAGTTCGGCGAAAAACGCGTTCAGTAGAAATAGCCGAGCGTATTCCAGGACAGGAGGCGTTTGAGGCCACTGACCAAGGAACTGTCCAACTTATGGAAAATGCACTCCTCCGGGGCATCGACCGGCTCTTGGAACGCAGATTGCATGGGCCTTTCGATATCGAGCGGTTTAAAGCAAATATTCAAGGGCTATTCGAAGAGAAAGATTGGTATTCCAAACGCCAGACGGAGGGGCTGAAATCTCCAGAGTCGTAGGGAAAACCAAATGATATATCTAAAACGGAGTGGTTTAGCTTCGCTGCTACTTCGTGGTGGGCGAATATGGCACTTTTATTTTGAGGCAAATCAAGGCGGAAAACGTAGGCAATGCCTAGCATTGGCGAGGCTTTCCAACGTCGAGTTGCCTCAAAAGGAACAGCCAGATGAAGTCCCAAACCACTCTGGTTTAGGTATAATCAGAGAAATAAGAAGTCTCCTCCTCCCGGCCGACGGCAGAGGCCCGAAGCGCAACTGTAAAAGCCAAAGTGTTGTCGTACGCAATGTAATTATTCAGACCACCAGGAAACTCTAATGACGGTTAATCAACAACCCCTACCAATAGACCGCCAGTTCCACGTATCCATAAGGCTTACGGAACCTTTTTACCCGATCTTTGACCCCGTACCCTTTACCAAAGTTCTGCATGCGAATTTGAATATACAGGATTACGGTTCCGTGCATAAATTTTAGGGTGCACGCATTAAATGCCGGAGAGAGTAAGTCCACCCGGCGGGACATAGCTTGGACACTCGGCTCGGTGGCCGGCGGCTGGGCCCGGGGCGCCCCACACCATGTGGGTGGGTATATATTAAGACGGCCCGCCCACCTTACCTGCCAACCTCGAGGGCTGCAGGCAGCCAGAGCGTGCGCGGCGCACGCGGCTACCAGCAATGGAAACGGCCGTGTGAAAACGTGGGCTATTTTGTGAGAACGGCTGCCGATGGGGCAGTTATTGGATGGTCCCTTAAAGATACGCGCTTATCACCACAGAAGCAAGCCTAAAACTATCGTACCTACCATTTTGGTGCGTTTGCCCTGGATAAATTTTACTTCACGTTTATCGTATACACAAGACGACAATAGCATCCACCAACCAGGTACCTATCGAAGTCGCAAGCGCCGATCCATTGAAATGGCAGAGCAAATCCCCGGGCAGGAAGCGCTAGAGGCGATCACCACATCCGAGCAGGCGGTTTTCAAGATAACGGAGCAGGCTTTACTTCGGGGCATTGACCGGATGTACGATCGGAACGTGCAATAATCTTGGTTCTCTGACAATTTTCGTGGTTATATCGACACAAATCCTCTGCCTTCAATCCTTTTAGGCCATCAGTTTTGTGTCGACCACAAAAATTGTCAAAGGAGGTAAATCTTTTGACATCGAGCGCATCAAATCCGATATTCATACGCTTTTCGACGATTTTTTTAGTGTTCCAGACACTTTCATCAATCATTTTCAATTAGAGGCACCGCATTCCGGAATTATTTAGGCAACGATGTGGTTAGTAGCAGGTCCCTGACTTTGCACACCCAACAACCCTCCCATGCGACCCATCTACGCGATTAGCAAACTCATTTGGGCGGAACACAAGTACGCCATTGGGTTTGTCTATCTGCTCAGCCTGATCGAACAGATTTGCTACTTGCTCATTCCCGCTGCCGTCGGCCTGTTGATCGATAGCTTCATCTACGGTAAAGGGTACGGCGTGCTGGCGTTTACGCTGACGTACGTCGGCTGGCATGGCACCTCCACCTATCGGCAGATCAAAGATACTATCGTATTCACAGAGCTATTCAATCAATTCAGCATGCGGATCATCGATGATCACCTGGAGCAGGGGATCGGAGTGACCAAAATCAACGCCCGAGTGGAAATGATGAATGAGGTGGTCGATTTCTTCGAGTACGACCTCCCCTTTGTGGTTAATAGTGTGGTTTCGGTGGTGGGTTCCTCCGTGCTTTTGTACTTTTACAACCCCAAATTATTGATCGTCTCGGTGCTGATTATTCTGCCCTCTTCGGCGATCAACTTTTTCTACGCAAAGCGGATCATGGTTGCTACGAATCGCTACAACAACCAGTACGAGCGCCAGGTCGAGGTGATTGAACACGGTTCGCGGACGGAGCGGCTGGAATATTTCCGCAAATTGCGCGAGCTGGATATTAAAAAGTCTACGCTGGAAGCCCTGAACTTCGGATTGTTGGAGGTCTTTGTGTTCGTTATGATTATTACATCGATCTACATCATTTGCCGGACCGACGAAATGGATTATGGCAGCATTGTTGCCTCTTACGGCATCATTCTGCGTTTTGCGTACGGGTTCGATTTTATACCGCATACTACTACCCGGTTGGCTACCATGAAGGATGTGCTCGACCGTATCCGCGATTCTTTTTGAAGAGGTTTAATACCGCTTCTCAAAAAGACGCTGTTCAATTTTCGGTAGCACATTCGGGCAATCTTTCCCAATTTTGATTTTCAATCATCGCAGACGGAAACATGCACTTATCATTCGAAGAAAAATACCAGGTGATCGGCAGTAAATCACAGCTTTACGAAGGTCAGTTCATTACGGCGGTACTTACCACGGGCATTTTCTGCCGACCCTCCTGCTACGCCCGCAAGCCGAAGCGGGAAAACGTCCGGTTTTTCGATACCGTCCAGGAGGCGATCCAACACGGTTTTCGGCCGTGTAAGCTTTGCAAACCCCTACAAAAGGCGGGTGAAACGCCCGGTTACATTCAGCAACTGATCGGTGCGCTTCAGGCCGACCCCGATTTAGTATTAAAGGATGCGGATATTCGCGCCCGCGGGATGGACCCGGTGGCAGTGCGCCGGTGGTTCAAAAAAAACCATCGACTAACGTTTCACGCCTATCAACGGCAATTGCGGATCAATCGGGCGTACCGGCAGATTCAGGAAGGGACCTCGATTACCGACACGGCCTTTGGCGTCGGCTACGATTCGCTCAGTGGATTTAATGAGGGCTACAAAAACGTGTTCGGTCATTCTGCTTCTCAGTCGGGAGCCGATCGGGTTATTACCATTACTCGGTTTGCTACCCGATTGGGGCCCATGTTTGCCTGCGCTACGGAAAAGGGGATCTGCTTGTTGGAGTTTACGGATCGCCGTATGCTGGAAACGGAATTTCGTGATCTACGCAAGCGATTAAAGGCGGCCATTCTGCCCGGCACTCATCCCTTGCTCGAGCGCGTTCAGGTGGAGGTGGAAGAATATTTGGCTGGCTCCCGCCGGGAATTCAGCGTCCCATTGGATACACCCGGGACGGACTTTCAACAGACCGTGTGGAACGCATTGCGCACCATCCCCTACGGACGAACGCGTTCTTACCAGGAGCAGGCTGCGCTACTTGGAAACCCTAAAGCCGTACGGGCCGTGGCGGCCGCTAACGGAGCCAACCGCGTCGCCTTGATGATCCCCTGCCATCGCGTGATCGGTGCCGATGGTGATTTGAAAGGCTACGGCGGTGGATTGGCCCGTAAGCGGTGGTTGCTGGAATTGGAGGCGAACAGCTAAGCAGGTACGCTAACATAGAGATGCCGAAGGGATAGAGGAGGCGCTCTGTTCAGGGATAGCTAGGACCGGCGGCCTTCGAACCGATTGCCGGCTCGGCCCGTCGCACACCATTATACGTGGGTGGGAAAGCCCACCCGCCTTACCTGCCTACCGTGTGGGTATGCGAGCAGCCCGAGTGTGCGATCCGCACACGACTACCAGTAATGATAACGGCCGTAAAAAAAATCAGCAGTGGGCATTTGAAACTCCAGGTTGCCTGATCGGCAAACCGGGTCAGAACGGTAGACCAAAGATAAGCTTTGGCGGGATAGTAGTCAAGCCCTGGTTATTTCTGCTGAAAAAAAATCAGAGGCATAGACGCCTCTGAACAAAGGCAAAATGGAAATTTGAGCGGCCTGACTTCATACAATCTATGCTTCATCTGTTATTTGGATATGGTAATTCAAAAATCATGAAAATCACGACTCACGACCAGGTAACCTCCCTTTGGCTCGATCATCGCGATGGCCTGCGCAACTACCTGCTCAAGAAGCTGAAGGACCCGCATACCGCGGAGGATCTGACCCAGGAGGTACTGCTAAAAGTCTATAAAGCCTGTTGCTCCGATCGCCCGATTGGAAATGCGCGGTCGTGGTTGTTCCAAATTGCCTACCACCTGGCAGTCGATTATCTGCGACGAGCCTCCAAACAAGCCGCAGAAGTACCGGAATTGCCGGACGATCCCGACTCGAATACCTGGCGGGTATTAGCCGAATTCGTGGAGCCACTCATCGATTGCTTGCCGGAAAAATACGGCCAGCCCTTGCGCTGGTATGAACTGGAAGGTGTTCCCCAGGCCGAAATTGCCCAGCGGCTGGGTTTGGGGCTCTCTGCCGCCAAAAGCCGTGTGCAGCGGGCTAGAAAGCACTTACAAACGGAAATTGCCGAGTGCATCAATCTAGAATTGGACGACCACGGCCAACTGCTCGATTTTCGAGTGAAAGACCATTGCTCCACCCTGCTTGCCTATCAGCAGAATGGCTATCGGAAGGTGGTTGCTTCTACTCCCGTGGCTTGTTGTTAATAAAAACATTAAAAACCTGCGTCTTTTCGCGCCTTCCTCCGTCTTGGTAGAAAATCATCAAAAATGAAGCGATTACATGTCCACCTTCGGGTGCAGAATTTGCAGGAGAGTATGGAATTTTACAACGCTCTCTTCGGCCGGGAGGCCGGTGTGGTCAAACCGGATTACGCCAAATGGATGCTGGATGATCCACGGGTCAATTTTGCTATTTCCACCAGCGACTCGGCTGCGGGCATCGAACACCTGGGTATTGAAGCCGAGAGTCCCGACGAGTTGGAGGAGGTGTACGGCCGCATGAAGAACGCCAAAGGCCATGTTTCGGAAGAGGGCGATACGACTTGCTGTTATGCCAAGAGTCAGAAGTCCTGGATTACCGATCCGCAAGGGGTCGACTGGGAAGCGTTTTACACCTACGGCGATTCCACCGTATACGGCGAAGGGCGCAACGCCCGGCCCGCACCCGAGGTGATGAATCAATGGGCTGAAAACGAGGCGACCAAGGCCCCGCTTCCCACTGTGGGGAGCAACCGGTGCTGTTAAACTCGGATTCAGGTTAAGGTTGAGATGATGCTTGGCCTTAACCTTGCTACATCGTCGGTCGTCCAACCGGGCCGGATGATCCTTCTGCCTTTCGATTGCGTTGAAGGGTATTAATCCCCCCTCTGACTAGCAAATTATCTCATGCAGAAGCGATTCAACGAAGTAGCCGTGATCGAGGAAACCGGTCTGCGCGATTGGGCCCTGGATGCCCTTCGATCACTTACTATTGGTCCTTTTCGAACCTTCCATACGAGCGCCACGGATGAAACGGAGCTAATCCGGCGAATCGGATCAGCGGATGGGGTCTTTTTGTCCTGGACCACCCAATTGAATGAGCACGTGTTGCGGGAAAGCCCGAATATTCAATTCATCGGGCTTTGTTGCAGCTTGTACGACCCTCAATCTTCCAATGTAGATGTAGATTTCGCTCAGCGCACGGGGATCACCGTTCGGGGAATTCGCGATTATGGCGACGAAGGGGTCGTTGAATTCATCACGTGCGAATTGATTCGACTATTGAAGGGCCTGGGGGCGCATCAATGGCAAGACGAGCCGGTTGAACTGACCAATCGCAAAATCGGCATTATCGGACTAGGAACGGTAGGCAGCATGCTCGCCCGTAGGCTTCGGGCTTTTGGGGGTGATCTCTTCTATTATAGCCGCTCCCGCAAACCGGAGGCCGAGGCGGAAGGAGTGCAGTATTTACCACTCGACCAGCTTTTGGAAACGGTAGACATGATCTCCTTTCACGTGCCTCGGGGTACCGAGTTGCTCGATGCGGCTGCCTTTCGGCAATTTGGAAACGGAAAAATTCTCATCAACACCTCACTGGGGCCCACCTTCGACCAGGCAGCCTTCGAGCACTGGATGCAACATCCGGGCAATTACGCCATCATGGATGGCGATGGGCTGAGGCCCGATCGTGCCGTGCTGGAAGACTACCCCAATCTCATTTACCGAGACATCGTGTCTGGCTGGACGCGCGAGGCCAGAGAGCGTTTATCCCGGAAGGTGCTGGAAAATGCACACCGATTCTTGGGTGGTGGGCAATCGACCAAATGATGGCAGCGATATCGTTTCATCTGTTGCTAGATCAGTAATAGTCGATGAAAAGAAACTCCCGGAGCATCCGATTCCAACTGACATTCGACTTATAACGCCATGTTCATTATTAATTGATTAGGGATACTGCGACCGCGATTAAAGATTTAATCCTTTAGCCTCAGTAAAAACCGCTCGATTTGCCGCCGGTGGCGCAGGATATGGACGATGGCGTGTTCCATCAATTGCTCGACATCGTAGGTCTGGCCCCAGCGAACGTGAATTTTCTTGGCCTCCTCGTTTTCCTCCAGCTTTATGTCCGGAAAATCCATGAATACCCGTTCGGTAAAGGAAAACATGTCTTGCAGGTCCTGCCGGTACTCGGCTACGGTAGTGTACTGCATACCCGCCTTGTAATCAATGGATTCCCCCATCCACTTTCGAATGGCGGTGGCGTATCCGTAGCCTGCCCGCACGACGTGGGTCAGGATTGTTTGGATGGAGACACAATCCGGATCCTTTGTCTCGTGGTCGACGATAGTGGTAAGGTCCTTGGAGGTAACGGGATCGATGACCTGATGCAGATCGTCAAGGGCCCGCTCGTATTCGTCCAGTAGGGCGCCGACGGCACCCTGGTCTCGATAGGTGGTGTAACTCATTGTAGTAAACGCTTTATTATTCGGTCTGTTAGGTTAGTATTTCCATCAAAATTCGTTGGCTCATGCAAACGGTTCTCACCCTCGCTTTACTGGTATTTTCCTTGTCTTTCAGTAGCAACTGCCATGGGCAGGGAGAAGTTACCAACTCAAAAGCGCTTCAAATCGAACCCATTCTGCACGGCTCGTTAGTGCTTCAGTTCGGAGAACAAACCATCTTCATCGATCCCTACGGAGGTGCAGAACGGTTTGCGGCGTTCGGTGCCCCCGACCTCGTATTGATTACCCATCCCCACGGCGACCATCTCAACCCCAAAACCCTGCAAGGGCTTAGCTTGACCAACGCAGAGCTGATTGCCCCTCAGGCCGTTGTGGATAAATTGGGTGATTTCTCTTTCCGCCAAATCACCAAGCTCGACAATGGTCAGATCCGGGACATTGCCAATGGCCAGGTAGAAGCCGTGCCTATGTACAATCTCCCCAACGATGAAACCGCTCGCCATCCCAAGGGATGGGGCAACGGCTATGTGATTACCCTCGGTCAACAACGCATCTACATTTCCGGAGACACGGAAGACATCCCCGAAATGCGCCAACTAGAGGACATCGATATTGCCTTCGTCTGCATGAATCTACCCTACACCATGGATGTCGACCATGCTGCCGATGCCGTTATTGCCTTTCAGCCGGCTGTTGTGTATCCTTATCACTACCGAAATGGCGATCGCACCTACGGAGATGTAGAGCGCTTTCGCCAATTGGTAACTGCTGCAACCGGCAATATTGAAGTTCGACTCGCCAACTGGTATTAATCAAGGTGTTGATTATATTATTCTTCGGCTATGGCTTCGGCCGTACCGCCGTCGATGGTATGACCGAAAAATAGGGCATTTAAAAATAGGCGATTTGTGCCAAACCAGAAGGCGCGAAAATTGGGATTATCGACAAAACTAATGGTGCGGCCACTGCCCAGGCGATTAACTACCAATGCGGCGGTACCGGCCAATTCGTTTTCGAAGTTGCGTGGCACATAACCGCTGAGCAAGGGGGAGTCTGAATAGCGCAGAGGGGTGGCATAGGCATTATTGGAAGGTTCGACCAGCAGGCGACCCGAGCGGAATACGGGTACGGTCTCCGTTCCCATACCGTAGAGCAGTGGATGGCTCACATCGGCCTCCGTCTCAAAGATGGAACCGCCCAGCACCTGCCCGCCGCGGTCGCGATCGTAGAGAGCGTAGGGACGTTGATCGGCGGCTCCCGAATCTCGTGGTTGGCTTTTGAACTTCAATTGAGCCAGTCCGTTACTGGCGGCCCAGCGATTTGCGCCTTCCTGAAGAATCATAACCCCGCCGCTGCGCACCCAGGCGCGCAGCTGTTCTGCTGCCGCACTGGATAGGGAATTGTAAAACCCGTCGGAGAATACGATGACATTGTAGCGGTCCAGGTCGGCCCGCGTAATCAGACTCGATTCCAATTTTGTGATGGGAATACCCATGCGCTGATCCAGTAGGTGCCAGGCCTCTCCGGCATCGTAGCTGCGCGCGCCATTACCAACGATAAGTGCTATTTCCGGCTTTACCAGCGTGCTGAAGTTGCGGCTACCCAGGTCGCTTCCGTCGGGGGTGAAGCCGGTTTCTACGGATAGTACTTGCACCCCGGTGGCTTGGGAGGAATTGAGAATCAGGTCATAAAGTGCCTCGCCATTCATTTTCTGGTTGGCGACTTGCACCAGCAGGGTACCCCGGTCAAATTGTTGCCCATCGGCCATGGTGAAGGGGTTGTGGCTGACTTTTACCCGAACGCCCGCATCGAGCAGATCGTAAGCCAGCGCGCCGGCATAATAATCGCTCCAGGGGATGAGGTAGGCATAGTCCGCTTTTTGTACTGTTGGAGCCATCATCGTCACCTCAGCGGTGGCACCCCGGAGGTTGGCCGCCTGCCCGGCCGATACCTTCCTGTAAGGCAGATTGAAGGCGTAGGGGATTGTCCAGGTAGACACATCGTAAAAAAGGCTGTCTTCGAACGAGGTGATCGGATCGAACATAGCGGCGATCAGTTTACTCTGCCGCTGATCAGCCGGCACATAATAGCTGTTATCTTCCTCAAAAGACATTCCGTCGACAGTTGTGCTCTGACCGAGTCGATAGACATCGATACCGTGGCGCTGCAGCAATTGAATCATTTCCCGGGTGCGACCCTCGTCGCCGGCATGGTGGAAGACGTACCCCCCCGAACCTCTGTCTTGTTGGTAAAATCCATTTTGATAGCGCAGCAAATCTTCCCGTAGATCCGCAATAGCAGCAAAGCTCGACAGGGCGGTGGTTACCTGGTTGCGAATTGTAAAGGGAAAGGAGAGCAATCCATTAGCACTTTCCTGCAGATGCCCGCGGGAGCTGGCCTGCTCGAAGAGAATGCCGACGCTGCCGTTAAGGTCGGGATAAGTGGAACCTTTTCCGACGTAGTAGTCGTCATAGTCTTCTTCGGTGTAGTAGAGCGAACCGATTTCATCGAGGGCAGCGGCGTGGAAGGTGCCGATGCGGGCCGTCAGCTCCTGATTCATGGGAGGGGTCAGCGGATGGATGCGCGTTTGCTCGCCGGGCATGAAGAAAAAGGTCGAATTGGTGCCCATTTCGTGGTGATCGGTCAGGACGTTGGGGCGCCAGTCCTGAAATACGCGCATGCGGCCCTGGCTTTCGGGATGTTGGGTAGGTAGCCAATCGCGGTTGAGATCGAACCAGTAGTGGTTGGTGCGGCCCCGGGGCCAGGGTTCATTATACTCGCGGTCGGCGGGATTGGAGGTCAGGTGTGCGTTCTTATTCATGTTGGCCCAGGTGCTGAAGCGGTGAAAGCCGTCGGGATTATAGCAAGGGTCGAGAAGGATGATGGCATTGCTGAGCAGTTGTTCCAGCTCGGGAGATTGGCCGGCTGCCAGATAATAAGCTACGAGCGCCGCTGCATTGCCGCCGCTGGGCTCGTTGCCGTGGATGCTGAAACCCTGGTAGAATACGACGGGAGCGTTTTCAAATTCACTATCGCTGATGGCTTCTCCATCGCTAATTTGACGATGTTGAGCCTTCAGCTCCTCCAGATTTTGATGGTTGGCTTCCGAGGTGACGATCAAATTGAGAAGAGGGCGGTCTTCGTGAGAGCGGGCGTATTCCACCAACACCATTCGGGGTGATAATTCCGCCAGGCGGCGCATATAGTGTTGCTGCAGGTCGTGACTGAGGTGCCACTCGCCGATCTGCCATCCCAGGAATTCTGCTGGCGTCGGTATGGCCGGATCGTATTCGATGTCGGGTAAGTAGTAGGTTAAATCTTTCTGAGCGCAAAGGAAGAGGGGAAATAATAGACAGAGGAGGGCGAAGCGATATCGTTTCATCATTGGTTGCACGTGAGAGTGATTGGTTAAGGGCATGAATATAACGATCTTTGGAGCATCGGTGGAAGAAATTGGGTGCCGGGGATTTTCCCTACATTTGGGGCCGGAAAAAAGGAAAGCATATGCCCAGTAATCTTCTCGCCGGAAAAAGGGGCGTCATCTCCGGGGCGCTCGACGAACAATCCATTGCCTGGAAAATTGCGGAGCGCTGCGTGGAGGAAGGTGCAACCATCGTCCTTACCAATGCTCCTGTGGCCATGCGATTTGGCCAGATCAAGGAGTTGGGCGAGCGCCTCAACGCCAAGATCATCCCCGCCGATGCCACCAATATGGAGGATTTGGAGACGCTCTTTCGCGAATCCATCGAGCACCTCGGCGGCAAGCTCGACTTCGTCTTGCACTCCATTGGCATGTCGCTCAACGTCCGTAAAGGGCGTGACTACACCGATCTGAAACACGATTGGATGCTCAAGACCTTCGATATCTCCGCCATTAGTTTCCACCGCATGCTGCAGATTCTGTATCAACAGGATGCCATGAACGACTGGGGGAGCATTCTGGCCCTGAGTTACATCGCTGCCCAGCGCGTATTTCCCGATTACAACGAAATGGCGGAAAGCAAGGCCCTGCTAGAGAGCTTTGCCCGTAGTTTCGGCTATCACTTCGGGGTGCGCAACAAGGTGCGGGTCAATACGATTAGCCAATCACCCACCATGACCACGGCTGGCCAGGGCGTGAAGGGCTTCAAGGAATTCTTCGACTACGCCGACCAAATGTCGCCTCTGGGAAATGCCCCGGCGGAAGCCTGTGCCGATTATTGCATCAGCTTATTCAGCGACCTAACGCGCCACGTAACGATGCAGAATCTCTACCACGACGGGGGCTTCTCGACGATGGGGATGTCGCCGGCGGTTATTAAAAGTGAGGAGTGAAAGGGTTAATGGAGGGTTAAGCAAGGAAATTTGAAGGGGGAGATGGGTAGAAACTCGTTCATTAGTTGGTAAGAGCTGGTATAATGGGGTGGTATTCCCGATGTGTTAGTTGTCTGTTTTTGCTCCTGCTATCAGTTGGGGGGCAGGCACAGGTCTTTGATGCGGGTGATCCTCGATTCGACGGTGATCAACGCGACAGCACGTTTTTTGAGCAGCGTGAGATGGAAGCCGACACGTTCGGCATTTTTCTATTTGAGGTAAGTGACCCCAACAACGAGCGCCCCTTCACGGATAGCCTCCTCGACGGCTTCCAGCAATACAGCCCCACTCGCCTGCCCGACTTCGACCTGGGCGACCTGGGGATTCTGGGGTCGCCTCACTACGATTTGTATTACCAACCCTACCGCCGGGAGGGATTCCAGTTGGGGATCCGTTCTTACGAGGCTTACTTTCAGCGGGGCGATGCGTTTACGTTTTACCGCCTGCAGCGTCCGTTTACGTATCTGCAATACGTGCAGGGCTCGGAGCAGGCAGACGGGTACATCCAGGCCCAATTCAGCCGGAACTTTGCGGATGGGATCAATTTTGTACTAAACTACGAGCGCATTGCGCAGCTCGGCACACTCGACCAATACCCAGCGCAGAATTTGCGCAATACCGATCTGGGGTTCGGGCTCTGGTTCCGCAGCAAGTCAGATCGCTACAACGGCTTTCTCACCGTGACGGCGCATACCGTCGAGCGGCAGGAAAATGGAGGGCTGCGCGTGCTTCCCAATCTCGAGAGTGAATTCGATATTGCCAGCTCGGCACAGGTCTTTCTTCAAGACACTCGCCGAAGGCACGCCGACCGCACGGGGACCTACACGCACTACCTGCGCTTTGGGGGGGCATCCGATTCGACGGGTATTTCCCGTCGAGCATTTACCCTGTCGCATCAGATTGCGCTCAATCAAAGTACGTACCGCCTGTCTGGCGAAGCTGCCATTGGCGATACGGCGTTTTATCGCCGGTTTCCCGATTTAGTAACCGATGAACGTGGGTTTCGCAATTTCACGGAATACGATTATGTAAAAAATACTTTCCGGCTAAGCACCTTCCGCCTGCGCCGCTCTGCGGCGCTCGGAAATGCAACTACCCAGCAAGACGTTTTAGAGGTCGGCCTCCTGCAGCGCTACAACCGCATTCGGCAAGAACCGTCCGATTCGACGGTCAATAATTTGCTGATGCTCGGAAAGATTGGATTCACGCCAAATGACCGCCTGCGCATCTTGATCGATGGCCAGCTCGCACTCCTCGATCAGGTCGGTGATTATCGCATTAGCGGAGAACTATTCTTCGACATCGGGGCGGTGGGGCAGTTGGAAGTGCGGGCCCAAAACCAGTTGTATACTCCGGCGCTGTTTTTCGAGCGCTATTTCCTCACCCAGCAGTTGGCCTGGGATCGCAACTTCCAAAAAACGCTGGAAACGAATCTTACAGGCACCTACCGCCTACCGAAGTTAGGGATCGAAGTAGGAGGAGGCTACCACCTACTGACGGATTACATCTATTTCGACACCACTGGTCTGTCGGAGCAGTCTGCCGAAGCCGTAAATATTGTTCAGCTTTGGGGGGCTTACACACTGCGCTTCGGCGCGTTTAACCTCCGCAATCGGCTATTGCTCCAATCTTCTAATCAGGATCGGTTGCCCCTGCCCGAGTTGATGGGGATCCACAGCCTATACTACGACGGCAAGTGGTTTAGGGTACTAAACGTCAATTTGGGAGTAGATCTCCGGTACACCAATAGCTACCGGGCACACTACTACAATCCGATTACAGCTCAATTTCAACTTCAGCAGCGCAGTGAAGTACCCTTCGTGCCTTCCATTGATGCCTTTTTCAGTATGCGGGTTACCCGCTTTCGGGCTTTTTTCAAATTGGAGAATGCCCAAACATTCATCAATGAGAATGATTTCTTTTTCCTCACGGCAGATTATCCCTATCCGGATGCGGCCTTTCGAATAGGGATCAGTTGGCGGTTGCTGGACTAGGTGTAATCAACGGATAAGCTCAATGTACCCACTTAACTGCATGGGTTGTTCCACAATGCCTTCGACGCGCCGTTCGAATACCTGGCAGCGGTAAAAGTAGGTGCCGGCAGCGAGTTCGTCGCCCCGAAGGTTGGTGCCGTTCCAATTGAGTTGGGGGTCGGAGGTTTCGAAAACCAATTGCCCCCAGCGATTGAATACCTGGAAGTCGACCTGCTCGATGAAGCAGAATTCGAAAGGAACGTAGAGGTCATTCTGATTATCCCCATTGGGCGTGAAGGCATTTGGCAATTCGTAGAACGGACAATTGTCGACACAGACTTCTGCGCTCAGCGGGCTTACATTGCCTGCCGTATCGATGGCGTTGATGGCGTAACAGCCGGCAATTCCGGTTTCCGGCCGATGATCGATGGTGAAAATTCGCGAGTCGTCTATCTCTAAAATTTGCTGGAATTCAGCATCCTGAAATGGCTTGTAGAAGATGCGGTAGCCTGCTACATCGCCACCGGTAGGGCAGTTTTCGTTGGGGTCGGTCCAACTCAACGTATTAAACAAAGTCGACTCATCGCGGCAATCGCGACCGCGATTGCAGACGTTTTCCACCAGCAATTCCGGGGCACAAGGCGCCACGTTATCGTTGGGTACGACGCAGGCGATCTGGGATCGATTGACGAGCGGACTCGGCAAGCCAGGGATACCGTAAGTCCCCTGGGATTCGATGTAATAGCAGTATTCCTGGCCGTTTTCCAGGCCTGTATCCTGGAAGGTAGCATCCGCAGTAACACCGACGCTGTCGAAGGTAGTACTGCCCGGATTGCGGCGAAAGATGGTATAGGAAAAATTCGCCCAGGGAGTGACCTCCGTCCAACTGAGGTTGGCGGCACGGTCGGTTCCGACGGTAGAGAGAAAAACGGAGGAACCCGGAGGAGCGTTCCCAACGGGATTGGGTTGGTTAGATACGTACAGGTTCACCAGGTAACTGTAGCTCCCCCCCTCGGTATTCAGCCCCGTATCTGTGAAGCAGGTATCGATGGGGTCGGAAAAATTCTGGGCCGTAAATTCGACACCAATCGGCTGGAAGGCACTTTCGTCGTTAGTCTGGCCGTTGGCGCGCCGCACTTCGTAGCGGTATGGCCCTGGGTTGATAACAGTATCCAGGTCGCGGGCATTAGGGCGAATCCAGCACACATTGATCGAACCGTCTGTGGTGCTGGTGCTTTCTACATCTACCTTCGTCAGCAAGGGCACATCCCGGCTGAGTTGTACGCAGATCTCTTCGCTGGGCAAGCTTTCGATCTGCTGGAAAATAAACCCGCCAACGGCCGTGCGGCGGCCGAAGATGGCCAGTACGCGGTAACAATAGGTTTGACCGCGCTCTACGTCGTCGTCTTGGTAGATATAGCGACCGTCGGCAAAATCCTGGATGGGTACCAGTGTCAGTTGGGTATATCCCCGACCGGCGAGGCCGGTTTCGCAGCTATCGCGCTCGAAGGCGTTGGAATTAAGCCGTCGCCATACCGTAAAACCCAGGAAGAATTCATCGGCTGCATCCTCACAGGAGTAGGGCGATTCCCAGCTGATGGTCACGGATTCGCGGCTGGCGCTGGCCCGCAAGTCTTCCGGTGGGGGCCCCACGACTTTAATGCTAGTAGCCTTTACCGTGGCTAGCCCCGTGGAATCGCCGAAGAAATTGTCTTTCGCCCGGAAGACCACGAAGTAGGGTTGATTGGAAATGTGCTCGCAGGTCGTCTGCCAGCGGAACCGCTTGGTGAGGGGGTCTTCCAGAAATTCGTCGGTTTCGGGGGTGAAGGTTGCCGGACTAATATCTATCGAAAAGGGGCCACCCGTGGCAGTGAGTTGCACCAGCTGATTCGTGTCGGTTAGTGGAGCGGAAGCGACGACGTCGAAGTCGACTAGGTCTCCCGCCACTACACAGATTTCCTCCACTTCCGGGTCTACCTCCGGCGGGTCGTTTTCGCAGTTATTTACGAAGATTTGCATGTCCCGGATCATGGTATCGATCGGGAAGCCGTTGCGGTAGGAAATGACGAGAAACGCCAGGTTGTAGGCACCTGCCTGAATGGGAGTTTGCCAGGTGATTTGTCCGGTGTTGCGATCGATGGTGAGGTTGTTGCTGGGGCCCGGGCTGATTTGATCGGGAAAGCGATAATTCGGCACGGGAGTTCGAACGTCTTCCAGCGGGACGGTAAATTCGAACACCAGGCTGTCGCCATCGGGATCGAAGGCCCCGGGGTTGTGGGTCCAGATTTCCCCGACGCAGGCATCGTCGAGCGGAGGGGTTTCCAGGCGCGGCGAGGCATTGCAGCCACCAATCGTCGGGTTGGCGAGGGTGAAAATGGTGAAGATGGAAAAGGGAATATTTACCGAATTGGGGAAGTTGACATTGAGAATATTGGCTACCCGATTGGGGTCGGTCATGGAGATGAAATAGGTGCCGAAACCGTTGTAGGTATGTTCGGCCACGTAGAAGTTGCGCTTGATCCCGTCTTCGAGAAACAATTCGGAGGTGCGCAATACGCGCTCGCAGGTGCCGTCGTCCCAGCAGATGGTCAGTGTATCGCGGTCGGCATCACTGGCGGCCTCGGTATAGGTCACGATGGTGGCACGCACCGTCAGGCTGGAGCCACACTCTCCGACTTGCTCGACGATGATTTCGCCGGCCCGGTTGTGGGTCGCCGAAAGCAAGGCGGGAAGGAGCAGGAAGATCATTCCGAAGAGTAGTACACGTACCGAATGACTCTGAATCATGGTAGAGGTTTGTCGAGTGGATTGGAGTAAGCGAACTTGTCCGATAAATAAAACCTAAATTACAGGTTTTACAGTATAACAGTTTATGGTAATTTGGCTGGTCGGCCATCTGTCATATTGGAGTATATTGGAACCACATCGCTAGAACGAATGGCCGAAAAAGACACCCACAAGTCCGGTTTTGTCAACATCATTGGCCGGCCAAATGCCGGGAAATCGACGCTGATGAATGCGCTGGTCGGCGAGCGGATGAGCATTATCACGGCTAAACCGCAGACAACCCGCCACCGGATCATTGGTATTTTGAATGCGCCCGACTACCAAATAGTTTTTAGCGATACGCCGGGAATTATCCGGGATCCGGCCTACAAGATGCAGGAAGTAATGAATCGGTTCGTGGCCACCACCTTCGAAGATGCCGATCTCATGCTGCTGCTCGTCGATATTCACGATGCTTTCGAGGAAGACGACCCCATGCTGCAATCGCTCCACAAATTGGAGGTGCCGGTTGCGTTGGTACTCAACAAAATCGATACCGGACAAACGGAGGCTGCCGATGCCCTCGAGCAACGCCTGACGGCCTGGATGGCGTTCGATCGCGTGTTTCGCATCAGTGCCCTGAAGCAGACCGGCGTAGCCGAATTGTTAGCCTACATCGTCGATCAGCTTCCGCAAGGCCCTCCCTACTACCCGAAAGATCAGCTGACAGACCGGCCCGAGCGCTTCTTCGTGGCGGAAATTATTAGAGAGAAAATTCTCGAAATCTATCATCAGGAAGTCCCTTACAGCGTGGAGGTAGACGTGGAATCCTTTAAGGAGGTAGAAAACCGCAAAGGAGAACCGCTAGTGAGGATCAGTGCCATTCTGTACGTAAGTCGTAAGACGCAAAAACCCATCATTATCGGCAAGGGAGGAACGAACATCAAGAAGCTGGGGATGGAAGCGCGGAAATCCATCGAAGCCTTTCTCGAAAAGAAGGTTTTTTTGGAGCTTCATGTTAAAATTCGCGAAAATTGGCGAGATGATGAACGGCAACTCGGACGTTTTGGCTATCAATAACCATTGTTGAATCGAGCAGATCGACCATAATGAAGCGGGGCTTATCGGACCGGGAGTTAGTAGACGGCATTCAGCGGGGAGGTGCGTACGCGGAGCGCTGCCTGAAACACCTCTATCAGAACCAGCGGATGGTGATCACGCGCTTGCTGACCAAACGGGGAGCGACGGAGGCGCAGGCAGTCGACGCGTTTCAGGAGGCCGTCATTTGTGCTTACGAGAATATTCGAGCCGGCAAGTTCCGGGCAGAAAGTGGGTTGGGCTCCTACATTAGTTCCATCGCGTTGTTCATCTGGTTGCATCAGCAACGGAAGTCCGACCGCGCCCGCCGGCACCTCGCGGAATTATCGGAAGAGCAAATGAAAGCGGCTAGCGATGTCGAATCCTTCCTGCATCAAGAGCGAAACGACCTGGTGCGCCAACTGCTGGACCGGCTTCCGGAACCCTGTCGGAAAATCCTGCAATACGCCTATTATCAGGGCTATTCGATGGAGGAAATCGCCCGGCGATTCGAATTTAAAAATGCCCAGGTGGCTCGAAATAAGAAATCCCGTTGCCTGAAACGCCTCAAAGAACTACTGAATACCTCCGAGCAATTGAACCTGTACTTCAAAGATTCCAACTCATGAGCCAGGAGCAGGAGCGCGTACCTTTTCTGCAAATCGACGATTCGGAGTCAGCAGCTTACCTGCGGCAGCTTGGGCGGATGTACCTGCGGCAGCAATTTGCCGGTTACGAGGCCGAGCGGCGGCAAGCCAGTCGCCGTCGGCTCCGGTTGCTATCGGCTGCGGCGGCTGTATTAGTCGCATTGGCGGTGGGGCTTTGGTGGCTGACTCCTGCGGCAAGTGTTCCTTCACCGCCGGTGGTCTTTAGCCAATACTACGAATCTTATCCGGAGCCGGCGGCGGTGCGAGGAGCAGCGGCATTACCCGAGGCCTCCGAACAGTTGCGGTTGTATACTGCGGTGGAGTTACTGGGGGCCGAAAATGCGGAAGTATCCTTTTTAAAAGCCGAATTTTCCAGCCTGGCCGAAGAAAGTCCCCTGTTCGAATTACAGGCCAAATGGTACCTGTCACTTGCCTATCTAAAGTGGTCGAAGCCCGAGGAGGCCGTACCGCTGTGGAGAGAATTGGTGGCCGCCGGCGATTATCGCTCGAAAGAAGCGAGGGAGCTCCTCGGGTGGTACGACGATTTCCAATAAACCAATCCGACGAGTACAATACCCAGCAGCAGTCCGGCCATAGCCAGATAACGGCGACCGGAAAAAGACAAAGGAGCCGCGTTGCCGTAGAAATGCCAATTGGCCCAGTAGTAAGGAGTGGTATGTTCGGGAGACGCTTTTTCCAAATAGTGTTGCAACGCTCGCTGTAACGCGCGATCCTTGGCGACCCCTTCCTTAAGCAACTCGTAGAAGCGCTGCATAATCAAAGCGGCAGCCCGATCGTCGACCGACCAATTGGAAGCCAAAACAGACCTTGCTCCGGCGTAGTGAAAAGCACGCACCAGATGGCGTAAGTCGCCGGAGGTAGAATCGGGGCTGGCGGTGCCGTGACACGCACTCAGCACCAGCAAATCGCAGGAGAGGGGGAGGCCATAGACTTCGTCTACGAATAGAAAGCCGTCGTCTTTCCCGGATGCAGCTAGTAGTACGGTCGGTATCCTTCGATCGTCTACGACGGCGTGCGTAGCCAAATGCAGGAGGCGGTAATGAGCAGCCTGTTCTTTTAGGAAGGTCTCCGTGGCGGCACTTCCGGTTACGAGTCGGCTTGGGAAGTGCGCCAATCCCTGAACAACTTCGGTGTAGTTATACCGGAGTGGCTGGAGGCGAAGTGAGTCAAGTAGCTCCGGATCGACCTTTGGGGCGAGACCGACGGTGAGCAGGCCATTGGCGGATGGAGGAGGCGGTGTAAGGGATCGGGTACTGGTCATTGATCGCAGCGCATAGTGTTTGGCCAGATACTCCAACTTTCGGTAATTGACTTCCGCAGGGGCCGGTTGGGTGAGGAGGGCCGACCAGGGAAAAGTGGCAAATCGACCGTTGCCGAAGAAGATCAACCGATCAATGGGCGGAGCGAGGTCCGTCGTAAACGGCCCCATCAGGACCTGGAAAAGATCGTATGCGGCACGACTGTATTCGGCATATGCCTGTTTGGAATTGGTGGTAAAAAATGCGGGATCGGCACATAGATGGCTGAAGCGATTGATTGCAGTGCTGAATTCCGGGCTTTTCGGTAGCCGGTGGTAGCGTAATCGGGTCTTCGTCAGGCAAAAAAAATAGTAGGTATCATCCGATTCGTACCAGCGCAGGAGTGCAGTTTTCCCATCGGTTAGGAATTGCTGTCTCAATAGTTCGATCGAGGTGCGGGGAGGCGCGAATTTGAAATGATAGTACTTGGGGGCTACCGTTTCGATTTCCTGCATCAACTGCCGATAGGCTAACTGTAGGGCATCCAATTGGTGGCTCCAGACCTCCAGCTGGGGAGGGCGGCTCGATTCGCATCGCTGTTCTTCGCGTCGGACCTTTTCCTGATATTCGAACAGTGCGGCTTCCAGCTCCCGCTCCCGGGCCAGAAATTCGGGAGGGACACCGGAAAAATGGGCGGCCGAATTCTGCCGGGCGGCAGCGACCAACTCCCAGGCAATGCCCTGTTGGGCAAGCTCGAATGCTTTCGACAAATGATCAGCGTGGCCGTCGAGGCGATGGTGTTCCAACGCGATTTCCACTGCGATGGTCACAATGGATTGCACTTGTTTGCGCCAAAACCGGCGGGCGGCAAAACCGATCGGTCGCTGGCAAAGCTCCTCCAATACGTCAATAGTGCTTCGGCTGGCACTGTCGGCTGCTTCCAGCAATTGCGCTTTCTGTGTTTGTTGATATTGCTTCCAAAGCAGGGCGGTTTTTCCGGCGAAGGCTTCCAATAAATACGGGCCGCTGTGAAGTGGTAGCTGGTTCAGCCAGTCCTCCGAAGTCATCGGGTGCGGCAACAAGCGATCGATTGCCTGATTATAGGTAGATAAAGCTGTTTGGGACGCGCCACTTTCCCGAAGCGCCTCCGCCAGGTAGGTCTGGCAGGCACCGGTCAGCGGGTGGGTTGGTCCGAAGACCTGTTCGCGGAAGGCAAGTGCTTCGCGGAAATAGGGTAGGGCGGCATTGGGATTGCCCGCAGCCTGCAGGCTGCTTCCTTCTTCGACGAGCGCCGCTGCCCGGTCTTTATTCAGCACGGGGGTGTACAGCAACGCCCGATCGTAGTAGGCAAGGGCGGATTCGGATTGATCGAGTTGCCAGTACATGTCGCCCGTAGCTTCGAGCAGATAGCGCAAATATCCCGGCTTTGTTGCTCCGTATTTCATCCAACTTTCCTCCGCTTGCAGGTAATGCTCGAGGGCGCGTTCGTATTCGGCCATTTCGTAATACACAGAGCCAATGTGATAATGCGCCAGGGAAATTTCGGGATGAAGCGGATCGGAGAACTGGTCGTATACCTCAAACTGGCGGGTGTAAAATTGCCGGGCGGCGTCGAAGTCGCCCATGACGCGGTGCATATTGCCCAACCGCCGCGCCAGAAACGCCCACCGAATCGGATCGCTGGAGGCGGACCAACTCCCGAACGCCTGCAGGTAGCCCCCTACGGCTCGGGGTATGTTCCCGGTTGTGCCCTGGATAACGACTGCGTCGAGATAGATCCAGTAGGAAGAAAACTGGTGGGCCAGCGTGGAGTCATTCAAGGCCGTTAGCCGGCCGAGGCGGATACATTGCCGGGCAGCCGACCACTCCGCCTGGCGGATATATTGCTCGGCAATCACGGCAATGGCATGCAGAAACGGACCTGATACTTCCCCGTGAGGGGCTTCGAAAGATTCGAATGCCCGTGCTAGTTGCGCGGTAGCCACTACCGCCTGGCTATCCCGGCGGAGCCAATCGAGCAATTCCACCCGGCGGGCCAACAGGTCGATGTGTTGCCACCCGGTGGGCTGGTTGGCGAGACCGGCTTCCACCTGCGCCAAAGCCTGATCCCACCTGCCGCTTCGGATGTGCTGGAGGAGGGTACCGGAAGGTTGGGCGGTACCGAGTAAACTGACCGCCAACAACCCACTAATCAGCCACCATTGTTGCCGCATTTTCCAGGTAGAATGATCTACCTGAAGGTACGATATGCGCTAGACTTTTACGAATTCCACCCGACGGTTCATGGCCTTGCCTTCCGGGGTATCGTTGCTTTGCAAGGGTTCCGATTCGCCCGCGCCCTCGGAGGTGAGGCGATTGGCTTGAATGCCCATTTCCGTCAGGGCCTGTACGACGGCAGCCGCCCGCTTTTGGGACAGCGTCAGGTTGTAGTCGTCGGAGCCGTCGCTATCGGTATGCCCCACGACTCGAAACTTCACGGAGGGGTTCGCCTGCATCAAATCGGCAATCCGCTTTACTTCCGCGTAGGAGCGGGGGATGATACGGTCGCTATCGACCTCAAAGAGAATATTGTGGGTGACAATTTTCCCCTTGATGATTTCTTCATCGTACTTCGGGTGCGCCCCTTCTGCGATGCGTACATTATCAATCATGAATAGCGTCTCGCTGTCTCTGGTGGTGCAGCAATTATTAAAATGGAACTTTTGAAATGGGCCTTCGATCCGGACGTTAATCAAGCGGTATTGATCGAAATAGGCTTTGAGGCTGCCGCGGTTGTAGGAGACGGAAATGTGGTGCCAGGAGTTATAGAAATCTTCCTTCGTGGTTTCCGGAATCGCGCCGTCCTGATAGCCGCGTGCTGAGATGCTGCCCATTCCGAGGCTCATGGATAATGTAGTTTTGCGGGTGCTGACATCGGTGAAATTCACGTAGTAGTTATAACTGGCGTTGTAGGGTGGCCCCTTGAGATAGACGTCGAACTCCAGGGTAAATCGTTCGGGCAGTTCGAAGGAATCTTCGAAGTTGGGAGCCGTCGTGGATGTCCAGCGGAGGGCTTTCGATTGGTCGGTATTCGTTTTGACGGTTTCGATCTCCCCTTTGATAAATTTCCACTTGGAGGGAATTTCACCGACTTCTTCGGCCTCAAAGTCATCGAAGTAAATGATTTCGGCACCTGGCTTGAAGTCGTAGCGCACACTCCACAGCTCGATATCTTCGGTATCTGCGCCCCCGTTATCCTGCACAGAGTCCGAATTGCCGTCGGCGGCGTTGGGGTCGGACTCTTGGTTTTTCTTTTTGTTTTTCTTGTCCTTTTTCTTGAAAAGCCCTTTAATTGAGTTGAAGGCTTTATCAACGCCTTGCTCTGCTTCGCGCGCCACGTTTTCTTCGGCGCGGTTTTTTGTTCTTTGTTTGGTGCGATCAACTACCTGGGCGTCTATCAACAAGGGAATGACCATTAACAGGAGCAAGGCACCGATGCGGATTGGGTGGATTTCCATACTTTTTTCTCGTTAGTGTATGCCCGGCGCAAAACGTAACCATATAGGTGGTTATTTTTTAATCTGTGTGTTAATCAGACCCAATTGGCGGTGTTATACTTTCGTTAATCCGTGGGCCTGGCCGATCCTCCCGTCAAATAAGCCGTAGTTTTATTCAGTTAAGGAAAAAGACACCCCAACAAATATCACGAAACAGCGAAGAGCACAGTTCCTACGGGGGCCTTCCGCTCACACAAATCCGAATGCAGGCAGGGGGAAAAATAGGATGGCTGAGTGCAACGGCAGTAGTCGTAGCCAATATGGTGGGGACCGGAGCATTTACGACCTTGGGTTTTCAGCTCAATTACGTAGATAATATTTGGTCGGTCCTGCTATTGTGGTTTATTGGGGGCGTGTTGGCCCTGTTTGGGGCGTTCACCTACGCCGAACTCGGCGTACGGCTACCGAAAAGCGGGGGCGAATACCATTTTCTTGGGCGGATATTTCATCCCTACATTGGATACTTAAGTGGGTGGGTTAGCCTGACCGTTGGATTTGCGGCCTCCATTGCACTGGCGGCCATGGCCATCGGCGAGTACCTGTCTCCGGCAAATCGACCCGTTAGTGTGATGCTAGCCTGCATTGCCATTCTGCTGGTCTCACTGATGCACTCCTTTAATCTTCGGCAGAGTAGTCACTTTCAAAATAGCCTGACCTCGTTCAAATTGGTGATCATGCTCGTGCTCGTCGGCGCGGGTTTAATGTTACCGGCTCCCTCGGGCGACGTCGACTGGTCGGCCCCGACCGCAGCAAATCTATTGCCGCCGGAGGCGGCTATCGGGTTGATCTTTGTGTTTTACGCCTTTTCCGGATGGAATGCCGCCGCCTATATTACCGGCGAGATTGATCGCCCTGAGCGCAACCTTCCCCGGGCGCTGATCATCGGAACGGTATTAGTCAGTTTGTTATTTATCGGTTTGCAATTGGCCTTTTTGCGGCAGGTTCCCCTGGAGGAAATACGCGACCGGGTCGATATTGGGCAGTTGGCGGCCACTAATATGTTTGGCCAAACGGGTGGCCAGGTGGTGACGCTGCTGATTACCGGATTGTTGCTGGCCAGCATTAGTGCCATGATCTGGGTGGGGCCGAGGGTCGGCTACGCTATGGCGCGCGACAATGAAGGCTGGCAGTTTTTTGCTCAATTGAATGGTCATGGTATTCCAGTGCGGGCGGTATGGCTGCAGGCGGCGATCAGCCTATTTCTCGTGCTGACTGCTTCCTTTGAGCAGGTATTACTGTACAGTGGATTTGTGTTACAATTATTTACCTTTCTAACCGTCGTTGGGTTGTTTGTCCTCCGGCGGCAGCAACCCCTAGCGCGCTGGCGCAGCCCGCTATATCCGTTCATTCAAATCATCTTTTTAGCCTTCAGCGCCTGGGCGCTCATCTATCTGCTGATCACTAAACCGACGGAGAGTCTTCTGGGGTTGTTGAATTTGGTGGCGGGTAGTATTTTTTACCTTTGGAACCGCTACCGCGGAAAGGCAACGGTGCCACAAGCTATTTCTTCGGAGGATAACGACGGGCGGCCGAAGCCACAGGTGAACGCAAATTCCCTGGTGGAATAGCCGGATCGCATGGCTTTTCGCACAACTTAGCGCAGACTTGATGAGTTTAGACATGATGTATTGTTCTTGTTGCCCAAATCCGGCAATTGCATGATTATTACCAACATTCTTTACCACATAGGCCGATATTTTAAGCTGCTCGGTACTGCCATCGCTCGCCCTGAGAAGTTCTCCATGTATTACAAGGAGACAATCAGGCAAATGGATGATATTGGGGTGGGGTCCTTATTCATCGTCATTCTCATTTCTATTTTTATTGGTGCGGTGACGGCCGTACAATTCGCCTACCAGTTGAGGGACAGCTTTGTACCAAATTACTGGATCGGCTACATCGTTCGGGATATTGCCATCATCGAAATGGCTCCCACCATTACCTGCCTCGTGCTGGCAGGGAAGGTTGGCTCAAATCTAGCTTCTGAGTTGGGCGGGATGCGCCAAAAAGAGCACATCGATGCGATGGAGATCATGGGCGTCAATACGGCTGCGTATCTGATTATGCCGAAGATCATCGCAGCGATGGTCGTTATCCCGATGCTGGTAGCTATTTCTGCCTTCGTGAGTATGATCGGAGGCTACATTGCTACGGTTCCGACGGGCACCGTCACGGATGCCGAGTACATTCAGGGGCTGCGCTCCTTTTTCGAAGAGCGCAACGTCACGATTATGTTTGCCAAGTCAGCTGTTTTTGCCTTCCTGCTCACCTCGGTGAGCAGTTATCAGGGCTATTTCGTACGTGGAGGGAGCATCGAACTCGGGCGCGCCAGTACCAATGCCGTGGTATTTAGTGACATCCTGATTCTATTATTTGATTACATTATCGCCGTTCTGCTTACCTAAAGCGGACTGATTTACTCATAACTGGCATGATTCGCACTGTTGATTTAGTGAAGCGATTTGGGGATAATGAGGTGCTGAAAGGCATTTCCACGCAGTTTTTCCGCGGCAAGACGAATCTGATTATCGGCCGGTCCGGCGCCGGTAAAACCGTGCTACTGAAGCTCCTGATTGGGTTGCTCAAGCCCACCGAGGGTAAAGTGTACTACGACGACGTCGACTTTTATCAGCTCAGCGACAAGGATATCCGGGCCATCCGCATGAAGGTGGGGATGCTTTTCCAGGGGAATGCCCTCTTCGATAGTATGACGATCGAAGAAAATGTCCGCTTCCCATTGGATATGTTTACTACCATGACGCGTAAGGAAAAATCCGATCGGGTTAATTTCTGCCTCGAGCGCGTCAACCTGTCGAATGTCAACAACCGCTACCCCTCCGAAGCCAGCGGGGGGATGCAAAAACGGGTGGGCATCGCCCGGGCCATCGTCCTGGAACCGGAGTTTCTCTTCTGCGACGAACCCAACTCCGGGCTCGATCCCGAGACTTCCATCGTAATTGACGAGCTTATCCACGACATCACCGTCGATCAAAATATCACCACCATCATCAATACGCACGACATGAACTCGGTGATGGAGATTGGAGAAAACATTATCCTACTCAGCATGGGAAATATCGCCTGGCAAGGCAATAAGCAGGAAGTACTGACCAGTAAAAACGAAACCCTGGAACAATTTATCTTCGCTTCGCCGTTTCTACAACGGCTGCGCAACGCCGCCCTTGCCCGCGATGCTTCCGAATGATTTATTCAATGGGTTGCACAAACCGCTAGAAACCCCTATTTTTGCGTCGCTTTGGGCCAACGGCCCGTCAACCTCGCCCAGGTGGTGGAATTGGTAGACACGCTACTTTGAGGGGGTAGTGATCGCAAGATCGTGCAGGTTCGAATCCTGTTCTGGGCACTTTTATTAGTTTGTTAGATTTCAGACCTTAGCAATTCTTTCGGGATAAAACTTCCACTAAAATAAATCTAAGGTCTAAAAATCTAAAGGCTTACGCTCCCCGATACCACACCAGCACCTCTTCCGCTTTCTTTCTTACCAAATTGGGTACCCGTGTTTCCGGAGCTGGATAGCCAACTGGAACTAACAGGAACGGCCGTTCGTTGTCGGGGCGATCGAGGATGGTTTGCAGGAAATTCATGGGGCTGGGCGTATGGGTGAGCGCCACCATGCCGGCCTGGTGGATAGCGGCTAGCAGGAAGCCGCAGGCTAGCCCTACCGATTCATTGACGTAGTAGTTTTTGTGCTTCTGGCCGTCGGGGCCATATTCGAAGATGCGCTTGAATACGACGATGATATAGGGCGCAATTTCCAGAAAGGGCTTGTGCCAATCGGTGCCAAACGGTTGTAAGTCTTCCAGCCATTCGTCACTCATGCGGCCGTGGTAGTTCTCGTATTCCTCCTTCTCGGCGGCCTTGCGGATTTCAGTCTTCAGGGCCGGATCGGATACCACGCAAAAGGTCCAGGGTTGCTTATGGGCACCCGAAGGCGCGGAGCTGGCGGTGAGAATCACATTCTCGATGAGCTCTTCCGGGATGGGCTTATCGCTAAATTCCCGGACGGTCCGGCGTTTATCCATAAGCTGGAAAAACTCCCGGCTCGATTTGAGCATTTCGGAAATGGGGTATCGCACGCCGCGAAGGGGTATGAAATCCGGAGCTGATTCAGACATATGATATTCAATCTTAAGCCTATTTCTTCAAACAGAGAGTCGATTCTAGTGTTGTAAATCCATCACACTTTCCGCGAAAAGCACTTACCATTCCCCATTCATCCATCGGATACCCTGTCACAATTTGCATCATATAGGTGTTCGTCCACTTTTGAGGACATCTATATTTGCCTTGCAATGACTCATACGGGATAAATTATCTCCGGCACCTCATCAGGGTGTCTGTCCTAGCAACTGACTGTAAAAACGCGCTTTCGCCGCTGTTCGAATTTTCGGGCAGCGGATTTTTTTTATCAAACCACTTCAAGGAGTAGTCAGAGCAACGGGAAGAACTTTGCCGTTGAAAAAATGATGGCCTTGCTCCAGAAAATACGCCACAAATCGGGCCACGGTGGCACTATCTGTAGGCGGCTGATAACCCGGGAAGGCTTCGGACAGCATCTCGGTTTGGACCGCTCCCAGCGCCAGGCAATTGACGGAAATAGGGCGATCTTTCCACTCTTCGGCGAGGCATTCGGCAAGGTTGGATAAAGCGGCTTTTGCGGCGCTGTAGGCAGACAGCCCCGGGAATTTGCTACTGCCCTGAAACCCGCCCATACTGCCAATATTGACGACGTGGGCACCGGCGGGATCGAAGTGAGGCAGGAGCGCGTGCAGCAGTTGTACCGGACCGAAGAAGTTTACCTGAAATACTCGTTGCCAATCCTGCGGTTGTAGGTCTTCGAAGGGCTTGTTGATCAGCAGGCCCGCATTGTTGATCAACCCCTGGATAGGGCCGTATTTACGGATCCATTGTCCGAATTCCGGAGATGGTCCGGTAGCCAGATCGTAAACCAGGTACTCCAGTTGTCCGGCTACGGGAAGTGCACATAGGTTGCGCAGGCGGTCCTCCGAACGGGCGAGGGCCAATACGCGGCAATCGGATTGATCGGCCAGAATGCGCGCGGTATCGTAGCCGATTCCCCGGCTGGCACCGGTGATGAGGTAGGTTTTCATGAGTCGTTGTGGATTGCGTTAGGTTGGCCGGATCACCCATTCGTCTGCCGTGGCATCCGGCGGCTCGGTCGCCTGTCGGAACAGGGCATCTGCAATCGTATCTGCCGCTAGTATTTGTCTGGGGTCGATGTCTACCCCCTTCCAGGAGTCGGTGTAGGTAGCACCGGGAACCACCATTTTACAGACGATCGGACTTTCCGCCAATTCGGCCCGCAGTGCCCGGTGCAACCCCAGGAGCGCGTATTTGCTTACCGTGTAGGCACCCATATGCGCCGGATGATCGAGCGTGGCCACCGATCCGACGGTGAGAATCCGTCCGGCTCCCCGCTGTTGCATGTTCGGCACAACCCCTCTGCACAAATAGTAGGCAGCGAGTACATTGAGATCCAAGAATTCGGGAAGCACCTCCGGCCCGTCGGCCAGGCGTGCCGGCACGAATCTGCCCACATTGTTGATCAGCACGTCTACTCCTTTCCAATGCTGCTGCACCGTGGCTATTGCTTGTGCTGCTTCTTCCCGCCGCTGGAGATCTGCTTCGATGGGCAGTAGGGGAGTGTGGTAAGCGCTCTTCCAGTGTTGCTCCATCTCTTCCAGGTCGGGGCCGGTGCGTGCCACTACTGCTACCGACCACCCAGCCTCGGCGAAGCGCCGGGCGGTTGCCCGCCCGATTCCCTTGGTGCCGCCGGTTATTAGTACGTTAGTCAATTAGTTCGTTAGTTTGTTAATCCGTTAGTTCGAATCATCACGGCAAAAGAATTAAGAAACCGACGGACTAAAGAACTAACACACTAAGATCTAAATCACCAGCTTCCCCCAGCGCCGCCGCCGCCAAAATCGCCGCCGCCGAAGCCACCGAAGCCACCGCCACCGAAGCCACCCCAACCGTCGCCACCGCCGCCGCCGGAGCCGCCACCCCAGCTACCGCCGCCGCCCCACCAGGGGCCAGGCAGAAATATCCAGCCACCGCCCCGGCGTCGACGCCGGCCGTGGCCCATGTCGTAGCGCCCCCCGCGCCAGTAGCCGCCATCGTCTCCGTCGTCGCCCCGGGAGAAGAGCGACGTGATGACTACAATGGCAATGATGATCAGCAGGATAATCACGAAGTTGGGAATGCCCCCGTCCCTACGATTGCTCGGGAGTCCGGTTCCTTCGTATTCGCCCCGGCCGTAGGCCATGATGGCACCCGTGGCGTCGTCGATACCCTTGTAGAAATTACCACTTCGGAAGGCGGGCACCATAATTTCTTCAATGATGCGATTGGCAATGGCATCCGGGAGAAACCCCTCCGCACCGTAGCCGGTTTGAATGCGTATCTGTCGTTCCTGCTCGGCCACAAAGACCAATACGCCGTTGTCGTTCTCGCCGCCGCCAATTCCCCACGCGCGCCCCAGGCGGACGCTATAGTCGAACGGATCTTCTCCTTCGAGCGATTCGACGGTTACCACCACAATCTGTGTGGAGGTTTCCCCGACGTAATTGCGCAGCTTTTCCCCCAAGCGGACCACCTGATCCCGCGTCAGCATCCCGGCGTAATCATTAACCAGGAAATTAGTGGGCTCGGGTATCTCCTTTTGGGCATGCAGTATGCTCGGCAGGCTAAGAGCGCCGACCGTCATCAGGAGTGAAAGGAACAGATATTTAATACGCGCTATCAAAATTGGTTGTTATTCGGTGGTTTATGGTTTATGCTGTCGCATTCAACTTCCATACGAAATATCGTCCGGCAGTTCGTTCTCATCGTCGTCCCGGTAGGGAAAATGCTGTTTGAGCTTTGCTCCTACCTGTTGGATTGCTAACACCAGACCTTCGGCGAACGCCTGCCGCCGGAAGTAGACCTGCATCAAATCGCGTTCTTCGGCCCAAAAATCGGTGGATACGACGGCATTAATGCCTTGATCACCGATAATGGCGAACTCGTGTTTTTCGGGAGCCAGCAGGATCAGAACGCCGTTGCGTTCTTTGGTACGGTGCATGCCGAGCCGGCGAAAGACACGTTGGGCTTCTTCCAGCGCCGGGCGCTTGGGGTTATCCTCCAGGTGCACCCGGATTTCGCCGGAAGTTTGCTGCTCGGCAGCCTGAATGGCCTCGATGATGCGTTGCTCGTCTTCGGGACTGAAGAATTTGACCATTGCCGTTAAAACTCAACCTGTGGAGCCTGATCGGCGCCGGCTTCGGCCTCGAATTGCGCCTTGCGATCGAATCCGAACGCAGAAGCAAACAGAGTACCCGGGAAGCGGCGGATGGCCTTGTTGTATTCTGTAGCGGCATCGTTGAAGCGGTCGCGCTCGACCTTGATGCGGTTTTCGGTGCCTTCCAGTTGAGCCTGCAGTTCGCGGAAGTTGGCGTTGGCTTTTAGTTCCGGATACCGTTCGACGGCAACTAGTAAACGCCCCAGCCCCTGGCTGAGTTGGGATTGGGCCTGCTGGAAGCGCGCCAGGTTCTCTTCGGTGAGGTCGTCGGCGCTGATGTTGACGGAGGTCGCTTTGGCTCGGGCCTCTATCACGCTTTCCAGTGTTTCGCGTTCGAAGTCGGCGGCTCCCTTTACCGTGGCAACGAGGTTGGGGATGAGGTCGCTGCGGCGCTGGTAGGCGCTTTCTACTTTCGACCAGGCGTTGTCGACATTTTCCTCCATGTCGACGAAGCGGTTGTAGCTGTTGCAGCCTCCCAGTAACAGAACGACGATCAGGCCTACGACAATACCAATGATGGTAATGGATCTCATGTTGTTTAATTAGTTTAGTGAGCGGGGGTTATCGATTGAGAAAGGCATCGAGCAATTGGGCGACGGCTGCTTGCGGCACGATGCGCCCCTCGACGACCTCCCGTTCGAGTTGATCCCGGAGCCGGCGGACGGACGGTTCGGCGTGAAAGCTGCGCCACAATTCGCTGCGAAGTAAGGCGCGCAGCCACTGCCGCTGTTGTTGCCGCCGCTGCTCATTAAAGAAACCATTTTCGAGTAGAGAAGTATGAAACTTTTCGATAGTTACTAGAATTTTATCGACGCCTTCGCCCGTGGTGGCCGAGCAGGTGAGCACTTCGGGTACCCAACCATTGGGTTTAGGCGGAAACAAGTGCAGGGCTTGTTGGTAGTCCTGCTGAGCCTGCCGGGCAGCGGTCAGGCGTTCGCCGTCGGCTTTGTTGACAGCCAGTAAATCAGCCAGCTCGACGATGCCGCGCTTGATGCCCTGCAGCTCGTCGCCCGCGCCGGGAAGCAGCAAAAGCAGAAAGCAGTCGACCATATCGTACACCGCCGTTTCGGACTGCCCCACGCCCACCGTTTCTACAATGATGAAGTCGAATCCGGCTGCCTCGCACAGCAGCAGGGTTTCGCGGCTGGCGTTGGCAATGCCGCCCAGGGTATCTCCGGCCGGACTGGGCCGAACGAACGCTTCGGGCTGTTGCACCAGTGCGCCCATGCGCGTTTTATCGCCCAGAATACTCCCGTGGCTCACCCGGCTCGTCGGGTCGACGGCCAGCACGGCTACCCGCTTTCCCCGTTCGATGAGCCGGAGGCCAAAGTACTCGATAAAGGTCGATTTACCGACTCCCGGCACCCCGGTGATACCCAATCGAAAGGATGCTCCGGTGTGTGGCAACAACTGCGTCAGCATGGCATTCGCCTCGGCGCGGTCGACGGCGCGCTGGCTTTCCACTAAGGTAATGGCACGCGCCAGCGCCACGCGATCTCCCCGCAGTACCCCCTCCACGTAGCGCTCCACGGTCCAGTCCGATCGCTGCCGTTTTACGGCCGGATTGATCGGTACCGGAGGGGATTTGTGTTCGGGTTCAGACGAATGTGCCATTGGGTTTAATGCAACATTAACAGAGGGGTTAAAAATAAGCAAAACCACGGGAGAACGATCGGGGCAGTGCTGCTTTGTCCGTATCTCTAGTATGGAACCGGCCCGCCTTCCTTCTTTGTTTTGTAACCACGCGATCTCCTCAGAGGTGGGTTCGGTTCTTTATTTTCCTGTAAACACCGGCTTGCGCTTCTCCGTGAATGCGTTCACGCCCTCCCGATAGTCTTCCGTACCGCCCGCCTGCATTTGTAGTTCTTGCTCGATATCCAGCTGTTCGTCCAGGGTATTCTCGAGGGAGGCGTTGAAAGCGTGTTTGGTCAGGGCGAGCGCGCGGGTAGGCATGGCGGCTAGTTGTTCGGCCAATTTCCAGGAGCGCTCCGCAAATTCGGAGGGCGGGAGACATTGGTAGATCATGCCGATGCGCTCGGCCTCCGGCGCGGGTACGGGATTGCCCAACATCGCATAGGCGGTGGCCCGCTGCATACCGACGAGGCGGGGCAGGAAATACGTCCCCCCGCTATCCGGAATCAGCCCGATTTTGGAAAAGGCCTGGATGAAGCTCGCCGTTTCGACGGCTACGGTCAAGTCGCAGGCCAGCGCGATGTTGGCACCGGCCCCTGCCGCTACACCGTTGACGGCCGCTACAACGGGCTTTTCCAATTCCCGAATGCGCCGGATAATGGGGTTGAGGCGGTCTTTGAGGATGGTTTCGAGGATATCATCGCCGGCGCCGAGCACTTCCTGGAGATCCTGGCCGGCACAAAAGGCCTTTCCCTCACCGGTTAGATAGACGGCCCGCACCGCATCGTCGTCGGCCGCCCGGTCGAGGGCAGCTTGCAGCTCCTGCGTGAGGGCGAGGTTGAGGCTGTTGTACTTGTCCGGCCGGTTGAGGGTAATGCGTGCAATGGGCCCGTCGGCCTGGTACAGGATGGGATGGGGCATGTTTTTGAGCGAAGGTAGGGGTTCGTTTGGTCTTTTGGTACTTTCGCACTTTGGTATTTTAGTCGATTGGCCCGGCAGGACAATCGCAAGGGGGGAAGCAACTATCCCCAAGTATTTTTGGCTCTTTTACAAAGAAGCATTATGCGCAATCGCATTATTACCATCTCTCCGGATATTCAGAGCGGTACACCCGTTTTTGCAGGAACGCGCGTACCGGTAAAGAACTTTTTTGACTACCTCAAAGGTGGGGATTCCATTAATGAATTCCTACATGACTTTCCATCGGTTTCGGAAGAGCAAGTGCAGCAGTTGCGGGCAGTGGAGGGGCTGGCCGAGCGTTTGTTGTGGCCTTATTTCGTATTTTGATCGCCATTCAATCAAGCACACGACCCTATGGACTTCGGAGCCGAAGGAAGACACCGCCAGTACGGCGAGCGAAAAATCCCCAAGCTGCTGACGCTGCCCCCGCTAGTTTCGGAGGTGTTTCTGGGGCGGGAAGTGGAGCTGGCGGCCATTCGCGAGCAATTGCAAGCCGGAACGGCCGGCCCCCTGCTGCTGGTAAACGGCCGGGGAGGGATCGGTAAAACGACCCTGGCCTCGCACTACTTCAACCGCTTTCGCAACGACTATGAGCACGGTGCCTGGCTGGTCAATGAGCAGGGCATTGGTCGGTCGTTGCTTCAGGTTGCGCCCAAGTTGCAGATCCAATTTGAGGAAACCCAGATGCACGCCGCCCGACTGGAAATTCTGCTCGATCACCTCGTCAATCTCAAAGGGCCTTGCCTGCTCGTGCTCGATAACTCCAACGAACTGGCGGACCTGGAGAAGTACTACAAAGTGCTGCGGCGCCTGGTAAACTTCCACATCCTGATCACCACCCGCATTACCGAATTCGAGTACGCCCGCTCCTACCGCGTCGGGAAACTACCCGAGCCCGCAGCCATCGAACTATTCCGGCGCTATTACCCCCGGTTGAAGACGGAGGAAGAAGCCCTGCTGAAGGACATTCGCGAAGCGGTCTACGGCAATACCCTGGTGCTGGAATTGCTGGCGAAAAACCTGCACCGCTCCAATTCCGGTCTGCGCACCCAGTATTCACTGGCCGATCTGCTGGCTGATTTGCAGGAAAAAGGGCTGTTACAATTATCCCATACCACGGAGGTGGCCACCGACTACCAGCGCTTCAACCGCGCCCGCCCCGAGGAGATCATCGGGGCCATGTACGACCTGTCGGACTTGTCGGAGACACATGTGCAATTACTCTCCGTATTTGCCGTGCTGCCGCCCGAAAACATTCCTTTTTCCTTCCTGGAGCGCCTGATCACCTTCCTGCCCGACCTCGATCAGCAGCTCCTGCAACTAGCGCAACGGGGCTGGATCGACTACGACGAAGGGCAGGCCTCCTTTCGGTGCAGCCCGGTGGTGCAGAGTATCGTGGTCGAAAAACATACTAACCTGCAGGCCTACTGTGCGGATTTGGTCGAGGCAGTATCCTCTGCCTTAACCTACGAGGCAGGCACCGGACATCTCACAAATGCGACCTACGAGGAGGCGGTTACCTTCCTGCGGTACGGGGAATCCGTGCTGGACCATCTGCCTGCTGCCCGCCCGGAGGCCATCAATCTGGTGGGCGGTATCAGCCGATTTTACGATACTACGGGCGACCTAAACCAGGCTCTCAAATACGAAGAACTGCGGCACGAAATGGCCCGAACTTTGCTCGATGAGCAGCCGGATGACCCGAGCTGCATTCGCCGGCTTGCAGTAGCGACCAATTATTTGGGGAATGTAGAAGGAAAAATGGGAAGGTTGCGGGTTGCGCTGAGATACTACGAAGAGATGTACGAATGGAGCATGAAGCTGTCAGCTATTGATTCACAGGAGCCAGATTATAAAAATACCCTGGCGATCTCGTA